>NZ_JBNVBV010000007.1:0-162206 GCF_052274505.1 Microbacterium sp. F2
AACCCTGCCCTCGACGCGTCACCGCGCCCCGATCATGCCGCCCCGGCACACCCACGGCTCATCGGTGGATCGAGGCTTAGGCAGCGACGCGCCCGTAGCCTCGATGCGAGGCCTGACGCTTTGGACCCGGTGCGGAGACGCGACGTTCTCTGGTGACCGCCGCCCCCCCAACCCTCGAAACACCCACGAAACGTGATAGCCATGAGCAATCAATGATTGCCCCGTAGCATCGCGGTGTGACGAACACTGACGAGTTCATCCTGCGCCCGCGCGTGCAGGAGTTTCTGGCGTCGGGGCGCACGGAGCTACTGATCGACGGCGACTGGCTCCCGGCATCCGATGGCGCGACCTTCATCACGATCGACCCGGCCACCGGCGCAGCCCTCGCCGAAGTTGCTCGCGGCACCGCGCCGGATGTCGACAGAGCGGTCCGTGCCGCGAAGGGCGCTCTGCGCTCGTCGGCCTGGCGCGAGATGCGGCCCGCCGACCGCGGCGCGCTGCTGTGGCGCATCGCTGACCTCATGACCGAGCACCTCGACGACCTCGCGCAGCTCGAGACGCTCGACCAGGGCAAGTCGCTGCGCACCTCGCGGTTCGGCGAGGTGCCGGCGGCGATCAATCAGTTCCGGTACTACGCGGGCTGGCCGACGAAGATCCTCGGCGACACGATCCCCACGTCGCTCTCGCGCACCCCTCCCGGCAAAGAGGTCTTCGCCTACACGCGCCGCGAGCCGGTCGGCGTCGTCGGCGCGATCGTGCCGTGGAACTCGCCGCTCATCATGACGGCCATGAAGCTCGCGCCCGCCCTCGCCGCCGGCTGCACGATCGTGCTCAAGCCCGCCGAGAACACCCCCCTCACCGCGATCTACCTCGGCCAACTCATGCTCGAGGCGGGCCTGCCCGCCGGGGTGCTCAACATCGTCACCGGCTACGGTCACGAGGCCGGGCAGGCTTTGGCGGAGCATCCGGATGTCGACAAGATCGCCTTCACGGGCTCGACCGCCGTCGGCAAACGCCTCGTGCAGTCGGCCGGCACGCGGCTTGCCCGCCTCACCCTGGAACTTGGCGGCAAGTCGCCGTCGATCATCATGCCCGACGCCGACCTGCCCGCCGCGATCGAAGGCGTCTCGCGCGGCATCTTCGACAACGGCGGCCAGGTGTGCGTCGCGAGCGCCCGCATCTACGCGCACCGGGATGTCTATGACGACGTCATAGCCGGGATGGCCGACTTCGGCACCGGCCTGCACCTTGGCCACGGCCTCGCCGAAGGCACCGACCTCGGGCCCCTCGTCAGCAAAGCGCAGGCCGACCGGGTTGCCGGCTACGTCGACGAGGGCCGCGCCGAGGGTGCGCGGGTGGTGAGCGGCGGCATCCGTGAGGCCGACACCTTCTATACGCCCACCGTGCTCACCGACGTGACCCCGCAGATGCGCCTCATGCGCGAAGAGATCTTCGGCCCCGTCGCCGTCGTCACTCCGTTCGATGACCTCGACGAGGTGGTCGAGTGGGCCAACGACTCCCCCTACGGCCTGGCCGCGAGCGTCTGGACCGAAGGCCTCAGCAACGGCCACCGCATCGCCGCGCAGCTCGAAGCCGGCACCGTGTGGGTCAACTGCCACTCCTTCCTCGGCCCCGAACTCCCCAAGGGCGGCCACAAGGAATCGGGCTGGGGCTACGAGAACGGCCCGCAGGGCCTCGAGAACTATCTAGAGACGAAGACGGTGGTGATGGTGCTGTGAGCGCAGATTCCCCGAAGCGCATATTGCTCGGCGCGTTCGAGATGATGAACCCCAACAACGGGATGCCGACCTGGACCGACCCCCGCGGCCGCGGCGACGACTGGGACGACCTCTCCTACTGGCTGGGCCTTGCGACGATGCTGGATGCCGCCGGCTTCGACTTCCTCTTCTTCGCCGACACCTACGGCTACGCCACCCTCGACGGACGGATGCCTGACGAAGTCGCCGCTCACGGCATCCAGTTCCCGGCCCTTGACCCGATGCTCGCCATCCCGGCGCTTGCGCACGCGACCAGCCAGCTCGGGTTCGTCGTCACCTCGCCAACGACGGTCGAGAAGCCCTACGGCACCGCCCGGCGATTCGCGACCCTCGACCGGTTCACCGCCGGACGCATCGGCTGGAACGTCGTGACCGGCTCGTCGCAGGCCACGACCGACGAGCTGTTCGGCGTGACGCAGAAGCTCAGCCACGACGAGCGGTACGACGCCGCAGACGAGTTCCTCGACACCTGCCTGCGGTTCTGGGAGCACTCCTGGGACGAGGATGCCGAGGTTCGCGACCGCTCCCGCGGGGTGTATGCCGACCCGGGCATGCTGCACCGCGTCGAGGTCGACGGCACCTACCAGCGGGCACAGGGCATCTTCGCCGTGCCGCCGACCCCGCAGCGGACGCCGGTGCTGTTCCAGGCTGGAACCTCCGACCGCGGGCGCGCGTATGCCGCCCGCAACGCCGAGGCCGTCTTCATCCAGGGGCAGTCGATTCCGACCGCCGCAGCCCACGTCGCCGACATTCGCGCGCAGGCCATGGCACAGGGCCGGCGCGCCGAAGATGTAAAGGTCATCACGGGGATGACGGTCACCGTCGCCCCCACCGAGGCCGAGGCCCGGGCCCTGCGCGCCGAGTACGAGGCAGTGCTGGGCCTGGATGACGCGGCAGTCATGTTCGCCGGGATCACGGGGATCGACCTCACCGGCATCGACCCCGACACGCGCGTTGCCGACCTGCACACCGACCTCGGGCAGACGCTCATCAACCGGTACGCGCGCACCGATCCCGACATCCGGGTGCGGGCGGTGCTCGACCAGTTCCGCACCAAGGCGATCCGCGGGTTCCAGATCACCGGATCGCCCGAGCAGGTCGCCGACGAGATCATCGCGATCGTCGACGGATCCGGCATCGACGGCATCATGCTCGAGCCGACGTTCGGCGGGCCGGCGTCGTACCAGGCGTTCATCGACCTCGTGCTGCCGATCCTGATCGAGCGCGGTCGCGCGGGAACCCCGGAGGGGGCGACCCTGCGCGAGCGCCTCTCGGGCTCGCCGCGCCTCGCCCCCACCCATCGCGCCCACCGCCTCACCGCGAGCGCCGCGGATGCCTCAGCCGAGGCATCCGTCACCGACCCGCTCGCGGCGACTGCCCCATGACCCCCCCTTCGTTTGCCCCAAAACGCACCGCATCCCACCAGCACACGGCGTGTTGCGGCAAACGAAAGGGAACGACCGAGACCCCAGACCAGACAACCCACCTTCGTTTGCCCCAAAACGCACCGCATCCCACCAGCACACGGCGTGTTGCGGCAAGCGAAGGGGGGCTGCAGAAACACCATAACGCCGAGACGCCACCCCCAACCCGAAGGACTGCACGTATGAAAGCCGAAGCCGTCGAGGCGGTGATCCGTGGCCTCAAGCGCGCCGGGGTCTCCGTCGCGACCTACCTGCCCGACTCGCTCCTGAAGGAGCTGTACCCCGCGCTGGATGCCGACCCCGACATCCGGACGATCCCCGTCACCAACGAGGGCGAGGGCGCCGCGATCGCCGGGGGCGTGTTCCTCTCGGGCAAGCGCGCCGTGCTCGTCATGGAGAACTCGGGACTGCGCGCCGCGACCGAACACCTCGCGCGCCTGGGCCTGGGTGCCGGCATCCCGGTCGTCATGATCATGAGCTACCGGGGCGAGCTCGGCGAGAACAACTGGTGGGCGATCCCCCACGGCATCACGATGGAGCCGCTGCTCGGGGCCCTCCGCACCCCGTACCGCATCGTGCGCGAGGTCGACGAGATCGAGCAGGCGGTCGTGGATGCCTACGAAACCGCCTACTCGTCGTACTACCACGCCGCCGTCGTCCTGGGAGGAGGGCTCGTCCGATGAGCTACAGCAGATTCGAGGCCATGGAGCTTCTCGGCAAGCGCCTCACCGACGACGCCCTCGTCATCCTGTCCCTCGGCGGCGCCGTCGACGAGTGGTACAACGCCGCCCCGCACATGCGCGAGGCGAGCCTGTTCCAGCAGCAACTCGGATGCGTCAGCGGTGAAGCCTTTGGCCTCGCCGTCGGCCTTCCCCACCGGCAGATCGTCTCACTCGACACCGACGGCGGGCTGCTCTTCAACCTCGGCATCCTCGCGACCCTCGGTAACGAGAGACCTGCGAACCTCTTCATCGTCGTGTGGGACAACGAGCAGTACCAGTCGATCGGCGGGCCCGCGACCCACACCGCGAAGGGACGCGTCGACCTCGCCGCGATCGCCCGCGGCGCCGGTGTCGAGAACGCGTTCACGGCGCACACGCTCGAGGAGTTCGACGAGCACTGCGCCGCGGGCCTTGCCGCGACCGAGCCCTACATCGTGGTCGCGAAGACCGACGGCATCCTGCAGCCGGGCATCAAGCGCAAGCACTCGGACGGCCGCGAAGACAAGTACATCTTCGTGCGCCACGTCGAGAAGATCGAGGGCATCACGATCATGGGCCCCAGCGAGCACAACTGATGGGCCGCGGCTGATGGCTGTCGTCGCTGCCCCGACCGGCGCCTACGACTATCTCGTCGTGGGCGCCGGCGCTGCCGGATGCGTGCTGGCCGCGCGATTGAGCGAGAACCCCGACGCGCGGGTGCTGCTGATCGAAGCCGGTCCCGACCACCGGGGCCTTGCCGAGGTCCTGGATGCCGCGCATTGGGACGCCCTCATCGGTGGCCCCCTCGATTACGGCTACCGCTCGGCACCGACTCCGCACGTGCTGGGGCGCGCGATCGCGATGCCCCGCGGGCGCGTGCTCGGCGGCAGCTCGTCGACCAACGCGATGCTCTGGTACCGGGGCGCCCGCGCCGACTACGACGCGTGGGCGGATGCCGGCGCCACCGGCTGGGGCTACGACGACCTTCTCCCCTACTTCCGCCGCTCCGAGACCCGGCCCGGCGGCGACCCCGCCTACCGGGGCCTGGACGGACCGGTGCGCGTCGCTCCGCTGTCTCGCGTGCATCCGATCGCGACCGCGCTGCTCGACGCCGCCGCCGCCCGAGGACTGCCCGTGCTGGATGACGCCAACGGCCCGTCGAACGAAGGCGCCGTGTTCGCCGACTACAACGCGGTTGAGGGCCCCGACGGATCGTTCGAGCGTTGGAGCACCGCCCGCGCCTACCTCGAGCCGGCGCTGACGCGGCCGAACCTCGACGTGCTCGTCGACAGTCCCGTGCACCGGATCGACCTCGACGGTTCCCGCGCGACCGGCGTCACGCACCTCATCGACGGTCGCGAAGTGACAACGTCCGCCGACCGCATCGTGTTGACTGCCGGCGCCTTCGACACCCCGCGCCTGCTGCAGTTGTCGGGGATCGGGGATCCGGCGCGACTGGCTGCGGCCGGCATCCGTGCCCACCACGCCCTGCCCGGTGTCGGCGAGAACTTCCAGGACCACCCGCTCGTGCTGGGCGTGAACTTCCGCGCCCGCGACGGGCTCGGCCCCGTGATCGGCAACGGCGGCGGCACGATGCTCAATTGGCGGAGCTCCTACGCCGAGCGCGGACCCGACCTGCACACCGTCATCGCGCACGGCTCGCGGGGCGACGAGGCCCTGCACGCACGCTACGACCTCGGCGGCGATCGAATGTTCGCGCTCGTGCCGGGGCTCTACGGGTCGCGCTCGGTCGGGTGGGTGCGCGTGCGATCGGCTGATCCTGCGGTGCCGCCCGAGTTCCAGCCGAACTACCTCGCCGACCCGAAGGATCTCGTCGCGATGGTCGAGGCGATGGATGTCGCGCAAGAACTCGTCGCCGGCCCCGCGTATGCCGACCTGCATCCGGAGCCATTGACGCCTCCGCCGTCGATGACCGATCGCGCCGAGCGCGTGCAGTTCGTGCGCGAGAACGTCGGGAGCTTCTTCCACGGCGTCGGCACCGCCCGCATCGGCACCGACGAGCTGGCCGTGGTCGACCTCGGGCTGCGTGTGCGAGGACTCGAGGGCCTCTGGGTCGCGGATGCCTCGGTCATGCCGATCATCCCGACCGCGAATACGCAGGCCCCGACCGTCGCGATCGCCGAGCGCGCCGCCGAGTTGGTGGTCGCCGGGTGAGGTGTGACCCACCTCGTCCACGCGGGCGTACTCCGCACGAAACACCGGCGCGATAGCGTTCGTACATGATCCCGATCGAGAACCTGCTGACGTTCATGCTGACGTCATTGGTGATCATCGTGATCCCCGGGCCGAGCGTGCTGTTCGTCATCGGACGCGCCATCGCTCTCGGCCGCCGCGCCGGTGTGCTCAGCGTCGTCGGCAACGCGCTCGGCACGATCCCCGCGATCATCGCTGTCGCGTTCGGGGTGGGGGCGATCGTCGCGTCGTCGGTCGTCGCGTTCACCGTGATCAAGATCGTCGGTGCGCTCTACCTCGTCTACCTCGGCATCCAGGCGATCCGCCACCGTCATGCCCATATCCCCGGCATCCAGCAGCGCCCCGCACGCACCCGCACGCTCCTGGCCGAAGGCTTCATCGTCGGGCTCACCAACCCGAAGACGATCGCCTTCTTCGTCGCAGTGCTCCCGCAATTCGTCGACCCGGCGACGGGCCCGGTGTGGGTGCAACTCCTGCTGCTCGGACTCGTCTTCGAGGCGCTGGCGCTGGCATCCGACAGCATCTGGGCGCTTGCCGCGGGCACCGCACGCGCATGGTTCGCTCGCTCGCCCCGGCGCATCTCGACGCTCTCCGCGACCGGCGGCGTGATGATGATCGGCCTCGGCGGCGCGCTCGCGCTCACCGGTTCGAAGTCCTGACCGCGACAGGGTCGGCATCCGCGTTCAGTCGCGCCTTCATGTCACTCAGCAGGCGAGCCACCCGCAATACGGCGCGACCGAAATGAAGCACCCTCAGATCAGTCGCGCCTTCATGTCACTCGACACGCCAGCCACCCGCAATACGGCGCGACCGAAATGAAGGCGCGGGTTCGCAGGGCAACGGATGCTAGGCGGTAGCAGTGTCCAGCACGGCATCCAGCGCGCGGAAGGCTCCCCGGAACTCTGCGCGCAGCCGCTCCTTCTGCACCTCATCGCAGAACGCCGCGTCGATGCCGTTGAGGGCGATCTGCTTGGCCTCGTCGGGGGTCACGCCCATGAGGCGCAGGCCCTCGGTGTACTCGCGGCCGATGTCGGTGCGAAAGAACATCGCGTCGTCGGTCGAGACGTTCACCGCGAGCCCGGCATCGATCATGCGACGGATGCGGTGGGCTTCATCGATCGTCCACCCCGAGCAGATCGTCGTCGACAGGGGCGTCGCCGCGAAGCCGATTCCCCGTTCGCGGGCGAGGGCCACGATTGCCGGGTCGTCGACGATGCGGTACCCGTGATCGAGGCGGTCGCAGCCGAGGTCATCGATGGCGACGCGGACGGCATCCGGAGTCGCGTGATCGGTCTCGCCGACGTGCGCCGTCAAGAGAAAGCCGTGCTCGCGTGCCAGCGCGTACGCCGCGACGAATCGTCCTGGGTCTTCCGTGTTCTCGGGGGTCAGATCGTCCTGCCCGAGCCCGACCACCTCGGGCCGGGGATGCGCGATCATCTCGCGCACCAGGTCGACAGCGGATGCCGCGTCAGCGCGCCGATTGATGGCGACGACGATGCGGAACCCGACGCCGAAGTCTTTCTCGGCGCGCGCCAGCCCCGCGATGATCGGGTCGATCACCTCGGCATAGCTGAGGCCGCGATCGGCGAAGTACTGGGGGTTCACGTAGTACTCGCGGTAGCGCAAATTCCCATCGGCGACGGCTGACGCAACCCCGTCATAGGCGACGCGCTCAAAGTCCTCGGGATCACGCAGCACATCATGCGCGAATCGGAATGCAACGAGAAAGTCCACCAGGTCGGCGAAGTCGAACAGCGTGTCGGGGTCCGTCGTCGGCAGCTCGACACTGTGCTTCGCCGCCAGTTCGATGAACAGCTCGGCGCTCATCGTCGACGCGAAGTGGCAGTGCAACTCGGTCTTCGGTAACAGGCGCAGGTAGTCGGCGTACGAGATCACGCGGGCCCCTCTCCGGACGTGCGAGGCGCGGCGCGCCCCGGAACTTGCTTCACGACGAGCAGTCGATAGGGCTCTCCGTCGGCTGACCACCACCGGTGCGTGGTGCCGCCGGTGTAGTAGACCGATGCCCCCGGGTCGAGATCGCACGTCTGGTCGCCGAGTTCGATGCGCACGTGGCCTTCGATCACGTAGAGGAACTCGTCTTCGGCGTGGATGAATCGCTCGCCCGGCTCCAGGCTGTCAGAGACGACCTCCATCGGATGGAACGTGCGCGCGCGTTGCGCCAGCATCCGCGCCGTCCCCGATGCGAAGCCCTCGGGGATCTCCCCCTCGCCGGGGCGGCTCACCTCGACGAACGAACCCGACTCGTCTGGTGCGTCTGCCGCAGCGATCAGCTCGATCGGGCTCGTCTCCAGCGCAACCGCGATTCGTCGCAGCGACCCCAGGCTCGGCTGGGCGAGCCCGCGCTCGAGCTGGCTGAGGAACGGATGCGAGAGTTCGGTGCGCTCGGCCAGTTGCACGAGGGTCAGGCCGCGGGTCTTGCGCAGCATCCGGATGTGGCTTCCCAGACGAGCGCCTGCTGCACGCTCGTCGAGACCGTCGGGCATGCTCATGCGGCTGAGCGTACCCCGGCCGCACTCGCGTACTCATCGATCCGTGCGAGGTAGGCGGACCGGCGCGCGGGAGTGAGCCACGAGGCGTGGAACGAGTTGCGGGCGAGCTCCACGAGATCGGATGCCGAAAGCCCTGCCTGATCTGCAAGCGCGACGTAGTTGTCACCGACGTAACCGCCGAAGTAGGCGGGGTCGTCGGAGTTGATGGTCACTCGCACACCGGCGCGAAGCAGCGAGACGATCTCATCGGACTTCATCTGCTCGGTGACGAAGGAGTTCGATACCGGGCAGCAGGTGAGGCCGATGCCGCGCTCGAGCACTGTCGCGACGAGCGCGGGGTCTTCGACGATGTTGGTGCCGTGGTCGATGCGGTCGACGCCGAACTCCAGCGCTTGTCGGATGTGCTCGATAGACCCGGGCTGGTCGATGTCGCAGTGCATCGTGACGAGGAACCCTTCGGCCCGTGCCCGCTCGAACACTGCCGCGAACTTCGCGGGCGGGTTGTCGCGCTCGTCAGAGTCGAGGCCCACGCCGACGATCCAGTGCCGATACGGCAGTGCTTCGAGCAGTGTCGACATCGCGTGCTCGGCCGAGAGATCGCGCAGGAAGCACAGGATCAGCTCCGCCGAAATGCCGAGCTCAGCCTGAGCGCGCACGATCGCTCGCCGATAGCCACCGATCACCGTCCCGAACGGGATGCCTCTACCGGTGTGCGCCTGCGGATCGAAGAACAGTTCGGCGTGCACAACGCCCTGCTCCTTCGCTTTCAGCAGGTACGCCCAGGCGAGGTCATGGAAGTCGTCAGCGGTCTGCAGCACACCCATCGCGGGGTAGTACACCGCGAGAAAGCTCGTGAGATCGGTGAAGTCATACGCAGCCTTCACGGCTGCGACATCGCTATAGGGCAGGGTCAGGCCGTTGCGCTTCGCGAGCGCGAACATCATCTCCGGCTCGAGCGTCCCCTCCAGATGAAGGTGCAGCTCGGCCTTCGGAAGCCCGCGGGCAAAGCTCGCCAGCTCGGGTGGTGCCATGATGCGCTCAGATGCCCTTCTGCGGGTGCATCGCCATGCGTGCCAGCACGACATCCTCGACGATCTGGATGAGGTTGTAGAGCACGAGCGATGCGGCGGTGACCGCCACGACGGATGCCCACAACGCTGCGAACTGCGCCTGCGGGATGAATCCGCCGATCGATCCACCAATACCGCCGCCGACCGCGAGCCATTCGGCAAGCAGCGCTCCGGTGATGGCACCGGGAACCGAGATGCGCACGGCGGCGAAGAAGGCGGGAAGCGAAGAGGGGAAGGCGACCTTGCGGAGCTTCGTGAATGCTCCCCCGCCGTAGACATCCACGAGGTCATTCATCATCGGCGGCGCGGATTTGAGACCGAATGAGATGTTCACGAGAGCCGGGAAGAGCACGACGATGCCACCGATGACGGCCACCGTCCAAAAGTCACGTCCGAAGATCAGGATGATGACCGGTGCCATCGCGATCAGTGGCACAGACCGCAGAAGCATCGCGACTGGCATCAGAGCGTGCTCGATGCCCTTGTTCAGTTCGAACGCGACGGCCGCCACGAGGGCGACGACGAGGCCCGCAACGAACCCGATCGCGGCATCCCCGAGGGTGACCGCGAGGTTGCCCATGAGCATCGCGCGGTTGGCTTCGGCGGCCGGGACGGTGAAGAGGTAGTTCCAGACGTCGACCGGGCCCTTGGCGATCAGGGGTGAGAGCTGGAGCGCCCAGAGCAGCCCGACCCAGATCACCAGAACGGCGACGATCGTCAGGAGGAAGGTGAGAGTCGACCAGCCCAGTGCACGAAGCACCGCGCGGGTGGACTGGGAACGCAGCTTGGCGTTGAGCTTTGCTGCTTCGGTCTGGACGTCGGTAGCCCCGGTGAGAGTGATTTGCGCCATCGTCAACGTCCCTTCGACCAGGGGGCGATCGCCTTGGCGATCCACCCGACGAGCGCGAACCCGAGAAGCGCGACGCCGCCGCTGAGAAGCGCCAGCGCCCACACCTGCGGTCCATTCGAGGCCTGCTGGGCGAGGATCATCGCGAGACCCACGCCGACCTCGATCTTGCCGAAGAACTCACCGAGAACCGCGCCGAGGAAGGCGGCGGGCACCGCGATCTGCAGCGCGCTGAGCGTGGCCGGGAGCGCCGCGATCAGCCGCACTTTCACGAGTTGGGTGAACTTCGATCCGCCATAGACCGTGACAAGGTCGAGGCTCGACTTGTCGGCCGACTTCAGGCCGAGAAGTGCGCCGACGACCGTCGTGAAGAACACCGACAGCGCAGCGAGCAGGATCGCTGTGCCACTGGGCTCACCGACCTTGGGAGGAGTGATGACGATGACCGCGAGCATGCCGATCGCGACGATCGGGATGCAGTACGTGAGGATCGCGAGCTGCATAGCGACGCCCTCGAGCCGCGGCACGAGAAGCACGAACGCCGACAGCAGCAGGGCCAGTCCGTTGCCCCAGAGGTAGCCGATGCCGGCCTCGGCGAGGGTCACCGCGAAGTTGTTGAGGTAGTACTGCGGCCCCGTCTCGATCATGATCTGGATGACCTGGAACGGCGTGGGAATGGCGCTGGCGCCGGAGGGCCCAACGTTCGAGAAGACGGTGGCGGCAAGGATCCACCACAGCAGGATGATGCCGATGCCACCGATGACACCGATCACCCATGGGGGAAGACGGAAGTCCTCCCACTCGATCGCGCGCCCGCGCGTGGGGTTCTCAGTGGTCATCCGCCGCTGCTCCTCCGGCACCGAACAGCAACTCGGATGCCTGGTCGACGTAGGCGTGGAACTCAGGGGTGCGCATCATCTCGGGAGTGCGCGGACGCGGGAGGTCGATGGTCATGACCTCCTTGACCCGACCGGGGCGCGGGCTCATGACCGCGACCTGGTCGGAGAGGAAGATCGCCTCCGAGATACCGTGGGTCACCAGCAGCGTCGTCGCAGGTTTCTCGGTCCAGATGCGCAACAGCTCGAGGTTGAGCTTCTGCCTCGTCATGTCATCGAGGGCACCGAACGGCTCGTCGAAGAGCAGAACCTCGGGCTTCATGATCAGCGACCGCGCGATAGACACGCGCTGGCGCATCCCGCCCGACAGCTGTGCCGGCTTGGCCTTCTCGAAGCCCTTGAGGCCGACCAGGGCGATCATCTCGTCGACGTACGCCTTGTCGACGGAGGCCCCCGCGATCTCGAAGGGGAGCCGGATGTTCGACAGCACGCTGCGCCAGGGCAGCAGCGCTGAGTCCTGGAAGGCGATGCCGAGCTTGTTCTCTTTGCGCAGTTCCTTCGGGCTCTTCCCGTCCACGCGGGTTGTTCCGCTGGTGGGCTGTTCGAGACCGGCGAGGATGCGCAGGATCGTTGACTTTCCGCATCCTGAGGGTCCGAGGAGGGAGAGGAAGGTTCCCTGCTCAGTGTGAAGGTTGGCGTCTTGCAGCGCCGTGACGGTCTTTCTTCCGGTGGTGAAGACCTTGTTCAGTCCGGAGATCTGCAGGCCGGTGCCCAGGGACTCGCCCTGGGCACCGGTCTCGGCAGAGCCCGTCGTGAGTACTGAACCGGATGCGGTGGGTTCGGTCACGATGGATTCTCCTTGCGTGTTTCTGATCAGCCCGCGTAAGCGATCAGGTCGGGGTTCTCGGCGTAGACCTCTTCGAGCAGCGACAGGTCGAACAGGTCGGCTGCCTCGAGCTCGATGCCGGCGCCGGCGAGGCTGGCGAGGGTCGCTTCCTGCAGCTCCGGAGTGATCCAGAAGAGGCCGAACTCCTCGGTGTCGGGCGAGACGACGAGCTCCTCGGACTGCGCGATCGAACCGGCAATCGAGTTCTCGGGGTTCAGGTCGAGGTCGGCTCCGTAGATCTCGTAGGCCAGGCGAGCGCCCTCTGCGGGGTCGTTGACCGCGTCGGTCCAGCCCTTGATCTCGGCGACCAGGTACGCCTTGAGCTTCTCGCGGTCGTTCGCGATCATGTCGTCGGTCGTGGTGATGGTCTCGGCAACGAACGGCAGGCCGTTGTCAGCGAAGGGCAGGTTGGCGACATCGAAGCCGGACGCTGCGACCGTGATCGCCTCGTTGGTCAGGTAGGCCATGAAGCCATCGACCTCGCCGTTGGTCAGCGGCGCCGGGTCGTACTGCACGGGCACGATCTCGAGCTCGGACTCGTCGATGCCGTTGGCGGCAAGCAGAGCCTTGAACAGGGCGGTGTTGGAGTCCTGAACACCGATCTTCTTGCCCTTGAGGTCTTCGGGCGTGGTGATGTTGCCGCCGTCTGCCAGCGAAAGGATCGTGAAGGGGTTCTTCTGGTAAACCGAGCCGATGATCTTCAGCGGCGCACCTTCGGCTGCGACAACCGAGCCGATCGAGACGGCGTCGGAGAAGGCGACATCAGCCGTGCCCGAGATGAGCTCGGCAGCACCGGTCGAAGGACCAGGCGTGAGCGTGACCTCGTCGAATCCGGCCTCGGTGTAGTAACCGTTCTCCATGGCGAAGAAGTCGCCGGCGAACTCTTCGTTCTTGATCCAGCTGAGCTGAACGGCAAGGGTGCCGAAGCCTTCCGCAGCGTCGCCGCTGCTGGATTCAGCCGGGGTGGACTCGCCACCGCTGGCGCAAGCGCTCAATGCGAGCGCCGACACGGCGACGGCTGCGACGGCCATGGCTGACCGGCGCACGATTCGGGAGGAAAGAGATGTCATGTGCTGCGTCTCCTGATTGCGGATGAATGGGACACTCGGTGACGCACGACTACGGGACTCGTCGGGTCGTCGAGTCCGACCGTACGAGATGTAGATTTCATGAACACTCGCCGGACTGTTTCGTCCGCGTTACCGAATGCGCGGAAGCGGCGAACAGCTGCGTGATGCAGGCAGCGCGCTCAGCGAGGCACGACGGTACCGGCGCCGGGTGCGCAGGCGATGCCCTCTTCCGCGCCCGGCTGTGACCTCGGCACGTCGGGTGTTGACAGTGCGGGATGCACTGGCCCGGTCGCGTCCCGCAGAGCTTCACCGCGTCCACCCGAGCGCACCATCACGATCTCGGCCAGGATCGACAGCGCGGTCTCCTCAGGGGTGCGGCCTCCGAGGGCGAGGCCGATCGGGGAACGCAGGCGCTCGGTCTCGGCATCCGTTACTCCGGCTTCGGCGAGCCGGCGAGCGCGGTCGTCATGGGTGCGGCGGCTGCCCATCGCGCCAACATACGCGGCGGGACTGCGCAGGGCGATCGTGAGCGCGGGCACATCGAACCGAGGGTCGTGGGTGAGCACGCAGATCGCCGTGCGCGCATCGATCGGGGTGCGCGCGAGGTAGTCGTGAGGCCACTCGTGCACGACCTCGTGCGCGTCGGGAAAGCGCGTGGGGGCGGCGAAGGCATCCCGGGGGTCGCAAACACTGACCTCGAATCCGGATGCCGCGCCCAACCTGCTGAGGGCGACCGAGAACTCGACGGCCCCGATGATGATCAGGCGTGGTGCATGCGGGAACGGGACGCCCAGCACCTCGAGCGGGTCGACGTCAGTTCCGTACCGAAGGGTCAGGGCGTGGTCATCGGTGCGAAGGCGCGCCAGGTCGGCGACGAGAGCGCCACGGATGCCGGGATCGGTCACTGCGGCGGCATCCACGCTCTCGCGGGCAAGCAGAAGCTCACCGGTGCCGGGTCCGGCCGTGAAGATGCCTAGCGCGCACGGCTCGCGCCGCAGGATGGCGGCGTGAAGGTCGGTGATCGCCGCAGCTGCCGGCGTGCCAGGAAGAACGGGGAGCACCAGGACGTCGATGACGCCGCCGCAGCTCAGGCCCGCCTCGAACGCGGTCTCGTCAGAGATGCCATAGCGGACGCGGGTGGACTCGCCAGTCTCGATCGCCTGGACACATAGGTCGTGCACGTCGCCGTCGACGCAGCCCGCCGAGACGTTGCCGAAGACGACGCCATCGGCATCCACAACCATCGCGGCACCGACTTCGCGCGGCGAGCTCGCCTGTGCCGATACGAGCACCGCGAGCGCGAACTGACGCTCCTCGGTGACCCAGGCCGCAGCCGGATCGAGGATCTCTCGCATGCTCACCTCCCGGACTCCTGCCTATCATCCGGGTGTTTCTTCGAGATTGCGACAGCAGCTTCGGGCCGAACGCACGTCCGAACGTCGGTGGCGCGGCGTAGCCTCGGGGCGTGAATCGCACCGTGCTGACCGAGCGCCTGCGCGCCGTGGATGATCAGCTCGCGCGGCTCGACGCAGATGCCGCGTCCTTGCGCGCCGACCGCGCTGACGCGACAGCCGACGACGAGCACGACCCGGAGGGGTCAACGCTCTCGGGCGAGTGGCAGCGCGTGGAGGCACTCCGGGACGCGGCGGTGCGCGACCGCGCAGCGGTGATCGATGCGCTGGAGCGCGTGGACGCGGGCACCTACGGCAGCTGCATCCGGTGCGGGCAGCCGATTCCGGCGGCGCGGCTCGAGGTCATTCCAACGGCGACGATGTGCGTTCCGTGCGCCTCGGCCTAGCGCGGGCCACTCCGGCGCGGGCGGCTCAGCGCGGGTGTCCGAACTGGGTAGCGCGGGCCGGCAGGTCGGCGTGGATGCGGGCTGACGCCTCGGCAGCGAGCGGGTTCGTCGAGACGCCGTTCTCGCTCGCGAGCACCCCGCCGACATAGACCTGCTTCAGGTTGCGCAGGCTCATCGAGAGCACGTACGTGCGCACGGGGTGCCACAGCGGGCCGACATCCGGCATCCGTGGGTCGACAACGACGAAGTCGGCGAACTTGCCGACCTCGAGGCTTCCGACCCGGTCGGCAACGCCCAGAATCTCGGCGCCGCCCAGGGTGTGAAGACGCAGCACCGTCTCGGGAGTCATCGACAGCGGGTCCTTCGTGCGGGCCCGCTGCATGAAGATGCCGGCGCGCATGTTGCCCCAGGGGTCGGCGAGGTCGGTGCAGGCCTGGTCATCCAGGCCCATGCCGACACGGATGCCGAGCTCGAGCATCTCGGGAACGAGCGCGACACCCGACGCGAGTCGTCCGTTGGAGGCCGGCTGCCATGACATCGACGCCCCGCCCTCGGCCGTGGCGCGGATGATCTCGGGCGTGGTCTGGATGAAGTGACCGAACATCATGTCGGGACCGAGGGCTCCGGCATCCTGGTACATCGCAAACTTCGCCTGCTGCAGCGGCACGGCCTCAGGCGACTCGAGGAAGTGCGCCTGATTGGTCACTCCGAACCGGCGCATCGCCTCGACCTCGAGCTCGGCAGCCTCAGGGCGCGGCGACCACTGCACCTGGCCCATGATCGAGGCGCCAAGCGCGAGGGTCGGGTCCATCGCGCGGGTGTGGGCGACCTCGGCAGCGAAGCGGGCGAAGATCTCGTCGTCAGTGCCGGTGGAGACATCCATGCCGATCGCGTCGACGAACCGGAGGCCCGCGTCGCGGCATCCGTCAGCCTGACGTGTGTGGTACTCGACGGGCCGGAGCGGCGCGTTGCCGCCGAGGCGCTTGCCGCCGACCATCGATTCCCACGCCTGCAGCGGGTCGGTGAAGTTGTAGGCGGTCGTGACGCCGTTGGCGAGGAAGTCAAGCGAGCCGTGCAGGGTCGACCAGTACATGTCGTCGGGGGTCAGATTCGCGGTGAACCCGAGCATCGAGTCGCACCAGCCGTAGAGGGTCTCGTTCGCGCCGAGCCCGCGCAGTCCGCTCGTGAAGAGGTGGCTGTGGCTCGAGACGAACCCGGGAGCGACGAACGCGCCGGCGACGTCGAGGGTCTCGTCGGCGGTCGTTCCTGCGGGCGGCTGGCCTGCTCCGGTCGCGGCGATGATGCCGTCTTCGACGAGCATCCAGCCCTCGTCGAGGTAGCCGAGGTTGTCCGCGCCGGCGGCGACGGTGATGAGTCGGGCGCCTGTCACAAGTAGGGATGCCATAGGTTCTCCGGTGGTGCGAGGGTGTCGCAACGCTACAGCTCCCATGTTTCGCCGCTGCTACGCCCGCTGGCGCCAGCATCCGCGCAACCCTCGACTCGCCAGGCCATCCGTCCAGTCGCGCGTTCCCGCGGTTTCACTCGCCCAGAACCCACACAACGGCGCGACCGAACCGGACGGTGGCTCCGCATGCACGCAGGCCATCCGTTCAGTCGCGCGTTCCTGCGGTTTCACTAGCCCAGAACCCACACAACGGCGCGACCGAACCGGCGCGGGTATCTTCTCGAGCCGTGGGTACCCACGGACGCCGCGCCTCCGTCGACTCCTCCACAAACCGACTCTGCACGCATCTCTCCCCGATGGGATCGTGCGGCCACCCCGGCAGACGCCCGAACCTCACGGTTGAGAAGTGCGCCCCAGCGAATTGCCCATGGACCTTGGCACTGCGTTCTCGGTGAAGCATGCCCGCCAACGCGGAGTCACCCCGTCCCGCCTTCGCGCGTCCGACCTCGATATCCCGTTCCGGGGCGTTCGGCAGTTACGCGCCGACCCGCCCGACACGGTCGAGACCCGTCTGCTCGATTCGATGGATGCCTACGCGCAGCGCATGACCGAGCACGAGTTCTTCAGCCACATCTCGGCCGCCGTCCTGTGGGGGATGCCACTTCCCCGGCGGATGCTGCGCGCCAGCACGCTGGACGTTGCGGTGATCTGGCCGCGGCGAGCACCAGCGTCCCAGGGTGTGCGCGGACACGCGCTGCGTCCGTGGATGTGCGAAATCGTGCGACATCCGGAGTTCGGAGTCTCCGTGTCGTCACCAGCAGCGACCTGGGCCATGTTGTCTTCGCGCTACCGATCGGTCGATGATGCCGTGGTTGCCGGCGATGCGGTGATTCGCGACAAGATGCACCGTGATGATCCGCCCCCGCTGACCACTCTCACCTCCCTCCAGCTCGCGGCGGACGCGGGCCGGCGCATCAGAGGTGGCATCCTTCGCGATGCCCTGCCCCTGATCCACCCGCGCTCCCGGTCACGCCCGGAGTCGGTGATGCGCTTACTGCTCGGCCGTGCCGGTCTCAGCGGGTTCTTGCCGAACTTCGACGTGTTCGACGGAGATGTCTGGATCGCGCAGGTCGACTTCGCCCTCCCGCGCATCCTTCTCGCACTCGAGTATGAGGGCGAACACCACCTCACCGACCCCGTGCAGTGGGCAAAGGACATCGCGCGCGTGGAACGTCTGATCGAGCTCGGCTGGCGCGTCATCCGTGTAACCAAGGCAGACGTGTTCGGGGCCCCCGAGCTTCTCGTGCGTCGCATCCGTCGAGCCGTTGACCAGGGTCGCTGGCATACGTGACCTGCCTCGCTGCGCAGCTTCAGTCGCGCCGTCCTGCGCGCCCGTGGGGCGACACTCCACACCAAGACGCGACCGAACGTGTCAACCTCAATTTCAGTCGCGCCCTCTTGTGAGCTCACGTCCGCCAAACCCGCATATCGGCGCGACCGCAGCAGCACCCCGTGTTCGGTCGCGCCGAGATGCGAGTGTG
Source organism: Microbacterium sp. F2 (assembly GCF_052274505.1). NCBI lineage: Bacteria > Bacillati > Actinomycetota > Actinomycetes > Micrococcales > Microbacteriaceae > Microbacterium > Microbacterium sp. F2. Next base: position 18,081 of record NZ_JBNVBV010000007.1, read on the forward strand.
AGCTGACGCGACCCGCAGGAAGGCGCGACCGAAAGTAGTGACCCCACTTTCAGTCGCGCCAAAAAGCGGGGTGGCGCTCGAGAAACCCGCAGAAAGGCGCGACTGAAAGTAAACCCGGACGTCAGGGACGATCGGCGGCCAGCTGGAGCACGGATTCGGTCAGGGCACGGATGCCGAGGGCAACGTCTGCCGCGCTCACTGCTTCATCGGGGTGGTGGCTCACGCCGTCGGGGTTCCGCAGGAACAGCATCCCGACATCCGTGATCGAGCCGATCGCCATGGCGTCGTGCCCGGCGCGGCTGAAGATCACGGGCGGCTCGTCGCTGCGGCGCGGGGCGGCGTGGACGATGCCCTCGCGCACGACATCCTGCAACAGGAGCCCACACCGCACGGCCGGCGCGTTGTGCACCTCGCGCGCCTGCCATCGCAACCCTCGGCGGCCCATGATGTCGTCGAGTTCGCGGCTGATTTCGTCCCAGACGCGGTCGCGTTCACCATCCAGCTCACCGCGAAGGTCGACACTCAGGTGCGCCTCCCCGGGCACGACGTTGACCGCGCCGGGAAACGCCTCAAGCTGGCCGACGGTCCCGATGATGTGGTGTTCGCTGCGGCAGATCCGTTCGACGGCGAGCGCGGCCTCGCTCGCACCGAGGAGTGCATCACGCCGCATGTCGTAGGGCGTGCCGCCGGCGTGGCGGGCTTCGCCCTCGACGGTGAGCTGGAAGCGGCGGGCGCTGGCGATCGATGACACCACGGCGAGCGGTTCGCCGGCGCGATCGAGCTCGGGACCCTGCTCAATGTGCGCCTCGAGGTAGGCGACGAGATGGTCGGGTCTGCGCGCGGCTTCGCCGATCCGACCCGGGTCGAGTCCGAAGTCGCGGAAGGCCTCGCGCAGGGTCACGCCGTCTTCATCGGCGAGCGTCCACCAGGCGTCGTTCCAGGTACCGGCAACGGCAGAGGATCCGAGCAGCGCCTTGCCGAACCGCGTGCCCTCCTCATCCGAGAAAGCAGCGACCTCGACAGCGAACGGCAGCGGCACCCGGGAGACCCCGTCGCTTTCCTGGCGCAACAGGCGAACGACTTCGAGGGCCATGAGCACACCGATGATGCCGTCGAACCGGCCTGCGTCTTTCACGGTGTCCAGGTGCGAACCGATCATGAGGGCCGGCGCTGAAGGATCGGGATCGGTGCTGCGCTCGATGCGGCCAAGCTGGTTGCCCGCGGCATCCTGCCAGGATCGCAGCCCGACCTCGCGCATCCACTCGGCGGCGAGCCGGTTGACCCGGGCATGCTCGGGCGAGAGGTACACGCGCTCGATCTCTCCCGGCTGCGCGCTCACGCGTGCCAGTTCGTCGCAACGCGCCATCACCCGGCGGGCGGCGGCGGCGATGCGATCGGGGGATGCTTCGAGGAGGGGCATGCGTCAGCTTCCTGCCAGAGCGTCGGATGCGGCATCCACGCCGGCACCGGACGGCACCGCGGCACCGAATCGGCGGAGTACGGCCTCGAGCGCGACGAGGGTTTGCAGTACGGCGTCCGGGCGCGCGTTGTAGCCCATCGTGCCGATGCGCCAGACCTTGCCGTGAAGCGGCCCGAACGAGGTGCCGATTTCGATCCCGAAGTCCTCGAGCATCGCGGCGCGCGCCGTGTCGCCCGGCACACCCTCGGGGATGTAGACCGCGACGACGTTGCTCATCTTGTGCGAGACGTCGCCGAAGACCCGCAGGCCCATCGCCTCAACACCGGCGAGCATCGCGGCCCCGACGCGGCGGTGACGGGCGATGACGGCATCGCGGCCCTCGAGCAGCAACAGGCGCGCGCACTCGCGGGCGGCGTAGAGCATCGAGGTCGCCTCGGTGTGGTGGTTCAGACGCCGTGGCCCCCAGTAGTCGAGGATCATGCCGAGATCGAAGTAGTTGGAGCGCACGAAGTCCGGCGACGACGGGTCACCGGGTTCCCGGATGCCGGCCTCCACCTTCTTGCGCGACGAGATCACCTCGACGGCGCGGTCACTGAGAGTGATCGGCGCCGACCCCGAGGGTCCGCCGAGGCATTTCTGCAGGCCCGCGGTCGCGGCATCCAGCCCCCACGCGTCGGCCTCGAACGGGTTGCCGCCGAGGGACGCGGTCGCGTCGGAGTAGAACAGCACGCCGTGGCGGGCGCAGATCTCGCCGATCTCATCGAGGGGCTGCAGCATCGTCGTGGACGTGTCACCCTGCACGAGGGCGAGGAGGGTGGGCTTGACCCGAACCACCGCTTCCTCGATCGCTGAGGGCGTGAAGACCTGCCCCCATTCCGTCTCGATCGTGTGCACCTCGGCCAACGCCCGCTCGGAGATCTCGGCGAGCAGGTGCCCGAACCGCCCGAAGATGGGGACGAGCACACGGTCCCCCGGACGAATGAGCGAGAGGATCGCCGCCTCGATCCCCGCGCGCGAGGTGCCGTCGATCAGCAGTGTCGCGTCGTTGGTCGTGCCCCAGACGCCGCGGTACAGCTCCTGGGTCTCGGTCATCGTCGCCGTCATGAACGGGTCGTACTGGCCGACCAGCGGCGCCGACATCGCGCGCAGCACGCCGGGGTAGGCATCCACGGGCCCGGGGCCCATGAGGAGCCGGCGCGGCGGGTCGATCGGTCCGGGGATGGTCGACAGGGGTTGGTCGGTCATGTCAGGGTCCTTTCGGCCGGGTCGGTCGCGACGAGAGCCGCAAGCCGCCGGGCCAGGCGAACAAGGGCGATATCGGTGCCCGCGCGCGAGATCAGGCACACCCCGACGGGCGCGGGGCCGAGGGGCGAGCGCACCGTGAGCAGCGGGATCGAGAGCGCAGGCAACCCCGCGACGGCGGCGGGGGTCGTCATCCGCAGGGTCGAGAGGCGCGTGGCGTCGATCTCGGCGGGAGCGGCAGTGCGTGCCGGCGCGGGGCCCGGGACGGTCGGCAGCAGCAGCACGGCGTCACGAACGAGGTGGTGCAGGCTCTCACGCAGCGGGGCGAGCGCCCCGCGAGCGTCGGCCTCCGCCGCGGGAGAGACCGACGCGGCAAGCCGAAAGCGCTCGGCGACGGCCGGTCCCACTGCGCCGGGATGCTCACGCAGCCACTCGCCGTTGTTGCGCCACGCCTCGGCGCCTTGCACCGTCCGGAAGGGTGCAACGTACTCGTCGAGGTCGCCGATCTCGACCCGCGCCAGACGCGGGGGATCATCGGATGCCGCGAGCCGCGCGACCAGAGAGTCAAAAGCCTCACGGGTCGGCGCATCCGCGGCATCCAGCACCTCGTCGGGCACGATGAACCGCCACGGCAGGTCATCGCCGGACTCGCCGTAGACGCTCTCGGTGGAATCCGACCCGTCGTAGCTCAGGCACCACTCGGCCACCCGCTGCAGGGTCGCGCCGTCGCGCGTCAACCACCCGACGGTGTCGAAGCTCTGCGCGAGAGGGAGCATCCCCTGCCGGGGCACGAGGCCGTGCGTCGTTCGCAGACCCCACAAGCCCTGGTACGACGCAGGGACGCGGATGGATCCTGCAGTGTCGGTCGCGAGGCCGACATCCGCCTGCCCGAGGGCCACGGCACTGGCCGGCCCGCTGGAAGAACCACCGGGCAGAGCCCCCGGCAGCGCGGCGTTCGGCGGCGTGCCGTAGTGGGCGTTGTCACCCGCGATCGAATAGGCGAACTCGTCGGTGCGCGCGAGTCCTCGGACCGACGCTCCGGCCCGGATGAGGTCGGCAAGCGCGGGAGCCGTGGTCTTCTCTGCCCGCGCCTCACGCAGGTAGGTGGGGTTGCCGGCGCCGATGCGGAAACCGGTCAGGGCGAAGAGATCCTTCACCGCCACGGTAAGGCCCGCAAGCGGCCCCTCCCACGCACCCTGCCAGAGCGGGTCGCCGACGCTGCGCCAGATCGACCGATCGAACGCGGGAGTGCGGGGCGTCACGTGGGCCGCCGTGATCAGCCACTGGCCGTCGATGCGCTGCCACACCTGGGTCTGGATGCCGCGCCCTCCGCCGTGAAAGCGGGATTCAGCGACCAGGAGCGCGATGCCGGGACCAAGCGGCCGGTACTCGAGGCGCTCGATCGTGCGCGGGGCGACCCCGCCACGGGTGACGCGGAACGCGCTGATGGCGTCGTGGCCGACGAGCAACCCGGCACCGTCAGCACGGATCGTCTCGGGACCCGGCGCGAACGCGGCATCGAGCGCGTCGAGGTCATTTGTGAGGATCGCGCGCTCATAGGCGTCGAAGGCGGTGAACAGGTCGTCGGGGATGTCGTCAGGAAAGCCGCTCGGCGGCAGGGTCGCCTCAGCCACGGTCCACCTTCGCGAAGTCGGCCTCACGGATGCGGGCATGCACCCCACACACGACATCCACGACCTGGGAGATGTCGAAGTCGGTGGCTGCCGACAGGTAGGCGTACGCGAGGTGTTCATCGAGCCCCCAGCGTGCCTCGATGAGACTGACCGCGGCGCGCACGGCGTTGCGCATCGCGACGTTGAGGTCGACATCCATGCCGGTGGGAACGAGATACTCGTCGGTGCGAACGAGGGGGCCAGCGAGCTGTCCGAACTCGGCGAGCGCGACCTCGCGCGGGATCACCTCGAATCGCAGCGTCGCACGCAGGGATGCCTCCAGCGCGGTGAGCGCGACCTCACCATCTCCCTGTGCGAAATGCGGATCACCGACGTACGCAAGCGCGCCCGGAACCTGAACCGGCAAGTAGAGCACCGACCCCTCGGTCAGCAGCTTGATGTCGATGTTGCCACCGTGCGGGCCGGGGGGAACCGAGTGTGGGCGCTCGTCGTCGGCGACCGCGACCCCCATGATCCCAAGGAAGGGTGCAAGCGGGAACTCGATTCGACCCTCGCCACCCTCGGTCACCGGGAGCACGCCGACGAGGCCCTCGGGCCGCTCTTCGACCGGAGTGAAGACGCTGACGTTGTGCGCGCCGCGCGGCAGTTCCCCGATCAGGGCGCCCTTGCCGTGACGGTTCGAGATCACGCCGTACGGCACGCGGGGTGCGAGGCTGACCACGGTGATCTTCAGCAGATCGCCAGGTTCGGCATCCGTCACCCGAATCGGCCCCGTCACGACATGCGGGCCGTCGGTGTCGGGGTTTCGCGTGAGCGCCGAGGCCACCTCGACGGCGTCGTCGAGCACCGCCTCGCGGGGGATGCCGTGGCTGCCGAAGTAGGCCACCGGGTCGGTGCCGTGGTCATCGAGGATGCCTTCGTGGCTGACCGTGTCGATGGTCACCGTCTCGCCGGATGCGACCGCGAGCACCGCGGTGTCGGTGACACACGGCAGGCGCCCCCACATCACGGTCTCGGGTGTGGAGCGCAGGTAGTGGTCACCGGGAATCTCGCCGACACCGGGTTGGAGGATCGGGAAGGGGAAGGTGGTCATCGGGCTCCTTCGTCCGAAGCGGGATTGGTGGCCAGGATCTCACGACCGTGACGGCCTGTGATCCCCCGGTTCGCGGTGTAGGCCGTCTCGCCGTGGACCCAGGTCGTGCGTACGGCGCCGCGCAGCAGCGCGCCGTCCCACGGCGAAAGCTTGTTGCGATACTCCAGGTCAGCGGCGCGAACGACGGATGCCGCATCCGGCGCGAACGCGACCAGGTGCGCGGGAGCGCCCTGCCGAATCACACCGCGGCTGCGGATGCCGGCGATTGCGGCAGGCCCGGTCGTGAACCACGGGATCACGGTCTCGAGCGGGATGCCTCGGCGGGATGCCTCGGTCCACACGGCACGCAGCCCGGTCTGCACCCCCGAGATCCCGCCCCACGCAAGGCCGAGGTCGCCGTCTTCGCGCTCCTTGAGATCGCGAGTTGCCGGGGAGTGGTCGCTGACGACCGCGTCGATCGTGCCGTCGAGCAGGCCTTGCCACAGCAGGTCCTGGTTGTGGCCGTCACGCACGGGCGGGCAGCACTTCACGGTGCCCGATCCGTCGGGAAGATCTTCGGCGCGCAGGGTCAGATAGTGCGGGCAGGTCTCGGCGGTGAGCCGGATGCCGGCGGCCTTCGCCTCGCGGATGACATCGAGCGCGTGCCCGTCCGAGACGTGCACGATGTGGGCGCGCGCTCCGGTGCGGCCCGCGGCAGCGGCGACAGCGGCGATCGCCGATTCTTCGCTGATCGGGGGCCTGCTCGCGAGGAACCGGGCATAACTGCGGCCGATCGCCGGATCGTCGTGCAGGTGCGCCGGGTCTTCGGCATGAACGATGAGCAGCCCGTCGAAGGCCGCAAGCTCGGTCAGCGCGGATTCCAGGGCGGCGGCATCCAGGTGCCCGAACTCGTCGATCCCCGAGGGCGAGAGGAAGCACTTCACCCCCACCACCCCGGCCGTGAACAAGGGACGCAGCGACCCGAGGTTCTCTGGCACGGCGCCACCCCAGTACGCGACATCGACGGCGAGCTTGCCGGCCGTCGCGGCGCGCTTGGTCGCCAGCGCCTCAACGGTCGTCGTGACCGGCAGCGAGTTCAGCGGCATATCGACGACGGTGGTGATACCCCCCGCCGCAGCGGCGGCGGTACCGGTTTCGAAGCCCTCCCAGTCGGTGCGGCCCGGTTCGTTCAGGTGCACATGCGAGTCGACGAGGCCCGGTAGGAGCACCTCGTCGTCAGAGAGGATGAGGTCGGCATCCGGGTCGTACGGAGCAATCCCCGCAATGAGGCCATCACGGACGAGGACGGTCGCGGCGGAGAAGCCGCCGTCAAGGAACAGCCGGCGTGACGCGAGGGCGATGGCCGGGGACGACATGCCGTCACCGTATGATCCGCGCATTTCTCGCATGTTACCTGTACCAACATTTCGGATCACGTCTGCCGTCGTGCCGGGTCGAGCGCGTTACGGTGTCCGCATGGAGCTGACGCACTTCAATGACCTGCCCGAGGCCGAGGCGATCGAGGTCGTGTCGGTGTGGGCGCGCGTCCCGGCCTGGGCCGAGGCCGTCGCAGACGCGCGCCCGTTCTTCTCCGTCGACGAGCTCGAGGCCACGGCAGCACGACTGGCCGGCACGTGGCGTCTTCCCGAACTGGATGCCGCACTCGCCCACCATCCCCGCATCGGCGAACGTCCGCGCGGCGAGGGCGCCGAAGCCGCCGCCTCGCGACGCGAGCAGTCAGCCATGACGGATGCCGCGGCATTCGTGGCCGAGCAGATCGCCGCCGGCAACGCCGAGTACGAGGCCCGGTTCGGGCGGGTGTTCCTCATCCGTGCCGCCGGGCGCACGCCCGACGACATCCTGGCCGAGCTGCAGCGGCGCCTGGACAACACCCCTGACGCCGAAGTCGATGAGGCTCTCGACCAACTGCGCCAGATCGCGATGCTGCGCCTTCGCGCCGCCATCGAACCCGACCCCTCGAGCGGAGAGTGACACCGTGACAGCGCACCTGACCACCCACATCCTGAACACGACCAGCGGAACCCCCGCTGCTGGCGTCGCAGTCACGCTGCGTGACGCATCCGGCGACACCATCGCTACCGCTGTGACGGATGCCGACGGTCGCGCGGGGCTCGGCCCCGAGCTGCTGGCTTCGGGAACCTACGCGCTCACCTTCGACACCGGCGCCTACTTCGCAGCTCTCGGCACCGACTGCTTCTATCCGAGCGTGACGGTCGACTTCACGATCACGGACGCCCGCCACTACCACGTGCCCCTACTGCTGAGCCCGTTCGCGTACTCGACCTATCGGGGCAGCTGAGGCCCCGTAACGCGGCCGTGACACACGCTCCCTAATGTTCGTCACATGAAGATCATCATCATCGGCGCAGGCATCGGCGGCGCCAGCGCCGGGATCGCGCTGGCACGACAGGGCCACGACGTCGTCATCTACGACAGAATGCGCGAGAACAAGCCGGTCGGTGCCGCGCTGTCGCTGTGGTCCAACGGGGTGAAGGTCCTCAATTGGCTCGGGCTTGCCGACGAGGTCGCCGCCCTCGGCGGCCGCATGGACGACATGGCCTACCTCGACGGACTCACCGGTGAGGTCATGTGCCAGTTCTCGCTCGAGCCGGTCACCGCACAGACCGGACAGCGCCCGTACCCCGTCGCGCGAGCTGAGCTGCAGGCACTGCTCATGGAGACCGTCGGGATGGACCGCATCCACCTCGGGCGCAAGGCGGTGTCGGTAGCCGACGACGGGCAGACCGTGACGGTGACCTTCGACGACGGCTCGACCGACAGCGGTGACCTGCTGATCGGTGCCGACGGTGCGCGCTCGATGGTGCGCGACTACGTGACCGGCGGCGGCATCGAACGCACCTACTCGGGCTACACGAACTTCAACGGCCTGGTAGCGCAGGATGCCGCGATCGGGCCCGCGAACCAGTGGACGACCTACGTCGGCGACGGAAAGCGCTGCGCCGTCATGCCGGTAGCCGGCGACCGGTTCTACTTCTTCGTCGACATCCCCCAGCCGGCCGGGCACGCCGCCGAGGCCGGTGAGCCCCTCGCCGCGCTGCGCGAAGCGTTCGGGCACTGGGCGCCCGGCGTGCAAACCCTGCTGGAGGCGATCGACCCGGCATCCTCACTCAACCGCGTCGAGATCTGGGACATCGACCCGTTCGACACGTGGGTGAAGGGTCGGGTCGCAATCCTCGGGGATGCCGCTCACAACACGGCGCCCGACATCGGTCAGGGCGCCTGCTCAGCGCTCGAGGACACGTTCGCTCTCGCGATCTCACTGGCAACGAACACGAACTCCGTCGAGGACGCGCTGCGCCGCTACGAGCGCTCGCGCACCGAGCGGGCGGGTGATCTCGTGAACCGAGCCCGCAAGCGTGCCGCCGAGACGCACGGATTCGTGCCCGGTGCGACGGAGGCCTGGTACGAGAGCCTGCGCGGCACAGACGGAACCGACATCATCCGTGGCATCGTCGGCAACATCGAGGGCAGCCCCATCAATCTCGGCGTCGGAACCCTCTGACCCGGGTCGGGCGGCGCGATCGCCAGCGCGAGGCATCCGGGCCGGATCATCCATCCGTTCAGTCGCGTCGTCGTGCGGGTGTGCGCGCGACCGACCCGCACGACGGCGCGACCGAAAATCCGGGCTCTCCTTTCGGTCGCGCCATTGCGCGGGTGACGGCGCCACACACCCGCAACACGGCGCGACCGAACAACTGGCCCGGGTCGGGCCACTGCGAAGAACTAGACGACGAAGAGGGAGTGGACCTCGCCCGCGACGGCGCGACCATTCAGCGCATCGAGCTCCATGAGCACCGTCGTGCCGATCACCTCGGCGCCCAGCGTCGTCATGAGCTCACGCGCGGCCGCGATCGTGCCGCCGGTGGCCAGCACGTCATCCACCAGCAGGATCCGTGTGCCCGGCGCGAGGTCGTCATGCGCTTCGATGGCAGCCTCGCCGTACTCGAGGGCGTACGAGACGGATGCCGCGGGCCGGGGCAGTTTTCCGGCCTTGCGGATCGGCACGAGGCCGACGCCTGCCTCGGCGGCGATGACACCCGCGAGCAGGAACCCCCGAGCCTCGATTCCGCCGACCACATCGAACCCGCCAGCGAACGGCTCGATGAGCGCACGCGTGACGGCGCGCAGGGCAGCGGCATCCGCGAGCAGCGGAGTGATGTCGCGGAACTGGATGCCGGGACTCGGGTAGTCGGGGATCGTCCGGATCAGGGACTCTGCGCGGTCGAGAGCGGCGGTGTCGGGCACGCGGACAGACTACGGCTTACGCGCGTCGCGCGCGTGTCCGACCGCCGCACGCGCGGGTCGCCCGAGATCAGCATGCAAGCGCTTACATCGGTGCAGTATGGTGTGCTCCATGACTTCTGCAGAATCCGTCGCTGCCCCCGCGCTCTCTCGCGAGGCGGCGCCCGGCGGCGAGTGGTGGCGCACCGCCGTTATCTACCAGATCTACCCCCGCTCCTTCGCTGACCAGTCGGGTGACGGCATCGGCGATCTGCGCGGGGTGACGAACCACCTCGACGACCTCGCAGCCCTCGGCATCGACGCCATCTGGCTGAGCCCCTTCCAGCGCTCGCCCCAGAAGGATGCCGGCTACGACGTCGCCGACTATTGCGACGTCGACCCGCTCTTTGGCACCCTTGCCGACTTCGACGAGATGCTCGCGCAGGCGCACGCGCGCGGCATCCGGATCATCGTCGACCTCGTTCCCAACCACTCATCAGACCAGCACGCCTGGTTCCAGGAGGCCGTTGCTTCTCCCGCAGGCAGTCCCGAACGGGCGCGCTACATCTTCCGTGACGGCAAGGGCGCGAACGGCGAGCTCCCGCCCAACAACTGGGAGTCGGTGTTCGGCGGCGGCGCCTGGACGCGCCTCACGCAGCCCGACGGCACGCCGGGCCAGTGGTACCTGCACCTGTTCGACGCCTCGCAGCCCGATTTCGACTGGTCGAACCCCGAGGTGCGCGAGGAGTTCCGCCGCATCCTGCGCTTCTGGCTCGACCGCGGCGTCGACGGATTCCGCGTGGATGTCGCGCACGGGCTCGTGAAGAAGGAGGGTCTTCCCGACTACACCCCGCCCAAGGATGCCGGCTCTATGGGTGGCGGCGAGAGCGCCGTCCCCTACTGGGGCCAGGAGGGTGTGCACGAGATCTATCGCGACTGGCACGCGCTGCTTGCCGAGTACGACGGCGACCGGGCCCTGTGCGCGGAGGCCTGGCTTCCCTCGATCGCCCAGACCGCGCTGTGGGTTCGGCCCGACGAGATGCACCAGGCGTTCAACTTCGAGTACCTCGAGACGCCGTGGGATGCCGAGAAGCTGCGCCTCGTGATCGCCGATTCGCTGGCCGGCTACGGCGCGGTGGGGGCCCCGAGCACCTGGGTGCTCTCGAACCACGACGTGGTGCGTCACGCATCGCGCCTGGCCCTGACTGCCGAGAATCCGCAGGGCGCCGGCATCGGTCCGAAGTCCCCGGGCAAGCCGATCCCCGAGGTCGGACTGCGCCGCGCTCGCGCTGCGACCACGCTGATGCTCGCTCTTCCCGGATCGGCCTACCTCTACCAGGGCGAGGAACTCGGCCTCCCCGAAGTCATCAACCTGCCCGACGAGGCACGCCAGGACCCGACCTGGTTCCGCACGAACGGTGAGCGCTACGGGCGAGACGGATGCCGCGTCCCGCTGCCGTGGACCTCGGACGGGCCAGCCTACGGCTTCAACGACACCGGCGAGTCCTGGCTACCGCAGCCCGCCGAGTGGGCTGGCCTTGCCCGCGACGCTCAGCGCGACGACCCCGATTCGACCCTCACCCTCTACAAGAGCCTGCTCGCCGAACGGCGGGCGCGCGGCCTCGGGGCGGGGGCCCTCGAGTGGGTCGACGGTCTCGGCCCGGATGTCGTGGCCTTCCGCAACGGCTCGATCACCGTGGTCGCAAACCTCAGCGACAAGCCCATCGAGCTTCCGTCAGGCATTGTCGTCGTTTCCAGTGGCCAGCTGACCGGCAGGATACTGCCGGTCGACCAGGCGGTGTGGCTGACCGGCGAGTAAGCCGCGAGGGTCGTCATGGTCGGAATCGATGAGGTAGCCCGCGCGGCAGGGGTGTCGACCGCGACCGTGTCCCGCGCGCTCAGTGGCAAGCACAACGTGTCGGACTCGACCCGCGAACGCGTCCAAGAGGCAGCGCAACGCCTGGGCTACGTCGTCTCCTCGTCAGCGTCGAGCCTGGCATCCGGGCGCACCCGCAACATCGGCGTCGTCATCCCCCACCTCGACCGGTGGTTCTTCAGCACCCTGCTCAGCGGGATCGCCGAGGAGGTGACGCGGGCTGGGTACGACATCACTCTCTACAACGTGACGCCCGACCGCGAGCACCGCCGACAGGTGTTCGACACCTTCCTGCGCCGGCAACGCGTCGACGGGGTGATCGCTGTTGCACTGGAACTCGGCGAGCACGAGTCGCGGGCGCTGCACTCGCTCAGGATGCCGGTGATCGCGATCGGCGGACCCAACGAGCTGCTTCCGACGCTCTCCATCGACGATGTGGGGCTCGGTCGCCTCGCCACCGAGCATCTGCTCGCGATGGGGCACCTCGATATCGGTCACATCGGAGCCGACCCCGAGTTCGACATCGACTTCCACATCCCGTCGAGCCGCAGGCACGGTTTCGAGTCCGCGCTGCGGGCAGCGGGCATCGATCCGCGACCGGAGCTGTTCGAACCCGGCGACTTCACGATCGAGGGCGGCTTCCGCGCAGCGAAGCAACTCCTGGGCAGGCCCGGAGCATCGCCCACCGCCATCTTCGCGGCATCCGATGAGATGGCTATCGGGGCGATGCTCGCCGCTCGCGACCTCGGATACCGCGTACCCACAGACCTGTCGATCGCAGGGATCGACGGTCACGAACTCGGCAGATTCTTCGACCTGACAACCGTCGACCAGTTCCCTGCGGGGCAGGGCGCGCGTGCCGCTGCGACGATCCTCCACGAGATCGAGCAACCGGCCGGTAGCGTCTCCGACCGGGAGGAACTGCCCTACGAACTCGTCGTCCGGGGCAGCACCGCACGCATCGGCACCTGACCGCGGGGCTTCTGCAGCTTGCGCGGGCGCCCGCGCAGGCGTAATCTCGCCCGCCGTGACACTTGACGCGCCCGAATCGGGCGTACCCGAGACGCCCGTCGCGAAGCGCATCCTCCTGGGCCAGCCGCTGTCCTCCGACGCGATGGACGAGCACCTTCTGCCGAAGAAGATGGCACTGCCCATCTTCGCCTCTGACGCGCTGTCGTCCGTGGCCTACGCGCCGCAGGAACTGCTCATGATCCTGCTGACCGGCGGGCTCGCGTTCCTGGCCTTCTCGCCGTGGATCGCCGCCGCCGTCGTCGTGCTCCTGAGCGTCGTCGTGATGAGCTACCGGCAGCTCATCAAGGCTTACCCGTCCGGTGGCGGCGACTACGAGGTGGCCCGCACCAACCTCGGCGAGGTGCCCGGTGTCGTCGTTGCAGCCGCCCTGTTGGTCGACTACGTCCTCACCGTGGCGGTGTCGGTGGCCTCGGGAGTCGACAACATCATCTCTGCCCTCCCCGGGCTCGACCCGGCGCGCGTCGAACTTGCCGTCGGCTTCGTCGTCGTGATCGTGCTCATCAACCTGCGGGGCGTGCGCGAGGCATCCCTCGTCTTCGCGATCCCCACCTATGTCTTCATCGGCTCGGTGGTTTTCATGATCGGCACTGGGCTCGTGCGCACCGCACTCGGCGACCCGCCGGTTGCGTCGTCCGCTGAGTTCGCGGTGCAGGCAGAGAGCCTGCCGCAGGCTGCCGTCATCCTGCTCGTTCTGCGCGCCTTCTCGAGTGGATGCTCGGCTCTGACCGGTGTCGAAGCGGTCTCCAACGGAGTCCCGGCGTTCCGTCGACCCAAGGTGCGTAACGCCCAGACCACCCTCACGATGATGGGCGGCGTCGCGATCCTGATGTTCGCGGGCCTCACGGCACTCGCCCTGGTCTCGGGAGTCCACTACGCCGAAGACCCCTGCACGCTCGTCGGGTTCGACTGCGAGAATCAGCCGCAGCCAAGCCTCATGGCACAGGTCGCTGCCGCAACGTTCGGCATGGGGTCGATCCCCTTCTACCTCATCCAGGCTGCTACCGCGCTCGTGCTGCTGCTGGCTGCGAACACCGCCTTCAACGGCTTCCCACTCCTCGGGGCGGTCCTGGCCCGCGACGGGTACGCGCCGAAGGCGCTGAACACCCGCGGCGATCGACTCGTGTTCTCCAACGGGATGCTGGTGCTCGGTCTCATCGCCATCGCCGTGCTGGTCATCTACCAGGCCAACCTCACGACACTCATCCAGCTGTACATCATCGGGGTCTTCGTCTCGTTCTCGATCGGCCAGATCGGCATGGTGCGGCACTGGCGCCGCACCCTCCGGGCCACCACCCGCATCGAAGCGCGGCGAGATCCGGCATCCGGCCTCGAGCGCCGCGGCGCGATCACGGGCCTGATCATCAACACGACCGGGGCAACCTTCACCGCCGCGGTGCTGATCATCGTGACCGTGACGAAGTTCACGCACGGGGCCTGGCTCGTCTTCCTGGCGATCCCGATCCTTGCCACCCTGATGCTCGGCGTGAACCGGTACTACCGCGACGTCGAGCACGAGATCCGGATGGATGACGAGATCCACTTCGGCTCGGACGGCGATGTTGCACTCGTCATGGTCAGCCGGCTGCAGAAGCCGGTGGCGAAGGCGCTCGACTATGCGATGGCCGCGCGCCACGACAAGACCATTGCGCTCCACGTTGCGACCGATCACGAGGATGCCGACGACCTGCAGGAGGAGTGGAAGGCGCACGGAGTTCCCATCCCCCTCGTCATCATCGATTCGCCCTACCGCACCTACGCCGGCCCGATCGGCGAGTTCATCCGGCGCTACCGCGAGAAGAACGGGCCGGCCGTGATGACGGTGTACCTGCCGCAGTACATCGTCGGGCACTGGTGGGAGACGCTGCTGCACAACCGCCGCTCCCGGCGGCTCGCCCAGCAGCTCATGCTGATTCACGGCGTCACGATCACGCTCGTGCCGTGGTTGCTCGACTCCTCGGAGTTGATCTACGGTCGCCGGTCGCGTCCCCTGCCCGGCCAGGAGCGGGCGGGGCGCCCCTACGATCCGGTCGAGAACTTCGAGCACGCCGAGCACTCGAGCCTCGAGCGTCCCCAGGATTAGCGCGCGGCATCCGTCACCCCGGAACCGCCCACCCGATCCGCCGACACGTACGGCGCGTACGCTGGAGGGGTGACCGTTCCTGCCGTGACCCCGCTGGATCTCGCCGCCATCCGCGCCGACTTCCCCTTGCTCACGCAGGAGGTGAATGGCCACCCGCTCGCCTACCTGGACTCTGCCGCGACGAGCCAGAAGCCGCAGCAGGTGATCGATGCCGAGGTCGAGTTTCTGACCCACACGAACGCCGCGGTCCACCGCGGTGCTCACACGCTCGCAGCCGAGTCCACTGACGCGTTCGAGGATGCCCGTGAGGCGGTCGCCGCGTTCGTGGGCGCCGGCGAGGGGGAGCTCGTCTGGACTTCCGGTGCCACCGCCGGCATCAATCTCGTCGCATACGCGATCGGGAATGCGACCCTCGGGCGGGGCGGCGAGGCTGCGCGGCGCTTTGCCCTGCGCCCCGATGACGAGATCGTCGTCACGGAGTCCGAGCACCATGCGAACCTCATCCCGTGGCAGGAACTCGCTGCCCGCACGGGTGCGCGGCTGCGCCACATCCCGGTGCTGGACGACGGACGCCTCGACATGGATGCCGCCGCCGAACTGATCGGCGACCGCACCCGGATCGTCGCGTTCCCGCACGTGTCGAACGTGCTGGGCATCATCAACCCCATCGACGACCTCATCGCTCTGGCTCGCAGCGCCGATGCGATCACGGTGATGGATGCCTGTCAGTCAGTGCCGCACCTCAGCATCGACCTCCCGGCGATCGGCGTGGACTTCGCCGTGTTCTCGGGCCACAAGATGCTCGGCCCGTACGGCATCGGCGGACTTTACGGCAAGCGGGAGCTGCTGAATGCACTGCCTCCGTTCCTCACCGGCGGGTCGATGATCACGACGGTCACCCTCGATGAGGCGCAGTACCTGCCCTCGCCGCAGCGCTTCGAGGCCGGGACGCAGCCGGTCTCGCAGGCCGTGGGCCTTGCCGCCGCCACCCGCTACCTGAAGCGGCTCGGGATGGACGCGGTCCACGCGCACGAGGTCGAGCTCGAGCAGCGCATGCGCGACGGGTTGCGCGAGATTCCCGGCATCCGTCTGCTCGGAGACACGGATGCCGCGCCGCGCGTCGGACTCGCCTCCTTCGCCGTCGACGGTGTCCACGCTCACGACGTGGGGCAGTTCCTCGACTCACGGGGTGTGGCAGTGCGCGTGGGTCACCACTGCGCGCAGCCCCTGCACCGCCGGTTCGGCCTCACGGCATCGGTCCGAGCCTCGGCATCCGTCTACACGACCCCCGATGAGGTCGACCGATTCCTGGACGCAACCCGTGGCGTCCGCGCATTCTTCGGAGCATCCTGATGAGTCTTGAATCCCTGTACCAGGAGCTGATCCTCGACCACTCCAAGCGTCCGCACGGCTTCGGTCTTGCCGAGGCCGATGACCACACCGGCACGAGCTATCAGCGCAACCCGATCTGTGGCGACGAAGTGACGCTGCGGGTGCGCGTCTCGGACGACGGTCAGACGATTCGCGATGTGACATGGGAAGGCCAGGGCTGCTCGATCTCGCAGGCGTCGGCATCCATGCTCGTCGACCTCATCGACGGCGTCCCGCGCGAGAAGGCAGCTGAACTGATCGACGGTTTCCGCGAGGCGCTGCGCTCGCGCGGCACGATCGAGCTCGACGAGGACGTGTACGAGGATGCCGCAGCCCTCTCGGGCGTCTCGAAGTTCAGCGCCCGCGTCAAGTGCGCGATGCTCGCCTGGGTCGCCCTCGAAGAGAGCCTCGCCCAGACATCCTGAGGATTTCGCATCCACCCTCAACGCCGAAGGGTCGCAACACGCCGTGCGCTGCACGGTGGCAGCGGCGCGTTGCGACCCCTCGCGTGAGACGGATGCCGCAAGCGGCGACTCAGGCCGGCAGGAGCTCCCGCTCCAGGCGGGCGTAGCTGGTCTCCATACCCTCGGTCATGCCCGTGGCCAGGACCATGTCGCGGGTGTCCTTGTCGGGGTACTCGATGAGGAGCGTGATGAGGGTCGCGCCATCCTCTTCGTAGAGGGACATGTCGTTGGTCGTCGACGGGAAGTCGGTGCCGGTCATGTGCTCCGTGGTTACCGCACGCCTCGGAGCCTCGCTCACGAGCGTCTCGCCATCGAAGCCGAAGGTCTCACCCTCGACGCCCTCTTCAGGCGTCCACTCGTAGCGGTAGCGCCCGCCGACCGTCGGATCGATCTCGCACACCGTCATCCGCCAGCCATCAGGGCCCAGCAACCACTTCTTCATAAGCTCGGGCTCGGTGTGGGCCCGCCACACGAGATCCCGGGGTCCGTCGATCAGCCGCGTGATCCGCACGTGCGTATCGCTGAGGATCTCGGTCTGCGTGCCCTTGCCCTGCGCGTACTCCCGCAGGTCCTGCAGCACCGCGTCGAGTTGGTTGATCGCGAGCGTCGACCCTTCGACGGCACCGAACTCGACGACCTGCTCCAGGGCGTCGAGCGAGTCGAAGTAGGTGATGTTGGTGAGTCGCGAGCCCTCGGGCGTCGCCTCGAAGAGGAACTCGACGCGCATCGTGGGCATGCCTTCGAGCACGTCGCCGTCACCGTTGAGGAACGAGTCGAGCACCTCGAATCGGTGTGGCGCATCGATCGCGGTGAACTCCCAGCCGCCGCGCGACACCTCGCCCTGCGGGCTGGTCATCTGGTACTGCGCGCGGCCCCCGGGGGTGAGGTCGAACGACGTGAAGGTCGCCGGCCACCCCGGAGGGCCCCAGAAGCGGTCGAGCTGGGCAGGCTCGGTGAACGCCTGCCAGAGGCGCTCGACGGGCGCGGCGAAGTCGCCGACGAGTGTCATCGTGAGTGCGTCGGGGTCGGTGGTGACAGTGGTGACGGGCATCGTCAGTTCCCTTTCGTGGTGATGGATGCCGATGGGTCGGATGGCTCGGCGAGCAGGTCGTCGAGTCGGTCGATGCGCGCACGCCACAGGTCCTCATAGCGGGCGAGGAGCGCTTTCGCTCTGGCGATCATGATCGGATCGGCGCGAACGAGGCGCTCGCGTCCCTCCGCTCGCTTGATGATGAGGCCGGCCTCTTCGAGGACGGCGACGTGCTTCTGGACCGCCGCGAAGGACATGTCGTAGTCCTGCGCGAGCGCCGAGACCGAGTGCTCGGACTCGATAGTCCGGCGCAGGATGTCGCGCCGCGTCGCCGCGGCGAGCGCGTGAAACACGCGATCGATCTCGTCATCCGTGAGGTCCTTTTGTACAACCATTTGGTTGTACGTTAGAGCGTGCGAACGCCGCCGTCAACCCCGGAGATGTCGGGAACGGGTTTGCGTGACACAACGGCTCTTTACCTGACATACGGCATGAGCTCGATGACACGGAATGTCACTTACTCCGCGAGTCGCGCGTGTCACCCGCCTCTCCGCATATAGACCGGTGCCAGGAGGTCCCGGTGCGTCCAGTCGAAACTGCGAAGCAGATCACGGTGCGGCGTCGCTCGCCGTACACGGAGGCCCACTGGCTGCCCCGCTCAATCGACGACACGGTCCGATCCCCCGTTCGCCAGGACTACGCGATCGTCACACGAGACGTTGGAGAGCGGGACTGGGCGTCGATAAATCCGAGGCGTGTTCGCACATCGAAGGGTGTCCGGCACCGCTTCACCAACTCGATGTACTTCTGGCAGCGGACGCGTAGCCATGTCTGGTGCGAGTCTCAGGAGGAGCGCTGGGAATTGCTATGGCTCGACTTCGGTGCACAGGTGGAGCGCCTTTGGGCGCAGCCGATGGCGATCGCCTTTGGGCACGGTTCGCGCCTAGCGGGATATTCGCACGTTCCCGACTTCCTGGCTCAGTTCACAGACGGTAGCTACGGGCTGTTCGATGTCCGCCCGGAGGAAAGCCTGAAGCACGCGACGCGTCTACAGTTCGACGAAACTGCTAAGACCTGCGAGACGCTCGGCTGGCACTACCGAGTTCTCACCGGTCACGACACGCTTGCGACGCGGAACCTCGACTGTTTGTCTGCATCGCGCCATGAGCGCTGCGCGCCGGTCCCTGAGATCGAAGCGCTGATCCTCGATGCCGCCCGGGGCGGGCGCACTCGACGCGAGTTGTGCGAGATCGCGTCTCCGGAATGCCCACCGCTGGCGGCAGCTTGGGTCGACAACCTCGCGTGGCGCCGTCTTCTCCACCTGGATCTAGGAGCTGTCTTCAACAGCGACACCGTGTTCACGTCGTCGGAGCGCGTTCTGGAAGGGGGGAGATCCAATGCCTGAAGAGCACAAGCTGCGGCTGGGCGACATCGTTGAGATCGACGGGGAGTCGTGGGCGTGGGAAGGAGTGCGTCGGGGTACCGAGGCCAAGTTGCGCCGCGAGGGAACCGCCGACGACTGGATGGTCATCTCGGTTCCCGAGTTACTTGCTCATGCGGGCAGCTCGAAGCGTGATGTGGATCTTCCGCTGCGGATCGCTGGCGGCGATTGGCCAAGTGACGTACTCGACATGGAGAGGCACTTGCTGGAAGCATTTCGGGGTATCCCGATGGCCCCGACTGCAACCGGGCCGCGCCCGCAGTATGACCCTGCCATTACGACACAGGAGCAGCGGATTGCGTCGAAGATCGCGGAGACGGCCGGCACGTCATTGGCCCGCTCGCGGAAGGCGCTGTTCAACTTCTGGAAGGTCTATCAATCGCACGGTGTGGCGGGGCTGGACGCCCGGATGCACAGACGGGGCAAGCGAAGACTTGTGATCGCGAGGGCAGATCCGCGACTGGTCGCCGTCATCGACCGTGCGCTGGACGATCGCAGGGATATGCCGACTACTACTCGACGCCACTGCGCGTTGCTGGTGCGTCGGATGCTGGAGAGCATGTACCCGGGCGACCCGGTCTGCGATATCACTGACACCACGCTGCAGGGTTACATCAATGAGCGAGACGCGGGTCGGTACAGCTTCGATAAGGCCACCACTCGGCGCACGGCCGCGAACAGTCCGGATCGCCAACACTTCTCCGGCAGCGCCTTCCGACTCGGAGCGGTGTGCGAGATCGACTCGACGCTGCTGGATGTGCAGGTGTGGGATGACAGGGGCAACACCTACCGCCCCACTGCGACCGTGCTTTTCGATGTCGCGAGTCGAGTGCCTCTCGCATGGGCGATCCACGCTAACTCGCCGAACGGATTCGATCACTCACTTCTGCTGGCTCGTGCCATCGTGGGGCGCCGTGCGATTCCAGGGTCCGCTGCCGCGGTGCTTTCCGGATCCGCAACTCTTCCCATTGAGCTGATGAAGAGAGTGAATCCGTACCTCGACGACGACTCGTTGGCTGTGCCCTGGATCTTCCCTCACGCGATCACGATCGACGGAGGCGCCGACTTTCGCTCTGCGACGTTTGAGGCTGCGTGTCGCGCGTTCGGCATCACCCTGGTGCTGGCGCCCCCGAACGCCGCTACGGTGAAGCCGCATGTCGAGCGCAACTTCGGAACCACATCGACCAGCTTTGCGACCTGGCTGGCCGGCGCGACTGGCAGTTCGGTCGCGAACAGGGGTAAGCGGGATAACCCGACGCTGACGCTTGACTCGGTGCGGCTTGCGTTCGAGACATGGATCACGACGGTCTACTTGAACACACATCACGGCGGGTTGAAGTCGCCGCTGTTCCCGGGGCGGGAGTGGACTCCCAACCAGATGTACGCAGTACTGTTCGAGGTCGGCCCGGGCGTGCAGTTGCCGTTCCGCGCGGAGGACTTCTTCGCCCTCCTGCCTACAAAACCCCGCGTGATCAGCAGCGAAGGCATCGAGTTCAACAACCGGACCTACGACTCGCCGTTGCTGGCCGAACTGCGCGACCGCTCGTTGACAGGTGCGGCCACCGGCTCAACCCGGGCGCGGAAGTTCGACATCAGTTACGACCCTTACAACTCCAACGCCGTGTGGGTGCGCCACCCAGAGACCGACGAGTGGATCGAGTGCTGGGACACCGCGCTCGACGACAAGGCGGCGTGGATGGTCGCCGAGGCTGCAGTCAAGCTGGTCGAACGATTCGGCTCCGGTGACCCAGGCGAGACCCCGAAGAGGACGGAGCTCCTGGATGTCATGGAGAGGCGGGAGCGCAGCGACAAGCGCGCCCGCAATCGCAACCTTCGCGACAGGGCCACCGGCGCAACGGCGCCCTATATGTCCGATTCCGGCGCGACGGACCCGGAGCCGATCGACCTGGACGGATGGACCGACCCTGCCGATGTCGGTGACATCGACTGGGACTCGCCGGAGTACGACATCGTCACGGTGAAGGAGTTCTGAAGGTGATCGTCCAACCTCTGGTGCTACACCACGCGCGCAAGACCACCCTGCTCGGACTGCGTGAGGCGTTCACCGCTCTTCCGCCCCCGCCTCCCCCGCTGTCGTTCGCCGAGTACTCCACCCTGCCGACGAGAGGGCGGGCTGCGTACGATCAGGCCCGGGACGACTAGAGCGGCACCGGGAGGCAGAGGCGATCGTACTCCGTGTAGTGCAGACCTTCTCCAACGGAGTACCCGTTGTTGAGAATGTTGTGGTGTGAGAGTGTCGCACCTTTGGGGAAACCGGTCGTTCCCGATGTGTACTGGATATTGATCGGCTGGTCGAACGTGAGTTCCGCGGCCCGGTCGCTCAGCCGGCCGACGTCCTCGGTGGTGCCGGGTTGGAGGAGTCGCGTCCAGCCGGGTGATCCAACGAATACGACGTCGTGGTAGTTGATCTCGGCGAGCATGGCGGCGTAGTCGGTGTCGCGGAAGTTGGTCGCGCTGATCATCAGCCGCATGGTTGATTGCTTGATGACGTAGTCCAGCTCTGTCGTGCGATACGCCGGGTTGACGTTGACGAGAATGGCGCCGATTTTCGCGGTTGCGTACTGGACGAGAACCCACTCTGCGGAATTGGGCGACCATACGCCGACCCGATCGCCTCTTGCGATTCCAGCCTTGATCAGGTTGGCAGCCAGCGCCTCGACATCGTGGAGCAACTCTGCGAACGTCCAACGCCTCCCACTGAAGGTCTCGACAAGCGCTTCTCGCTCAGGGAATTCCTGTGCAATCTGGTCGAGGAGTACCCCGATCGTCTGCCCGAGCAAAGGTGAGGTGCCGGTGCCGGACGCGTAAGAGATGAGTGCTTCATTGCTCATTCGCACATCATCGACGGACTCTCGCGACCTCATCACCCCCATACAGGGGTGGATTACCGATCTCAAAACTGTGACAGTTGACCGCAGTAGAGAACGGGAGTATTCAGAGTGGAATCCGTCCTATCGTCATCCCTCGCGTCGATGCGGCGCGAGACCGGATTGCCTATCGCCTTCGGGGGCGAGGTCTCCGCGAACGGCACACGGATGGTGATCAACGAGTCTGTGGGAAACGCGAGTCGCGCGCTCAACGGGCTCGTGATTCGTGCCGGGCACGGACTTGGAGGCAAAGCGCTGCGCGGGGCGAAGATCGCGGCCGTCGCCGACTACCTATCGGAACCCAGCATCACCCACGAGTACGACCACGCCGTCGCTGCTGAGCGCTTGCGATCCATCGTCGTAGTGCCCGTTGTCGTCAACGGAACGGTGCGGGCAATGCTGTACGGGGCACTCCGTGTGCCAGCGGAACTGGGCTCGTCCGTCTTGCGTGGAGTGCGCGAGATCGCTCGCAGGGTCGAGTTCGATATCGCCGTCGCCGACGAGGTCGCCCGGCAACTACGCACTCTTGAGGCTGCGACGATCACGGAAGCGGCGCGTTCCTCACCGGCCGATCCCGACCGGGCGGCGGTCAGCGCCGCTTATGCGGAACTGCGTGCTCTTGCCCGCGAAACCGATGACCGCGATCTACGCGTTCGCCTCGCGCGAATCTCGCACGGTCTGTCAGGCGGGCAGGCAGTCCATCGCTCACGCGTGTTGTCTCCCCGTGAGATCGACGTGCTCTCCCTCGTTGCGGTGGGCTACACGAACAAGGAGATCGCGGACCGCCTCGGAATCGAGGCAGAGACGGTCAAGAGCTATCTGCGGTCGATCATGCACAGACTGTCCGCGCACAATCGCACGCAAGCCGTCGCGCTCGCCCGGGCAATCGGCGAACTCCCCTAAGCGGACTACTTCGGTGCATCTCGCCACGGCGGAGGGACTGGACCACCTGCTGGCCCGGCCCACGCCGGCCCGGTGCAACAAGAGCGAACCCCCAGCGATCGCCGACGCTGGGGGTTCGCTCCTTCATCCTGGCGCGATCAGGGCGTGCTCGCACCGTCGTGCTGATCGGCTCCCTGCGGCTTGCGCGGTAGCGCCTTTCGAACTCCGACATTGCCACCGACCCGCGGCTTGTTCATCCCGTCTTCACGAGGGAGGCCATGAGCGCGGCCTGAAGCTGCACACCGACGAATCGGCGCGCGCTGTTGCCGCCATCGATGACTCCCGCCATGTAGAAGAAGCCGTGAACCAACCCGTTGAATCGGACTGAAGTTACCGTGTTGCCTGCCTCCGCCATTGCCTGTGCGTAGGCCTCGCCCTGGTCCCGCAACGGGTCATACCCCCCTGTGATCACTGTCGCGTCGGGGAGGTTGCTCAGATCTGGGTTCAAGCCCGGCGACGCCAACACATCGCGCCGGTTTTCGCCTGCGTATGTCGAGTAGCAGTACTCGCTATCGCGGGCCGTGAGGAAGTAACCTTCCGCGAACTCCTCGAAGCTTCCGGTGAGGTCAGTCGATAGCTCGGTCGTGGGGTAGATCAGCGCCTGGTGCACGAGCGCGGGTTGGTGCCCTCGAAGCTGCTGCGCAGTGACTGCTGCGAGAGTGCCGCCGGCGCTGTCTCCCGCGACGGCGACGCGCGAGACGTCTATCGGCAGCGCAGAGTCTCCACGAAGCACGGCCTCAGTTACCGCGAGAGCATCCTGAATCGCGGCGGGGAATGGCGCCTCCGGCGCCCTTCGGTAGTCAACGCTGACTACGAGGGCACCTGAGTACTTCGCCAGGTCGCGTGCGGTCGTATCTGCGATTTCGAGATCGCCGAGAACAAAGCCTCCGCCATGGAAGTAGATCACGGCTGGCGCGTCATGCTCCACAGGGGTAGCGCTGTACAGCCGCACGGGAACGCCGGCAATCGTCGTGTCCTCGACATATGGAAGTTCCGTTGTCGCACCTGTGAGTGGGAGCGCGTTGCTGAGGTCGGCGCGGTTCTGTTCAACTGTCTGAGTGTCCGCCGGCGGTGAGCCTGCGACGATGTCGAGGAACCTTCTGGCATCAGGGTGCACTGTCATTGTGTCTCCTTCATTTTCATTTGCGCGAGTCGGCAAATCATGACAACCGAAGCTAGCAGGTTTTCCCCTGAATAGCAGGGCTTGTGTTCGCCGGATACCCCGGCGGCGGGTGAGTTTGCTGTTGGGTGAGATTCGGCAGTGCGCACCTATGGCTAGACCGCCGCGATCGCGTCGATCTCGATTGTTGCTCCGTTGTACAACGAGTGCACACCGATGACGGTGCTCGCTGAGGGCTCGGCCACTTGCACAATTGCGTTTCGAGTCCGGCGCCACATGGCGAGCTTGTCTTGATCGAGCTGTGTGATGTAGACGTTCACGCGAACGAGGTCTTCGTAGGTCGCTCCGCCTGCCGCGAGTGCGCGCTCGAGTTCTGCATAGGTGAGCTCGATGGCGCGAACGAAATCGCTGGGGACCGAACCGTCCGCTTCGAATCCGACCTGGCCGGAGATGAAGAGAAGGTCACCTGCGGTTACTCGGACACTGTCCGAGATGCCAGGTACGACGGGCGCTCTCGTATGCGCAATTCTTCCGTTCGCCATTCATTTCTCCTTTGGATGCGGTCGAATGGGCTCGATCTTGGGTAGCGCGGATCGCCTAGTCTCCACGGCCATATACGACGTAGAACGGAACCAGCGATTCGGGCAGCATCGACTTTCTGTCGAGCACGAACCATTTTCGGTTGTGGTACACGAGCGGGTTCGGCTCCTGGCACGGTCCGTCCGCCCTTCGTGGACTTGCCCCGATGGCTTCTACGACGACGAGCGTGGCGTCCCTCACTTCGAACCGGTCCGCGACTCGTCCCCGTATCCACGAGTTGGCTCGCGGGTAGTATGGTTCCCCCGATGGGAGCCTGTCCCATTCGATGTCTTCACCAAAGCGCTCAGCTCCGCTGCGAGCGCCCAGTTTGGCAAGCTGAACCTGGTCCGACGCCAGCATGTGCACGATCAGGGTCTCGGCGCGCGCGATGGTGGGGGTGCTCGACGAGCGCGCCGAGGCGGAGAAGACCAGCGTTGGCGGATCGATCGAGACGGAGGCTACCGAACTGACGGTCATCGCTACCGGTCCGTCACCTGCGTCGGCGGTGACAATTGCAACCCCGGCGGGGTGGTGGCGAAAGGCGTAGGTGAACTCCTCCGCGGAGATGTTCTGATCGGCTCGTTCTCGGGACATCGATTGTCCTTCTCGCTGGGTCCGCGCGCCGATTAGACGATCGGAAGCACGAATCGTGCTTCCTCTTCGCGTCCGCACAGCACCTTTCCGTATGCTTCGTACCCACTCATCCCGAGGGTGTGTCCATGGCGACTCGCCGTTGCCTGATCCCGCCATATGCGCTGGAGAACGGACGCTTCAGCGAAGCCCGCAGACCCGTGCGCGGTCATCAGTTCGTGGATCATGGTGGTGATGGTCTCGACCACCCACCCGGCCTTCGCGCGCATCTCGATCCGCTCGGCATACGGCGCATAGTAGCCTCGCTCGGCGGCATCGTAGATCTGATCCGCCACCTCCTCCGCCACCCGTTCGGCTGCGTCCAACTGGAGCGCGGCCTTCGCGATCTGTACCTGGAAGGAGGCGGAGTCTGATTGCTTCTCATAGCCGGTGTAGGCGATGGCCTTCGTGTCCGCCTTCGCGATCACAAAATCGAGTGCCGCGCGGCCCATCCCAAGGTGGGGTCCAACCAGCTTCATGAACAGCGACGGAACGAACACCGTCTGGTAGGTCTGTTCGGGATTGTCGCCAAGGTGTTGGCCGTCGACGGCGGCAGTGAGCGGCAAGATGCGATGGTCTGGGACGAAGACGTTCTCGGCTACTTGGATGACGCTGCCGGTTGACTTCATCCCAGCGACGAACCAGTTGTCCTCCAACGTCAGGTCAGTGGTCGGGATCAGCGCGAGGCCAGCATCGACCACTTCCCCCGCGTCATTCTTCAGAGGGATGCCGAGCAGCGACCAACCTGCGTGACGGCTCCCGGTCCCGTACGCCCATCGGCCGGTGACTTTGAGCCCGCCGGGCACCTGCTCCGTGTCGGATGTCGTCGCGAGAACGATCGATATGAAGGAATCCACACCGCCCTCCCCGCCCCAGACATCCTGCTGCGCCTGCTCGCTCATGAGGCTCAGAACCCAGGCGCCCGAGTCCAAGATTCCGCAAACCCATGCCGTGCCGCCGTCGCCCCGTCCGATCGCCCGCGCCACGGCGTTGCACTCCCGCGTGTTTGCCGCAAGACCGCCGAACTTGGTCGGGGCGGAAACGCTGAATGCGCCGGTCTTCGCGACGGCAGAGAACATCTCGTCGGGGATCCGCCGCAAGTCCTCGCCGGCCCTACCTCCAGCCGCAAGCGCCGCACGCATGTCATCAATGCGGTCGATAACAGCGGCAACTTCGGGCCGAATACCTGCGTCTGACATCAAGTGACTCCTTCGTGGTCGACACTGGTCGCTGACAATCTCCAACTCATTGCCTGCTCGCTCATCATCGAGGGAGTGCAGCGACGTCATCACCCCCATTCAGGGGTGGGCCGCTGATCAGGTGCGTCCGCTCGGCGAATGCGCGAGGGACACCCTCGGAGGCGAGATGGCCAGACATGATGTCGTCGGAAGGCCGGACACGGTGCGCCGGTCCAATCAGGCGCGTGAGGATCGCGCAAACAGAACACTGCATGTGAACGGGCGCGACGCGGCAGTCGAGTGGGTGACCGAGGCGAGACGAATTCCGTGCCCACGCCGTGCCCACAACTGAAACGATCCCTGACGGCCCCTCTCCGGCGGTCCTATGCGACTCGGGTGGCGTCGAGCTGAGCCTGGATGGCGTCGAGGATGAGGGTGAGGCCGTTGTCGAATTCGCTCGGATAGGTGTAGTCGCCGCTGCTCAGCAGTTCGGTCAGCGACCGTGAGAGGTTCGGGTAGGCGCCCGGGTCGGGTGAGACGGTTGCCGCGAAGTCAGCTTCTGCGCCCGGGTTGGGCTGGAACGGGAGATTGGTCTCACTGAGCGCAAAGCCGTAAACGAAGGCGTCCACGGTTGAAAAAGCGAGCGTCGCCAGTGGAGCGGTGAAGCCGGCGGCGAAGAGCCATCCGAGGACCCTGTCGTGATGAGTCAGCAGGGCCGCGCTCGGCGCAGGCCGTGATTCGATCATCGCGATCGACCACGGGTGTGCGACGAATACGGCGCGGGCGGATCGAGCGCGCGTTTCCATTGCCTCTCGCCATGGCGCATCTGGCGGAGGAAGATCGATCTTGGCGATGGCCCATTCGGCGAGCGCGTCGAGGAGAGCGTCTTTGCTCGATACGTGGTGATAGAGCGACATGCCCTCGACTCCGAGCTCGCCGCCCACGCTGCGCATCGAGACACCAGCGAGACCGGACCGGTCGGCGACGGCAGCCGCCGCGGCGATCACGCGTTCCCTTGTCAGGGTCCCTCGTCGGCTCACTGTGACATCTTTGCGTAACTTACGGTCGTAAGAGTAGGATCGGGCGGCAAGTCTTACATGTGTAAGTTTTATCGCTGGGAGCCCGCATGATCGTCGATCCTTCTTCCCCGTTCCGGCCGCTCGACCCGAGAGTCCGGCTCGCCGCGCTCTGGACGAGCGTCATGTTCCTCGTCGCGTTCGTCGACATCTTCGCGTTCTACCGCGCTGACCTCCGAGAGCAGATCGAGGCAGGACGCGCTTTCGTATTCACCATCAACGAAGCCTTCATGTTGGGCATCGTTCTGTACGTCGCAGTGCCCTCACTGATGATCGCCGCGTCGGTACTGATCCCGCGCACGGTCAATCGGTTGATGCAAATCGTGGTCGCGGCAGTGTTCGCCCTCACGATCATCGGCGCTGCGATCGGCGAGTGGAGCTACTACCTCGTTGCCAGCGGCATCGAGCTCGCACTCCTCGCAGGGGTCATCGCCGTCGCGGTCCGATGGAAGGACACTCCACTGGTCGCGGCGCGAGACCTCGCGGCAGCCCGAACCTCCCGGGACGCGCGAGGGTGAGCCCGCGAGTGACCCGCTCACGACAAGCGCGCACGTTCCTCACCATCACCTTCAGCGCTGTCCTGCTGCTGTGCCTCCCGGCGCTGCTCGGCGTCGATGCCGACTACCTGGGGGTTGCCACGCCTCTTGCGCAGTGGATTCCCGCACTTGCGGTCATTCTTGCGGTCAGACCCGTGCGCGGCAGCCGAGCCCTACGAAGCTTGTGGCGCGCCTCACCCTTCGGCGGGGCACGCACCTGGATTGTCATCGGGCTCACCACGGCCGCCATCCTCGTTGTCGCCGCGGCGCAGATCGTTGTGGGCGTCGCCGTGGGCGTCGTCTCGTGGTCACCCGATCCCGCCCTCGGCGAAACCGCTTTGCTTGTTCTCCCCGTGGCGCTGCTCGCCTTCCTCTCCGCAACAGGTGAGGAGTTCGGCTGGCGGGGATTCCTCTGGACCCGCGTCCGAGGGAATCGTGGGTTCTGGTGGACCGCCCTCGCTGTCGGTGCCGTCTGGGCGGCCTGGCATCTCCCACTGCTCGTCGCATACGGCGCTCAGGGGGACCTGTCCTGGCGAACCGTGCTCGGAACGACGGTCGACCTCTTGGTGGCCTCACTCGTCCTCGGCGCCGGGCGCGAGCTTTCCGGGAGCGCGTGGCCGGCTGCATGGGGCCATGCACTGGTCAATTCCGTCCTCGTCTTCGCGTCGACCGCCTTCGTCACACCCGCGACGCAACTTCCCGATCCAGCGTTCTGGGTGTATAAGGCTCTCGGCTGGGCGGCGTGGGTGGGCGCGGCGGCGGGGATGCTCGCTCTTCGAAGGCGCCTCCTTATCGCACCCGCGCGAGACGTCACCGGGCGCAGCCTCGACGAAACCGAGGATGCGCTGCTGGAAGCGCTGCGCACGAGCGATGTCGACGCCCTGCGCGCTTTGCTTGCCGAGGATCTGCGTTTCCGCCTGCCCGACGGTTCGGTGGTCGATCGCGCAGCCGATCTGCACGCACACGCGTCCGGAGCACTGAGGTTTCTGCAGATCGACGAGACGCACCGAACGACGGACCAGCAGAAAGGGAAGGGAAGCACAGTGTCGAGATCACGCGTTCACGTTGTCGACCGCGGGCGCTTCGCGGAGGCGACGATGACCTATCGCCGTTCGTGGGCGATCGTCGGGGGCCGCTGGCAGGTCGTCGCGGGCAGCGCCGAGGTTGTGAACGACGAGGAAGCGGTGGCACTGTGACTACTTACGCTGAAACAACTCCTCCACCCACTGCGAGCAACTCCGATCTCCAGTACACGGTGCGGCAGGTGCTGGGGATCTGGGCCGCTGCGGCGATCCCGATGGCATCACTTGCGGCAGAGTGGGCGAACGACTTCATTCAGCGAATCGACGCGGCAATGACCAACGAGACAACCTGACGTCGGGCCCCTCGCGAGACAACATCCGCGGCCGCGGCCGCTGCCTCGACATCCGCCTCCGCGGCATTCTCCTCCTCGTCTTCGGCCGCATCCCCGGCGTTGACGTCGTCTGCGGCGCCTTCCTCGGCCCACGGCGCCCTCCGCGGCGTCTTCGCTCTCCCCGGATTCCTTCACATCGCCCGCGGGCAAAGAGCGGATCGAAGTGACCGTCGTCGACGAACCACTCAAAGCCAGGTCTATAAAGCGCGTCGGACGCGGGTCGCTCTACGCCCGACTCGAGTTCGAGCAAGGCGTCTCGGGAAAGTGTCACGACAAGGGCGGCTCGATGCTCTCAACGCATGCCCGTTACGCGTGACATCCAGTGTCATCCCACCGCGTTACCGACAGGAGAGTTGCTGAGTTCGCGCGTTTCCGCGGTGCGACCGTCGGGCGTCGCCGATAGGGTCATCCCGTGCCGACCCCCTGGGAATCGCTCCACTTCGTCCGCGGCGCGGCCGAAGCAGACGAACCAATGGGGTCGAAGGAGAAGTGGTGGGTCGAGCTGCCGACGTTCGGCGACCGACAGTGGTTGCTCAAGCTCGCGCGACTCGACGAGCTCGATGGGACTGTCAGCGGAGAAGATTGGGCCGAGTGGACTGTCCACCAATTGGCCGAGCAGCTCGGCGTTCCGAGCGCGACTATCCGCCCAGCAATCCTGGAAGGTCGGCGCGCGATCGTGTCCAGGTCAGTGCTTCGGGACAGTCTCGAGTACCTCGATCATGGCAACAGCGTGCTGTCAGCACGGTTCGCCGACTACGACCAGTCAATCCAGGGCGAGAACCAGGGCTACACGGTGGCGGCCGTCCAGCATGCGCTCGAGGAGGTTGGGCCGCCGGCCGACATCGACTGGCCAGGTGACTTCACTGCCTTTGACGTGTGGACCGGCTATCTGCTTATGGATGCTTGGGTCGCCGGACGCGACCGCCATCACGAAAACTGGGCGGTCATCCTCCGTGGGGGTGAGCGCCGTCTGGCACCTTCCTTCGACCATGGAAATGCGCTCGGCTTTCAGGAGCGGGACGAGCGACGTGTCCGGATGCTGGGCGACGAACCCCACATGATGCGCTGGGTGGAGCGCGGGACCAGCCACCACTTCGCAGGAAAGCCCAAGCTTACGGAACTCGCATGGAGCGCTCTTCGCCTAGCATCGCCGGCAGCTCGCCGCTTTTGGCTCGACCGACTCGACTCAATCTCAGAGGATGAAGTTCGTTCCGTCGTCTCCCAGGTCCCCCGCGCGATAATGTCTGAGGTCACCCATACATTCGTAGTTCGACTGTTGGCGACGAATCGAAGGAGGTTGCTCGATGGCTACTCAGGCACTTGACCGAGATCAACTCGACCTCACGGCGAGCCGCAAGACCCTCATCCTCGTCTGGCAGAACCCCGTGTCCCGACTCTTCGTGAAGGTGGGCCAGCTCGACGCACTCCCCGCTGGCCGATTCGCTTTCCAGTATCTCCCGGGCGCATGGGATGACCCCGCGTTCGTCCCGCTGCTTGAATATCCCGATCGTGACACTGGCTATGTCTCTGACGAGATCCCGGCGTTCTTCGCGAATCGGATCCTCTCTGTCGACCGCCCACACTACGACCGCTACTTGAGCTGGCTCGGCATTGAGAATCTCAGTTCAGACGACGTCCCTTTCGAAGTCTTGGCCCGCACTGGCGGCGGCCGGGCAACCGACACCTTCCACGTCGTCGAGCTCCCTCTCACCAAAGCTGGTCAGCTCACGAGCCGGTTCTTTGTTTCAGGTGTTCGACACTTCTTTGGATCGGATGCCGCCATCGCGACCCTCCAGAACGGTGCGACGCTCCGCCTCGAGCTCGAGGAAGGCAACGAGGTGAACCCGAAGGCGGTTCTCGTCAATACCCTCGACGGCCAGAAGTTTGGCTACGTTCCGGACTGGCTCTGCGCAGATGTCCACGCTCGGATCAAGGACGGCTGGTCGATCACAGCGATCGCAGAGCGGGTCAACCCGGACGCGCCAGCACACGTTCGCGTGCTCTGCCGCCTCGACGCCTTCCGCGACTAGCGATTGCCCGGAGCGGTTCTCGTGCGTCGCAACTCGGTAAGCGTGACGGGACGGTCGACCCAACCGTCTTTGTAGGCTCTCGGGTCGAGAAAGTACCACGCCCCCCCCGATCGCACCTCGAAGGCTCGCCTGACGTGACATCCAGTGTCATCCCGCCGCGTTCCCGGGATATGACCGCCGTCCACTCCGGGTGTGGCCACTCGGTCGTCGACAGCTCCACCCCGACGACCTAGCCTGACCACACGGAGTCGCTCAGATCGCGCGGGACCCTTCCGCGCGATCCCGGATCGGATCGAGAATCGCCTCCGCAGCCCAGGTCGCAGCGTCGGCGATGTCGCGACCACTCATCCCCAGCTGTCGGCGCATTGCCACCCAGGTCGCCGCCGAGTCGAGGTGACACAGTGCTGCGACAATCTGCTGTCGCTCGTTCTCTCCCAGAGAAGGGACCTCGTGCCTCAGGAGCGCGCTGAACGCCTCGCGATACGGGGCAGGCTCGGCACCATTGACGCCGCGCATCGAGGTCTCGGCGACCACGTAGGCCAACTCGGGGCGCCGATCATACGCCGCCATTGCCTCGCGAATCGCGATCGGGACATCGAAGATGGACTCGCACTCCGGGCGGGTGAAGGCCGTCCTTTCGATCCACGCGGATGTCGCAAGCAGCAAGTCCACGCGCGTGGGGTAGTGACGGAAGACCGTGCGCTCCCCGACTCCCGCCCGCAGCGCGATGACGCGAAAGGACACGTCATCCGTGCCCACTTCCTCGATCAGCTCGGCGTATGCCGCGAGGATCGCCGACTGCGTGGCAGACAACTCGGCATCCGCGTCGGTCGCGGACACTACGCCGCCCTGCTCGCCTTCGTCTCGCGCGGGAGGACTTGACCCATCGCGAACTCGAAGGCCTCGAAGGTCTGCTCTCCACTCATGTCGAAGCCCGTCCGCATCCGCGCCCAGAACTGCGCGGAAGCGAAGTAGCGGGCGTTGGCGGCGATCCGCAGCGCGTCACGTCGGTTCAGACAGGGGACCGACTCCTGCAGCATCACCATGATTGCGTCGGTCATCGGCGTAGCCTGCTCGTCGCCCATCGGGGAAAGGGAGGCACCCCGGGCCGCCACGAAAGCAAAGGCCGGCTCCGCGGCATACGCGGCAAAGCGGCTCCGCACGGCTTCCCGGAACTGCGCGAACGTGTGGAACTCGGCGATCCGAAAGTGCTCCTCCTCGATCCAGCGACCCAGCGCATCCAGAAGGTTCGACCTCGTCGGGAAGCGGCGGTAGATGGTGCGCTCTGACACGCCGGATGCTTCGGCGAGATCGAGGTACGTGATGTCCTCGAATGTCCGATGTCGCAGCAGGGTCGCCGCGCAGGCGAGGATCGCACCAGAGGTGTCGATCGTCTCGTCAACGACCACTGTCGCGCTCTCCTCTCGTCGGCGGCGGCTCCGGCGGTAGGACGTATCGGTCCGAATCGTCGAGGGTCAGAGCCAGCGACGAGACGTATTGCACCTCGCCCCGAGGCCCCAACTCAGCCGACATCAGCATATCCGGCCGCTCAAAGGTGTACCCCGTGACGTGGCAACGAAGTCGCTCTCCGGAAGGATTCCCGTCCGCATCCAGAATCGGCGTCGGGATGCCGTCTGAGGACCGGCGCAGGTAGTACCGACCCCGCGTCGCGATCGCCATGAGCGGGGTCACGATGAGAGCTACCCCAATAGCAATCAGCACCGAGAATGGCTGCAGATTCGGGCCGAACGCCCCGGCAAAGGTCAGCAGCGACAGCAGGGAGGCGAGGCTCACAGATACGAGGCCGACCGGGTTCCAGTCGTGCAGCATGCCCCGCCGGAACTCGGGGTAACGCGGCGAGATCTTCAGGATCAGCTTGTTGATGACGATGTCGGCCGAGATCGTCACGAGCCAGGCCATCACAACGTTGGCGTACAGACTCAGGACGAACGAGATGAGGCTGAAGACATCCATGAGCATGAGGGCAAGCGCGATGATGAGGTTGAACAGCACGAACACCGTGCGCCCGGGATATCGCTTGCGCACCCGGGTGTACACGTTCGACCAGGCCAGCGACCCGGAGTAAGCGTTCGTCACATTGATCTTTATCTGAGCGATCACGATCAACAGCAGGACGAGGGCCAAGGCGAGCCAGTCCGGCACGAGCGACTCGTACATCCCCAAGAACTGAGCGACCGGCTCGACTGCTCGGTCGCCGATCATCGGATCGACCTTGGTGACCAGATAGACCGCCAGGAACAGTCCGATGAGCTGCTTGGTCCCGCTGAAGACCACCCACCCCGGCCCGCTGAAGACAAAAGACACCCACCACGAGCGCGAGTTTCGCGCGGTGCGCGGCGGCATGACCCGGATGTAGTCGATCTGCTCGGCAAGCTGCGGGGTCAGCGCGAAGCACACCGCAGCGCTGGCAACGATCGCGCTGAAACTGACCTCGCCGTCCGAGAGTCCCGTGAACTCGACGAACTCGACGACCGACTCCGGTTGGGTACCGACGATCCAGATCAGGGGAAGCAGTGCCAGCGCCAACCACAGCGGCGTCGTCCAGAACTGCAGTCTCTCCAGCGCCCGCATCCCGTAGATCACGATCGGGATTACGACCACGGTCGAGATGACATACCCGAGCGGTAGCGGAATCCCCACCGCCACAGCGAGTCCCTGCGCCATGATCGCGCCCTCGAGCGCGAAGAAGATGCAGGTGAATCCTGCGAACACGACGGTGGTGATGATCGACCCGTAGTAACCGAAGCCGGAGCCGCGTGCGACGAGGTCGAGGTCGAGGTTGTACCGCGCCGCGTAATAGGCGACGGGAAATCCCACCGCGAAGATGATCACGGATGCCAGCAGGATGCCGAGCATGGCGTTTGCCGTCCCGTGCTCGAGCCCGATACTGGCGCCGATAGAGAAGTCGGCGAGAAAGGCGATCGACCCTAGTGCGGTGCCTCCGACGGACAGGGCGCTCCACCGGCGGAAGGAGCGCGGAACGTAGCGGAAGGCATAGTCCTCAAGACTGTCTTCTGCAGCCGCTCGCGCGTCGCCCGCACGGTTCAGGGTCCGCATGCCCAGCGCACCCACTCTCACCTCCGAGATGTCGTCTGCTTCGGATTGTGCCGAGAGTGTGTTTCACCGGCGTTGCCGCGAGGAATCGATCTGAATCAGATCGCCATCGCGGCGCGTACATCGTCGATCGCCGACGCCCCACCCTCACCGCTCATCGTGATTCGACCCGACTGCAGCACGTAGTACGTGCTCGTCGACCGCAGCGCGAAGCCGACATGCTGCTCCACCAGCAGGACCGAGAGATCGCCACGACGCGT
Organism: Microbacterium sp. F2; assembly: GCF_052274505.1. Classification (NCBI taxonomy): domain Bacteria; kingdom Bacillati; phylum Actinomycetota; class Actinomycetes; order Micrococcales; family Microbacteriaceae; genus Microbacterium; species Microbacterium sp. F2. The sequence continues at coordinate 52,734 of NZ_JBNVBV010000007.1, forward strand.
GAGGTCGATGATGACCCGTTCGATATCCGCGACGATATTCGGCTGGATACCCTCGGTGGGTTCATCGAGCACCAAGAGTCGTGGCTTGGTCAGCAGGGTACGAGCGATCGCCAGTTGCTGGCGCTGACCGCCCGACAGAAGACCGGCCCTTCGCCCCAGGAGTTGTTTGAGGACCGGGAACAGGTCGAACACCTCGTCGATGTCGGAGTTGCGCTTTGCCACCAGCTGGAGGTTTTCGAGCGTGGTCATCTGCGGGAAGGACTGCTGCCCTTGCGGCACGTAGCCAAGGCCGCGGTGCACCCGCTTCGAGGGCGGCATCTTGGTGACATCCTCGCCGTCGATGAGTACCTGCCCACTCATGACCGGGATCAGACCGGTCGCCACCCGCAGCAGGGTGGTCTTGCCCGCACCGTTATGACCCATCACCGAGACGGCGGAGCCGGTCGGAATCTGGATGGTGACGTCATGGAGCACCTTGGTGCGCCCATAGCCTGCGGTAACACCCGTGATCTCGAGCATCAGTGGCCCCCCTCGCCTTCTACGGCGGCGTCGGCGGCCGTCCCCAGATAGACCTCCTGGACCCGCCGGTCCGCCTGCACCTGCTCAACAGTCCCGGCAGCCAGGAGCTTGCCCGAGTGCATCACGGTGACCCACTCCGCGTAGTTGCGCACGAAGTCCATATCGTGCTCGATGACGATAATGGTGCGCTCGTCGCCGATGCGCTGCAGCAGTTGTCCGGTTTCGTCCCGTTCGTCGGCATTCATGCCGGCCACGGGTTCGTCCAGGAACATGACCTTCGCGTCTTGGACGAGGAGCATGCCGATCTCGAGCCACTGCTTCTGCCCGTGCGCGAGGATGCCGGCAGGCTTGTCGCGAAGCCCGGACAGGCCGATCGTTTCCAGCGCGGACTCCACGTACTCGGGCACTCCCCGCCGAGCAAGAGGAAGTCCCCAGGCTCGGCGATGGAGACCGCCCGCGATATCGAGGTTCTGGAGCACCGAGAGCTCGTCAAAAACGGTCGCGGTCTGGAAGGTTCGCCCCACGCCGGCACGCACGATCTTGTTTGCCTTCATCGAGACGAGATCCATCCCGTTGTAGGTAGCGGTTCCGGTCGCGGGAACCAGACCGGTGAGCGCGTCCACGAGAGTCGTCTTGCCTGCTCCGTTCGGCCCGATGAGAAAGTGGACCTGCCCTTTGAGCATGAGCAGATCGACATCGTCGACTGCCTTGAACCCGTCGAAGCTGACCGTGAGGTGGGACACGGTCACGGAGGTTTCACCATCGGGGACGAGGACGCCCGAGTCGGATGCTGCGGGCGACGTGCTCGCGTTCTCACTCATGCTTTCGCCTCGCCTTCGATCGGCAACGGCGCGGGTGCAGAGGTGCGGTCACGCGCCAACAAGTCTTTGACCCGCCCCACCAGGGAGGCCAGGCCGTTGGGGAGGAAGAGGGTCACGACGACGAAGAGCAGACCGAGCAGGTACACCCATCCGTCGGGCCAACTCGAGGCGAGGCTGGATTGACCCCATCCGATCGCCATGGCACCGAGCACCGGGCCGAACAGGGAGGCACGGCCCCCGAGTGCGACACCCGCGATCATGAGGATCGACGCGGAGGCCCCAATCTCTTGCGGAGTGATGATCCCGACCAGGGGGACGAACATCGCGCCCCCGATGCTGGCCATGACCGCGGCGATGACGAAGGCGGCGAGCTTGACGTTGGCCGGGTCATAACCCAGGAACCGCACGCGCTCCTCGGCGTCGCGGGTCGCCAGCAGCAGCTCGCCGAAACGGCTGCGGTAGAGCTGCCACACCACGACCATGCAGACGACGAGAAGACTCGCGGTGATGAGGTAGACCATCACCTGGTTGGCGGGATCCTTCAGGTTGTACCCGAAGAACGACGTGAAGCCGCTGAGGCCTGTGTCACCTCCGGTCTCGCGGATCGTTGAGCTGATCCAGATGGCGAGCGCGACCGCGAGCGCCTGAGTGAGGATGGCGAAGTAGGCGCCTTTGACGCGGCGCTTGAACAGCGCAAAACCAAGGATGCCGGCCACGATGATCGGCAGCACGAGGATGGCCAGCAGAGTGAACCAGGGGCTGCGGAAGGGCTCCCAGAAGACAGGGAGCGGGGCTAGCGGGTCGTAGAGGATCATGAACCCGGGCAGCGCGTCCGGGCCGGCAGTTTCGAGTGTCAGGTGCATGGCCATGGCGTAGGCACCGAGGCCGAAGAAGACTCCCTGCCCCATGACGAGCATCCCGCCGCGTCCCCACGCCAGTCCGATCCCGACGGCGACGATCGCCCAGGCGCAGTACTTGCCGAGGTTGTTGACCCAGTGCATCGTCAGGATCGACGGCGCCACCGCGAGGAGGATGACGGCGAAGATGCCGATGCCGATGAGCGAGTACCAGGGCTTGAGCTTGGTCAGGATGGTCATGCCAACCCCCTCGTGCGGACGGTGAACAGACCCTGCGGGCGGATCTGCAGGAAGACGACGACGAGCACGAAGGCGAGCACCTGAGCAAGGCTCCCGCTGGTCAGGTCGGCGAAGAAGGCCATCGCAATGCCGATCGCGAAGGCGGCGATCACGGTGCCCTTGATCTGCCCGATACCCCCAGCCACGACGACGAGGAAGGCGGGAATGATGTACTGGGTCCCCATCTGGGAGTTGGTTCCCCCGATGAGGGAGGCTGCGACACCCGCGACTCCAGCCAGTCCCGAGCCCACGAAGAACGTGATGCGGTCCACGGTCCGGGTGCGCACCCCGACGGTCTCGGCCAGGTCGCGGTTTTGCACCGTGGCGCGAATCCGGCGCCCGAACGAGGAGTACTTGAGCCAGGCGGCGAGGATCGCCACGCACGCCGCCGCGAGCCCGATGGTGAACACCTGGCGCAGTGGCCAGGCGTAGCCGAAGACGTTGATCTGGCCCTGGAGCCAGCCGGGGTTCTCCACCGGCACTCCCTGGGCGGGGAAGATCTGCAGGGCAGCCTGTTGCAGGATGAGTGCCACACCGACGGTGACCAGCAGTGTGTCAAGCGGGCGACGGTACATCCACTGGAGAATTCCGGCTTCCAGCAGAAGGCCCAAGAGCCCGGCGACGACGAAGGCGACGGGCAACGCGACAGGGATAGAGATGTTGCTGTCGGGGATGACGAGCTGAACGAGGAATGTCGTGAAGGCGCCGACCATGATGAACTCGCCGTGCGCCATGTTGATCACCCCCATCTGGCCGAAGGTCAGGGTGAGGCCGAGTGCTGTCAAGAGCAGCAAGGCGCCCAGCGCGGTGCCGTTGAGCAGCGGCGGAATCAGTGCATCCATTCGAGTTCACTCCCTTCTGTTCTCGCGCGTGTTCATGGAAGAGCCGGTGCTGCGGGGCCCCGGACAGGCCGGGACCCCGCAGTGCCTTGTGTGTGTCAGCCCGCGGCTGCCACGAGGGCGTTGCGCACGTCCTCGGGGAACCAGGAGTACTGCTCGAGGTACGGGTCGGGCTCGATGAACCCGTCCGATGCCCAGACGATGTCGAACTGGTTGTCGGCGTTGATGCGTCCGATGTGGCCCGGCTTGGAGATGTGGTGGTTCTCCCCGTTGAGGGTCACGACACCCTCGGGAGCGTCCACCGTGATCTCGTTGTCCAGGGCAGCCTGGTTGATCGCGTCGACGTCGAAGGAGCCAGCGGCTTCAACGAGGGCCTTGTAGAGGTAGAGCGAGATGTACGCGGCCTCCATGGGGTCCGAGGTCACGCCGCTGCTGCCCGGGTAGGCCTGCCAGGCCTCGATGAACGCCGGGTTGTTCGGGGTGTCGAGGGACTGGAAGTAGTTCCACGAGGCGTAGTTGCCGGTGACCTCGTGACCCATCGCGGGAGCTTCTTCTTCAGCGATCGAGACCGAGATGATCGGTGTCTCTTCGGGAGTGAGGCCCGCGTCGTAGTACGCCTTGATGAACCCGACGTTGGAGGAACCGTTGATCGTGTTGAAGATGTAGTCGGGGTCAGCCTCGACGATCTTGGCAACCTGGGTCGTCCAGTCGTCACGATCCAGCGGCACGTACTCTTCGCCGACGATCTCGATGCCGAGCTCCTCTGCGTAGAGCTTGATGATCGCGTTCGCGGTGCGGGGGAAGACGTAGTCCGATCCCGCCAGGAACAGGGTCTTCACTCCCTGCGATGCCAGGTAGTCCATGGCGGGAATGATCTGCTGGTTGGTCGTGGCACCGGTGTAGTAGATGTTCGGTGAGGACTCGAGGCCTTCGTACTGGACCGGGTAGAAGAAGAGGCCGTTGTACTCCTCGACGACAGGCTTGACAGCCTTACGCGACGAGGAGGTCCAGCCGCCGAAGATCGCGGCGACGCAGTCCTGCGTGAGCAGCTTCTCGGTCTTCTCGGCGAAGGTGGGCCAGTCGGTGGCGCCGTCTTCCTGGATGTATTCGATCTGCTTGCCCAGGATGCCGCCGTCGGCGTTGATCTCATCAGCCGCCATGTGCAGCACGTTCGAGACCGTGGTCTCGGAGATCGCCATGCCTCCGGTCAGCGAGTTGAGGAATCCGAGCTTGACGGTGTCGCCCGAGGTGTCGACGCAGCTCTCCGCGGCCGCAGGGGCTTCGCTCGAGGCTGCGTCGTCGGTGCGGGCGCCACATCCGGCGAGGACGAGGGCTGCAGCTGACGCCATGGCGCCTGCCGCAAGCAGCGTCCGTAGACGCGTGCCAGTGATGATCATGCTGTGCTCCGTTTCAGGTTGCGTGTGCGAGTTGCCAGCGGTCACGATCGCGTCGAGAGCGCGACGGACACCGCTTGCATGGCGTTCCGCGTCGGATGCGCCGTTCGCCCGGTCAGAGGATCTGTGGTGCGGGGTGGAACCCCTCGCCGATGTCTGAGCGAAGAGGCCCCGATTCGCCGGTGGCAGAACACCGCCGACTGCTGCAGGTGAGTTCACCATGGCCCCATGGCATTACATTGCCATTACTCGAATGTGTCGACCATGTAAAACTGCCAAAGCCGTGATCCGCCTAGTGCCTTGAAATTACAGGGTTTTTCGCTGGTTCTCACCGCGTCATGACGATGACAATGATGAGTGACTGACGCAAAAATGACAGACTTCTGTCACTGCTCGGGACACTGTCCGACAAGCATCCTGACAGTGATCCGACTCGCCGGCTCCTCAGGGAGCCACGCCGAAGGGAGCGCCCCGTGCATCTGTCACCTGCGGATACCGAGAAGCTGCTGCTCGCCGTGGCGGGCATGGTGGCCAGAGATCGCCAGGCACGCGGCGTGAAGCTCAACCACCCGGAGGCCGTAGCCCTCCTGTCGACGTGGGTGATCGAGCGCGCCAGAGAAGGTGTCGGGGTAGCGGAACTCATGGCGGCGGGGCGCACCGTGCTCACCCGCGATGACGTCATGGAGGGCGTGGCCGACATGCTCGTCGACGTCCAGGTCGAAGCCACCTTCCCCGACGGACGCAAGCTCGTCACCGTTCACCATCCGATCGACTGAGAGGCTCACCGTGGCATCGGGAACATCGTCAGGACCGGGAGCCATCCGGGTTCGTCCGGGGCAGATCGAGCTCAACGCCGACCGCGACGCCGATGAGCGCCTCGAGTTGATCATTCTCAATACGGGGGATCGTCCCGTGCAGATCGGCTCCCACATCCATCTGCCCGACGTGAATGACGCGCTCGACTTCGACCGCGCGGCAGCTGCGGGATGTCGACTCGACATTCCCTCGGGGACCTCGGAGCGTTTCGAGCCAGGGGTCTCCAAGCGTGTGGCAGCGGTGAGCCTGCGCGGGAATCGGCGTGTGGCAGGCATCCGCATCCGACACGAGGGAGGAGATCTCTGATGGTCAGGATCGACAGGGAAAGATACGCCGCGATCTACGGGCCCACCGCCGGCGATCAGGTGCGCCTGGGCGACACCGACCTCTGGATCGAGATCGAGAGGGACCTCACCGCCGGCGGCGAAGAGGCGGTGTTCGGGGGCGGCAAGTCGATCCGCGAGTCCATGGCGCAGAGCACTGTGTCGCGCGCCGATGGCGCCCTGGACACCGTGATCACGAACGCGATCATCCTCGACTGGTGGGGAATCGTGCGCGCCGATGTCGGCATCCGCGACGGCCGGATCGTCGGGGTCGGGCGCGCGGGCAACCCCGACATCGCCAATGGCGTCGACCCTCGGCTGATCATCGGACCGTCCACCGACGTCATCTCCGGTGAGGGGAAGATCCTCACCGCGGGGGCGATCGACTCGCACGTTCACTTGCTCTCCCCGTCACAGATTCACGAGGCGCTCGCGGCGGGGATCACGACGATCGTCGGAGGAGGAACGGGACCGTCCGAAGGGTCGAAGGCCACCACCGTCACGCCGGGGTCCTGGCACCTCGAACACATGCATCGTGCCCTGGATGCCCTTCCGGTCAACGTCCTGCTGCTGGGCAAGGGGAATACCGTCTCGGCAGCGGCATTCGAAGAGCAGGCGCTCGCAGGTGCGGCGGGCTACAAAGTCCACGAGGACTGGGGCTCGACTCCGGCAGCGATCGACGCGAGCTTGCGCGCCGCCGAGGACTGGGGCCTGCAGGTCGCGCTGCATAGCGACTCGCTCAACGAGGCGGGCTATGTCGATTCGACGATCGCCGCGATAGCGGGGCGCACGATCCACGCGTTCCACGTCGAGGGGGCGGGGGGCGGTCACGCTCCCGACATCCTCTCGATCGCGAGTCTTCCCTACGTCATTCCCGGCTCGACGAACCCGACGCTGCCCCACACGGTCAACACCGTCGCCGAGCACCTCGACATGCTGATGGTCTGTCACCACCTCAACCCGGGAGTACCCGAAGATCTCGCCTTCGCGGAGTCCCGCATCCGGGGCACAACGATCGCCGCCGAAGACATCCTGCATGACATGGGCGCGATCTCGATCACCTCCTCCGACGCTCAGGCGATGGGACGGATCGGCGAAGTCATCACCCGGACCTGGCAGGTGGCGCACGTCATGAAGGCCAGGCGCGGAAGCCTCGGCACCTCCCTCCCCGCCGACAACGAACGAGCCCGTCGGTATGTCGCGAAGTACACGGTCAACCCCGCGATCGCTCACGGCATCGACGCGGAGGTCGGCTCGGTCGAGGTGGGCAAGCTCGCCGACCTCGTGCTGTGGGATCCACGGTTCTTCGGGTTCCGTCCGAGTGTGGTCATGAAAGGTGGTGGGCTGGTGTGGGGAGCCCTCGGCGATCCGAACGCCTCCATTCCCACCCCGCAACCGGTGCTGATGCGTCCCGCCTTCAGCGATGCCATCGGCGGTGCCCTATCGGTGTCGTTCGTCTCTCCCGCCGCGCTGGCGGCGGGGATCGAGGGCCGACTCGGACTGACACGCCGGATGCTGCCGCTGCAGTCCACCCGCGGAATCAGCAAAGCCGACATGCGCAACAACGATGCGCTGCCGCGGATCGACATCCGACCCGACACGTTCGACATCCGCATCGATGGCGAGCTCGTCGAACCCGCCCCCGCGTCGCGGCTCCCCCTGGCCCAGCTCTACCAGCTGTTCTGATGGCACTGTCCTCGACCTCCGCCGCGATGCTCCTCGCGGATGCCAGGCTGCCCTCCGGCGGTCACGCGCACTCCGCCGGCGTGGAGCCCGCGCTGATGTCGGGCCTGCAGGCAGCGGAGCTTCCCGCTCTGCTGCGCGGTCGGGCAGCCACGGTGACCCTCGTCGAGGCGGGGACTGCTGTCGCCGCACGCCACGTGCGCATGATCGACGGTGATCTGGACGCTGTCGAGGCGGCATGGGCGGCCCGTACCCCGAGCGCCGCGCTGAGGGATGCCGCGCGCCACCTCGCCCGCGGATACCTGCGGGTCGGGACCGAGCTCCTCCCCGGCGACTCGGCTATCCACACCTGGCGCGGGCGGGCGACCCCTCCGCCGCGGGCCTGCGTGCTCGGGGTCATCGCGGCGGGGCTAGACATGCCAGCGCTGGATCTGGCGCGACTGGTCGTCTACGAGGACATACAGGCAGCTGCAGCCGCGGTCCTCAAGCTCGAGCCTCGCGATCCGCTCGATCTGGTCTCTCTCGTGGTCGAGGTCTGCAGCGAGATCGAGAACGAGCTACCGCTGATTGCGCAGATCACCGACCCGACCGACATCCCCGCCCTGTCCGCACCGCAATCCGAACAGTGGGCCCAGGCCCACGCCCAATCGACCAGGAGGCTCTTTCGTGCCTGACCACTCACCTCGCGCCCTGCGGCTTGGCGTTGCCGGCCCCGTCGGCACCGGCAAGTCCTCACTCATCGCGACGATCTGCCGCATTCTTGCCGACGAGATCCGCATCGGCGTCATCACCAATGACATCTACACCGACGAGGATGCCCGGTTCTTGCGCTCTGCCGGAGTGCTCGATCCTGAGCGCATCGTCGCCGTGGAGACCGGGGCCTGCCCGCACACCGCCATCCGCGACGATGTCACCGCGAACCTGCTCGCCGCCGAAGACCTGGAGCGTGCCTTCGCGCCCCTGGACCTCGTCGTCATCGAGTCGGGCGGCGACAACCTCACCGCCACCTTCTCGCCCGCGCTCGTGGATGCGCAGATCTTCGTCCTCGATGTAGCTGGGGGCGGCGATGTCGCCCGAAAGGGTGGTCCCGGTATCGCCCGGGCCGACCTGCTTGTCGTGAACAAGACCGACCTCGCGCCCTATGTCGGGGTAGATGTCGAGCAGATGGTCGCCGACGCCACCCTCGCCCGCGACGGCCGCACGGTGCTCGCTCTCTCACGCACCGACGCCGTCTCGGTCGCGGCGTTGCGCGAGTGGGTGCTGTCGATCCTCGCCGCACACCGCGACGGATCGCACGTCCCCCAGGATCCCGGCCCCATGGCCCCCCACTTCCACGCCGACGAGGAAGGCGGCGGGTTCCTGCACAGCCACGCCGACGGCGAGCACGCTCACGCACACGCGGACGGGGCCCTGCACGATCACGCGGACCACGCCCACTCGTGAGACCCACCGTCGTCGAAGTGAGCGCGCGGGGCGACTCTGTCGCGTGCGCACTGGACGGCGAGCTGGTTCTCCCCCGCCTCGTGCATCGCCGGGGGCACTCGGTCGAGATCGCGCTGGTCTCGGGCCGAGCGATGCTCATGCCCGGGGACCACGTCGAGCTCGACATCCGTGTCGGGGACGGATGCTCAGTGCGCCTGGTCGACATCGGCGGGCTCATCGTCTACGGGCGAGAGGAAGTGGGCCAATCGCAGTGGCACGCGCACCTTGACCTCGGCGCCGATGCTCACCTCGTGTGGGAGGGCCTTCCCACGGTGGTCACCGATGCCGGCTCACTCACGCGGTCGATGACCGTGCGACTGGGCGCCGCAGCATCCGTGATCGCCCGCGAAACCCTCGTCCTCGGTCGCTCCGGCGAGCGCGGCGGCGCGCTCACAGCCGATGTCGAGGCGACGGACGCCGCAGGCCCGGTGCTGCGCGAGCGCCTGCAGGTTCGCGGCGACCAGCCTTTCCCCGGCATCCTCGGCTCACACCGCGTGGTGGATTCAGTCCTCTACCTCGGCGAGGGGATCGAGGCGCCGCCTGTGCCCGACGCTGTGCGTCTGGACCTGGAGCGCGGTGGCACCGTGCTGCGTTACCTCGGCGACCACGCCCACGACAGCCCGCTCGAGGACCTGCTTCCGCTCGGCACGACGCTCCGGTGCGCTCGGAGCGCCAGCGATGATGAGGGTTTCGTGCCTTACGCCGACACCGGCCGAGTCGATGCTGGTCGTCCGCGCTTGGGACGGTGAGTGTCGAGTTCGAGCACCATTGCGTGCGCGGCGCGCGCCGCGAGTTGCGCCTCGACGTGATCGAGCCACCGAAGTTCCGCCTCCGCACCGAAAACCATCGACTCGTTGAGAAGCGACCAGGCGAGCTCTTCCGGTCCGCCGACGATCTCACCACCGAACGTCGCCCTGCGCAGGGACTCGAGGCGCCGAGTCGAGGCTCGCCGCTGCGTATCGATGACCTCGAAGACATCCACCCCCGGCAGCGTGGTCGCCAGCGCGAGCTTGATCGCGAGCTCGTCCCGGGTTCCGGGGTTGCGTTCGACCGGAGACGCAAGCCAGGCGCGGGCCTCGCCGCGGCCGGCATCCGTGATCTGCCAGTAGATGTGGCCGTCCGTGTCGGGTGCGCCCCGCGAAACGAGGCCGTCGCGCTCGAGCCGCTCGAGAGTGCTGTAGATCTGGCCGACGTTGAGCGACGAGCTCGAGCCGGTGCGCCGCTCGAACTCCGACCGCAGCTGGTAGCCGTAGCACGGCCCCTGCGCCAGGATCGCCAACAGGCTCTGCCTCACCGACATTCGAGTCTCCCTGCGCGCGATATGTATACCGGGTAGTGTCGCGCTCCTTATGGATACCGCCGCGACGACGCTATGGAGTGGTGCTGGCCGGGCGTTTGGCGGAATCCGCTATATGGTCTGACCACATTAGGGGTGAGCGCCGTGGGCTTCACTGAACGATTGGCGATGCGCCGACTCTCGGCGTAGAACGGCACCGTGTTCGGTTCGTCTCGGCGCCGCATGGTCGGATGCCTCGCCCTCATCCCCGTTGTCACGATCGTCGCCGTCGCCTGCTCGCCGGCGGCTGCCACTGCTCCCTCGCCTGCACCCCTCGACCCGACAGCAGGAATCGTCGTCGGCGACGGCGCGGTCGACATCCAGCTCTGGAGCGACCCTTCCTGCCCGCACTGCATGAGCCTCGACGAGGCGATCGGTGACGACCTCGCAGCCTTCGTCGGCGATGGCACGGCGACGTGGACCCTGCATCCGATGACGTACGTGAGCGCCAAGCGCGGTGACGTCACCGACTACTCGACCCGGGCCGCGGCACTTCTCCTCGGCGTCGCAGCGGCGGGCGAGGATGACGCACTCCTGCCGCTGTACGGACTGATCCAGCAGAACCAGGTCACGGCAGATCACTCACCGAGCGACGAGGAACTCCTCGGATTCGCGGCCACGGCTGGCGCGACATCCGACCTGTCGACAGCGATCGCTGACTACGCGGGACTCGCGAGCACCGCCAATGACGCGTGGCTCGGCAAGCCGATTCCCGGCACCGACCAGGTCGTCGACCACGTCCCGTTGCTGGTCATCGACGGCACGGTGTTCGAGGTGCGTGAAAACGGCACGGATGCTGCGCGCTTTGCCGCTGCGGTAGCCGAGGCCGCCGCGGACTGACCATCAGCCGAGTCCCTCCCGGTGCGGCGCGGACGCCGCATCCGCCTCCCCGACCACGGGCTTGCGTGACAGGCCGACGGAGCCGGAGGCGGGATCCTTCGACAGCGCCGCAGCGACGGCGGCTGACTCGTCGACATCCGGGTATTGGGGCCGAAGCTGCACAGCCTGCCGCTTCTTCTGCTCCCGCTTCGCTTTGCGGGACGAGTACGTGAGGTTCAGCGCCTCGACGAAGATCGCGAAGGCCATCGGACCGTAGATGAAAGCCTTGTCGATCTTGATGTGGAAGCCCTCGGCGATGAGGAAAACGCCGATCAATAGCAGGAACGACAGCGCCAACATCTTCACTGTCGGGTGCGCGTTGACGAACGCGAAGATGAATCGCGAGGCGAACAGCATGATGCCGAACGACAGCACCACGACGGTGATGATGATGACCATGTTCGAGGTCATGCCGACGGCGGTGATGACCGAGTCCAGCGAGAAGACGATGTCGAGCAAGAGGATCTGCGCGATGACCGATCCGAAGCTCACGCCCTTGCGGCCGCCCGAGCCCTCGCCGTGTTCCTCTTCGGCGCCCTCGAGCTTGTGGTGGATCTCGGTGACTGCCTTGTAGACGAGGAAGAGCCCGCCCGCGATGAGGATGAAGTCCTTCCACGAGAACGAGATGCCCCACAGGGTCACGACCGGTTCGGTGAGCGTGATGATCCACCCCGCCGCGAAGACGAGGCCGACGCGGATGAGCATCGCGAGGGTCAGGCCGAGGTTGCGCGCCCGCGCCTGCTGCTCCTTGGGGAGCTTGGAGGCGAGGATCGAGATGAAGATGACGTTGTCGACGCCCAGCACGATCTCGAGCACGAACAGCGTGACGAAGACCGCGATCAGATCGGGCGTGAAAGCGAAGGAGAAGTCCACGCGATCAGCGTAGAGGCTCGCTTCGGTCGAGTGAAACGGGTGACACGGATGCCGAAAGCGGCCGCCGCGTAGACTGGAGCGGCCCGCACGCTGGCGCCGGTCTCGGCATCCTCGACCACTGGAGTCCCACCCCGTGAGCACCCCGATCACTCCCGCCCGAGCAGCCGCCGACACCGTCGAGAACGCCGCAGCCACGCCCGAGCGCGAGCAGCCGTACGGCGCGCTCGGCCTGAAGGATGACGAGTACGCGCAGATCCGCGAGATTCTCGGCCGCCGACCCACGAGCGGTGAGCTGGCCATGTACTCCGTCATGTGGAGCGAGCACTGCTCCTACAAGTCCAGCAAGATCTATCTGCGCCGGTTCGGGCAGAAGGTCTCGGACGAGATGCGTGAGCGTCTCATGGTCGGGATGGGACAGAACGCCGGCGTCGTCGACATCGGCGAGGGCTGGGCCGTGACGTTCAAGGTCGAGTCGCACAACCACCCGAGCTACATCGAGCCGTTCCAGGGCGCCGCGACCGGCGTCGGCGGCATCGTCCGCGACATCATCTCGATGGGCGCACGCCCCGTCGCCGTCATGGACCAGCTGCGCTTCGGAGCGATTGACAACCCCGACACCGCCCGCGTCGTGCACGGCGTCGTCTCCGGTATCTCGTTCTACGGCAACTGCCTGGGCCTTCCGAACATCGGCGGCGAGACGGTGTTCGACTCCGTCTACCAAGGCAACCCGCTCGTCAACGCCCTCGCCGTGGGCGTGCTGCGCCACGAAGACCTCAAGCTCGCCAACGCCTCGGGTGCGGGCAACAAGGTCGTGCTGTTCGGTGCCCGCACCGGCGGCGACGGCATCGGCGGAGCATCCATCCTCGCCTCCGACACCTTCGCCGACGGCGGCCCGACCAAGCGCCCCGCGGTGCAGGTGGGCGACCCCTTCGCCGAGAAGGTGCTCATCGAGTGCTGCCTCGAGCTCTACAAGGCGGACCTCGTCGAGGCGATCCAAGACCTCGGCGCCGCCGGCATCTCGTGCGCCACGAGCGAGCTGGCCGCGAACGGCGGCAGCGGCATGCGCGTCGACCTCGAGCAGGTACTGCTGCGTGACCCGAGTCTGACTCCCGAAGAGATCCTCATGAGCGAGTCGCAGGAGCGGATGATGGCGATCGTCGCCCCCGAGAAGCTCGACGCGTTCCTCGAGGTCGTCGGCCGCTGGGAAGTCGAGACGAGCGTGCTCGGCGAGGTCACCGGAGACGGGCGCCTACAGATCTTCTGGCACGGCGAGCAGATTGTGGATGTCGACCCCTCCACCGTCGCGGTGGATGGCCCTGTGTATGAACGGCCCGTCGCCTACCCGGCCTGGATCGACGCCCTCCGCGACGACTCGGCAAGCGCGCTGCAGCGGCCGAGCGAGCCCGACGAGATGCGGGAGCAGTTCCTGGCGCTGGTCGCGAGCCCGAACCTCGCCGACACCTCCTGGATCACCAACCAGTACGACTACTACGTGCTCGGCAACACCGCCCTCTCGTTCCCCGACGATGCCGGCATGGTGCGGGTGGACGAGGAGTCGGGCCTCGGCTTCTCGATCGCGACCGACTGCAACGGCCGCTACTGCCAGCTCGACCCCTACCAGGGTGCACAGCTGGCGCTCGCCGAGGCCTACCGCAACGTCGCCGTCACGGGAGCCAAGCCCGTCGCGGTCACCGACTGCCTCAACTTCGGCAGCCCCGAGAATCCCGAGGTCATGTGGCAGTTCGGTCAGGCCGTCGATGGCCTCGCCGACGGATGCCTCGAGCTCGGCATCCCCGTCACCGGCGGCAATGTCTCCTTCTACAACCAGACCGGCGACCAGCCGATTTTCCCGACTCCCGTGGTGGGTGTGCTCGGCATCATCGATGACGTCGCGCGTCGCATCCCGTCGGGGTGGCAGGATGCCGGAGAGAACATCTACCTGCTCGGAGTCACCGCCAACGAGCTCAGCGGCTCGGCGTGGGCACAGACCGTGCACGACCACCTCGGCGGTCGGCCGCCGGCCGTCGACCTTGCCGCCGAGCGGCGCCTGGCCGACCTCCTGCACGCCGGAGCGCTACAGGGCCTGATCTCCAGCGCGCACGACCTCTCCAGCGGCGGTCTCGCGCAGGCTCTCGCCGAGTGCGTCATGCGCTTCGGCGTCGGCGCCCGCGTGTGGCTGAACGAGATCATCGAACGCGACGGCGTGGATGCGGCATCCGCCCTCTTCTCCGAGTCCACCGGTCGCGTCCTGGTGTCCGTCCCCCGCGAGGACGACGTGAAGTTCCGCGGCCTGTGCGAGGGGCGCGGCTACCCCGTGCTGCGGATCGGCGTGACCGATGCCCCCGGTGACGGCGCGGATCCGAGCCTCGAAGTCCAGGGCCTGTTCACGGTGTCGGCATCCGATCTGCGCGCAGCGTCGAGGGCCACGCTTCCCGCGGCGTTCGGTCCGACGATCACCGAGCCTGCCCTCTAGACTGATCGCATGTCCGACGACGACACCAACGTCTACAGCGAGACCCGACAGCGACGCATCAAGATCGTCGCGTGGGTCGTGATCGTTTCGCTGATTCTCGTGGGTGGTGGCGCCACCGTCCTCGCCCTGCTGTTCGGCTGAGCACTCTTCGGGCTTTCCCCCGTGTCCGGCGGGGGATAGCGCGAATAGCATGATGGCGTGGAACCGCTGTTCCAGTTCATCGGCAGCTACTGGTGGCTCGTCTTCCCCCTGATGGGCGTCATGGGGATGATCGGTAGCGCCTGGGAGCGCGGCGCCCGGCGCCGGCACAAGCGGCGGCTCGAGATCCTGCAGGCCAAGGGCGAGATCCGTGCGGCGCAAGCCGCGGCCCGTGGCCGCCCCCTGATCGGCGTCACGCTTCCCGGCGCCAAAGCACCGAAGGATCCTCTCGCGCAGCGGGTCGAAGACGCCGTCGCTGCCGGAATGGGCACGGCGCCACGAACCGCGACCGCATCGAGTTCGGCATCCGTCACGCCGCTTCAGAAGCTGCTGGCAGATCACGACGCGGTGACCAAACGCTGGCTCGAGTACGAACTGGACGTCGCCAAGATCATCGCCTACCCCGCCATGAGCGATGGCCGACAGCCGTTGACAGCAGCGTTTCTGCGCGCCAAGAAGGTTGCCGACCGACTCCGCCCCGACTCCGCGACCGCGAAGCTCTCGAGGGAACAGTTCACCGAGTACCGCACCGCCGTGACCGACTACGAGGTCGCGTTCGATCTGGCCGAACGCGAGGCTCGCCGCATCCGTGACTCGTCCTTCACCGCCGATGAGCGCAAGCGCCTGAGCACTGCGCAGCAACTGCTGAGCGTCGCGATCGATCAGGCTGCCACCCCCGCCGAGCGCCAGCTCGCGTACCGACGAGTACGCGAAGAGCTCGACGGCCTGCTCGCTCTCTCGGATGACGCGATCACGATCCTCGAAGAACGTGTGGCTCTCGAGCTTCCCGCGTCATCCCCGGCCACAACCCCCGTGGCGGAACCGCCCGCTTCGGCATCCGAGCGGGCGGCCGGCCCCGCATCTCCGGGCATTTGGCCCGTCCCCTCCCGCACCCCGCGCTCCTGAAACCAGCTCCAGACGAGCAGGCCCGGCGCCAAGCCGACGGATGCTGCGCTTGACGCATCCTGCGTTCTATGGTTACCTACTTGAGTAACTAACCGAAGAACACCACGGAGGCGCGGATGATCGAAGAAGGCAAGGCCCTCTTCCTGCAGATCGCGGAGAGCGTCGAGGACTCGATCGTTGACGGGAGCCTGGCCGAAGAGGCGCAGGCGCCCTCAACAAACGAACTCGCCGCCTTCTACCGGATCAACCCCGCCACGGCAGCGAAAGGAGTGACGATGCTCGTCGACAAGGGCGTGCTCTACAAGCGACGGGGCATCGGCATGTTCGTCGCCCCGGGTGCTCGCGAAAGCCTGCTCGCCGAACGGCGTGCGGCGTTCCGCGACCGCTACCTGACCCCCCTCTTGGCCGAAGCCCGCAAGCTCGGGCTCGGCTCCGAAGACCTCGCGCAGCTGCTCCGTGAGCACGCGCAGAACACGACAACGGAAGGCGACCAATGACTATCAACGATGTCGCACCCTCCGCGGGTGCCGGTGAGACGGTGATCGAGGTGAAGAACCTCACCAAGCGCTACCGCGATACTGTCGCGGTCGACGATGTGAGCTTCTCGATCCAGAAGGACACGATCTACGGTCTCCTCGGGCGCAACGGCGCGGGCAAGACCACCGTGATGTCGATCCTCACGGCTCAGAACTTCGCGACGTCGGGTGACGTGCGCGTGTTCGGCGAGCACCCCTACGAGAACGCTCGGGTGCTGCGCCGCATGTGCTTCGTCCGCGAGAGCCAGCGCTATCCCGATGACGCGAAGCCGATCCACGCGTTCGCGACGGCGAAGCTCTTCTTCCCCAACTGGAACCAGGAGCTCGCCGATCGCCTGATCGCCGACTTCCGCCTCCCTGTGCGCACCCGCATCAAGAAGCTCTCGCGCGGCCAGCTCTCGGCCGTCGGCGTGATCATCGGTCTGGCCTCGCGGGCCGAAGTGACCTTCTTTGACGAACCGTACCTGGGCCTGGACGCCGTCGCGCGTCAGATCTTCTACGACCGGCTCCTCGAGGACTACACCGAGCATCCCCGCACCGTCATCCTCTCGAGCCACCTCATCGATGAAGTCTCGAACCTCATCGAGCGGGTGCTCGTCATCGACCGGGGGCAGATCATCATGGATGCAGCCACCGACGACGTTCGCGATCAAGCCACCGCGATCGTGGGCGATGCCGCTGCCGTCGATGCCTTCGTCGCGGGACGCGAAGTGCTTCACCGCGAGAGCCTCGGACGGGTGGCATCCGTCACGATCGCGGGCGCACTGTCCGCAGATGAGCGCTCCCGCCTCACTGCTGCTGGCCTCGACATAGGTCCGGTGTCGCTGCAGCAGTTGATCGTCCGCACGACGCAGCACGCCGACGAGACGGATGCTGCGGCATCCGATACCCGCACCACCACGAAGGGAGGCCGGCGATGAACCGCATCGGAAATGTCGTTCGCATGCAGCTGGTCAACAGACAGACATTCATCTGGGTGCCGCTTCTCGTCCTGGGCGGCACGCTCGCGGTCACGCTCATGATCTGGGCGATGCTGCCTCCTGCGGCGGTGAAGTACGGCGGCGGTGCGCAGGCGCCGATGTGGTACTTCTTTGCCGTCGGCATCATGGGGATGACCCAGACCTTCCCGTTTTCGCAGGCGATGAGCGTCACGCGACGCGAGTTCTTCCTCGGATCGCTGTTGACCGCATCCCTGACCTCGGCAATCCTCACGGTGATCTTCGTCATCGGCGGGTTCATCGAGCAGGCGACCAACGGCTGGGGTGTCAACGGGTACTTCTTCTACCTCGACTGGATCTGGAGCTCGGGACCGGTCGTGGCAGCAGCGCTCATCCTGTTCATGACGATGACCTTCTTCGTCACCGGCTTCGCGATCGCCACGATCTACAAGCGGTTCGGCCCCACCATCCTGACGATCATCCTGGTGGGGTTGGGTCTTCTGCTGGTCGGCACGATGTGGCTCATCGGTCGGCTGAACGCCTGGGGACAGGTCTTCGGTTGGATCGTCACGCAGGGACCCGAGGGACTTGCGATTGGTTTGGTGATCACCCTGGTCGTCCTGTCGGGGATCGCCTACGGGCTTCTCCGCCGCGCCATCCCGTGACGGATGCCGCGAGGAAACGACACGGGGCTCCCGGCCGGCCGGCGGGGGCCCCGTGCGTGGCTACCTGGAGGTGAAAGACTCAGCGCCCGTCAGCGGCCTCAGTGTGGTGGCGAATCACTTCGGCGACGACGAACGAGAACCACTTCTGCGCGAACTCGGGGTCCAGATCCGCCTCTTCTGCGAGACGCCGAAGTCGGGCAACCTGCTGTTCTTCTCGCGTAGGGTCCGAGGCCGGCATCCCGTGCTCAGCCTTCAAGACACCCACCTGCTTGGTAGCGCGAAAACGCTCCGCGAGCATGAAGATCAGGGCGGCGTCGATGTTGTCGATAGTCGCGCGCAAACGCAGCAGGTCGGCAACTGGATCGGTCGGCTCGGTCATCCCCACTCCCTTCGGACTGTGTCGAGATTATCGCCTCCCTTACACGGCGACCGCCGACCCCTAGAGTGTGACCATGAGCGACGAGAGCCCGACCCCGTCATCCTCGGTGGCGCCCGACGGCGAGACCGCCGCCGAGACCGCTGGGTCCACCGACGACACCATCACCCCAGCGCCGCAACGGCGGTCGTTCTGGGTCGGCCTGAATCAGCCGTTCGCGGTCGGGTTCGCCGTCACTCTGGGAGCGCTGGCTGCCCTTCTGCTCGGACTTGCCGTGTCGAATCTCGCCACGGTCATCATCTACATCAGCTTCGCGCTGTTCGCCGCACTCGGGCTCGACCCCATCGTGCGCGCTCTCGAGCGCAAAGGCGTAGGCCGCGTCTGGGGGATGGTGATTGTCTACGTGGGCTTCCTGCTCGTCATAGCCGGCGTCATCCTGCTCATCATGCCGACGGTTGTAGCGCAGATCGCACAGTTCATCCGCGACATCCCCTCGATGATCAATGACTTCGAGAAGTCCGACTCGTTCGCATGGCTTCAGACGAACTTCGGCGACCAGATCGGCAGCATTCTCAAGGACGTCGAGACCTTTATCCTCAATCCCGCGAACATCGCATCGATCACTGGCGGCGTGCTGGCTGTCGGTGCGGGAATCGCGACGGCGATTTCGGGCATCATCATCGTGATCGTCCTCAGCCTCTACTTCCTCGCCTCGCTGAACACGATCAAGGCAAGCTTTGTGCGCCTGACCCCGGCGAAGTCCCGCGCGAAGGTGACGGAGATGACCGAGCAGATCACTGACGGCATCGGCGGCTACCTCATGGGGATGGTCATCCTCGCGTTCTTCAACTCTGTCGTGGCCTTCTTCCTTCACCTCTTCCTCGGGTTGCCGTTCCCCGCGCTGATGGCGGTCATCGCGTTCTGCATCACGCTGATCCCCCTGATCGGACCCGTGCTCTACTGGGGCATCGCGACGATCATCGCGCTGTTCACCGATCCGGTTGGTGCACTGATCTTCGCTGCCCTCTATCTGATCTACATGCAGCTTGAGGCATACGTCCTGACTCCCCGGGTCATGAACCGTGCAATCTCGGTTCCCGGTTCTCTTGTCGTGATCGGCGCGCTGGTCGGAGGCACGTTGCTGGGACTGCTCGGCGCGCTCGTCGCGATCCCGATCACCGCATCGATCCTGCTGATCATCAAGCAGGTCGTGATCCCCCGGCAGGACGCGAAGCTCTAAGCGGGGTGGCTCGTGCTCGCCCGCTCGAGCAGCCCGAGGCGATAGGCAGCGGGAACAGCGTGGTGGCGCGAGCTCACCCCGAGCTTGCGATAGATCGCCGAGAGCTGCGTCTTGACCGTACTCGGCGACACCGAGAGTGCCTTGGCCATGTCAGAGACTGACGCGTGCCTCTCGAGCGCCTTCAACACGATGGTCTCGCGCGGTGTCAACTGCGGCCGTTCCGCTATCACGAGAGCTGCTGATGCCTTTTCGACAGCAGCCTCGAACGCCGGACGGATGCTGCGCTCGGAGAGGTCGACCATCTGATCCATGAGCCACCCCGGCATGTGCGCGATGATCCGGACGAGCCCTGCGGCAACGACCATGCGACCGACGATTCCCCCCTCTCTCGCGGTCGGCAGGTTCCCGAGTACGGCATCCGCCCAGATGCGGACGAGCAGAGCCTCAGCCCTCTCGGCAAGGCTGCTCGTCGAGCGATCGAGAACGGCTGTAGCGAGCTCGCGTGCAGCGCCCGCGTCTCCGACGTACATGTGCATGTGCGCTGTCGCGAGAACGACGAGGGGACCCTGCGGCGCGTGCGTCAACACCTGACGGGCGCGGTCGGGCTCTGACAGCTGCAGATGAGCATGAGCCTTCATTGCGGCCACCACATCCTGGGCGAACAGACTGTTCCAGCCCGGGTGGGTCGCTTCGGCGAACTCGACGATCTCGAGCGCCCGCATGGGACTGCGTTCGAGCAGAGCGTGTCGCGCGCGAAGAAGAGCGGTTACCGGCCACAGATCATCCGAAGCTTCCACCTCCGGCCACTCCATCTCAGGGTCATGAGCGTCGAACCGTTCCACGAGCATCATCGCCTCGGCGAGCGCCTGCTCCTCACGCAGCGCCCGAGCCCAGCTGGGTGGAATCTCGCCGGCCACGCGATCGAAGCGGCGAAGCTGACGTCGCGCCTCCACGAGGTTTCCGCGCAGCGCATGCACCGTCGCGGATTTGGCCAGGATGCTGCGGTGGAGCGTCGCGCAGGAGTCGGCGAGCCGCGCAGCCACGGCGAAGTGGGCCAACGCAACCGCAGACGAGCCTGCGTGAAGATGGGCGATCGCCAGCTGTACCCGCAGCAGGGCACGCAGGAGCGGCGGTGACCCGGGAGCTTCGAGAGTCCCCTCGGTGTCGAGCCGCGTCAGCTCCGCCAACAGTCCCGCGATCTCCTCGGGACGCGCTCGGGAGCGACTCGCGCTGAGGGTGACGAGCATCGACTCCACGCGGACGGCATCGTGGGACTCAGGTGCACCGGGAGCGAGCTCCGGAACGCCCAGCAGGTCGGAACCCTGATGAGAACGCAGGACTACCCGAGCGGCGGCGACACGGACTGCCCAGACTCCGTCGTGGGGCGCCAGTGCAGCCAGTGCTCGGCTCGCCAGCCGCAGATCCTCGAACAACAGCCCCCAGAGGGCGAACTCGAGGATCGACTCGACGTCTTCAACCCGCTCGTCGTCGATCGCCGCACTCAGGTCGTAGCGCAGCTGGTCGTCGATGTGGCGGTGCATGGGTTCCTTATAACGAAGGCTGCCTGCACCCGCCAAAACCAGCCTAGTCTGTGGCGGAACCTGTGGCGGGTTCCGCACTAACTGAAGTCTACGGGCGGGTGAGACCAGGAGTATTCATGGACGATAGACGGTTGAATTACTCGATGTAGCTCATGCGCACATGGGCCCGACCCGAATAATCGAGGTGGGGGAACCGCGGGCATTCCGTGCCTGCGTCCGGTGTGTCGTCTGGGGGAAGGCCCGTGACCCGCAGTTCCGCTGCCGCTGTCGTGGCCGGCTGGATCCAGGCGATCAACGCTGCTGACCTTTCCGGCTTTCTGAGTGAGCTGGAAGAGGAGTGCATTCTCGTCGAGCCGCAGCACACCTATCTGGGCAAGGGCAACCTCGCCCGCTGGTTCGAGATGGTGGTACTGCACCGCTCATCCACGCTTCGACTCATCTCGACCCACGACGCCGAGCCCGATCACCTGCTCGCGTGGGCGGAGTGGCGGGCCACGAGCTTTCACGACGAAGTCACGGTCTGGACACCGCTTGCGGTGCTGACTGCGCGCGGACGAATCCGCGAGATCCACATCTCGCCCCCGATGCGCGTGCCCCTACCCGCTATCACCCCGCCCGAACCGGAGGAGAGCGCCGCATGAGAAACGCCCCTACGAGCAAGCAGTCGAGCGTCCGCCGCCCTGCGCCGCCGCCAAGCGGGCCGCGGTGGTGGCACTATCTGCTGGTCGGGCTGCTCGCAACCATCGCCATCGCCTTGGCCGGCGCCGCGCTCACCCAAGACCATTCGCCGCCGCAGCCCCGCGAACGTGTTGTGTCGCTCGGTCTGCCCGTCACAGGCCCGATACCCGACGCAGCTACACCGAGCTAGCGCGCTCCCGACTGCGGTCGCGCCAGAGGATGCCCGCAGCGATGACCCCCTGAACCATGACGACGGCGCTGATCGTGGCCGCAATAGTCCCGGCAGCTTGGTCGGATGCCGTGAGCAGGTCGAATCCCCCGTGCCAGATCAGCACGGGAACGATGCTCCATCCGGCGCCGCGGCCCATCCACGCGAGAAGGTACGAGCCCGTAATGAGGGCAAGCATCCAGCCGATGATTCCGGGGCCCATCTCGCGATAGGTCGGGTTGAAGACGAAGGCCGGGGCGTGCCACACGATCCACACACCGGCAACGATGAGCGCCGCCCAGAACGTGGAGAATCGCTCCGCGAGGTGCGGTAGCAACCAGCCCCGCCATCCCGCTTCCTCGCCGAGCCCGAAGGTGAGGATCCACACGACCGCGACGGCTGCCACGTTCCACCCCGGAAGCTTCTCGGTCAAACCGAACTGCGTCATATCGGGCCAGCCGCCCGTGACGATCGACGCGGTGAGGTAGCCGACGAGGAAATAGGCGACGGGCATCCCGATGGCCCACCACCACCAGACCCGGCGGAATCGCACCGAGAATGTTCGGTTCGCCCAAGCTCGCACCCCGCGCCATCCGCCGCTGAACAGGCTCGCAGCAACCGCGCCAGCGAGGGGCCCGAAGGAGCCCGCGAAGAAGACGAGGGGAACCGGTGGCAGTTCGGTCGCGCCCAGAGCAGCAACCGCCAGGGGCGCCCACACCAGCCAGGTGACCCCGAACGCGACGATCAGATAGACGACGATGCTTCCCCGGCGCCCGGCTACGGCGCTGTCGACGGCAGACGGCATCACGACCTCCGCGCGTCGCCGGTGACCGCTCGCCGGGGGCGAGCTCGGAGTCAGACCGCTGCGACGATTGTCACGGTAAGCGCAGGAGACAGGTCGGTGAAGGGACCTCGGTCCTTGTCGTGGTCCGGCCCGGGATGCCGCGAGCATCGAGCGGTAGCACTGCGACATCGTTCGATCGCTGACCCGCGACCAGCAATCCGTCAGCGACGACGACGTGGTGCCGCGGCCAGTCGACCCCGGCCTCCACGAGCGCAACCGGTGCAGTCGCCTCGCCCTCGCCGGTGACCCGCATCACGGCTATCGTGTTGCTTCCTCGCACACCGGCGTACAGGAGTGTGCCGTCTGACGATCGCGTCAGTTCCGCTGCCGTGTCACCGTCGAGCGTCCCGGCGCCCAGCGGTGTGCCGCCCACGACGTGCCATACTCCAGCGTCGTCCGGAGCCAGCACGAACAGCTCACACGAGAGCTCCGCGACGATGTACAGGTGGCCGCTGGGATGCAGAAGCCCGTGCCGCGGCCCGGATCCTCGGGGCAGCGTCACCTCCTGTATGAGTCGCGGCGCGCGCGAACCGGTGCGCCAGAACCTCACGAGGTCGAACCCCATGTCCGTCGTGGCTACAACACCCGGAGCCACGACGATCGACTGGTGGGCGTGCGAGACCCGCGGCTCGGGGTCGTAGCCGGCGTAGGGATCGGATGCGGCATCCGCCGTGACGGAACCGCGAATGCCACCGTCGGCGTCCAACTCGAGCTGCACCACCTGTCCGCCGCCCCAGCAGGTCACAAAGAGCCGATCGCGGCCGGCGAGGATGTGACAGGGTGCCGCACCGACGGGGCTCGGCTGCCCGAACGCGACCCACTGGTCTGGCCCCTGCTCCCGGAACGCCTGGACCGCTGCCGCGCCCTCGAGTGTCGCGTACACCACATCCAGCGTCGGATGCTTCGCCACCCACGACGGAGAGGGCGCAGCAGCCAGCGTCCCCCGCCAGCTGAGGGCACCAGCACTCGTCGAGTCGGCGTCCCCGGCGGTGAGCAGACCGATCCCGTCGGCAGTGCCGTCCATGTCGGCCGTGTAGCCGCCTACGAGAAGACGCACGCGACCGACCTCAGTCGACCAGGTCGTGGCGGACGATGACCGCGTCGCGACCAGGTCCGACACCGATCACAGAGATGCGCGTGCCGCTCATCTCCTCGAGGGCGAGCACGTAGTCCTGAGCTTCCAGCGGAAGATCCTCGAACGT
The DNA here is from genome assembly GCF_052274505.1 of Microbacterium sp. F2. Classification (NCBI taxonomy): domain Bacteria; kingdom Bacillati; phylum Actinomycetota; class Actinomycetes; order Micrococcales; family Microbacteriaceae; genus Microbacterium; species Microbacterium sp. F2. The sequence goes on from NZ_JBNVBV010000007.1 coordinate 76,640, forward strand.
GCGCGCCCCCGAGATGTCTTCGCTCCAGCCGGGCAAGTACTCCAGGACCGGGCGTGCGTGGTGGAAGTCCGACTGATTGTCGGGAATGTCGTCGAAGCGCGTCCCGTCGACGTCATACGCGACGCACACCGGGATCTGCTCGAGACCGGTCAGGATGTCGAGCTTGGTGAGCACGAGGTCGGTGATGCCGTTGATACGCGTGGCGTACCGCGTGATGGGCGCGTCGTACCAGCCCACGCGGCGCGGGCGCCCGGTCGTGGTGCCGAACTCGAAGCCCTGCTGGCGGATCCACTCGCCCTGCTCATCGAAGAGCTCGGTCGGGAACGGGCCGGAGCCGACACGAGTCGTATAGGCCTTGACGATGCCCACGATCCGGTCGAGACGATTCGGCCCGACGCCGGACCCCGTCGCCGCGCCCCCTGCGGTAGCCGAGGATGACGTGACGAACGGGTACGTGCCGTGGTCGACATCGAGCATCGTGGCCTGGCCGCCCTCGAAGACGACAAGTTCACCCGCGTCGAGCGCGTTGTTCAGCAGCAGCGAGGTGTCGGTCACCATCGGCCGAAGCCGTTCGGTGTACGAGAGCAGGTCTTCGACGATCTCGTCGACCTCGATCGCACGGCGGTTGTAGACCTTCACGAGCAGGTGGTTCTTCTGCTCGAGGGCACCCTCGACCTTCTGCCGCAGGATCTTCTCGTCGAACAGGTCCTGCATCCGGATGCCGACACGGTTGATCTTGTCGGCATATGCCGGACCGATACCGCGCCCCGTCGTTCCGATCTGGCGCTTGCCGAGGAAGCGCTCAGTGACCTTGTCGAGCGTGCGGTGATACTGCGTGATGACGTGCGCTGCCGAGCTGATCTTCAATCGCGACGTGTCGATGCCGCGAGCGCGCAGCGCCTCGAGCTCGCCGAAGAGGACCTCGAGGTCGACGACGACACCGTTCCCGATGACGGCGTTGACGCCGGGCGAGAGGATGCCGGAGGGCAGCAAGTGCAGGGCGTACTTCTCATCGCCGATCACGACGGTGTGGCCCGCGTTGTTGCCGCCGTTGAACTTGACGACCCAGTCGGTGCGATCACCGAGCAGATCGGTGGCCTTGCCTTTGCCTTCGTCGCCCCACTGCACTCCGATGATCACGATGCCTGGCATGACGAATTCCCCCGGGGTGACGTGAGCTGGTAGGTCTCGAGTCTATCGGCGCGTCGCATCGCGGCCCGAGACTGCTTTCGTGGTCGCGCTGGATATCGTGAGCGCATGCTGAGATCACGGGCCTGGGCGCTGACCTGGGCGGTGCTGCGACTGCTCGCCGCCATCGCAGGTGTGGCGGCGATCGTCGGCCAGTTGGTGCGCACGCTGAGTATCTCGGCGGGCAACGGTTGGCCACTCGGACTCACCGCCGTCGACTTCTTCAGCTTCTTCACGATCCTCTCCAACGTCGGGGCGGCAGTGGCTCTGACGATCGGGGCGATCCTGATCTGGCGGGGTGACCGCGTCGACCCCGCGTGGTTCGCCACGCTGCTGGCCGCGGTGTCGACCTACATGCTGATCACCGGGATCGTCTACAACGCGCTGCTGCGAAACATCCCGCTCCCCCAGGGATCGACAGTTCCGTGGTCGAACGAGATCCTGCACGTCTGGGCTCCCTTGTTCATCCTGCTCGACGTTCTGTTCGGCCCGCTGCGGCGCCGTCTTCCCTGGCGTGCGCTGTGGACGATCATCGCCTTCCCGATCGTCTGGGTGATCTACACGCTGGTGCGCGGGCCGCTGGTCACCGACTTCCGCACCGGCAATCCGTGGTGGTATCCCTACCCGTTCCTGAACCCCAACATCCAGCCCTGGGGCTACGGCGGAGTCGCACTCTATGTCGTCGGCATCGCCGCCGGCATCCTGCTCCTGGCGGCCGGTGTGATCTGGGTGGGTCGTCGGCGGGGTGCCGACGCCGCCGAGGCGGGCAGCGCCGCTCAGTAGACTGAGGTTCCATGTCGAAGGTCCTCCAGTCCCTGCCCATCGGCGAGCGCATCGGCATCGCCTTCTCGGGGGGTCTGGACACCTCCGTGGCCGTCGCGTGGATGCGAGACAAGGGTGCGGTGCCTTGCACCTACACGGGGGATCTCGGGCAGCCCGACGAAGATGACATCGCCGCCATTCCGGGCCGCGCGCTGACCTACGGCGCCGAGGTGTCGCGCCTTGTCGACTGCAAGACCGCGCTCGTCGAGGAGGGCTTCGCGGCCCTCTCGTGCGGTGCGTTCCACATCCGCTCGGGCGGCCGCACCTACTTCAACACCACACCGCTGGGTCGCGCCGTCACGGGAACGCTCCTCGTGCGCGCGATGAAAGAGGACGGTGTCGACATCTGGGGCGACGGGTCGACCTACAAGGGCAACGACATCGAGCGCTTCTACCGCTACGGCCTGCTCGCCAACCCCGCGCTGCGCATCTACAAGCCGTGGCTGGATGCCGAGTTCGTGCGCGAACTCGGTGGCCGCAAAGAGATGAGCGAGTGGCTCGTTGCGCACGGCTTCCCGTACCGTGACTCCGCCGAGAAGGCGTACTCGACGGATGCCAACATCTGGGGCGCGACGCACGAAGCCAAGACCCTGGAGCACCTCGACGTGTCGCTCGAGACCGTCGACCCGATCATGGGGGTGCGCTTCTGGGACCCCGAGGTCGAGATCGTGACCGAGGATGTCACCGTCACCTTCGAGGCTGGTCGCCCGGTCGCTCTCAACGGTACCGAGTACTCCGACCCGGTCGACCTGGTGTTCGAGGCCAACCGCATCGGCGGTCGACACGGCCTCGGGATGAGCGACCAGATCGAGAACCGCATCATCGAAGCGAAGTCCCGCGGAATCTATGAGGCTCCGGGAATGGCGCTGCTGTTCATCGCCTACGAGCGCCTCGTCAACGCAATTCTCAATGAAGACACCCTCGCGACATACCACGAGCAGGGCCGGCGCCTCGGCAGGCTCATGTACGAGGGCCGCTGGCTCGAGCCGCAGTCGATCATGCTGCGTGAGTCGATCCAGAAGTGGGTCGGTTCCACGATCACGGGGACCGTCACGCTCCGGCTGCGTCGCGGCGAGGACTACACCGTTCTCGACACCACCGCGCCGGTCATGTCCTACGGTCCCGAGAAGCTCTCGATGGAGCGCGTCGGCGACGCAGCCTTCGGGCCGGTGGATCGAATCGGCCAGCTCACGATGCGAAACCTCGACATCGCCGATTCCCGCACGCGACTCGAGCAGTACGCGAGCATGGGTCTTCTGGGAGGTCCCACGGGTGAGCTGATCGGTGCCCTCAAGCGTGGTGAGGCCGACGAGATCACCGAGCACGCAGCACCCTACGACCACGACCGCGAGGAGCTGGCTGAGGCGACGGATGCCGCGGGCGAAGCCGCAGCGTTCGACTTCGGCGCCGACTGAGAGGCGCAGCGGCGGTGGTGCCTGAGCATCCGCCGGTAAAAGTGCACATCGGTGTGCAAGTTATGCGATGATTGGCGCATGGCCCACACCCCCGCGCACGCCCTTCGTCGGGACGCCGTGCGCAACCGCGACGAGCTCCTCGCCTGCGCGCAACGTGAGATCGCCCGCGACCCGCGCGCATCGCTGGCCACGATCGCTCAGGCAGCAGGACTGACCCGCCGCGCACTTTACGGACACTTCTCCGACCGCGACACACTCGTACGTGCAGTCATCGAACGCGGTGCGGAACGGTTCAACGCGATAGCGAACGGCGTTGCCGCTGCAGAGCCGTTGGACGAGTTGACCGAGCTGACCACGCGGCTGTGGCACGAAGCGTCCCTGGTGCACGCCTCCGCGGCGATCGCCCTCGAGGAGCGCTACCTGTCACTGACTGCGGCATCCCTCGCGCCCCTGCGCGCGCGTCTCACAGCAATCGTCGAGGACGGCCAGCGCACCGGACAGATCCGGCGGGACATCAGCGCCGCCACCCTCACGCGCCTGATCGAAGAGACCGCCCGCACCCTCATCATCCGCTGGGACCAGCAGGATGCCGAGGTCACCGCTCACCTGCCGGTGCGCGCCGTGCTCAGCATCGCCGGGTTGTCTTGGCAGGACGTCGAGGCTCGACTCGCGAACGCGACCACGAGCGCCGCCACGAAGGAGGCATCCGGTGCACGTTGAACTCTCCGACGTCAGCAAGGGCCGCCGCGGGATTGCACTGCCGCACATGAGTCTGAGCTACGGCAACAGTGTCGCTCGACTCGCCATCGCCGAAACCGAACAGCGCCCCACCGTTCTCGGTCTTATCGCGGCGGGCAGGATGACACCCGACACCGGCACTGTCCGGATCGACGGTGTTTCGGACCGTGGCGCGCTGCGCCGACGAGTCGCGCTCGTCGACGCGCCGGACGTCAGCGATCCCGCGCCCAACATCACCGTATGGGGCATCGTCGCGGAGGAACTCATGTTCGCGGGTCAGCCTGCCTCACCTCGAGCAGTGAAGCAGTGGCTCGTGACACACGACGCTGCGGGTTTGTCCCGCTTGCCGATCGCCGATGTCGCGCCTGCCGATCGGCTCCGACTGCTGATGGAACTCGCGATCCTGCGGCCCGGCGTCGAAGGTCTCGTCGTCGTCTCGCCAGATCGCCACGGCGGCCATCCGGAGCGATGGTGGCAGATCGCCGTAGACTTCGCCGACCGCGGGACGAGCATTCTGGTGATAGCTGGAGCAGCCTCGGGGGCCGTACTTGCTGACATCGCTCCGCGTGCCGAGCTCGGCCCACCGGACGAGAGCGCGCTCTCCGAGGAGGATCAATCATGAAGGTTCCCGCCATGATCGCGGCGGAGCTTCGGCGACTGACCGCGACACGCATGTCGATCCTCGCCCTCGTGGCGCTCATGCTGGTGCCCGTGCTCTACGGAGGCGTCTACCTGTGGGCAAATCAAGACCCCTACGGCCGGCTCAGCGAGGTACCGGTTGCGCTCGTGAATCTCGATACGGGAGCTCAGAACGACGGCGCGAGCGTGAACTACGGCGATGAGGTCGCCGACAATCTCCTCCGTGACGGCAGCTTCGACTGGCAGTCGCTCGACGCCGGTGCTGCCGAGCAGGCTCTCACCGACGGATCCGTGGACTTCATCGTGACGATCCCGGCCGACTTCTCGAGGGCACTGGTGTCGACCTCGGGCAGCGATCCGCACCAGGCTCGCCTCGAACTCGAGACCAACGACGCCAACAACTACCTCGCCTCCACGATCGGCGACCAGGCGATCGAGAAGATCCGTGCGTCAGTGGCGCAACTTGTCGGACAAGAGGCGGCGTCGCGCTTGCTTTCGGGGATCGCCGACATCCGTTCGAACCTGCAGGATGCCGTCACCGGTGCGACGCAGCTGACCGACGGCACGGCGCAGGCATCCGACGGATCCGCGCGCCTCGCCGACGGGGCTGCCCAGCTCTCATCCGGGGTCACGCAACTCGCGGACGCCGCCCCGAGCCTGGCTGACGGTGCAGCGCAGGTCTCCCAGGGAACCGCGACACTGGCGGGGTACGCGGGCCGAGCCAGCGCCGCCAGCCAGCAGGCGGTCAACGCGCTCCCGGCGGTTCGCCAGGACATCATCGACGCGCTGACCGCCGAGGGCCTCACCCCTGCCGAGATCGATGCCGTACTCGCGCGCCTCGACCCGCTTGCCGGAGCCGTGCAGAACGCCAACGCGCAGGTGCAGAGCGCGGCATCATCCGTCGATGCTCTGGCAGCCGGCGCCGCGCAGGTGGCTGCCGGCGCACAGCAGCTCTCCGGCGGGCTCCAGGATGCCGCCAGCGGCGCGGTGCAGCTGGATGCCGCGTCCCAGACTCTGGCCGAGGGCCTGACCCAGCTCGACGAGGGAGCGGCAACGCTGCGCGACGGCCTTGCCTCGGGCGTCGCGCAGATTCCCGATTCGGATGCCGCACTTCGGGACGCGCAAGCGAAGACGATCGCCGATCCGGTCGCGGTGGAGACAGGCAAGGTCGCCGCAGCGGGAGACTACGGTGCGGGCCTTGCCCCATTCTTCGCAGCACTTGCCGGATGGATCGGCATCTACGCGCTCTTCCTGATCGTGAAGCCGATCTCGCGCCGCGCCGTGACAGCCCTGCACTCGCCGGTCAGGGTCACCCTCGCCGGATGGCTCACCCCGGGGCTGCTCGGCGGACTGCAGATGCTCGCGCTGTTCGGCATCCTCGCGGCAGCCCTCGGCTTCACGTTCTCGCACCCGCTGGCATCGCTCGGCGTGATGGTGTTCGCTTCACTCACCTACGCCGCGATCATCCTGGCACTGAACGTGTGGCTCGGTTCGGTCGGGCAGTTCCTGGGGCTCGTGCTGATGGTGCTGCAGCTGGTGACGGCCGGCGGAACCTTCCCGTGGCAAACGCTGCCCGAACCGCTGACGTGGCTGCACCACATCCTGCCCATGGGGTACGTCGTCGACGGGATGCGCCAACTCATGTACGGCGGCGACATTGCCCGCGTCGGCGCGGACCTCGGCATCCTGAGCCTGTGGTTGCTCGGAGCGTTGACGTTCGCGGCGATCGGGGTCGCTCGGATGACGCACGGGAGGACTCTGCGGGACCTCCAGCCGAGCCTCATCGGCTGACCCGAACGCGGCAGCGCGGGCTAGGATGACCACCTGACACGGGATCCCAGATCGACTGCGACCCCGTGTCCGCCCGGCTCCCCCGAGAGGCTTCAATGTCGAAGACCGTAGCCGCCGTTGTCGGCGATGCCCCCGAGGCGCCGACCCGCCCGCGCCTCGGCCGCCGCATCGGCCTCATCGCCTACAGCGTGTTCGTGGGGCTCGTCGTGCTCGCGCTTGTTGCCGCGGGAGTCGGCGTGTGGTTCGTGAATCGATCGTTCCCCCAGGCCGAGGGAACGATCGCTCTGGACGGACTGTCGGGCACCGTCACCGTGCAACGCTCCGAACTCGGCATCCCGACGATCACGGCGGGCTCCACCGACGACCTCTTCTTCGCGCAAGGGTACGTGCACGCCCAGGATCGCTTCTGGGAGATGGACTTCCGCCGCCACGTGACCAGTGGCCGCCTCTCAGAGCTGTTCGGTGAGTCCCAGGTCGGCACCGATGCGTTCCTGCGGACCCTCGGCTGGCGCACGATCGCCGAGCAGGAAGTGGCGGCGCTCGATGAGACGACCGTCTCGTACTACCAGGCCTACGCCGACGGAGTGAACGCGTATCTCGCGAACCGCGACGCGGCAGATGTTTCGCTGGAGTATGCAGTTCTGGGCCTGCAGAGTGCCGACTACGAGATCGAACCCTGGACTCCCGCCGACTCGGTGGCGTGGCTCAAGGCCATGGCCTGGGACCTCCGGTCGAACATCGAGACCGAAACCGAGCGGGCGCTGCTGGCCACCGACTACACCGACGAGGAGCTCCTCGAGCTCTACCCGCCGTACCCGTTCGACGAGAACCCGGTTATCGTCCCGCAGATCACGGACGTTCCGGCGGCTACCGAGCCAGCGCAAGCAGCTGCGGCCGGCATCCGCTGGAGCGAGGTGTCAGACGTCGTGAGCGCCGTCTCGACGCTGATCGGTGATGCGGGCGAGGGTATCGGTTCGAACTCCTGGGTCGTGGCGGGCCACTACACCGACACCGGGATGCCGCTGCTGGCCAACGACCCCCACCTCGGAGCCTCCCTACCGAGCGTCTGGTACCAGACCGGTCTGCGCTGCTCCGCCCCAAGCGACACGTGTCCGTTCGATGTCAGCGGCTTCAGCTTCTCGGGCGTGCCCGGCATCATCATCGGGCACAACGCGTCGATCGCCTGGGGTTTCACCAACCTCACGACAGATGTCGTCGACCTCTACATCGAGAAGCTCGACGGCGACCAGTACTGGCGAGACGGCGGGCTCGTCGACCTCGACACCCGCACCGAGACGCTGAAGGTGGCCGGGGGCGAGGATGTCGAGCTGACGATCCGCTCGACGGTGCACGGCCCGATCATTTCGGGTCTGACCCCGGACTTCGACGCGATCGCCGCCGACCCCGTGGTCGGCACAGCAGGCGCCGCAGCCACCCCGGCGGCTGAGCCCGACGGGGAGACCGCCGTCAGCATCCAGTGGACCGCACTGCAGCCGGGAACGACGGCTACTGCGATCTTCGAGCTGAACGCTGCCACGGATATTACCGGCTTCCGCGCAGCCGCCGAGAAGTTCGTCGTGCCGGCCCAGAACCTCATCTACGCGGATATCACCGGCAACATCGGCTACCAGACGCCGGGGCAGCTTCCGATTCGCGGCGCCGGCGACGGGTCGATGCCCCAGCCCGGGTGGGACTCGGCCTACGACTGGCAGGGTTACATCCCGTTCGCTGACCTGCCGGCGGCCTACAACCCGGACGCAGGCTACATCGTGACCGCAAACAACGCGATCGTCGACCAGAACTACCCCTACTTCCTCACGCGGGACTGGGACGACGGATGGCGCGCAGCCCGCATCGATGAACTGCTGCAGCGAGCCATCGCCGAGGGGCCCGTCACCGCCGAGGTGATGCGCGGCATCCAGGCCGACAACCAGTCCGAGATCGGCAAGACGCTCATCACCGCCTTCGAGAACCTTCGCACTGGTGACGAGGCAACGGATGCCGCACTCGACCTGCTGCGGCAGTGGGACGCCCAGAACGACGCCGACTCGTCGGCCGCCGCCTTCGCGAACGTCGTGTGGGACGAGCTCGCGCAGAACCTGTTCACCCGGGGACGCTCCGCGCCCGTGCCCCTGACGAGCCAGTCGCGGCAGTTCCTGGTGGTGCAGAACCTGCTCGCTGAGCCCGGCTCTGCCTGGTGGACGAACACGGAGATCGGCGTGTCGGGCCAGCGAGAGATGCTGGAAACCAGCGCACGAAGCGCCACCGAGATCCTCACCAGGGCGCAGGGATCGAATCCCCTGCAGTGGCGGTGGGGCACCCTGCACGCGATCACCCTCACCCACGAGACGTTCGGCACCTCGGGGATCGCACCGATCGAGGCGCTGTTCAACCGAGGCCCCTTCCCCGTCGGCGGCGGCTCCTCGGTGGTCAATGCGACGGGATGGCCGCTCGGTGAGGGCTTCGCGACGACGACGGTGCCGTCGATGCGAATGGTCGTCGATCTGAGTGATTTCGACGCGTCAGGCTGGAATCACCTGACCGGCGCCAGCGGTCACGCGTTCCACGAGAACTACACCGACCAGACAGAAACGTGGCAGGCGGCGGGACTCTCGCCCTGGGCTTTCTCTCCGGATGCCGTGACCGCTGCCACCGAGCACACCCTCACTCTCGAACCGGCGAACTGACCCTCAGCCGAACCGGTGAACTCGGCCTCACCCGGGATCAGCGCCCGTCTCGGGGCGGGAGGTCTCGATCTCGGCGTCGGCGAGTTCGTCGACGACGAGGTCATCGACGTCCATCGTGCGGTTGCGGTAAGCCTGGCGCCCCACCATATGAGCGGCAAGCGGCGATGCCGCGAGCTGGATCAGGATGATCGGCACGATGAACGCGACCACTGCCCAACTGCGCTGCGCAAAGGCGATCGCCAGACAGATCAGAATGACACCCAGGACCTGGGGCTTGGTCGCGGCATGAAGACGGCTCGGGACGTCGCGGAACCTCGCGAGTCCGATCGCTGCCGTCAGGCACAGCAGTGCGCCGATCAGGATCAGCACGAGGGCCGTCCCGTCCAGAAGGGCCGCGATCCCAGCATCCGTCATTTCGTCACGTCCTTTCGGGCGACGAACCGAGCGATCGCGATCGATCCGAAGATGCCGACCGCCGCGATGATGAGCAACACGGGCAGCGTGCGGGTGTGGTGTCCGATCACCATGTCGGCACCGAGGACGCAGACAACCTCGGTCAACAACACATCGGACGCGACAGCGCGATCGAGGATCGAGGGCCCCACGACGATGCGCCACAGCGTGACGAGCGCCGCTGCCGTGAACGCGATGTAGATGGCGATGATCAGGATCGTCGAGATCGTCATGACACCTCCGCTTTCTGCGCCTGCCGAAGCCGGTGCAGCTGCTCGCGCGACCCGAACGCCCGGGTCAGGCGCGCCTCCCACAGGAGCGTCTCGCGCCGATTGGCTTCGATCTCCTTCTGCCCGCGCACGCCGATGATGTGCAGGTACAGGATGCGGCGATCGCGGTCGGCATCCAGCACGAGCGAGCCGGGAATCAGCGAGCAGGTGATCGCGGTGTGAGCCATCAGCAGGTCATCGTCGGTACGCAGCTGCACGCCGATCACTGCAGTGCCGGGCTGTCGACGCAGGTCGAGCACCTGCCACGCGACACTCAGCGAGCCGCGCACCAGCCCCCCGAGGAAGGTGACGACAAATACCAGCGTGTACCAGAGGTTCAGCCGCCGCGACAGCTCGACCACCGGCAGGTGGAAGACGGTAGTGACCGCGATGGCGGCGACAAGCCCGGTGAGGAAGGCGAGCACTGTGAACTGTCCCCACAGCAGCATCCACAGCACCGTCAGCCACAACAGGACGGGAAGCTGTCGCCAGATGGCCGTGAAGAAGCCGACGGGCTCGGGGGAGCGATCTGTCACGGCTGCACCTCCCCGCTCATGTCGACCGATTCATCGAGCTGGACGACGGTGATCGGCTCCAGCAGCGCGCCGCCCACACGAGCGCAGATCTCATACAGCGGCCCCGCAAAGACGGTCAGTGCGACGCTGACCGCGACCATCCCCGCGGTGGCTGCCGTCATGATGCGCGGAATCACGCGGCGTTCGGTGATCGTCGTCGCTGCGGGAGCAGCCTGCAGGTAAGCCGTGCGCTGTGAGGTCTCGCTGGAATCGTCATCCTCTCGCCAGAACGAGAGGTTCCACGCTCGCATGAGCGCATACAGGGTGAGCAGGCTCGTAGCGATACCGGCGACGATCAGGGTCATCATCAACGGTGTGCCGACGGCAGCGCCCGCATCGAACAACGCGTACTTGCCGATGAAGCCCGAGAAGGGCGGCAGACCCCCGAGGTTCACCGCCGGGATGAAGTACAGCAGCGCGATGACGGGGGCTGCTCGCATGAGCCCCTTGACCTTGAGGATCGAGGTGCTGCCGGCCCGGCGCTCGACCAGGCCCACCGCGAGGAAGAGCGTGGTCTGCACCACGATGTGGTGGACCATGTAGTAGATGGTCGCCCCGATCGCCGCGGGTGTCGCGATCGCGATCCCGAAGATCATGTACCCGACGTGGCTGACCAGGGTGAACGACAGGATCCGCTTGAGTTCAGCCTGCGCGACGGCGCCCAGGATGCCGATCACCATCGTCGCGAGCGCGGCAATGAGCAGGATCGTATTGAGGTCGTTCTCGAGGAAGATCTGGGTCTCGGTGCGGATGATCGCATAGACGCCGACCTTCGTCAGCAGGCCCGCGAACACTGCAGTCACCGGCGCAGGAGCCGTCGGATAGGAGTCGGGGAGCCAGAACGACACCGGGAAGACCGCTGCCTTGATCGCGAAGGCAAGAAGCAGCATGACGTGCAGCACGTACTGCGTCTCCTGCGGCAGCTGCGTCATCCGGTCCGCGAGCTGGACCATGTTGACCGTGCCTGTCGCGCCGTAGATCATCGCGATCGCCGAGAGGAACAGGATCGACGAGACCAGGGAGACGACGATGTACGTAATGCCCGCACGGATGCGTTGCTCACTGTTTCCGAGGGTGATGAGCACGTACGAGGCGACGAGCAGGATCTCGAAGCCGACGTAGAGGTTGAACAGGTCGCCCGCGGTGAAGGCGACGAAGATGCCCGCCGCGAGGATGAGGTACGTCGGGTGGAAGATCGAGACCGGGGTGTCGTCGTCGCCGTCCGCGGCTCCCTGCCCGATCGAGAACAGGAGCACGGCAAGTAGCACGACGCTGGAGACCATGACGAGCAGCGCGGCAAGGCGATCGACATAGAGCACGATCCCGAACGGGACGGGCCAGCCTCCCACCGACACCGCGAAGGGGAGGTTCGACGCGTCGACGGCGACCAGCAGCACTGTCGCGATCGCGAGGGTCAGGACGAGAGTGACGACCGAAACGCCCACCTGAACTCGGCGGTGGCGGCCGGCGATGAGCGCGATAGCTGCACCCAGCAGGGGCAGGGTGACCAGAAGCGGAACGAGGGCGGTCATGAACCTGATCCCTTCGTCCGGTCGTCTGCGGCTTCGGATGCGAGGAAGTCGCTTGTCGCGTCGTCGTCTTCGGGTTCGATCTCCTGATCCATCTCGTCGTCGGCTCGCATGCCGCGCTCGCGCAGCGCGACATCCGCTTCGTCTTCGTCGAACGTGTCGGCCTGACCCAGCTGCCAAGAGCGGTAGATCAGTGCGAGCAGGAATGCCGAGATCGCGAAGGTGATCACGATCGCGGTCAACGTCAGCGCCTGGGGGAGGGGATCTGACATCTCCTGGGGTTCACCGTCGCCGTAGAACGGCGCGATACCGGGCCGCCCCATGACGATCAACAGCAAGAGGTTGGCGGCATTGCCGAGCAGGAGGAAGCCGATGAGCACCCGCGTGAGGCTGCGCTCGAGCATCGCGTACACCCCGGCGGCGAAGAGCACCGCCATGATGACGATCAGAACGATCGAGACGTTCACGATCGGCTCACCCCCTCACGCGCAGCTACCGAATCCACGGCGGCATTCGCCTGACGGTCGACCTCGGCGCCGAGACTGCGCAGGACATCCAGCACCAGTCCGATCACGACCAGGTAGACACCGACGTCGAAGATCGTCGAGGTGACGAACTCGATGTGCCCGAGCACGGGGATCTCGGCCTCGAAGATCGCTCGCGTCAGCGGCTCGACACCGAAAGCGAGCGGGATGATGGCGCAGGCTACGGCGATGCCCATGCCGATCCCGAGGAAGCGCCCGGCATCTGTCGGCGCAGCTGCGCCGAGTTCGTAGCGACCACCCGCGATGTAGCGCATCACCAGGGCCATACCGGCAACGAGACCCGCTGCGAACCCACCACCGGGAAGGTTGTGCCCGGCGAACAGCAGATAAAGCGACACGATGATGATCGAGTGGAAGAGGATCCGCACCACGATCTCGAGCAGGATCGACCGGTTCTCCGGACGCACGCGCTGCCCCGCGACGAGCCAGGCGTTGCGGCCGGTCGGGCCGTCGGCGTCAGTCTCAGCCAGCGGCGTGCGACGACGCACCGCGCGCTGAGCACGCTGGATGATCGGCGCCGTGATCTGTGGCAGCGTCTCGGAGCGGTTCGTGACGAAGACCAGCGATGCGACACCGGTGGCGGCGAGCACGACGACCGAGAGTTCACCCATTGTGTCCCAGCCACGCAGGTCGACCAGTGCGACGTTGACGACGTTCTTGCCGTGCCCGATCTCGTAGGCAAGGTTCGGAAACGCGAGCGAGATGGGCAGATCGACGCGGGCGCCGGTGGCGACGATGGCAACGCCGGCCATCGTCAAGCCCACGAGCACGGCCAGCACCGCCCGCCCCACGGCGAACGCGGAGCCGTTGTGGGCACCCAAGCGGGCCGGGATGCGGCGCAGCACGAGCGCGAATGCGACCAGTGTGACGGTCTCGACGAGGATCTGGGTGAGAGCGAGATCAGGCGCACCGCTTGTTGCGAAGAGCACGACCATGCCGAGGCCGGTGACCGAGACGAGCACGACGCCCGTGTAGCGCTTGCGGGCACGAACAGCAATGACTCCGGCCGCGATCATCACCGGAGCAACGGCCAGTTGCACGGGCGTGTGGAAGGCGTCGAGATCTGCCTGCCAGTCGGATGAGGCCAACAATGCGGTTCCCTCGCCGGCCACAAGAACGAGGAAGATCGTGGCGACGTAGACCGGGAGTGAACCGCGCTGGACGAGCGTGGTCGTCAGCACCGAGAGTCGCTCGATCATCCGCAACGAGCCGTTATAGGCATCCACCGCCGTGAAGGGAAGAACGCGCCGGCGTCCGACTCCCCGCACCGTAAAGACAAAGAGCACGGAACCGAGCGCGATCGTGCCGAGCGAGATCCACAGAGCAGGCTCAAGCCCGTGCCACAGTGCGAGATAAGCGGGGTGCTCGGGCACGGGAACGCCGGCGGTTGCCGGCGGCGCGAGCTGCGCGTACGGCGCGAATGCGACGTCAAGAAGGGGAGCGGCGAATCCTCCCGCAAGGCTGAGCGCGGCCAGAATGACCGGCGCCGACAAGAAGCCCGCCGACGGCGCCGGCCACGGCGCCCTGGCGAGGTCGCGCTTGGTCCAGAAGGCGCCCCACACGAACCGCATGCCGTACGCGGCGGTCAGAACAGAGCCGACGACGACAGCCAGCAGCGCGACAACCCCCCAGGCCGAGCCTCCGACCGCCTCATCCAGGAGGGCTGCGAGCGCGCCCTCCTTCGCCACGAACCCGACGGTGGGGATGATGCCGACCATTGATGCGATCGACACGATCGCGGCGGTGGCCAGGACCGGTGCCTGGCGTCCGAGTCCGCTGATCTCACGAAGATCGCGGGTCGAGAGCTGGTGGTCGATGATCCCGACGATCAGGAACAGCGCGGACTTGAACAGGGCATGACTGAGCAGCAGAGCGAGTCCCGCCAGAGCGGCATCCTGGGTGCCATAGCCGAGGACGACCATGAGGAAACCCAGCTGGCTGACAGTTCCGTAGGCGAGAAGGCGTTTGAGATCTGTCTCACGCAGGGCCTGCCATCCGCCGAGCAGCATCGTGAAACCACCGAGGCCGATCACGATCGGATGCCACGCGGGATTCTCGGCGAAGACCGGCGCCAATACCGCAACGAGATAGATGCCGGCTTTGACCATGGCTGCCGCGTGCAGATAGGCCGAGACCGGTGTCGGGGCCGCCATCGCGCCGGGGAGCCAGAAGTGGAAGGGGAAGATCGCCGACTTGCTGAGCGCGCCGACCAGCAGCAACACGAGCGCCGCGGTCATGACGGGACTGACCGGTGGGTCGGCGAGGATCTCGGACAGGCTTGAGGTTCCTGCCTGCACCACGACGAGCACGACACCGATGAGCATCACCAGGCCACCGAGAGTCGTCACCAGAAGCGCCTGCAGGGCAGCGCGCCTGCTGGCCGCACGTCTGTTGTAGTGGCCGATCAACAGGTACGACAGAACGCTCGTGACCTCCCAGAACATCACGAGCACGACGACGTCGTCGGTGAGCACGAGCCCGTACATCGCCCCCGCGAACGCGAGCAGCACGGCGGCGAACTGGCCGAGCTCTTCCTTCCCGTCGAAGTACCAGCGGCAGTACAGCAGAACGAGAGCACCGACTCCGGTGACGATCAGCGCGAGGACCCACGACAGGGTGTCCATCCGCATCGACAGCTCGATATCGAGAGGTTCGATCCAGGTGAACGACTCGAAGGGGATGTCGCCGGCAAGCACTCGGGGTGAGAGCGCCGCGGTGTACACGAAAGCCCCGAACGAGACCGCGGCGGCGGCGAAGAATGCCCGTGGACCCCACGCCCGCACGAGCAGCGGCAGTGCGAGTGACCCGATCGTGAACGCCACGAGAACGAGGAGCATGCCGGCCTCCTCGTGGTCGTCGTCCCGTCGATGCTGCGGGATCGGGCGATCAGGGTGTGGCTTTCATCCTATCCGGGCAGTGTTCAGGCGCGGCCGGTGGATGCGGGATTACCCCGGGGAACCGGCCCTGCCGTGGTGCCGATTCGGAAGGAACACGTGAACGTGACGGACGCGGCATCCTCCCCCGCCAGCATCGCCACGACCGCGGCGCCGGCCGCGCGACCCTTCTCGACGGCCGGCTGCACCAGGGTCGTCAGCTCATAGGCATCCAGTCCGTCGACCTCGACTCCATCGAAGCCGGTGACGCTGAGATCGTCGGGAACGCGCAGGCCGCACTCTTCGGCCGCGCGGATGACGCCGGCGGCCAGCAGGTCGGTCTGGGCGATGACCGCCGTCGGGCGGTCGGGTCCGGCGAGAATCTCGCGGCCGGCGGTCAGGCCCTCATCGATCGAACTGGTCACCGCTGCGTACGTCGGGGCATCGGGGTAGACAGCCCGGGCACCGACCAGGCGCGCCGCGGTCACATCGACCTTGACGGCGTCGGCGGGGCCGAACCAGCCGCGGGCGCGCGAGGGGCGGATCGGGAGGGTGAGGATCGTCACCCTCTCGTGGCCGAGGTCCCGCAGGTAGCTCGCTGCTCGCTGCTGCGCCGCACTGTTGTCGAGCTCGATCCGCGGGATGTCGGGCCCCGCATCGCCCTCGATGATGACGACCGGCACGCGACGAGCACGCAACACCTCGAGCGAGGGCTGGCGGGTTTGGCCGAATCCGACGAGGACCGCAGCATCGATCGGCGCGGAGGTCATCGCCGATGGCACCTCGATCGCACCGCTGTCGGTTTCGGTTGCCGGCGCCGCAGAGGACGTCTCATCCGGCAGAAGCAGCAGTCCGGCGCGAAGCGGTGCTACCCCCTCGGCGATCCCATCCATCATCGCGATCGTCACCGGGTCGTGAAAGGCGGAACGCAGCGAGCCTCCGAAAACGACGCCGACGATGCCGGACCGACCCCGACGCAGCGACGCGGCGCGGGGATCCGGACCGGTGTACCCAAGCGCCTCGGCAGCCGCCAGGACCCGCCGTCGCGTCTCGGCCGAGGCAGGCGCGTTTCCGCTGAAGACGACGGACGCCGTGGATGCCGACACTCCGGCTTCGCGCGCGACGTCTGTGATCGTTGCCCTGCGCTCGCTCATGGTGCCTTGATGGTACTGGCTCGCACACGCAGTTCCCCGTGAGATGGTGCGCCTCGAAACGATTCGATACACTCGACCGGTGGATACCGCTCTCTCTCGCGCTCAGATCGTCCGGTGGCGCACCGCGGTCTTCACCATCTTCTTCCTCAGTGGGCTGAGCGTGGCAACGTGGGCTGCGCGGGTGCCGGCGATCAAGGCGACGCTCGGCGTCGACAACATCCAGATCGGCTTCATGCTGCTGGGCGCCGGTATGGCCTCGATCATCGGTCTGTCCCTGGCATCCGTCGTTCTCGCGCGGTTCGGTGCTCGCCGAAGCATGCTCGGCGCCATCCTCACCTTCTCGGTCGGTGTCGCGCTCGTCGGAATCGGCGTCGACGTCGCGAACTCGTACATTCTCGTGATCGTCGGTCTCGCTCTGTTCGGCCTGGGCAACGGATCCGTCGACGTCATGATGAACGTCGAGGGTGCTGCGATCGAGAAGACGATCGGCAAGACGATCCTTCCCCTCTTCCACGCGTTCTTCAGCTTCGGAACCGTCGCCGGCGCGGGGCTTGGAGCCCTCGCTATCGCGATGAACCTCAACGTCCTGACGCACACCGCGGTGATCGCCGGCCTGCTCGTGCTGACCGGTCTCTGGGCGAGCGCCAACGTGCCGGCCCGGGAGATCGCGATGGACCCGGATACCGACCCGGAGCCGGCTCAGAAGCCGCGCATGCGAGAACGCCTTGGAATCGCCCTGTCAGCGTGGAAGGAACCCCGCACCTACACGCTCGGGATCATCATGCTCGGGATGGCGTTCGCCGAGGGCGGTGCCAACGACTGGCTCGCGCTCGGCGTCGTGGACGGCCACGGCGCGAGCGAAGCGCTGGGGGCCATCGGGCTTGCCGTGTTCTCGGTCAGCATGACCGTCGTCCGGGTTTTCGGCGGGCCTCTCGTCGACCGCTTCGGCCGCGTTGCCACGTTGCGCGTTCTCTCGGTGCTCGCGGCATCCGGCCTGCTGCTGTTCATCCTCGCGCCGAATGTCCCGCTCATCTTCGTCGGGGCGGCGCTCTGGGGCGCGGGTACCTCGCTCGGCTTCCCACTCGGGATGTCGGCAGCCGCCGACGACCCCGCGAAGGCTGCGGCGCGCGTGAGCGCGGCGGCGACGATCGGTTACGTCGCGTTCCTGTGCGGCCCGCCGATCCTCGGGTTCATCAGCTTCCACATCGGCGTGCTCAACACGCTGTACATCTTGGTCGCCCTCGCGATCGCCTCGGGGCTCGCGTCGGGCGCTGCCCGTCCGCTCCCGGTACCTGCCGCCGTTCCCGCGGGCGGCGAGCGGACTGAGGGCCGTTAGGCTCGACGGGTGCGTCTTGTCATCGCCCGCTGCACCGTCGATTACACCGGCCGACTGAACGCGCATCTCGCGCTCGCGACCAGGCTCCTGGTGCACAAGGGCGACGGGTCCCTGCTCGTGCACTCGGACGGCGGCTCCTACAAGCCCCTGAACTGGATGAGCCCGCCCTGCTCGCTGGTCGTGGAAGAGCCGGATGCCGAAGCCGCCGACGTCGGCGTCATCGAGCAGTGGCGCGTCACGCATGCGAAGACCGGCGACGCCCTCCTCGTGCGGATCTACGAGGTCGTGCACGACTCCACGCACGAACTCGGCATCGACCCGGGCCTGGTGAAAGACGGCGTCGAAGCAGACCTCCAGCGTCTCCTTGCCGAGCAGGTCGACGTCATCGGCGACGGCCTGAGCCTCGTGCGTCGCGAGTATCCCACGGCGATCGGTCCCGTCGACCTGTTGCTGCGCAACCCCGACGGCGGCACGATCGCTGTCGAGGTCAAGCGGCGGGGTGACATCGATGGCGTCGAACAGCTCACGCGCTACCTCGAGCTTCTCGGTCGCGACCCGCACCTGGCACCGGTGACCGGAGTCTTCGCCGCCCAGGAGATCAAGCCGCAGGCTCGCGTGCTGGCGACAGACCGCGGCATCCGGTGCGTCACCCTCGACTACGAAGGAATGAAGGGCATCGAGTCGGGAGCGCCCCGCCTGTTCTAGTCGGCCCTCCGACGACTGGCGCCCCGCTGGGTTCCCCTAGCGTGGAGTCATGCGATCCCCCTGGACCTGTGTGCTGTGGGACGTCGACGGCACCGTCGTCGACGCCTCCGACGGCATCCTTCGCCGACTGACCACGACCCTCGAGCACTTCGGCTACCCTGCACCGACCCGGGCCGAGCTCGTCCACTGGATCGGTCCGCCCATGTTCGAGTCCTTCCAGGTGAACCTCGGCATGACGCCGGAGCAGTCGACGGCTGCCGTGGCGTACTACCGCGCCCTCAGCAAAGCCGACGGCTACACCACTGGTGCGCGGTTGTTCGACGGGATCGGAGAACTCATCGCCGATCTCGACAGGGCCGGCATCCCACAGGCGACCGCCAGCTCGAAGCCGGAGAACCAGGTCGTCGCCCTCATGGAGCATTTCGCGCTGTCGCCGCACCTGCGTGCGATCACCGGTGCCACTCCCGACGAGCGGACGCTGAGCGCGAAGGCCGACATCGTGGCTGAAGCGCTGCGGAGACTGCGGGCTGTAGGTGTCGACACGTCGCGACCCGTGCTCATCGGGGACCGCCACCACGATGTCGACGGGGGCGCCGCTAACGATGTCCCCGTGATCTTCGTGCGGTGGGGTTTCAGTTGGCCCCACGAATCCGAGGGCGCGCAGGCGACGGTCGACGACGTCGCGTCGCTGCGCGGATTGCTCCTGGCACCGACAGAATAGGTGCGCAGGAGGGCAACGATGACCGACACCGCAGCGACCGAGACCCCCGCGCGCCGAGCGTCCGGGTTCGGGATTCGAACCGCGGTCTCGCGGATGCCGGCCACGATCGTGTTCGTGCTCGCACTACTCGCGGTGGGCATCATCTCGCAGGGCCTGTGGCGATCTTTCAAGCACAACCCGCTCTTCGCGGAGGTCGCGTACGGACTGCCAGCGTTCCTCGAGGGCCGGTGGTGGACGCCGGTCACGGGAACGTTCTTCGTCGTGCATCCGTGGGTCTACGCCATCACTCTCGCGAGCTTCATCGGCATGGGCTACCTCGAGTGGCGCCGCGGGACGAGGGTTGCCCTCGCGTACTACACGGTCGGGCAGCTCTTCGCGATCTTCGCGAGCGCCCTGGCGCTCTGGCTTCTCGCCTTTACCGCCTGGCCCTGGGCGCAGCGCGAGGCACTCGCCCGGGACGTCGGCCCCTCCGGCGGCACCATGGCCTGCCTCGCCGCCGCGGCTACCCTCCTCCCTTCCCCGTGGCGCTCACGGGCGTGGCTGGTGCTGCTGGGCGGTAGCGCGGTGGCACTGCTCTACTGGGGTTCGCTCTCGGATGTCGTGCACGCGTTCGCCATCCTGCTTGTTCTGGTCGTGGCACGACCGCTACGGCTTCGCCGCGTGAGCGTTCAAGAGCAGCGATTCGTTGCTCTTGTCGCAGTCCTCGCGCTGGCAGCGGTCGAAACGCTCACCTCGATCGTTCCGACCAACGGACCGTTCGGCCGGACCGAACTCGGCGGCGGATCCTGGATCGACACGGCGATCGACGTCATCATCCTGCTTCTGGTGGCCCGGGGTCTGTTCCGCGGTCGCCGCTGGGCATGGGTCATCGCCGTGATTCTTGCGAGCATCAACGTCGTTCTCGGCATCCTGGTCATCGCCCTCTACTTCACCTTCCCCGCCGCCGACCTCACCTGGGACGGCGACCCCTCAGTCACCGTCGCGACGGCGATGCTGTGGGGCATCCTGCTCGTCTATCTCGCCTGGGTACGCGGCGCTTTCCGCGGCAGGCGGCGCGCCAAACTGGGCCTCAGCCCCATCCCCACGGTCGGCGAGGTCCGCGAGATGCTGCACGCCTTCGGCGGCGGCACTCTCTCGTGGATGACGACGTGGGAGGGTCTGTCGTACGCCCGCACGAGGTCGGGGATCGTCGCATACCAGCGCCGCTCGGGAGTGGCGCTCGTGCTCGCCGACCCCCTCGGGCCGCCCGCGAGCCGGGCCGAATCGGTGCACGAGTTCGTCTCGACGACTGAGAGCGCGGGGCTCATCCCCTGCTTCTTCTCGGCGGATGAAGCAACGCGTGATGTCGTGCCGGAGGGCTGGCGCAGCCTCATCGTCGCTGACGACACGATCGTCGACCTCGCGGGGCTCGAGTTCACCGGCAAGCGGTGGGCTGCGGTTCGCACATCACTGAACCGCGCGAGCCGTGAAGAGATGACTTTCCGGATGACGCGCCTGGCCGATGAGCCCTGGGGCATTCAGCAGCAGCTGCGCGCCATCTCGGACATGTGGGTCGGCGACAAGGGGCTGCCCGAGATGGGCTTCACCCTGGGCACGCTGCACGAGGCTGCAGACCCCGAAGTGCGGCTCGCTTTGGCGATCTCACCGAACGGCGACGTCGACGGTTTCCTTTCGTGGCTGGCCGTTTACGGCGAAGGCCGGATCGACGGGTGGACCCTCGACCTCATGCGCCGCCGCGAGGGCGGGTTCGGGCCCGTGATGGAGTATCTCATCGGCTCGTCGGCGCGGTTCTTCGCCGACGAGGGGGCCCGGATGCTGTCGCTGTCGGGCGCTCCTCTTACGCACGACTACCCACCGGACGCCGGGATGATCGCCGACATCACCGAGCGACTCGCTGACATGTTGGAGCCGGTGTACGGCTTCCGGTCACTGCACCGCTTCAAGGAGAAGTTCCATCCCCGCTATGAGTCGCTATACCTGCTGTATCGCGATGAGGCCGACCTGGCTCGGATCGGAATGGCGTTGACCCGAGCCTTCCTCCCCGACGCGTCGCTGCGTCAGCTCGCAGGATCGAGTCGAGAACTCCTCCGCAGCGGGCGCTGAACACCAGCCCATCGAACACGGTGCCATCGAACGCCCGGGCCGAGCAGCGCTCCAGACCCGGGCGTCGACGGATCCCCCCGGATAGATCGCGCCAAAGCGCGACAAGCCACACTCTATCGACACCGCAACGGCGCGGGTACTAGGGCTGGATGAGTTCTCCGGCCCACTCAGGACGCCGCGAGAAAGACGGCGTCGCCGCCGGTGTTGAGCACGGTCCACACGCCGCCGTCGATCTCCTCGGCCGGGACGCTCACGGCGACGTTCGCCGTGAGGTCTTCGGCCGGCGGGTACACCGTTCCGATCGACCAGAGCTGGTTCGGCACGTCGGCTGCGGCGTTCTCGAACAGCTCATAGCTGCGCCCACTCGCACCGATGTAGCGGACGACCAGCGACGCCCAGGGGTCGATCCCGAGAGTGTCGGCATCCGCGGGGTCCTGCCCTTCCTCCGCTAGCTGATCACGGATCGCGTCCCAGTCGATGAGGATGCGCATCGGCAGCACGACATACCCGTCGCCGACCTCGGTCGCCGCAGTCGCACCCACCGACCACGCCGACACGTCGGAGAGGCGAATGGTCTCACCGACCGGGAGCGGGTTGGCGCGAGACCCCGGCGCCGCCTCGGCGCTCTCACTGACCGACGGCGTCGGGCTCGGATCTGGTGTCGAGTCTGCGGTGCACCCTGTCAGTGCGATGCCCACGATCGTGAGTGCGGCCAGGGCCGCGGCAGGCTGGAATCTCATGACGCCTCGAGTCGGGTAGGACGAAAAGAAGGCCCCTCTCGGGACCTTCTCTCCTGTGCGCGAGGGGGGAGTTGAACCCCCACGCCCTTTCGGGCACTGGCACCTGAAGCCAGCGCGTCTGCCTATTCCGCCACTCGCGCGAACCGCGGAGCACCGCGGATCAACTTCCCGAGGATATCACGACAGATCAGCGCGTCGAGCCCGGTATCGGCGCTCCCGACAGGTCGTCCATGGCCTGTTCAGAGTCTCCAACTAGCATGGACCCACCGCTCTGCCTGCCTGAGGAGATCCGTGGGACTACTTGACAGCTTCGAGAAGGGACTCGAACGTGCCGTGAACGGCGCGTTCGCGAAGACCTTCCGTAGCGGGATCCAACCCGTCGAGATCGCTTCCGCCCTGCGCAGCGAGCTCGATAAGAAGGCCGCCGTGGTCACGCGGGACCGGATCCTCGCCCCGAACACCTTCACCGTGAGGCTGGCACCCGCAGACAACGAGCGAATGCAGGCGATCGGTCAGCCGCTCGTCGACGAACTCGCCGAGCTTGTCACGAAGCACGCGCGAGCGCAGGGATATACCTTCGCCGGCCCGGTGTCGGTGACCATTCGCCGAGACATTGCCCTCTCGACCGGAACGCTGCAGGTCGACTCATCGACCGCGCAGGGGTCGGTGTCGTGGCGCGGTGTTCTGGACATCGCCGGCCAGCGGCATCCGCTCGTGAAGGCCCGCACCGTGATCGGCCGCGGTAGCGACGCAGACATCACGCTCGCGGATGCCGGCACGAGCCGCCGTCACGTCGAGGTGCTGTGGGACGGCGAGCGCGCGATGGTGCGCGATCTCGGGTCGACCAATGGCACACTGCTGAACGGTCGCAAGATCAGCGAGTCGCCCCTGCCGCCAGACTCCACCATCACGATCGGCCGCACCGACATGGTCTTCCGCGTCGTCGCGCAGGCCTCCGCGCCGGCACGGCCACCGGCATCCGATGCCACGCGGGCTTTCGACGTGTTCGACGGGGGCGGACGCGCATGAGTGAACTGACACTTCTGCTGCTGCAGATCGGGTTTCTGCTGCTGCTGTGGTTCTTCGTGTTCGCCGTCGTCTACGCCCTGCGCGCCGACGTGTTCGGTGTGCGGGTGCGACGGATGCCGGAAGCTGCAGCGCCGGTCGGACCTGTTCGGCGCGAAACGGCACCGGTCGCACCCTCGGCACCGCCGGCACCCTCCGGAGATGCCGGGGGACCCGCGACGAAAGACACGGTCTCGCGCATCGTGATCACGAGTGGCCCCAAGGCCGGTCTCGAGCTCCCCCTGGGAACCGAGCCCCTCACGATCGGGCGCTCGAGCGAGTCGGGCCTGGTCATCCGCGACGACTACACCTCGAGCCACCACGCCCGCCTCCTGCTCTGGGGAGAGCAGTGGATGCTGCAGGACCTGGATTCGACCAACGGCACGTGGCATGACGGTGCGCGCGTGAGTGCGCCGGTCGAGGTGAAGATCGGAGCCCCGATCAAGGTTGGCGCCACGACCTTCGAACTGCGGAAGTGACGGCCGACTCGTCATGGTCTTCGAAGGATCCAGCGCGGCGCTGTCGCACACCGGCAAGGTGCGATCGAACAACCAGGATTCCGGGTACGCCGGATCCAACCTGTTCATCGTCGCCGACGGGATGGGCGGCCACGCCGGCGGTGACGTGGCCTCGAGCGTCGCGATCGCGCAACTCGCGGACCTCGACCGCCCGTTCGAGTCGCCCGCGGCAGCCGAACGGGCACTCGGTGAGGCGATCACCGACACCGCGGCTGCCCTGATCGACACCGTCGCCGCACGCCCGGAACTTGCCGGCATGGGAACGACGGTCAGCGCTCTCGCGATGGTCGACGACTACGCCGTCATCGCCCACATCGGCGACTCCCGCGTCTATCTGTACCGCGACGGAGCACTAACGCAGATCACCACCGACCACACGTTCGTCCAGCGTCTTGTGGATTCGGGTCGCATCACCCCCGAGGAAGCGCGCTACCACCCGCGCCGCTCGGTACTGATGCGCGTGCTCGGCGACATGTCGCCGAACCCCGAGATCGACACCTTCGTCATGCCGACTCAGCCCGGCGACCGTTGGCTCCTGTGCTCCGACGGACTGTGCGGCGTCGTCCCCGACACGCAGACGGCCAAGGCGCTCGGGGCAGACCTTGCTCCGGCCCGCACCGCTGACGCACTGCTGAAGATGGCCCTGGATGCCGGAGCCCCCGACAACGTCACGATCGTGCTCGTGGATGTCGGGGGGCAGCATCCGCTGTTCTCGGGAACCCCGACGGTCGTCGGTTCGGCATCCAACCCCGCCGGCATCGACATTCCTGCCGCCCGCAGCTCCCGCACGAGCTGGCTGCACCCCGCAAGGCAGGCAGCCAACGAGCCCACGCACTTCGAGCCGGCGCCGGAATTCCTCGAGGAGCTCATCGAAGAGGACCGACGTCGATCGCGCCGACGCCAGCTCGCCTGGATCGCGGGCTTCGTGATCGTGCTCGCGATGATCGGCGTCGCGCTCTTCGGCGCCTACCAGTGGACGCAGACGCGCTTCTTCGTCGGCGCCGACGACGACACCGTCGTGATCTACCGCGGCATCCAACAGAACATCGGTCCGATCTCGCTCTCGACCCCGTACGAAGACACCGGCATCCTGCTCGCCGATCTGCAGTCCTTCGACCGCGCAACCGTGGAGCGTACGATCTCGGCACGTTCCCTCGCCGACGCGCGGGCCATCGTCGACAGGCTCGACTCCCGGGCGGAGGTGCCCAGTGGCTGATCCCGCCATCATGCGCGAACCGGCGTCGGAGATCGCGGCCGATACGGCTGTCGTCCGCGCGCTCAAGAGGTTGCGGACCCCGCAGAAGCAGCGCAACCGCGAACTCGGCCTGCTGCTGTTCGCGCTCGTGCTCTCCCTCGGTGCGCTCGTACTCGTGCAGCTCGGCGTCATGGGCGAGATCGCGCCCGGCTACCTCATCGCCTTCGGTGGACTGTTCACCACGGTGATCGCCGTCCACATCGCGCTGCGCGTCTGGGCGCGCGACGCCGACCCGTTCGTCGTGCCGATCGCGACGCTGCTCACGGGACTCGGAATCGCGATGATCTACCGCATCGATCTCGCGATCGGTGACGAGGGGTGGGATGCGGCGTCCGTCCGCCAGCTCGCGTGGGCGGGGATCGCGATCCTCGGATGCCTCGCCGTCGTGATCACGCTGCGCAACTACCGCGTCCTGTTCCGGTACACCTACATCTTCGGGTTCGCCGGTATCGCCCTGCTCCTGCTTCCGATCGTGCCGGGCCTGGGAACCGACGCGAACGCCGACGTCTGGGTGTCGCTGGGGATCTTCTCGTTCCAGCCCGGCGAGCTCGCCAAGATCTCGCTGGCGATCTTCTTCGCCGGTTACCTCGTGCGCACCCGCGAGAGCCTGAGCTCTGTCGGCACCCGGTTCCTCGGCATGACGTGGCCGCGAGCGCGCGAGCTCGGCCCCCTCCTCGTACTGTGGCTGATTTCGCTCGGCATCATCGTGCTGCAGCGCGACCTCGGCACCGGACTGCTGCTGTTCGGGATGTTCGTGGCGATGCTGTACGTGGCCACCGGAAAGACCTCCTGGGTCGTCATCGGTCTGGTGCTTGCCGGCATCGGCGCCTACCTCGCATCGCGGGTCCTGCCCTACGTCGGTGGTCGTTTCGACAACTGGCTCGATCCCTTCAACGTCGAGCGCATCGACGCCACCGGCGGCAGCTACCAACTCGTGCAGGGAATCTACGGTCTCGCCCACGGCGGGCTCATCGGCACCGGGCTCGGGCAAGGTCGCCCCTACATCACGCCGCTATCGCAGAGCGACTACATCCTGCCGAGCCTGGGAGAGGAACTCGGTCTTGCCGGTGTCTTCGCGATCCTGCTGCTGTACATGGTGTTCGTTGCCCGCGGCATCCGGATCGGTGTCGCCGGTCAAGACGACTTCGGCAAGCTCCTCGCAACCGGCCTGGCCTTCACGATCGCCCTCCAGGTGTTCATCATGGTCGGCGGCGTGACCCGGATCATCCCCGTTACGGGGCTGACGACACCGTTCCTGGCAGCGGGCGGATCCTCGCTCGTTGCCAACTGGATCATCGTGGCACTGCTGCTGCGCATCTCAGATGCCGTCCGCAGCCGTCCCCGTGCGGTGATCGGATGACGGGGGTGATGGCACGATGACCAAGGAATTGCGCCGGCTCAGCATCCTGATGCTGATGATGTTCCTCGCGCTATTGGCCTCCACCACGTGGATCCAGGGAATCCAGTCGGCAGACCTCGCTGACTACCCGCAGAACAAACGCGCCCTCTACGACTCCTACGAGGTGCAGCGCGGGTCCATCATCGCGAGCGGCTCGGCGATCGCATCATCCGTTCCCTCGAGCGACGTCTTCAGCTGGCAGCGCGTCTACGTCGACCCCGACATGTGGGCCCCCGTGACCGGCGTGATCCCTGTCGTCGGGCAGGCCACCGGCATCGAGCAGGCGATGAACGACGAGCTCAGCGGCACCGCGAGCTCACAGTTCCTCTCCCGCATCGAACAGATCCTCACCGGCCAGCCGCCGCGCGGTTCGAACGTCGTGCTGTCGCTGGATGCCGACGTTCAGCGTGCCGCCTATGAGGCGCTCGGCGACCTGCAGGGCGCGGTCATCGCCATCGAGCCCGATACTGGCCGAGTCCTCGCGATGGTCACGAGCCCGAGCTACGACACCAATCTGCTCGTGTCGCACGACACCGCTCAGGTGGAAACGGATTACGCCGCGCTGCTCGCCGATCCGGCGAACCCGCTCTACAACCGCGCGATCGCGGGGGATCTCAACCCGCCGGGGTCGACGTTCAAGATTGTCGTCGTCGCCGCGGCTCTCGCGTCGGGGCAGTACACGCCCGAGTCGCAGATCCCGAACCCCGCCATCTGGCAACTGCCCCAGTCGTCGAACACGATCCGCAACTCCAGCGGTGGCACGTGCGGACCGGGCGAGACGGTGTCGATCGCCGACGCTCTGCGGCTCAGCTGCAACATCCCGATGGCTCAGCTTGCCGTGCAACTGGGGGACGAGGCTATCCGTCAGCAGGCCGAGAAGTTCGGTTTCAACCTCTCGTTCAGCATCCCCCTGGACTCCACTGCCTCGAGCTATCCCCGTGGGCTCGATGCCCCGCAGACCGCCCTCACCGGCTTCGGCCAGGGACAGGTGACCGCGACACCGCTGCAGATGGCGATGGTCTCTGCCGGAATCGCCAACGGCGGGATCGTCATGAACCCCCGAATGGTCGATCAGGTCATCGGCCCGGATCTGTCGGTGCAACAGACGTTCGAGAGCACCGTTTTCGGTGAAGCACTGAGCCCGGAACTGAATGAGGAGATGGTCGCCATGATGGTCGCGAATGTCGAAAACGGCGCCGCCTCGAATGCAAGAATAGAGGGCGTCGACGTGGCCGGTAAGACGGGTACGGCGGAGAACGGACCCGACAAGCCATACACCCTCTGGTTCACCGGGTTCGCGCCCGCCGACGATCCCGAGGTGGCAGTGGCAGTCGTCGTGGAGAACGGTGGCGGAATGGGTCAGTCGGGATACGGGGACCTCATCGCGTCCCCGATCGCGAAGAAGGTCATGGAGGCGGTGCTGAACAAATGAGACCGACGCAGGGTGTGACCTTCGGCGGCCGTTACGAGCTGGATTCGCGGATCGCGATCGGCGGCATGGGCGAGGTCTGGGAAGCAACAGACCACGTCATCGGACGGACGGTCGCGATCAAGATCCTCAAAGACGAGTACATGGGCGACCCCGGGTTTCTGGAGCGCTTCCGCGCCGAGGCACGGCACGCTGCCCTCGTCAACCATGAGGGCATCGCCAGCGTCTTCGACTACGGCGAAGAGAATGGCAGCGCGTTCCTGGTGATGGAACTCGTGCCAGGTGAGGCTCTCTCGACCATCCTCGAGCGGGACGGTTCACTGTCGACCGATAAGACGCTCGACATCATCGCCCAGACCTCGGCAGCCCTGCAGGCGGCACACGCCGCCGGTCTCGTGCACCGTGACATCAAGCCTGGGAACCTGCTGATCACCCCGGACGGCCGCGTCAAGATCACCGACTTCGGTATCGCGCGCATCGCCGACCAGGTTCCCCTGACTGCCACTGGTCAGGTCATGGGAACTGTGCAGTACCTCTCGCCCGAGCAAGCATCCGGTCACCCGGCATCCCCCGCTACCGACATCTACTCGCTCGGCATCGTCGCCTACGAATGCCTGGCAGGCAAGCGCCCGTTCACCGGCGAGTCGCAGGTCGCGATCGCGATGGCCCAGATCAACGAGCAGCCGCCACCGCTGCCGCCGACCGTCGCTGTGCCGGTACAGAACCTCGTCATGGCGATGATCGCCAAGAAGCCCGAGGACCGCCCCGCCACCGCCGCTGCCGTCGCTCGCGCCGCAACGGCGCTTCGCCGCGGCGACGTCGCCGCGGCAGCAGAAGCGATTCCCGCGATCGCCACGGGAGCCATCGCCGCCGACGATGCAACAGCCCTGCTGACGTCCGCCGCGACATCCGCCGAGACCCGGCTGATGCCTGCTCCGGAGACCCCGGCCGAAGAGCCCGCGCCGCGCAAGCGCAGCCCGTGGACCTGGCCACTCGTTGCGCTCATCGTGCTGCTGGTTCTTGTTCTCGGCGGCACGATCTGGGCTCTCGTTGCCAACCAGCAGCCGGCGCCTGAGCCCACGAACTCGTCGTCGGCACCGTCTCCCAGCGCATCGACACCGACGCCCTCGCCCAGCGAGACGCGCATCAACATCGACGCCCTGAACCTGGTGGGCATGCAGTGCGAGCAGGCAGTGCAGACTGCGAAGGATGCAGGTGTGCTCGAGGTCGTCACCGACACGGGTACTCCGGCTCCGGATGACTCGCAGGTCGGTGTCGTCTGGCAGGTCAACCCGACCGGCAACATCGAGCCGACGAAGGCGCTCACGATCTCGTGCTACGGCCAGGTCACCCCCATCGGCGGACCGAGCAACCCGCCCGCTATCCAGGGTGGTGCGCCCGCCGTCGCCGGCTCGACCGTCACCCTCACGTGGGACAGCTTCACCTGCCCGACCGGGACCGGGACGCTCAGTGGCTACACCGTCACTCTGCAGAACGCGGTCTTCACCGTCGACGGCACCTCGCAGCGCACGTTCGCCCCGAACGACCGTGAGGAGGCGATCCTCATCGCCAACGCCGCGGGTCAGACTCTGACGGCGTCCTATACGGCACTGTGCAGCGGGTCCGAACAGCGAACCTCGGATGCCTCGCCGAAGATGCAGGTTCAGATCCAGCCCGCCTCGACCCCCAACCCGACGAACACGCCCTGACCGGGGGTTCACAGGAAGCGCTCGACTAGGCTGAGGAGACTGGCTCAGTCAGGGAGGGGTAGTGTGACCGACGATTCTCGCGTGCTGTCGGGCCGCTACCGGATCGACGAGTCGATCGGCCGCGGCGGCATGGCGTCGGTGTATCGCGGATACGATCTGACGCTCGGCCGTGACGTCGCGATCAAGGTCCTCAATCCCGAGCTCGCTCGGGATGCCGGGTTCCGGACGCGCTTCCGTCTAGAGGCACAGGCTGCGTCGCGGATGTCGCACCCCACCATCGTGCGCGTGTTCGACGCCGGCGAAGAGACCGAGTCCCTTCCCGACGGGACGACCCAGCCCGTGCCGTACATCGTCATGGAACTGGTGACGGGGCGACTGCTGAAGGACGTGATCGAGGACGGTCCTCTCGAGGCCGACCGTGCGGTCGCCTACGCCGACGGCATCCTTGAGGCTCTCGAGTACTCGCACCGGGCGGGCGTCGTGCACCGCGATATCAAGCCCGGCAACGTCATGGTCACCGCCGACGATCACATCAAGGTGATGGACTTCGGTATCGCTCGCGCGGTTTCGGATTCATCGTCAACCGTTGCCGAGACCACCGCCATCCTCGGCACTGCCGCCTACTTCTCACCCGAGCAGGCGAAGGGCGAACCGGTCGACGCCCGTGCCGACCTGTATTCCACAGGTGTCGTGCTCTATGAGATGTTGACCGGCCGCGCGCCGTTTCGGGGCGAGTCCTCGGTTGCCGTCGCGTACCAACACGTCAGCGAGACCCCGCTCACACCGTCGGAGATCAACGAAGAGATCCCGCGTGCGTTGGATGCCGTCGTGCTTCGCGCTCTCGCGAAGGATCCCTACCAGCGTTACCAAGACGCGGCATCCTTTCGAGCCGCACTGACTCATGCCCTGACCGGCAAGGCGCCCTCGCGCCGGCAGTTGGGAACGCTGACCAGCGAGCTCTACGGCCCCAACCCGCGGCAGGCCGCGGAGACCGCTCGGTCGCTCCGGCAGCTTTCGACCGACACGACGATGCGACGCACACAGTCAGGTCCCCCGGTCGCGTGGGTCTGGGCGGGCGTCGCGATCCTCGCCGTGTTGCTGATCTCGGTGCTGTTCTGGGTGCTCACCATTCCGCGCGGCGGCGAGAGCGTACCCAGCAACTCGCGGATCGTCCCCGACGTGACCGGCATGACCTACGAACGGGCCGCGGAGGAACTGATCGCGAACGATCTGGTTCCCGTGCGCGTCGAAGAGCCAAGCGTCGCGGTGGCCGAGGGAAACGTCATCAGGACAGAGCCCGGCACGGATGTCTCGGTCGAGGTGAACCAGGAAATCAAGGTCTACGTTTCGACGGGGCAAGAGCTCGTGGCTGTGCCGGCTCTCACGGGCCTGACCCAGGAGACTGCCGCGCAGGCCCTCGAGCAGGTCGGTCTGAAGGTGGGCACTGTCACTTCGCGTAACGACCCCGCCCTCGACGCCGGAATCGTCATCGCTGCGGATCCGGCAGGAGGCGACGAGGTGGCAGTCGGCAGCAGCGTCGATCTCGTCGTTGCGACGGGACGTGTTCTGATCAACGACGTCACCGGCTACACCGTCGAGGCAGCAACGCGGGAACTCGAAGCCCCCGACACCCAGTTGACGGTCGAAACGCAGGAAGACACGTCGTGCCCCGCGACCACCCCGCCCGTCGTCATCGCCCAGTCACTCGCGCCCGGTGAGGTGCCCGTACGCTCGACAATCACGTTGACCTACTGCTCCGGCTGACCCTCCACTCTCACGAACTCTGACCTCGGATGACGAGGCCAGACTCACACGCCAGCGGCGACGTGTGGTCGAAGCATGCCCGATCGTTCGACGGCATCCGGGTAGCCGACCTTCACCAGCCAGTTCGCCAACAGCCGGTAGCCGCCCTCGGTGAGCACGCTCTCGGGATGGAACTGCACACCCCACAGCGGCGCGTCGCGGTGGGCGACTCCCATCACGATCCCGCTGTCGGTGCGGGCGGTGACCACAAGGCTCTCAGGGATTGTGTCGGGATCAACCGACAGTGAGTGATACCGGTTGGCGATGAACGGCGACGGGATGCCGGAAAACAGCATCGACGCGTCGTGAGTCACCGGCGACGTGACGCCGTGGAAGAGTTCCGGGGCGACGGTCACCCGGGCACCCAGCGCCTCGGCTATCACTTGGTGCCCGAGGCACACGCCGAGCATGGGAGCACGCTGCTCGACAGCCTCCCGAACGAGATGCTTCGATGCCGCAGTGTCGGCGGGACGCCCGGGCCCGGGAGAGACGAGGATGCCGGCGTGATCACCGACGAGCCGCGGAACGGCATCCGCGGTGATCTGGTCTGCCTCGACCATCACGGTCGTGGCGCCCAACTCGTGCAGGTACCCCACGAGGGTGTGGACGAAGCTGTCGTGGTTGTCGACCACAAGTACCGGGCCGAGGGTCGGCGAATCGGCGGTCACCCGACTGTCGCGTCCTGCGGAGTGGTCAGTTCACTGATCCAGGGGAAGACGTAGAAGACCAGGCCGTACAGAACAGCGGCGGCCATCACCGTCAGGATCGCGGCCTTCACCCACCACGGGCCGGGTAGCACGTGCCACAGTGCTGCGTACATCAGGCGATTCCTTCCGTGAGGGATGCCGGCGGGCCCGCATCCCTCGGAGTGAACGATTCGAACACGCCATACGCGACGATCCGCTCCGTCATGCTCCAGCGCGGACTGCAGCTGGTCATCGTGATGTAGGCGTCGCCGGCAGTGACATCCATCTGCGGAACGGCGTCAAGCACCGATGTTTCGGTCGGCTTCACGTACTCGAGAGTGCGGAACCTGTAGGTGTACCACCCGGCCTCGGTTTCGACGACGATCGCGTCGCCGATGCGCAGCGTCTCGATGTCGGAGAACGGCTTTCCGTAGGTTGTGCGGTGGCCGGCAACGGCGAAGTTCCCGGCCTCTCCCGGCATCTGGGTGCCGGGGTAATGGCCGATCCCGATGGGGTCGAGTGTTCGTGCGCGTGTCACACCGCCGGCGATCGTGACGCTGTAGTCCGGCCCCCAGCGGGGCACCCGCATGATGGCGAAGGCTTGCGCGTCGTCGGGCTGGCCAAGAACGGGAATGGGGACCTCGGCCTCGGTCGTCGCTGTCGGATCCGGCGAGGCGGACGCATCCGGCGTGGGAGATGCCGTCTCAGCTGCCTGCTCCCACTGCTGCGACAACTCGCTGCCGGCGGCGTTCTTCTGCGCGCCCTGGATCACGTCCCCGAGCCACAGCTGCCACCCGACGTACAGGAATGCCAGCACACCCAGGGTGATGAGCAGTTCCCCGATCACACCAAGGACACTCACCCGGCGGCGGCGCTTCGCTGGGCGACGCGATCGGCGGGTCGGGTGCGGCACTTCCTCCGCATCAGCCACGCGTATCCCCTCTCGTCTGAGTCCTCGCCCCGGCCCAGATCACCGGGCGCCGTACATCACCGGCGATTCTATTCGTCTCCTGCTGGAGGAGCCCTGGCAGTTAGACTTGTGCGCATGGCACGCCAGAGCAACGACGACGACCCGATCGTCGAGAGCAGTAGCGCGGATTCCGCACCGAACCCGGTTTGGTTCAAGCCGGTGATGATCGGACTCATGCTGCTCGGACTGGTGTGGGTGCTCGTCTCCTACATCAGCGGCATGCAGTACCCGATTCCCGGGATCGACGCGTGGAACCTGGTCATCGGTTTCGGGATCGCCTTCGTCGGCTTCCTGATGACCACACGCTGGCGCTAGCCGTACGGATTCGCCCCCACCGAATTACACGGCTGTGATTCATCCCCAGGTGTGGATGAATCTGTGGATGGATTACACGTAGAACACCGCGGGGATCGCGAGCAGGGCGAGCAGCCCGACACCGATCGCCACGAGCAGTCCGATTTGCAGCGGCTGCCGAGCGCGCGTACGCGTACGTGCAAAGACGAGCCCGATGACTGCGCCAACGACCAGACCGCCAACGTGCGCCTGCCAGGCGATGTTGTAGCCGGGAACGAACCCGATCACGAGGTTGATGCCGAGCACGATCAGGATGCCGGTGATGTTCGCCCCGATGTGCCGCCCGATCACGAGCAGAGCGCCGAGGAGTCCGAACACCGCGCCGGAGGCTCCGACCACCCAGGTCCCGGGCGCAATCAACGCGACGCCCACCGATCCGCCGAGGCCAGAGAGCAGGTAGAGCGCGACAAATCTGCCATGGCCGAGCAGCGGCTCCAGCGACCGCCCGATCATCCAGAGCGCGAGCATGTTCAATCCGATGTGGAAGAAGCTCGAGTGCAGGAAGATCGCCGTGAACAGCCGCCACGGCTCGAACGCGATAGACGGGATCACGTAGGCGCTGTTGAAGGCGAACATGCCCTCGATTGCGGGGATGAGCAACTGCAGCACGAACACCGCTGCGGTGATCACGATGATGGCGTACGTCGCGGTAGGTCGCTGCGTCCCGACCGCCATCGGCGCCCTCGACCAGCGACGCTCGGCCTTCTTCTGCGCGCTCGTCTGGGTCGCGCGTTGCTCTCGCATGCACTCCGGGCAGATGACTCCGACCGCGGCCTGCGTCTGACACTCCGGACAGATGGTGCGCATGCAGCGCTGGCACAGCACGAAACTCTGTCGGTCAGGGTGCCGGTAGCAGAAGTTGTCCCGGTTGCTGCGGAACGCGTCGGACGTCGTCACGGCAGATGCCGACTCCCGTCAGACCGAAGCGATGTCGATCGACGAAATGACGACAGGCTCGATCGGGCGGTCGCCGGGCCCCGTGGCGACGGCGCTGATCGCGTCGACGACGCGGCGAGACTCGTCATCCGCCACCTCACCGAAGATCGTGTGCTTGCCCTGCAACCACTCGGGACCACGACCGCCCTGGCCGGGAACCGTGATGAAGAACTGGGAGCCGTTCGTCCCCTCGGGCTGGCCGGTGATCGCGTTGCGGCGCAGGCCCGCGTTGGCCATCGCGAGCTTGTAGGGCTCGGTGAAGGTCAGCTCGGGGCTGATCTCGTCGTTGAAGTTGTATCCCGGACCTCCCGTACCGACGCCGAGCGGGTCGCCGCCCTGAATCATGAAGCCTTCGATGATGCGGTGGAAGATGACATCCGTGTAGAGCGCGCCCTCGCCCGGCTTGCCGGTGGCCGGATGCGTCCACTCACGGCTTCCGTCGGAGAGACCGACGAAGTTCTGGACGGTGCGCGGGGCCTGGTCCCCGAACAGGTTGACGACGATGTCGCCGTGGTTGGTGTGGATCGTGGCGACCGCGGTGTGCTGAGGCATGCGGCCATTCTTTCAGAGTTCGCCGTGAACACTTCCCGTCTGCGGCTCACATGGCAAGATGGGAAGACCACGTCGACACGACAGGGAGGGCCCCGTGAGCCTCAGCCGCAAGCGCAAGAAGGAACTCCGCAAGCTCCAGAAGCACGCGAACGACATTTGGGAGTCGCAGCAGGTGCTGGTCGGCGAAGCCGCTGACATCGCCCGGGAAGCCGGTCGGCAGCTGGGCAACTACGGCCGCGAGCAGGTCGTTCCCCAGGTCCAGGAGGCCTACGGCCGCTACGCCCAGCCATATGTGCAGCGCGGACTCGCCTCATCCAAGTCGTTCCTGACCAACCGCGCCATCCCCGCGACCGGAGCCGTCGTCGGTTCCGCGCTCTCGGCCTGGGACGCAGCAAACGAGACCCGCGCGAAGCTCGCCGCGGGCCGCGGACTGTCGGCGCCCGACGCCAAGAAGTACGCCAAGCTCGCCGACAAGTACGGCAAGGATGTCTCGAAGAAGCTGTCCAAGAGGCTTTCGGCGCTCGAGCCGCAGAAGCAGGGAATCGGTGCCGGTGGCGTCTTCGCCATCATCCTCGGTGTGATCGCCGCAGCCGGTGTGCTCTACGCCGCTTGGCAGACGCTGCGGGCTGACGACGAGCTGTGGGTTGCCGACGACCCGCTGCGCGCTCCCGACGCCTGATCCAGATCGGCTTTCACTGCGGCGCTCGGCTTCCGGGCGCCGCAGTCGTTTGTGCTGGCGCGCTCAGCGCGTGAAGGAGCCGAGTCCCGCCATCCGCAGGCCGATGTTCACGAGACTGACCCGCTTGAGCCTGCGCACCTGCGTCAGCGGAAACCATTCCGCGCGATCGGTCGTGCCGTCCGTCTCGTTGCGCAGCTCCCCGCCGGTGACGTGGGCGCGGTAGACGATGCGCAGTGCCTGCAACGGCAGGTCGGATCCGGGCACCAGGCGCCGGTGGGCGGGAATCACCCGCGAATGGATGCCGAGAAGTTCATCGAGCGCGACACGGTAACCGGTCTCTTCCTGAACTTCGCGCCGGGCTGCGGCATCCGGGCTCTCACCCGGCTCGAGACCACCGCCCGGAAGGGTCCATCCCGATGCGCCGCCCTCGTTCCAGTGCGCGAGCAGCATGCGTCGGTCGTCGTCGATGACGATCGAATACGCCGCGACCCGCAGATCCATGGATTCACGATACGGGAGCTGCCGGCTGCGTCTCCTGCATGCGGGACCGGAACGTCGCATCGGCGCGGTGCGGCGCGAGCCGCCCCCGCTCACGCAGGATCGGTACGACGAGGTCTCCGAACGCCGCAACGTCCCGCGTTCCGAAGACCGGCTCGATGAGGAATCCGTCGAGTCCGGTGCGGGCAGCGAGCTCCTCAACGCCGTCCGCGACCTGGGTCGGGTCTCCGACAAGCCGGAAGCCCCGCGTGCCGCGCCCCCGCAGCTCGTCCAGGATTTCTCGGACCGTCGGGGCGGGCCTGTCGGCGCTGCCCAGGAATCGCTCGATGTTGCTGGTACCCATCTGTCCGATGGGCCCACCAGCGTCGAGCACCTGGTGCAGGGTCTGGTCTGGATCGAGGGTTCGCAGATCGATGCCGGTGTTTCCTGCATAGAGGGTCGCGACCACATCGTCGGTCTGCATCCGGTCGAATTCGTCGGCGAGCTCCCGTGCCTCGGCGGAGGTCTCGGCAACGATGGCGGTGAGCCCCGCCATCGTCACGAGCGGAGTGGTTCGCCCCGCTTCGCGCGCGCGACGGTGCAGGTCAGAGACCGCCGATGCCGTGTGGCTCGGTGTCGTCGCCTGCACGAAGACGCACTCGGCGTGGCGGGCAGCAAATGACCTTCCGGCTGGGGATGTTCCAGCCTGAAAGAGCAGCGGCGTGCGTTGCGGCGTGGGCGGGGCGCCGTAGTACCCGCGGGAGCGGTAGTGGTCACCGTCGTAGACCACGCGATGGATGCCGGACCGCTGCGCGTACACTCCGGACTCACGGTCGGCCACGAGCGCGTCGTCGCTCCAGGCATCCTCCCAGTACCGCCGTGCGAGCGAGACATACTCTTCGGCCATCGCGTATCGGGTGTCGTGGGCAACCATCTCGTCGTGGCCGAAGAGTTCGGCCACCGCGTTCTGCGATGCGCCGGTGACGATGTTCCAGCCGATCCTCCCTCCCGAGATCGCATCGAGCGTCGAGAAGCGGCGGGCAAGTTGCACCGGATGGTCAATGCCGGTGGTCGCGGTGACGACGAATCCGAGGTTGGATGTCTCACGCATGAGCACGGGCAGGAGCGTCGCCGGGTCGTAGCCCGAGAAGTTGATGCCGTGCGCGACGGCATCCGCGCTGATGTCATCGCCGACGATCGGGTAACCGTACCCGTCGGCGAAGAAGAGGAAGTCGAAGCCGGTGGCATCCATCACCTTCGCAAGGCGCACCCAGCGCTCGGGGTCGGCGAAGTCGATCGAGTCGCTGAGCGGATGCGGCCAGCTGAGCGTGCCACCCACTTGCGGGCCGTAGACCTCGAAGACCCCAAACCGCAGCGCCGACACGTTCGCTCCCTTCGCCGCGCACGCGCGTGTCGCGGTGACGCAACGCTACGCGCCGGCTGTTTCACGCACGTGACGCTGTGCAAGAGGCAGGAGTGCCTCGGGGGTTCGACAGATGAGTGCCAATCTCACGGTGAACGAGTTTCCCAGATCTTCGAGGGCCTCGGCCGTCGGTGTGGTGGTGCGGTATGTCTGGGGCCATCGATAACGTGAGATCGTGAGTGCACCCGACATCGACCGGAAGGTCATGGAGAGTTTCGCCGCGCTTACTGGTGACACCCATCTGACTGTCGTGCTTGGGGCGGGCGCGTCAGCACCCTCCGGTCTCCCGACTTGGGACGACTTCGCCACGCGAATCGCGGTTCTGAGCGGACTCGTGACGACCTCCACTGCAGCCAAGGTGCTGCTCAGCAAGCAAGATCCCATGATCGTGCTAGAGGCGGCGCACGCACGCTCTGGATCGAGCTGGGCCGCTCACCTAAATGAGGCGCTGTACGGCCGACCTCCTAGTAGCGCCGACCCCTCGCCGCTTCACCTTGCGGCAGCGGGTCACTTTGCTGCAATGCCGGGGGCAACCACGCTCGCCACCCTGAATTTCGACGATCTCTTGGAGTCGGCGGCGCTAACTAGCGGCGCACCTGTAGTAGTCATGGATACTGAGGGTCAAGCAGAGCCCGACGTGCCAACTGTTCACCATCTTCATGGGGCGGTGTTCGGCGGGAACGAGTACTCAGCTGTCGTTGGTTACAACGACTTCGCAGAGCTTGTCGCCGACCCTCACGCATGGCAACGACAGTTCTTGTCCTCGGCTCTCGCACGCGGCCCTCTACTCCTTGCCGGGACGTCCTACCGCGATCCGGACATCCGCCATTGGCTGCATCTCATTGTTCGCGACGAGAAGCCGAGATACCGTGCCCTAGTAACAATTGTGCGCGAGGGACTCGGTCTTGACCGTGAAACGTTCGAAACAATCGAGGATGCGCTCACCTCAGAGTGGGAGTCAATCGGTCTACAGGCACTAACCCTGCACGACCTCGCCGATGTAGCCCTCGTGATCCGAGAACTGAGGCACGCAGGGAGTGATAGCTACCTAACCCCGGCTGAGCGATCACGCCGCATATGGGACGCCCACACTCGGAGATTCGGAACACTTCAACGCGAGTATGTTGAGCAACTCGAAGCAGATGCAGAGATGATCGCGGCAGCGCTCGGCAGTCCCGCGTACCGGGCCACATTTTGGTTGGCCAATGCACGAGGCAAGCTCGCTCGATGGGCATCGGAGGGCACGTATTACGCCGGTGTGCGGCAGCTGAAGCTCGTGCCGACCGGACACGATAGTCCATGGATCGCGGGCGAGGCGATCGGATCCGAAGAGGTCAAGCTCAGGGACGTGGAGCGCGCCGCGGGTGTTAGTCCAACGTGGCGATCAGTATTGGCTATCCCCGTCTTTGCTGGTGACGGAACCCACCCCGACTTCGCAACGGGCGTCCTCACGTTTGGACTAGCTCAAACAACATCGGCGCTGCTTGCGCGCCAAGACGAGTGGATCAATGCTGCCTCCGAGTTGAGCGCAGCGTGGGGAACACGCATCAACGGTGTCGCGTTCTCGACGAAAGATAACTAGCCTGAGGAAAAGAGTAGGAGTCGCCCATGGCCGCCAAGAAGAGCACTGCCGCGCGTAACGCAAAGACGGGTTCCTACACTGTGCACGTGCCGAAAAGCGCCGCGACTGGAAAGTTCGTGTCGGAGTCCAGCGCCACGGGACGCATAGTAGTCCGTGGGTCTGCGAAGAAGGCATCCTAGTAAATCCGTGCGCTGCTTCGGCGCAAAGGGCTCAGCGACCCATTTCACCTCGCGGCAGCGCCCATGTTGTCCAACTAAGTTCGAGGTGCGAACGGATGGTGGCCCAACAACACGGACACTGAGCTTTCCTAGCGGGCGATCTGATCTACGACATAGATGCCCGCCGAGGCGGGAGTGATTCAGCACAACGCATCAGTCAAAGGATGCGCACGATCTATCAAAAATGCGTGGAGCCTAGGAGATTCGAACTCCTGACATCCTGCTTGCAAAGCAGGCGCTCTACCAACTGAGCTAAGGCCCCGGGGCTTGCGTGGGGCTACCAGGACTTGAACCTGGGACCTCTTCATTATCAGTGAAGCGCTCTAACCGCCTGAGCTATAGCCCCGTGTGGTGCCGGCACATCGCACCGTCAACCTCCAAGACTTTACCCGAAGCGACGCGGTTTCCACGAATCCGGATGCACGCTGGCCGGAGTTCGCTTAGCCGATCCTTCATTGCGCGCCGTCTTGGCGGGTTGTTGACTGAGCGGCGTGACCGATGCAACGCACGCCCACGAACCGCACGCGACCGGCGTCAGCCAGAAACTCAACTGGCTACGTGCCGGCGTTCTCGGTGCCAATGACGGCATCGTCTCCGTCGCCTCGCTCGTGGTCGGTGTCGCCGGTGCGACCACCGACACTCCTGCCCTCTTACTCGCGGGTGTCGCGGGCCTGGTGGGTGGGGCGATCTCGATGGCCCTGGGCGAATACGTGTCGGTCAGCAGCCAGCGCGACAGCGAGAGAGCGCTGATCGCCAAGGAGCGGAGCGAGCTCGCCGAGATGCCCGAGGAAGAGCTCGAGGAGTTGACCCAGCTCTACCAGGATCGCGGGCTGAGCCGGGACACCGCGGTGCAGGTCGCGAAAGAACTCACGGCCCACGATGCCCTCGCGGCTCACCTCGAGGTGGAGCTGCACATCGACCAAGACGATCTGGTGAGCCCGTGGCAGGCAGCGTTCTCCTCCGCCGTCGCGTTCACGTTCGGTGCGCTCCTGCCCCTGCTGGCGATTCTTCTTCCGCCGCCGGAGTGGCGGGTACCGGTCACTGTCGTGGCAGTCCTCATTGCACTGGCCGTCACGGGTTCGATCTCGGCACGCCTGGGAGGCTCGTCACAGGGACGTGCGGTGCTGCGGCTGGTCATCGGCGGTGCGCTCGCGCTGGCAGCGACCTATGGGATCGGCACCTTGCTGGGCACGACCGTCGTATAGCCCGGCCTTCGCCGGCGACGTCGCGAATGCGCGGCGCGTCAGTTCGAGGTGAATCCGACGAGCAAGCCGCCCGTGACCTTCACCGCGAGGTTGTAGATACCGGCAACCACGGCGCCCATGACGGTGACGACCACGAGGTTCAGGATCGCGACGATCGCCGAGAACGCCAGCACCTGCGGGAGAGACAAAACTGCCGACAGCGAGAACGTGCCGTCGGTGAAGCTACCGATGAACGCGTCAGCCTGGCTGATCAGACCCGTCGTCTGCAGGATGAGGAAGATCAGCACGAAGAAGACGACGGTTGCGATGGCGATCGCCACGGCAGCCAAGAACGACAGCTTCACGGCCGACCAGAAGTCAAGGTAGACCAGGCGCAGGCGCACCTGCTTCGTCGTGGTCTTGCTGGATTTCTTGGCGAGTTTGTCGGCTACCGTCGTCATGCGTCGGGACTTCCTTCAACGATCTGGGGGGAGGCGGCGTCATCCGACGCATCCGTGGCCGCGGCATCTTCTGCCACAACCCGCTCTCCGTTACGCGCGACCGCGATGATGCGATCCTCGTCATCGGGGCGGGCGAAGACGACACCCATGGTGTCGCGACCCTTGGCGGGGACCTCGGCCACGGCAGAGCGTACCACCTTGCCGCTGGCAAGAACCACCAAGACCTCGTCGTCCTCCGAGACGATCAAACCGCCCGCGAGGACCCCGCGATCCTCGGTCAACTTCGCGACTTTGATGCCCAGGCCGCCTCGGCCCTGCTCGCGATACTGGGCGACATCCGTGCGTTTCGCGTAGCCGCCCTCAGTCACGACGAACACGTATCCCTCGTCACGAACCACGGATGCCGACAGCAGGCAATCATCTCCACGGAACGACATTCCCTTGACGCCCTCGGTCGCCCGTCCCATGGGGCGAAGCGCCGAATCCGTGGCCGTGAACCGCAGCGACATGCCCTCGCGGCTGATCAACAGGATGTCGTCACCCTCGTCCACGAGCATCGCGGAGGTCAGTTCGTCTCCGGCATCCTCACCCTCGCCGGCGCGCAACTTGATGGCGATGACGCCGCCCTGGCGGTTGGTGTCGTACTCGGTCAGGCGCGTCTTCTTCACCAGTCCGTTGCGGGTGGCAAGCACCAGGTAGGGAGCTGCCTGATAGTCACGGATGTCGAGGATCTGGGCGATCTCTTCCTCGGGCTGGAGCGCGAGGAAGTTCGCGACGTGCTGGCCCTTCGCGTCGCGGCCGGCCTCGGGAAGCTCGTACGCCTTCGCGCGGTACACGCGGCCCTTGTTCGTGAAGAACAACAGCCAGTGGTGGGTCGTCGTCACGAAGAAGTGCTCCACGACGTCGTCAGCCCGCAACTGCGCACCCCTCACACCCTTACCGCCGCGGTGCTGCGACCGGTAGTTGTCGCTGCGGGTGCGCTTGATGTACCCGGCACGGGTAACGGTGATGACCATCTCCTCTTCGGGGATGAGGTCTTCGACCGACATGTCGCCGTCATAGCCGGGCAGGATCTCGGTGCGTCGGTCGTCACCGAAACGCTCGACGATGGCGGTGAGCTCCTCCCGGATGATGGAGCGCTGGCGCATCGGGTCGGCCAGGATCGCCTGGAAGTCCAGGATCTGTGCCTCGAGCTCGGTGGCTTCGTCGATGATCTTCTGCCGTTCGAGGGCGGCAAGGCGGCGCAGCTGCATCTGCAGGATCGCGTCGGCTTGCACGTCGTCGATCTCGAGCAGGTCCTTCAGACCCTCGCGCGCATCATCGACGGTCGCCGAGCGACGGATGAGCGCGATGACCTCGTCGAGCGCGTCGAGCGCTTTGAGGTATCCGCGCAGGATGTGCATCCGCTCTTCGGCCTTGCGGAGGCGGAATCGGGTGCGCCGGACGATGACCTCGACCTGGTGCTCGATCCAGTAGCTGATGAATCCGTCAAGCGGCAGCGTGCGGGGCACGCCGTCGACGATCGCCAGCATGTTCGCGCCGAAGTTTTCCTGCAGCTGCGTGTGCTTGTACAGGTTGTTGAGCACGACCTTCGCGACGGCGTCGCGCTTGAGGACGATGACCAGGCGCTGACCGGTGCGGCCCGATGTCTCGTCACGGATGTCGGCGATGCCGGTGATCTTGCCCTCGCGGGCAAGGTCGCCGATCTTCACAGCGACGTTGTCGGGGTTGACCTGGTAGGGCAGTTCGGTGATCACCAGGCAGGTACGTCCCTGGATCTCCTCGACGCTGACCACTGCGCGCATCGTGATCGATCCGCGGCCGGTGCGGTAGGCCTCCTTGATGCCCTTCGTGCCGAGGATCTGCGCGGCAGTCGGGAAGTCGGGTCCGGGGATGCGCTCCATGAGCGCTTCGAGGAGTTCCTCGCGGGTCGCCTCGGGGTGTTCGAGCGCCCACAGCGCGCCGGCGGAGACCTCGCGGAGGTTATGCGGCGGGATGTTTGTTGCCATGCCGACCGCGATACCCACGGAACCGTTGACCAACAGGTTCGGGAAGCGGGCCGGCAGGACGATCGGTTCCTGCGTCTGTCCGTCGTAGTTGGGCTGGAAGTCGACGGTCTCTTCTTCGATGTCCCTGACCATCTCCAGCGCGAGGGGCGCCATCTTGGTCTCGGTGTATCGCGGTGCAGCGGCGCCCTGGTTTCCTGGGGTCCCGAAGTTACCCTGGCCGAGAGCGAGCGGGTAACGCAGCGCCCAGGGCTGCACCAGTCGGACGAGAGTGTCGTAGATCGCCGAGTCACCGTGCGGGTGGTACTGACCCATCACCTCACCGACGACACGCGAGCACTTCGAGAAGGACTTGTCGGGGCGGTACCCACCGTCGTACATGCCGTAGATCACGCGGCGGTGCACGGGCTTGAGGCCATCGCGCACGTCGGGAAGGGCGCGACCGACGATGACGCTCATCGCGTAGTCGAGGTAGGACCGCTGCATCTCCAGCTGCAGGTCGACCTGGTCGATTCGACCGTGGTTGTGCTCCGGCTCGGGACGTTGTTCGTCTGCCATGTCTGTCTCTACTTCGTCGTTTCGATGTGCTCGCGTACTCAGATGTCCAGGAAGCGGACGTCTTTCGCGTTTCGCTGAATGAACCCGCGGCGCGACTCCACGTCCTCGCCCATGAGAATCGAGAAGATCTCGTCGGCGGCCGCCGCGTCATCGATCGTGACCTGCCGGAGCGTTCGGGTCTGGGGATCCATCGTGGTTTCCCACAGTTCCTCGGCGTTCATCTCGCCGAGACCCTTATAGCGCTGGATCGCGTTGTCTTTCGGGATGCGCTTACCCGCGGCGGCTCCCTCGGTCAACAGCGCGTCACGCTCCCGATCGGAGTAGACGTACTCGTGGGGAGAGTTCGACCACTTGATCCGGTACAACGGGGGTTGGGCGAGGTACACGTAGCCGGCTTCGATGAGACCGCGCATGTAGCGGAACAGCAGGGTCAGCAGCAGCGTCGTGATGTGCTGACCGTCGACGTCGGCATCCGTCATCAGCACGATCTTGTGGTACCGCGCCTTAGCGATGTCGAAGTCCTCACCGATTCCCGTGCCGAAGGCCGAGATCATCGCTTGCACTTCCTTGTTGCCGAGAGCCCGGTCCAGGCGCGCCCGCTCGACGTTCAAGATCTTTCCGCGAAGGGCAAGGATCGCCTGCGTGTGAGGATCGCGACCACCGACAGCCGAACCGCCGGCCGAGTCCCCCTCCACGAGGAAGATCTCACTGATCGACGG
This sequence comes from Microbacterium sp. F2, assembly GCF_052274505.1. Lineage (NCBI taxonomy): Bacteria > Bacillati > Actinomycetota > Actinomycetes > Micrococcales > Microbacteriaceae > Microbacterium > Microbacterium sp. F2. The sequence goes on from NZ_JBNVBV010000007.1 coordinate 120,906, forward strand.
GTCCTTCGAGACACAGTCCTTGAGCTTGTCGGGCATCGCCGCCGACTCGAAGACGCTCTTGCGCCGTGCCGTCTCGCGAGCCTTGCGCGCAGCAAGTCGCGCGCTCGCGGCGTCGATGGCTTTGCGGATGACGTTCTTGGCCTGCGCAGGATTGCGATCGAGCCAATCCGTCAACTGGTCGCCGACGACCTTCTGCACGAAAGCTTTGGCCTCGGTGTTGCCGAGCTTCGTCTTGGTCTGGCCCTCGAACTGGGGTTCGGAGAGCTTCACTGAGATGACAGCGGTCAAGCCCTCGCGGATGTCCTCACCGGTGAGGTTGTCATCCTTCTCCTTGAGCATGCCCTGGGCACGTGCGTACCGGTTCACGAGCGTCGTCAACGCGGCTCGGAACCCTTCTTCGTGGGTTCCACCCTCGTGAGTGTTGATCGTGTTCGCAAAGGTGAACACGTTCTCGGTGTAGCTCGTTGTCCACTGCATCGCCAGCTCGAGCGAAATGTGGCGCTCGGTGTCTTCGGACTCGACCTCGATGATCTCGTCATTGACGACCTCGGTCTTGCGCACCTTGTTGAGGTACTCGACATAGTCGACGAGCCCGCGCTCGTAAAGGTAGTCGTCGTGCGGCTGGGTGGCGCTGGTGTTTCCCGACTGATCATCGACAACGTAGGCGGATTCGGGGCGCTCATCGCGAAGCGTGATGCGCAGCCCCTTGTTCAGAAACGCCATCTGCTGGAAGCGAGTGCGAAGAGTGTCGTAGTCGAAGTCGACAGTGTCGAAGATTCCGGCATCCGGCCAGAAGGTGATGGTCGTTCCGGTCTCGTCGCTCGGCTCACCCTTCTCAAGCGGCGCAACCGGGGTTCCGCCGTCACGGAACGACTGCCGCCAGACGAATCCCTGGCGCTTGACCTCGACCTCGAGCCGCGTCGACAGGGCGTTCACGACAGAGGAGCCGACGCCGTGCAAACCACCGGAGACCGCGTACCCGCCGCCGCCGAACTTGCCGCCGGCGTGAAGCACCGTCAGCACCACCTCGACGGTGGACTTTCCCTCGGTGCGGTGCATATCGACGGGGATTCCGCGGCCGTTGTCGACCACCCGAACGGCACCGTCTTCGAGGATCGTGACAGTAATGGTGTCGCAATAGCCGGCCAGGGCCTCGTCGACCGAGTTGTCGACGATCTCGTACACGAGGTGATGAAGGCCCCGCTCACCGGTCGACCCGATATACATGCCGGGACGCTTGCGCACCGCCTCCAGTCCCTCGAGGACCTGGATCGCGTCAGCTCCGTACTCGTTCTGGACCTTGCCGGCGTTTGCGAGCTGCGGATCTTCGGGAACGCTTTCAGGGACTTCTGAGGGCATGGTGAGAGGCGCTCCACATCGACGATAGGACTGTGGGCCAGTCTATCAAGTCCAGACTCTGTTCGAGCGCTCTACGGTCCTGTGGCGCGATGAAATTCGTCGCGACGTCCCGGGAGGTGGTTCAGCCGTAGGTATCGCGCGGACCGCGGCCTGGAACGGCTCTCGGCCCCCATTTCCAGGAGGGGACGTCCGGCCCGATGAAGCGGACGCTCTCGACCCCGGCGTCCGGGAACCGACGAATGATCTCGGTGAGGATCTGTGAGCGCATGTTCTGCAACTGCCGAGCCCACGCCGTCGAATCAGCCTGGACGGTGAGGATGCCGTCGACAAAGCCCACCGGACGGGTATGGCGCGCCGTCTCAGCCCCGGCCACCTCGTTCCAGGTGAGAACCACATCTTCCCGGGCAAGCTGTGCGTCCCATCCGGCCTCCCGGGTGAGAGCGGTGAGGACATCGCCGACACCCTTCGGATCCCGGCCCGGCGTGAACGGCTCGTTCTCGTCATCCATCCGGCGCCGTCGGCGGCGAGCGACGCGGGCAGTGGGGGCAAGCCCTCGCAGGCGCAGGTACGTCGCGATCGTTTCGGGTACCGAGGATGCCTGCTCCGCGTCCACGGTCATGACACTTCTCGATCAACCGGACCGCTACCACTCAGGGTGCCCGCCTCGACACGGACGGTGCCGACGCGAAGCTCAGCAGGAACATCCTGCTCAACTGCGGCAGTCACGATCACCTGTTCGAACTCGCCCACGATGTCGGCCAGCCGCACCCGGCGGCCCGCGTCGAGTTCGGCAAAGACATCATCAAGGATGACGATCGGGTCACCGAGCTGCGACTCGGCTCGGAGCAGATGAGCCGACGCGATGCGCAGCGCCAGAGCCAGAGACCAGGATTCGCCATGCGAGGCGTACCCGCGCGCCGGCAGACCGCGAAGCGAGAGCACAAGGTCGTCGCGGTGCGGACCCACGAGGTTGACCCCGCGCTCCAGTTCTGCGCTGCGCTTCTCACGCAGGGCTGCGCGGAACCGCTCGAACAGGTCGCCGGATTCGGTGACACCGGCCGTGCCCTCGTCGTCATCGGGGTCGGCGCCGTCCACGGAGAGCACCCACCGCGCGTCCGGAGCGTGATCGGCCCCGGCGATCGACGCGTAGGCGTCAGCGATCGGTCCCGCGAGATCCCTCACGAGTGCTTCGCGCGCCCGGATGATCTCGACCCCGAGAGCGACGAGTTTGTCATCCCACACGTCCAGGGTTGGCAGGGCATCAGTGCCCAGGCGCCTGGCGCGGGCTGATTTCAGCAGCGCACCGCGCTGCTTGAGCACGCGATCGTAGTCGGCGAGCGTCGCCGACAGTCTCGGGTATCGCTGCACGAGAAGCTGGTCGGCGAAGCGGCGCCGGGCACCCGGATCACCGCGGACGATCTGCAGGTCTTCCGGCGCGAACAGTACGACATGCGCATAGCGACCGAGTTCGCCCGTACGGATGCCGGTTCCATTCACCTGTGCGCGGTTCGATCCCTGGCGGTTGATCTGGACATCGACGTTCAACCGACGCTCCCCGTGCGCAAGGGTTGCCCGAACGATGGCGAAGTCGGAACCGTCTCGCACCAGTGGTGCGTCTGAGGAGACTCGGTGTGAGCCGGCCGTGGCGAGATACGCGACGGCCTCAGCGAGGTTCGTCTTGCCCTGCCCGTTGCTTCCGACCAGAACTGTCGGCCCGCTGGAGAGCTGGAGATCGGCGCGCGCGTAGTTGCGAAAGTCGGTGAGACTCAGCCGCTCGACGATCATCGGTACAGGCTATCCGCCACGACTGACGCCTGACCCGCGCCAGAACTCAGCGCAGCAGCAGGTTCGGCTGCAACAGGTACTTGAAGGAATCCTCGCCCGACCGGTCGACCGAGGTCTGCGCCGTGATGAGCACGGGGCTGAGCTTGTTGGCGTTGTCGCTGGAGGTGAAGGTGACCCGTGCGAACTCGCTGCGAACTGCACCGAGCGCCTCGAGCAGATACTGGGGGTTCAGGCCCAGCGTCACATCCTCCCCGCTCAGCGTCGCATCGACGGACTCAGTTGCCCGGGCCTGTTCGGTGCCCGCGGCATCCATCGACACGCCCTCTGCAGTGAAGGTGAATCGCAGCGGTGCGGACCGATCCAGAACCAGCGACACACGCCGGACCGCTTCGGCGAACTCCGAGGTGCTTACGACGGCGTGATGTTCGGTCTGCTCCGGGAAGAGCCTGCGCACCGGCGGGAAGTTGCCCTTGATCAGCAGCGACGTGACGGTCTTGTTGCCCGCGGTGAACGCGATAATCTCGCGATCGCCACTACCCGAGAACGCGATGGAGATCTGCCCCGAGTGCGCGAAAGTCTTGCCGACCTCGGTGAGAGTGCGCGCGGGAACGAGTGCCGTCGCGCCCTCTTCGGATGCTCCTCCAGCGGGATCCCACGGGATCTCGCGCAGCGCGACACGATAACGGTCGGTGGCAACCAGACTCAGGCGGGTACCCGAAACCTCGAGCTGAACGCCGGTGAGCACCGGGGTGACATCGTCGCGAGAGGCCGCGAACGCGACCTGCGCAATCGCGGTGGCGAAATCTTCGGCCGGGACGAGACCCGACTCGCCGGTGACCTCGGGGATTGCGGGGTACTCAGCGACCGGCATGGATGCCAGCGTGAAGGTCGCTGACCCGCAGGTGAGCAGGATGCCGCCGTCATCGTCGACGCGGACGGTGACCGGAGCGTTCGGCAGTCGGTTCGCGATCTCGGACAGCAGTCGTCCGTGGACGAGGATCGTGCCCGGGTCATCGACAGTCGCCTCGATGAGGGTTCGCGCCGATGCCTCGTAGTCGAAGGCCGAGAGCGAGAGGCCGTCTGCGCTGGCCTCGATCAGGATGCCCGCGAGGATCGGCTGCGGGTTGCGTTGTGGCAGCAGCTTGACGACGAACGACACAGCCTCGCTGAACACATCGCGGTTTACTTCGAACCTCACGTGCGCTCCCTCGATCCGGTTGGGCTCTCCCATGCTAGTGCCCTCATGTCTTGTGACCTCAAGAGATCCGCGGGCGCTTACGCCCGAAGTGCACGCTCGCACTCAAGGTCATCGAACCGGATTCATTTAAGAAGTTCTTTGTCATGGTGTTAACACCTGTGGGAACTGTGGATGAATCGCACGATCCCTTGCGCCGAGCCGAAACCACATTCGTGTCATTTGTGGACGGGCTGCGGATGAATCGCGTGAAGCCTCGTGCTGGAGCTCACTGCCAACGCTCGTGTTCCACAAGTGACGGTCGCTTCACTCACAGCTGAGAGTGCTGCTTCCACACTTATCCACAAGTTATCCACACTGTGGGGAACGCGTATTTTTGTGGAGGGACAGCGCGGTGTCAAGTGAGAATCCATGAGGCTCCTATGAGCCCTGGTTTGCGCGGGCGGGAAGACGGGTCAGCGACCGTTTCGACCGAGCTGAGCGGTGATCTCGGAGACCTGGTTGTAGATCGAGCGCCGCTCCTTCATGAGGTCGCTGATCTTCTTGTAGGCGTACATCACCGTCGTGTGGTCTCGGTTTCCGAAGAGCTGACCGATCTTGGGGAGCGAAAGACTCGTCCGTTCGCGGCACAGATACATCGCGATCTGACGAGCGGTGGCGACGGCCTGCGAGCGGCTGGACCCGTACAGGTCATCGACCGAAAGCTTGAAGTAGGTAGCGGTGGCCGCGATGATGTCGGTCGGTGAGACGACGTTCGCGTCATCCTGATCGATGATGTCGCGCAGCACGGTCTGAGCCAGCGAGATATCGAGGCTCGAGCGGTTCAAGCTGGCAAAAGCCGACACCCGGATCAGCGCGCCCTCCAGCTCACGGATGTTCGACGAGACCGCGGTGGCGATGTACTCCAGCACCTCATCGGGAATGTGGAGCCGCTCGCTCTGCGCCTTCTTGCGGAGGATTGCGATGCGGGTTTCCAGGTCGGGCGCTTGAACGTCTGTGATGAGCCCCCACTCGAACCGGCTCCGCATCCGATCTTCGAATCCGGTCAGGTGCTTGGGCGGCACGTCGCTGGTGATCACCACTTGCTTGTCGTGATCGTGGAGCTGGTTGAAGGTATGGAAGAAGGCTTCCTGGGTCTCTGCGCGACCCTGCAGGAACTGGATGTCATCGATGAGCAGGATGTCGACATCCCGGTATCGAGCCTGGAACGCGGCGCCCCGGTTGTTCGCGATCGAGTTGATGAAGTCGTTCGTGAACTCTTCGCTCGAGACGTAGCGAACCTTGATACCGGCATAGAGGCTGATCGCGTAGTCACCGATCGCGTGCAGGAGGTGGGTCTTGCCGAGCCCGGAGTCTCCGTAGATGAAGAGGGGGTTGTAGGCCTTTGCGGGAGCCTCGGCCACGGCCACGGCTGCTGCGTGCGCGAACCGGTTGGACTGGCCGATGACGAAATTGTCGAAGGTGTACTTCGGGTTCAAGCGCGTGTCGGTGCGTGAGGAGGTACTCGTGGATTCGACGGGTTCCTCGGCAGTGCGGTGCATGGATGCCGCGGGCGGCGCCGCCAACGGCAGGACCGCTGTCAGGTGGGACTCGGCCAGGTCCGGATTTACGACGACACGGAAGGCCGACACGCTCTCGCCACTGCCATCTTCGGCGTGTGCGAGCGCCTCGAGGATCGGCGCGCGCATCCTCTTGTTGATCTGCGCGGCGGTCAGTTCGTTCGGAACATCCAGGTAGAGGGTGCCCCCCATGACGCCCTGAGCTACCGCGAGATTGAGGAACCCCTCCAGCTGCGGGGTGATCCGATCGTCTCCACGCATGATCTCTAGCGCGGCGGTCCAGACCGGAACATCCGGAATCTCCTGGGTCGACATGGCCCCCCTCAGGCTTCAGCGGCATCGGTGCGGCGAGCCCGTCCCCGGCTGTGGATAACTTTCGGAGCAACGGTAGTCAGCGGCATCCGTCAGCGCAAAATCAACTGTAGACGCCATGCGCGTGTCGTCTCCAGATGGTGGATGACGCTGGGGATAATGTCCCTTCGCCTCCACTCGGTTTGAGTTCGAGCGCTGCGCCACGTACCCTTAGTCGGTTGACTTGTGCCCTCGCGGCAGTCCCCGATTCATCGTCCCGGTGTGAGCATCCCGGCGACACCTCATCCGGAAGTGATCTCATGAGCAAGCGTACGTTCCAGCCCAACAACCGCCGCCGCGCCAAGAAGCACGGCTTCCGCGCCCGCATGCGCACCCGCGCCGGCCGTGCCATCCTCTCGGCTCGCCGCGCCAAGGGTCGCAGCGAACTTTCGGCCTGACCTCACAGTGCTTGCGCGCGCCCACCGGATCACCCGGGGCGCGGACTATCGTTCCGTCGTCCGCCGGGGTCGCAGGTGTGTGGGCGCGCATCTCATGAGCTACACGGCGGTTTCGGTGGATGCCACTCCGTCGCGGTTCGGGTTCATCGTCAGTAAGCAGGTGGGTTCTGCTGTCACCCGCAATACGGTGCGCCGCCGGCTGAAGGCGATCAGCGCGGGTCTCGTGGACGAGATTCGCCCCGGCTCGCAGGTCGTCATCCGTGCCTTGCCCGCCGCAGCCGACGCACCGTACGAGGTCCTCGCGGGCGAGGTCAGGCGTTGCCTCACGGGAGAGCACCGATGAGTGAGTTGCCCTCGTACGCGCTCGGCCATGCTCACCTCGACGCTGTCGACGCGGCGCGTGCGCTCCCGCTTGTTCCTCGTAACGCTGTGCTCGCGGTGCTCCACGGGTATCGCGCGACGATCTCCCACCTGTACGGCGACGTGTGCCGGTACTATCCCTCGTGCTCGGCCTATGCCGTGGGTGCAGTACAACAGCACGGCGCTCTCAAAGGATCGGCGCTTGCTGCGGCACGGCTGAGCCGATGCCACCCGTGGGCCGAGGGTGGCGTCGATGACGTTCCGCCCCACGAGCACTTCCGATTCGATCTCACCCGGCACGGGTTCGTCGTGCCACGCAGAAAGGACTGATCCTTGCTGGATCTCCTCGCCAGTGCGACACCCTCCCCGTCCCCCACCGCGGCGGCTGGAGGCGGCTTCGACCTGTTCGCGATCATTCTGTGGCCGCTGAAGTGGGTCGTCGAACTCATCCTCGTCGCGTGGCATTGGCTCTTCACCGCGATCGGACTGCCACCGGCCGACGGCATCACCTGGGTACTCGCGATCGTCGGACTCGTCGTGGTCGTGCGCGCCGCGCTCATCCCGCTGTTCGTCAAGCAGATCAAGTCGCAGCGCAAGATGATGGAGATCGCTCCGGAGCTGCGGAAGATCCAGGACAAATACCGCGGCAAGAAGGACCAGCTCTCGCGAGAGGCCATGAGTCGCGAGACGATGGCGCTCTACAAGAAGCACGGGACGAGCCCCGTCTCCGGTTGCCTTCCACTGCTGGTGCAGATGCCGGTCTTCTTCTCGCTGTATTCGGTGCTGAGCAGCGTGAAGGTCAACGCGGAGCTGGGTCTCGGTGGCGTCGGAGCCCTCAGCCCCGAACTTACGAAGCAGTTCTATGACGCTTCCCTCTTCGGCGTCGCATCGCTCCACGAGACCCTCATCGATGCCTGGAACACGGGTAACACCCCGGCGGTCATGATCCTCGTGGTGCTCGTGGTTCTGATGATCGCGTCGCAGTTCTTCACCCAGCTGCAGATCATTTCGAAGAACCTCTCCCCCGAGGCAAAGACCGGCCAGGCCTACCAGATGCAGCGCATCATGCTGTGGGTACTTCCGTTCGCGTTCGTCTTCTCGGGCGTCTTCTTCCCGCTGGGTGTCGTTCTGTACTGGTTCACGAGCAACATCTGGACGATGGTTCAGCAGTTCATCGTCATCCGCGAGATGCCGACCCCCGGCTCTGAGGCGGCGAAGCAGCGCGAGGAGCGACTGGCCCGCAAGGGGAAGGCCATCGACTCCAGCGGCAAGGTCGTTCCGATGGACAAGTACCTGGCCGAACAGCAGCGACTGCTGGAAGAGGCCGAGAAGGCTAAGGCTCAAGCTCCGAAGCGTGAGCAGCCGATGAGCAAGCAGCGCGCGAAGAAGCAGGGCCAGCGGCCGACGGGTGGGACCAGTTCCCGGCCGCAGAACCAGCGTCCCCCAGGCAGTGCGGCGGAGGGCTCATCACCCACCCCGGAACCGAACAACTAGGAATATGAGGGTGGAGATGACAACGACCCCCGACACCGCTTCGTCTCGCGCGGAGGCGACCATCGAGGAGCTGGAGCAGGAAGGCGACGTCGCCGCTGATTTCCTAGAAGGCCTTCTCGATATCGCGGATATCGACGGCGACCTCGCATTGGACGTCCGCAACGGTCGTGCCTACGTGTCGATCGAACGGGACGGTGGAGAAGGAGCCGCGGGCCTCGGCGCTCTCTCCGACCCGATGACCGTGCAGGCGCTGCAGGAACTCACCCGCATCGCGGTCCAGAATCAGACGGGCCGTTTCTCCCGCTTGATCCTGGACATCGGTGGGTCGCGCGACACCCGGCAGCGAGAGCTCGACACTCTCGTCGATCGCGCCGTAGCTCGGTTGGACGAAGGAGCATCGCAGGCCTCACTCCCGCCGATGTCCAGCTACGAGCGCAAGCTCATCCACGACCTCGTTGCTGAGCGTGGCCTGGTTTCGGAGTCGTACGGCGAGGGCGCCGATCGGCACACCGTCATCCGTCGCGCGTAAGTGCATGTTTCACGTGAAACATCGATGAGCACTCTTGAGGCAGAGCCTCTGGCAGCCGCGGGTCTCTTCGGCGATCGCATCGGTCTCGCCCGTCTATTCACCGCAGCGCTGGCCGATCAGGGCGAGACCCGTGGGCTCATTGGACCCCTCGAGCTGCCGCGGCTGTGGACGCGACACATCCTGAACAGTGCGATCGCTGCCCCGCTGTTCCAGGGGCACGTCGCCGACATCGGTTCGGGCGCAGGACTTCCCGGGATCGTGCTGGCGATCGCGAGGCCTGATGTCAGGTGGACACTCGTGGAACCGATGGAGCGGCGTGTTGCCTGGTTGACGGAGCAGGCTCATGCGCTGGGGCTCGACAACGTCGCGGTCGTTCGAGCACGCGCCGAAGAGTGGGCTCCCGCGGAGCCCGTGGACGTCGTTACGGCGCGTGCTGTGAGCGCGCTTCGCACACTGATCCCGATGACAGCTCCACTCGTGCGTCCTGGGGGCAAGCTCATCCTGTTCAAAGGACGTGGCGCCGAGGCGGAGATTGACGCCGCGCAAAAGCAGATCCGCCGATTCGGGCTTACCGACGTCGGGGTGCTGACCCTTGGTGAAGGCGTTCTCGATGAGACGACTCGCGTCGTGCACGCCACGGTGGGTGACTGAGTGTGCGAAGCAATGACGACTGCGAAGCGGATGTTTCACGTGAAACGGTGAGCCGCCACGACCGACCCGGGGTCGATTCGGTACCCGCACATAGAGTAGAGAAGCCCTTGACCCGATCGGAGCGTTTCACGTGAAACACGACGAGGATCCCGCGACGGACTCGTTCTACGACACCCCCTTGGCGCGCGAACTCGCAGACCTCACGGCACGCCGCCGAGCCCTTGACGCTATCCCGCTGGAGTACTCGGGTCGGCGACGGATCTTCACGGTGTCGAATCAGAAGGGTGGGGTCGGCAAGACCACGTCGACCGTCAACCTCGCAGCTGCATTCGCGCACATGGGTGCCACGGTGCTGGTCGTCGACCTCGACCCGCAGGGCAACGCGTCCACTGCGCTCAGCATCCCGCACAATGCGGAGACACCGAGCGTCTACGACGTTCTCGTCGAGGAGCGACCACTGTCAGAGGTCGTCCAGCAGAGCCCTGAGTCCCCCAGGCTCTTCTGTGCTCCGAGCACGATTCACCTCGCGGGAGCTGAGATCGAACTCGTTTCTCTCGTGGCTCGCGAGCGGCGGTTGCGGACAGCACTGGAGAAGTATCTGTCCACGACGGGCGCGGACATCGACATCGTGCTGATCGACTGCCCACCCTCCCTCGGCCTGCTCACCATCAACGCGTTCACCGCCGCCGACGAGGTCCTCATTCCTATCCAGTGCGAGTACTACGCGCTCGAGGGGCTCAGCCAGCTGATGGGAACGGTATCCATGATCCAGAAGCACCTGAACCCCACGCTGGAGCTCTCGACGATTCTCCTCACGATGTACGACGGCCGCACCCGTCTCTCGCAGCAGGTGGCTGATGAGGTTCGTGCGCACTTCGCTGATCAGGTGCTCACCACGGTCATCCCGAGGTCGGTTCGCATCTCCGAGGCGCCGAGCTTCGGGCAGACTGTGATCGCCTACGATGGGCAGTCCGTCGGAGCGGTGGCGTATCGCGAGGCTGCCGTGGAAATCGTCCGGCGTGATCAGCACCCGGATGTCGCGACCGCGGAAGCCGCTGGGATATCTCCGCACGATCGTGGCACTGAAGAGAGGGACGCGTGATGGCCAAGAGAACAGGGCTTGGGCGGGGAATCGGCGCACTCATTCCCACCACCGATCAGGGCGAGAGCCGCCCCGTCGACGTGTTCTTCCCCGAGGCGGCGCCCGCCGAGGATCTCGTCACGGTGCCGGGAGCGCGGCTGATCCACGTCGATCCGAACACGATCGTTCCGAATCCTCGGCAGCCTCGCACCAACTTCGACCCGGACGAGCTCGCGGAACTCGTCCACAGCGTGCGCGAGTTCGGTGTGCTCCAGCCTGTCGTTGTCCGCGATCGGGGCGATGGGACCTACGAGCTCATCATGGGCGAGCGCCGCACCCGGGCCTCTCGGGAAGCGGGTCTCGACTCGATCCCGGCAATCGTCCGCGATACGGCAGACGAGAACCTGCTGCGAGACGCTCTGCTCGAGAACCTGCATCGCTCGCAGCTCAACCCGCTGGAAGAAGCGTCCGCCTACCAGCAGCTGCTCGAGGACTTCGGCATCACGCAGGAGGAGCTCGCGGGGCGGATCGGTAGGTCCCGACCTCAGATCAGCAACACGATCCGCCTGCTGAAGCTCCCGATCCCCGTGCAGCAGCGGGTAGCAGCTGGTGTCATCAGTGCCGGCCACGCCCGCGCGATTCTGTCGGTGGAGGGCGAAGCGGCCATGGCTCGGCTCGCTGACAAGATCGTCAACGAGGACCTTTCGGTGCGAGAGGCGGAAGCTGCAGCGAAGGGCGCAGCATCCGCCGGCCGAAAGACAGCCAAGCCGCAGGCTGGTGGCCGTCGCGGTCACCTCGACGAACTCGCCGAGCGGCTCGGTGATCGCCTCGACACCCGTGTGAAGATCACCCTTGCTGCGAAAAAAGGGCAGATCAGCATAGATTTCGCAAGCATTCAGGATCTCAATCGCATTCTCGCGGAGCTCGGTGTTGACGGCTTCGGGTCCTGATCATCCACAGCTGGGCAACCTGGGCTCACGGCGACGTACGCTGGAGTCATGACGCGCGAGAATTCGGCCCCGACCCGTCGGGCGAGTCTCGAGTTGTTGCGTGCTGAAGCGGCTGACGAACTGTCGGTTCTGGTCGAGGAGAGGCTGCGCGCGGGTGAGGATCCGTGGGAGTTCATGGAGGATCTCCCCACGGTGGATGAGCTCGTCGTGTTGATGCTGCGCGCCGAGAACATCCTCACGACCGGGTTGCCCTCCACCGGCATCCGGCATTACCGCGTACTCCGGCAGATAGCGCTCGACTATCCACCGCTCACCCGAGCTGTGTGGCGGCTCCTCGGCTCCTCGCGCCACCGCACCTGGGACGCGCTGCTACCCGACGTCCCCTGACTCGTACGTGTCAGCTGTCGCTCTGAGCGCAGAAAGACGGATGCCGCGGCCCCCTGGAGGGAACCGCGGCATCCGCGTGGTGGCGAAGATCAGCCGATGAACTCGGCCAGATCCTGCTCGAGGGCGTACTTCGGCTTGGCGCCGATGATGGTCGTCTTGACCTCGCCGCCCTGGAAAACCTTCATCGCCGGGATCGAGGTGATCTGATACTTCATCGCGAGATCGGGGTTCTCATCGACGTTGAGCTTGAGAATGGTGATCTTGTCGGGGTGCTCGGCCTGGATCTCATCCAGCACCGGGGCGACCATGCGACACGGGCCGCACCACGCTGCCCAGAAGTCGACAAGAACGGGGCCGTCGGCCTGCAGGACATCTTGGTCCCACGTCGCCGAGGTGGTTGCAGCGGCAGTCATGTGTTCTCCTTCGTCAAAGCTTTCGGTTGTGAAAACGCGTCAGTGGGCGCGATTGTTCCTGGGCAAACCCCGGCGCTCAGGCCAAGGCCTCGCTGGGGACGTCGACAGGCTCGTCAGGCAGCGGGTCGGTGGCGTCCTCGAGCAGGGCGGCGAGGTAGTGCTCAACGTCCAGGGCAGCAACCGCGCCCGATCCGGCGGCGGTGACTGCCTGTCGGTAAGTCGGGTCGATCACGTCACCGGCGGCGAAGACGCCGGGAAGTGACGTGCGCGAGGAGCGGCCTTCGAGCTGGATCGTGCCATCCTCGGTGAGGTCGAGCACGCCATGCACGAGGTGCGTGCGCGGGTCGTGGCCGATCGCGACGAAGATTCCGTCGAGCGCGAGCTCGGAGGTCTCGCCGGTGGTGGTGTCGCGCAGCGTCGCACCGGTCACCTGGTCGCCACCACTGATGTCGATGATCTCGCTGTTCAGGATGAACTCGATCTTCTCGTTCGCGAACGCGCGATCCTGCATGATCTTCGATGCGCGCAGCTCATCGCGGCGGTGAATGATGTACACCTTCGAGGCGAATTTGGTGAGGAACGTCGCCTCCTCCATGGCGGAGTCGCCACCGCCGACCACCGCGATCACGCGCTCGCGGAAGAAGAACCCGTCGCAGGTCGCGCAGTACGAGACTCCGCGGCCGGAGAAGGTCTTCTCGCCCTCGATGCCGAGCTTGCGGGGGGCGGAGCCTGTTGCGAAGATCACGGCGTGAGCCTCGTGCACCGCTCCCGACCCGAGGGTGACGGACTTCACGGGCCCGTCGAGCGACACGGAAACGACGTCGTCGTAGACAATCTCAGAACCGAATTTTTCCGCCTGGACCTGCATTTTTGCCATCAGGTCAGGACCCATGATGCCGTCGGGGAAGCCGGGGAAGTTCTCGACCTCGGTCGTATTCATGAGTTCGCCACCGGCTTCGACAGAGCTGGCGATGACGAGTGGCTGGTGCCCACCACGGGCCGCATAGATTGCTGCGGTGTATCCGGCAGGGCCGGACCCGATGATGATGACGTTGCGCATGAGCGACCCTTCGTTGCGGTTCCGGATGCTTCAACACATGCTATCCGCGCGGCATTCCCCGGTCCCGGTGGCTTGGAGTGTCGTTCACCGTTCGGAGGAGAGACGTTCACCGTCGAGAGATGATCCGCCGGACGGTCTGCCATGCCGCGATGAGTTCGGGAACGCGCAGCAGGGCCAGGATGCCGACATACACCGCTAGGGCGACGACGCCGATCAGAGCCGAGCCGAGTGCGCCGGTGAACTGATTCTGGAGCATCCAGCTGGTTTCAGCGCCGGACAGAAGGTACACACCCCAGCCGACCAGTCCGGCTGGCACGGCAGCCGCGGCAAAGAGCGCAAGGGACGGCATCCATCGTCTGATTCCGATGCGGGAGAGGCGGCGACGGAGGAACCAGGTGGCCAGGGCCAGCTGGACGCACACCGCGATGGACTGGCCGAGGGCGATGCCGGCGGTGACGAACGCTGTCGGCAGGTTCAGTGCGAGCACCGCCGTGATGATGACGATGCTCGCCTGCACGAGGGTGAAGAAGAACGGGGTTCGGGTGTCGTTGTAGGCGTAGAAAACGCGCCCGATGATGAACAGCACGGTCTGGGGGATGAGCCCGACCAGGAAGGCGAGCAAAACCCACGACGCATCCACTGCGTAGTCCGCTGTGGTGGTGAAGATTCGGGAGGCCGGTACTGCGGCGGCGGCGAGGACCGCGGTGGAGATCACCATGAACAGGCCGAGAAGACGGATGCTGCGCGCGATGTCGGCGCGGACCTCTTCGTCTCGGCCGGCGGCTGCGTGCTCGCTCAGCTGCGTGAAGTAGGGGGTACCGATCGACAGGACGAACACCGAGAAGGGCAGCATGTACAGCAGCCACGCGTTGGCGGCGACGGTGGCGGCCGGAGCGTCACCCGACACGACCGACATGATCTGGCTCTGCACGATCCCCGCGACCTGACCGACCACGACCATGAGGAAGGTCCAGCCTGCGAGGCGTCCGATGTTGCGAAGGCCCACGCCTCGCCACGCGAAGTCGGGGCGCAGGTGCAGCCCGGCCCGCACCCAAAAGACCATGAGCACTGCGGCCTGCACGACGATGCCGAGGGTGGCGGTGCCTGCGAGCAGCGCGATCATCGTCGGTGTCCAGTCGACGACCTCCGTGACCGGGCCTCCGAAGATCACGATGAAGACACCGAAGCCCGCGATCGAGATGACGTTGTTCGCGATCGGGGCCCAGGTGAACGGGCCATACACACGCCGGGCATTGAGGATCTCGCCGAGGAGCGCATACAGCCCGTAGAACAGCAGCTGCGGGATGCACCAGTAGGCGAACGCCGTCGCGAGGGCGAACTGATCTGGGGTGAACTGCGAGGCATACAGCTGCACGAGCAGCGGCGCGGCGATCGTGCCGACCGCGGTGGTCACAACGAGGGCGACAGTGCCGAGGGTGAAGAGCTTCGAGATGAACGCGCGACCGCCGTCGGCGTGCGCGGCAGCCTGGACGATCTGCGGCACGACGACAGCGGTCAGCAGGCCCGTAGAGATGATCGCGTAGAGGTTGTTGGGCAGCTGGTTCGCGATCGTGAAGGCGTCGGCGGCGCGGCTGCCCACGGAACCGACGGCTGCGACCAGTACGACCGAGCGCAGGAACCCGGTGAGCCGGGACACGAGTGTGCCGGCGGCGATGAGGGTGCTCGCGCGTCCAATGGAACTCACGACCGCTCCCTGGGACCGGCGCTGTCGGCATCCGTCGAGGCCTGCGCATCATCCGACTCAGCGCCCTCCTCTTCAGGGCGGCGACGGATGCGGCGGACCGTTCGAACGGCACCGAGAGCCAGGAACGCCGCCGCTAGAACCGACAGGATGACCAGACCGATCGTCTCCCAGTCGGCGCGCACGTTGACTTCCAGTGACTGGTCGTCGCCGATGCGCACGCCCGTCGGGCTTGTCAGCGACAGATCCACTTCGACGGATCCGCTGCCAACCCGCGCCTTCACCGGGAGCGAGGCCCGCGTACTCTGCTGCGGTCCGATCTCGACCTCGATGCTCTCGGTGACCTCGAGCCGCAGGTCGTCGCTGTGGGCGTGCAGGGTGACGGTGACGGGGTAGGGCAGGTCATTCTTGATGCCCACGGGGATCTCGGCGTCGGCGGCGACCAGCTGAATGGGGCTCGGCGGCAGGATCGCAACCGACGACAGGGTAGCCTCGGTGGCTGCGGCGTGGGCATCGAGTGCTTCCTCCCACGCGGCATCCTGCCCCGCCCAGCCGAGACTCAGGAGCTGCAGAATCTCAGCGCGTTCGACGCCGGTCAGCAGCAACGGGTCGGCGATGACGCTGGCGAAAGACTCGATGCGCTGCTCACCGTCGAGCAGCGCGGGCACGGCCTCGACCCGCGCAGTCGCGAGGGATTCATCGGTGATGGACACCTCGCTCGGTGCGCTGCCGATAAGGGAGCTGAGTCCGAGGGGCTGGGCACCCGGCACCGTCTGAGCGCCGTCGATGGCGGCACGCAGCGCAACGGCATTGCGGGTCGGGTCGCGGTCGAGGGCGACAATGGTCGTCGTCCCCGTGAGCGGGAGGGCCTCGAGGGCGGACGCTTCAGCAAGGGCTGCCGCGCGGTCCAGGGCATCGGGGCTGGCAGCTGCCACTGAGAGCGCGGCGCTCACATCGGCATCCGCGACCAGCAGGCCGGCGTTACCTGCGCGAGCACGAGCCGCGGGCGAGGAGGTCGCGATGGCCGTCGTGTCGGTGAGCGTCAGCGCGCCACCGGTGCCGACTGCCGCGACGACGTCGGCAGTTACCGCGTCGGGCCACCAGATGTCGGTCGTCGCGCCGACGTCCAGGAGCTCGTTGAGCGTCGGGAGCCCGGACTCGTCATCCGTGTCGGATCCGGACGGCGTCGCGGCGCCGGTTGGTGTGGGGGTTGGCTTGGGAACGTTTCCCGAGAAGCCGGCCGGGTCGATGTACGCGGCGAGCGAGGTCGGCACCAGCGGCGGCACAATCCCGGCGGCGACCTGGGCGGAGGGGTCGGCGTCGCCGAACTGCAGCGCGAACCGATCGTTGGGGAGCGCCTCGAAGCGTGCGAGCCAATTCCGTGCCGTCGCCGGGGCGGTTGTGCCGAGGACCCGGATCGCGGCGAGGATCGCGGGATCGATCGCGATGATCGCGTCAGTTCCCTGGATGCCGGTGAGCGCCGCGGTCAGTGCGCCGTCCTCCGCGGTCAGTGACGCTAGTGCCTCGGCGCTGAGCAGACCTCGTCCCGTCGGCGGGGCCGTGATCGGCACGATGACCGCGACATCCGCGGCGGCCCCGGTGGGGACGACGAATACTGACGCCGACTGCAGGGTCCGCCCCGCAACCGTGACGCTCGCGAGCACGGGATACACGCCCGGGGCTCGGTCGGTGAGCACTGGGTCGCTTGCCAGGACGCGCACGATGGCGCTTGCTCGCTCGCCGGCCGCGGCAGGGTCGAGCGAGGCGGTGCCGACGATCGTCGGCGCGCGCTCGCTACGGGGGGAGGTGAGCCAGTTGCCGACCTCTGCCCGTGTGGACAGGGGTTCCGTGCCAATCGCGACCGTCGCCTGGGTGGCGGGCAGCGGCACCGAACCTGCCGTGAGACCGAGAGAGATGGCCAGCGAGTCGCCGGGTGAGACGACACCGCCGCCGAGTGAAGCGGCCACGAGCTGCGGATCAACGGCTGTTGCGGTCGGGGCCGGCGTTGCTGCCGCAGCGGCCGGCGCGGCATCCGTCGTGAGCCCACCGGCTGCGAGAAGAACCCCGATCACGACCGTTGTCGACAGGCGCCGGACGAGTCGTCTCAGACCGGTGCGGCGGCGCGGCACAGGGTGGCCGGGGGGCACGGATGCGGGGAGCGGGGTGGGCGCGGTCATGTCGTGTCGCGGGACGACCGCTGTTCGTGCGGATCCCGCCGGAATTCTACGGTCCGCGGCTCGGAGCATCCCGCAGGCCGTCCGCGCTTGAATGGATCCGTGACGATGCCCCTTCATCCCGACCCCACAATCTGCGCCGCCCTGGCCTCTGACCTCACCGCGGCCGGATTCACCGCTGAGGCCCTGCGCAACGCCTGGGGACCTGTCGGTGATGCCGCGATCGGGCGTGGGCTGCGCGGACCAGCGATCCGTGCGCTCGCGGGACGCGACGACGCTCTTGCGACGCTCGCGCGCATGCTTGGACTCGGGATGCCGCAGCCGGTGACCGCCGTCGATGCCGCGCTCCCGCGCACCGGCGTGGCAGGACTCGTCTTGCTCGGCCTCGCCGCGATCGACGGTGACACTGCCAGGCCGATCGCCCTCATCAGACCGCAGGAGTGGAGCGGCGAGGCGGATGCCGGTGCCGGCGAGTGGTGGATCGCGAGCGACCTCGACGAAGCGGCCCTCGAGGGCGCGTTGCCGACCGACCATGTGCTCGGAGTCGGTGGAGCGTCGCTGACCCTGGCGGGCCTGCAGCTGCCTGCGCCGACGGGGCGCGTGCTTGACCTCGGCACCGGATGCGGCATCCAGGCCCTTCGTGCCCGCCTCTACGCCGACGAGGTCGTCGCCACCGACATCTCGACCCGCGCGCTGGGATTCGCCAGCCTCACTGCCGCGCTCAACGGCGTCGACGGCCTCGAGGTGCGCCACGGCAGTCTCTTTGAGCCGGTCGCCGGTGAACGGTTCGACCGTGTGGTCTCCAATCCGCCGTTCGTCATCACGCCCCGCGGTGCGACCGCCGGAGGTATCTCGGTTCCCGCCTACGAATACCGCGACGGTGGTGCGGTCGGGGACGATCTCGTGCGGCAGGTCGTCACCGGAGTGGCCGGCGTGCTCGCCGACGGCGGCATCGCGCAGTTCCTGGGCAACTGGGAGTATCGCAGCGGCCGCGATGGCCTCGACCGCGTGCGGGAATGGGTGGCCGCGGCATCCGTGCCGATGGATGCCTGGATCATCGAACGCGAGATCCTCAGCCCCCTCGACTATGCGCAGTTGTGGGTGCGCGATGGCGGTACGCCGCCGGGCTCGCCCGAGTACGCCGCACTCATCGACCTGTGGCTGGAGGATTTCGAGGAACGCCGGGTGACCGGCATTGGCTTCGGCTACATCCTGCTGCGCCGGCCCGGCTCGGGCACGGCGCCCCTGTCACGTTTTGAGCGCGTGAGCTCGCCTGCTCCGCAGGAGGGGCTGGGCGCGGATCTTGCCCGGGCCCTCGCGGTGCACGATGTGCTGGGCACTCGCGATGACGTCGGGCTTGCAGCATCCGCCTTCACGACCCCCGCCGATGTCACGGAGGCGCGCCACTTCGTTCCCGGTGCCGAGGACCCGACCATCATCGAGCTGCGTCAGGGTCGGGGCTTCGGCCGCACGCTCGCGGTCGATCCGGGGCTCGCGGCGCTCGTCGGCGCGTGCGACGGCGAGCTCCCGATCGGGGTGCTGATCGATGCGATCGCCGAGCTGCTCGAGGTGGATGCCGCAGCGCTTCGCGCCGATCTGCTTCCTCGCGTTCGCGAGCTCGCGTTCCTCGGCTTCCTCGACCCCGTCGCCTGAACCGCGGGAGGCACCGGGTCTGGCGGCCGGAAGCTGGCACCCACACTGTCCCTGAACCGCAGAGTGCGGCATCCGCCCGGAATCCGGGAGCGGAGCGGGGTGCCGGGGAGGGGGCTGGCACCGGGTCTGGCGGGAGCCGGCGCAGCCGGCGAGGGCATGTCCCCCTCCCCGGCACCGCGCGCAGCGGACTCCAGGACCGGCGCAGCGGACTCCAAGACCGCGGACCCCCACCGGTAGGCTCGAATCCATGCTGAACATGGCTGAGGGTGTCGCGCGCCTGGGCGCCCTTGCCACCTCTCCCGTCGTCGCTGCCGTTGCGGCGGCGTTCGAGGAGGCGGGCTTCGAGTTGGCGATCGTCGGCGGTCCCGTGCGTGATGCGCTGCTGGGCCGAACCACGCACGATCTCGATTTCACGACGAACGCGCGACCCGACGACATCCTGCGCATCGTTGCACCGTTGAGCACCGCGCACTGGGATATCGGGCGCGATTTCGGCACGATCGGGGCGCGGATTGCGCTTCCCGGTGGCGGTGCCGAGCAGGTGGAGATCACGACGTATCGCGCCGACAGCTATGACGGCGTGACCCGCAAACCGACCGTCGAGTTCGGTGACACGCTCGAGGGCGACCTGGTGCGGCGCGACTTCACCGTCAACGCCATGGCGCTGCGGGTTCCGTCGCAGAAGCTTGTCGATCCGTCCGGCGGAGTCGAGGACCTCCTCGGGCGGCGGCTGCGAACGCCGGCTGATCCCGCCGTGAGTTTCGGTGACGACCCGCTTCGGATGCTGCGCGCCGCTCGGTTCGCCTCCCAGCTCGAGTTCGACGTGGATGCCGACACCGTCTCGGCGATGCACCGGCTGCGCGAGAGCATCCGGATCGTCAGCGCTGAGCGCATCCACGGTGAGCTCGTGCGGCTCATGCAAACCGATGACCCGTTGCGCGGCATCCGTCTGCTTGTCGAGACGGGGCTGATGGAGCAGTTCCTGCCCGAGGTCCCGGCGCTGCGGCTCGAGATCGACGAACACCACCACCACAAGGATGTCTACGAGCACTCGCTCACGGTCGTGCGTCAGGCGATCGAGCTCGAGCACGAGCGGCATCCGGATGCCGAGCCCGACGTGCCGCTGCGGCTTGCTGCGCTGCTGCACGACATCGGCAAGCCGGCTACGCGCCGCCTGGAGCCGGGCGGCGGTGTGACGTTCCACCACCACGACATCAAGGGTGCGCGGATGGCGCGTAAGCGCCTGAAGGAGCTGCGGTTCGATGCGGCGACGATCGACACGATCACGACGCTCATCGAGCTGCACCTGCGGTTCTTCGGGTACGCGGAGGGGGCGTGGACCGACTCCGCGGTGCGGCGATATGTGCGGGATGCCGGCGATGAACTCGAGCGCCTGCACATCCTGACCCGCGCCGATGTGACGACCCGCAATAAACGCAAGGCTTCGCGTCTGGCATCCGCGTACGACGACATCGAACGACGAATCGCTGAACTTGCCGCGCAAGAGGAGCTCGACGCGATGCGCCCCGAGCTCGACGGGAACCGGATCCAGGAGGTGCTGGGTATCGGTCCCGGCCGCGAGGTTGGCGAGGCTTACCGGTTCTTGCTTGACCTGCGGCTGGATGAGGGAGTGCTCGGCGAGGCCGAGGCCGAGAAGCGCCTACGCGAGTGGTGGTCAGCCCGGGGCTGATCCCGGACCAAAGCTCCCACCGTTCGACTGTCACAGAACGCTGATTTCGAGCCCCGCAAGACGCAGTCTGTGACAGCGGAACCGGGCGATGAGGGCGTCAGCGGAGGTCGCGCGCGAGCGCGATGGCGTCGCCGGCCAGGGCGGCCGAGGTGTCGGCATCCCGCATCCACAGCGGAACCGCGCGGGTCGGGATGCCGTCCGCGACGAGTCCGTCGACGGATGCCGCGTCCTCCTCCGCGACGAGCCAGCCGTCCAGCACGCCACCGGCGCCGCGGGCGCCATCCGCGCCGCGAGCTGCGTAGTGGCGGGCGACGGCTGCGGCATCCGTGTCGACGCCGATGGCGGTGAGGCAGGCGTCAGCCATTCCTCGCACGACCCTGCCCCCGATGACCGGCGCGACTCCGACAACCGGAGCGGATGCCGCGCGGAGTGCGTCGCGCATCCCCGGGATGTCGAGGATCGGACCGATCGAGACGACGGGGTTCGAGGGGGCGAGGAGGATCACGTCGGCATCCGCGATGGCTTCGAGGGCCTCGACGGCTGGCAGCGCCCTCTCGATACCAGCGTTCTCGAAGCGCACTGCCGGGATCGTCGCACGGTGCCGGGTCCACCATTCCTGAAAGTGCATCCGCTGCCCATCGGCAGTGTGCACGTGGGTGTCGATCTCATCCTCGGTCGCCGGGATGAGAGTCGCTCCGAGGGGCCAGCGCGTCCCGAGTCTGCGGTAGACCTCCCTCAGTGGCACCCCGCTTCGAAGCCAGGCGGTGCGCGCGATGTGCACGCCGAGGTCGAGGTCACCGAGAGTGAACCAGTCGGGTGTCACACCCCAGGTCTGAAGCTCCGACGCGACGCGCTCGGTCTCGTCGCGCCGACCCCATCCGCGGTCCTGGTCGTTCTGACCGCTCAGCGAATACAAGAGCGAGTCGTGGTCGGGCGCGATTCGCAGGCCCGCCAGCCACCAGTCGTCTCCGGTGTTCACGACGACGCGGATGTCGTGAGCAACGTCAGCGGGAAGGCCCCGCGACACGGCATCCCGGCGCGCCCACTCGCGGACTCCGCTCACGAAACGAGCCCCGCCGACACCACCCGAAAGCACCGTGATCCGCACGCAGCCACGCTACCCGGCGACACCCGACGCCGCCGCGCCTACACTGGACCGCACCGGCGCGCACAGACGCTCGCGCCCATCACGATCAGTGCCGATCGGAGTCCGCATGCCCTCGCCGTGGTCCCCCGGGTCGGGTACCACCCCCGACGCCTCGAGGCTGATCATCGAGCGCGCCCGCGAGGAGTTCGTGCTCGGCAACGACACGGACGCGCGGGTCGGCGATGTGCGAGGTGTCGTGCGTGAAAGCTGGCGGCGTTCGCGCGATGGACGCGTCGGCGTCGAGGGTCTTCCTCCCCTCGCCCTGAGCGCCGAAGAGCTCGAACTGCTTCGGGCGCAGCATCCGCTCGGCTCGGTCATGGAGATGATCCGGGGACTTCTGATCCCGGGAGCTGCCGAGGACTCGGGTGTGATCGTCGCGGTCGGGGATGCCGCGGGACGGCTGCTGTGGGTCGAAGGCGACCGCACGTTGCGATCTCTCACCGGCGACATGGGGTTCGTGCCCGGCGCCGACTGGTCAGAGAAGGCTGTTGGCACGGCAGCGCCCGGGACCGCGCTCGCGCTTGACCGTTCGGTGCAGATCCGCGGCGCCGAGCACTTCAACCGACTCGTCCAACCCTGGTCGTGCACCGCGGCGCCTGTGCACGACCCCGAAACGCGCCGCCTGCTCGGGGTGATCGACGTGACCGGAGGCGACCCCGCAGCCTCGGCCCAGGCCCAGCTGCTGGTGGATGCGACAGCCCGTGCGGTCGAAGGCGAGCTGCTCCTCTCTCGCCTGCGGGAGCGGGCTTCCGCGCCCCGCATCGGCGTGGACCCGGCGGATTCCGACACACCCAAACCCCGGCGAGCCCGGCCGGCTTCGGCATCCGTCGTGGCGACCCTTCGGGTGCTCGGCCGTGACCGTGCGCTGCTCGAGACCCTCTCGGACGGACACCTGCGCGTGAACGAGCTCACCACCCGCCACGCCGAGATTCTGCTGTGCCTCGCGACCCACCGCCAGGGAGTCTCCGCCGAAGCCCTCGGCGAACTCGTGTACGGCGACCCGGATGCGGGAACGACCCTGCGGGCCGAGATGGTGCGGCTGCGCAAGATCCTGGAGCGGATCGCGCCGTCGCTCGCCCCGGAGTCCCGCCCCTACCGGCTCACGATGCCGCTCGAGACCGACGCGCACCAAGTGCTCTCGCTTCTTGACCGGGGCGCGCACCGGGTCGCGCTCGCGGCGTATCGCGGCGATGTGCTCCCCGACTCGGCGGCCCCCGGCGTCGAGGAGTTCCGCGACACCGTTCGCGTGACACTCCGCGAAGCGCTGCTCGCTGAGGCGAGTCTGGATGTGTTGCTCGCCTTTGCCGACACGGATGCCGGAGCCGACGATGTCGAGGTGCTTCGCCTGTGCCTGTCCATGCTCCCAGCGCGTTCCCCCAAGCGCGCTGGCCTGGTTGCCCGCATCGATCGTCTCGAGCGCGCCGAACCCTGACGCGAACGTCGCTGGCGAGGCCGGGAGCGCGGCATCCGTTTCACGTGCAACGGATGCCGGCAGAAGGCCTGCAACGGAATGCAACCTTGCCTCACCTACCGTCGACCCATCGCGACGACGGCCGTCGCGCGCAGTCGAAGGAGACTCACATGACGATTGTTGAAGAGGGCGTCTCGAGCGTGTACGCCGCCCCCGGCCAGCGCGGGGCGCTCGCCGACTACCGGGCCCGCTACGGCCACTACATCGGCGGCGAGTTCGTCGAACCGCTCAAGGGCCAGTACTTCGAAAACATCACCCCCGTCACCGGCAAGCCGTTCTGCGAGGTCGGCCGCGGCACCGTCGAAGACATCGACCGGGCTGTGGATGTCGCCTGGAAGGCGTTCCAGAGCTGGAAGCGCACCACTCCCGCCGAGCGGGCGAACATCCTCAACAAGATCGCCGACCGCATGGAGGCGAACCTCGAGTCCATCGCGGTGGCCGAGACCTGGGAGAACGGCAAGCCCGTCCGCGAGACGCTCGCCGCCGACATCCCGCTCGCGATCGATCACTTCCGATACTTCGCCGGGGTGCTCCGGGCACAGGAGGGATCGCTCAGCCAGATCGACGAAGACACCGTCGCCTACCACTTCAACGAGCCGCTGGGCGTGGTCGGTCAGATCATCCCGTGGAACTTCCCGATCCTCATGGCCACGTGGAAGCTCGCCCCCGCGCTGGCTGCCGGCAACTGTGTCGTGCTCAAGCCCGCCGAGCAGACTCCGGCGTCGATTCTGTTCCTGTTCGACATCATCGGTGACCTGCTGCCGGCAGGTGTCGTGAACATCGTCAACGGCTTCGGTATCGAGGCAGGTGCCCCGCTCGCGCAGCACAAGGGCATCCGCAAGGTCGCCTTCACCGGTGAGACCACGACCGGGCGCCTGATCATGCAGTACGCCTCGCAGAACCTCATCCCGGTGACCCTCGAGCTCGGTGGCAAGAGCGCGAATGTGTTCTTCGAGGATGTCGCCCGCGAACGCCACGACGACTACTACGACAAGGCTCTCGAGGGCTTCACGTTCTTCGCCCTCAACCAGGGTGAGGTCTGCACCTGCCCCTCGCGCGCGCTGATCCAGCGCTCGATCTACGACCAGTTCCTCGGCGACGGTCTGGAGCGGGTCGGCAAGATCGTGCAGGGCAACCCGCTGGACCCCGCCACGATGATCGGCGCGCAGGCATCCAATGACCAGCTCGAGAAGATCCTGTCCTACATCCAGATCGGCAAGGATGGCGGGGCCAAGCTTCTCGCCGGTGGCGAGCGCGTCGACCTCGGCGGCGAGCTGAGCGGCGGCTACTACGTCGCCCCGACGGTGTTCGAGGGCACCAACGACATGCGGATCTTCCAGGAAGAGATCTTCGGCCCGGTCGTCTCGGTCACCTCGTTCGACGGGTTCGATGACGCCATCCACATCGCCAACGACACCCTCTACGGTCTGGGTGCGGGCGTGTGGAGCCGGTCCGGTGACACCGCGTACCGCGCCGGCCGCGCGATCGAGGCCGGACGTGTCTGGACGAACACGTACCACCAGTACCCGGCTCACGCCGCGTTCGGTGGTTACAAGCAGTCGGGGATCGGTCGCGAGAACCACCTGAAGATGCTCGACCACTACCAGCAGACCAAGAACCTCCTGGTCTCCTACGCCGAAGGCCCGATGGGCTTCTTCTAAACCGGCACCGTCGGGGCGGCATCCATCAGGGGTGTCGCCCCACGTGCCGAACGCAGGATGAATCACGCAGTCGGCGCCGGTTCATCCTGCATTCGGCACCGGCCACCTTGAGCAAGGAGACAGCATGGTCAGCATCGGAACCTACGAGCGGGTCGCGGTCACCGACGAGGCTGCGGCGCTGCTGCGGGAACTCGCGGTGCACCACGGCGCGCTCATGTTCCACCAGTCGGGCGGATGCTGCGACGGCAGCGCGCCCATGTGCTACCCGGTCGGGATGTTCCTGACCGGTCCCAGCGACGTGAAGCTGGGCATCCTCGAGATCGACGGGATCGATCCGATCGATTTCTTCATGTCGGAGTCACAGTTCGAGTACTGGAAGTACACGCACTTGACCGTGGACGTGGTCCCGGGCCGGGGCGCCGGGTTCAGCGTCGAGAGCCCGACGGGCAAGAGGTTCATCATCCGCTCCCGAATGCTGAACGACGCCGAGCTCGAGTACTTCGGCCTCGGCCCCACGGACTGAGCGCGCGGCTCAGCGCGGATACGGTCCCGGCGCGAGTAGTACGGTGTCGGCATGACGGATGCCGACTCTCGCGCGGACGAGCAGCGGGCGGCGGATGCCGAGCTGCCCTCTGCGGAACGGCTGAAGGCCTTCACGGATGCCGTCGTAGCGATTGCTATGACGCTCCTGATCCTTCCGCTCATGGACAGCGTCACCGATGCAACGGAGTCGAGCGCGGGGGCTTGGGTGGCGGCGGAATGGCCGAGCCTGCTCACATTCATGCTGAGCTTCGTGCTCATCGCCAACTTCTGGCTCACCCACCACCGAATGTTCGCTCGAGTCACCCATGTGGACCAGGGCCTGTTGTGGCTCACCATCGGGTGGATGTTCACGATCGTGTGGCTGCCCGTTGCGACCGCAATCACAAGCACATTCGACTCCGACCCGATCGAGAAGCTCCTCTACGTCGGATCCCTCATCTTGACGAGCTTCGTACTCACCGTTACGCGGGTCTATCTCATCCGGCACCCGGCACTGCATCACGAATCGCAGGCCAAATTCCGGGACGGCCTGGCCGTCGGGGTGATTATCACGGTCCTGTTCGGGGTGGCACTGTTGCTGATGTTCGCCATCCCGGCCCTGAACTATTGGTGGCTGTTCGTGTTGTTCCTGACACGCCCGATCTACGCGATCGTCGTGCGCACGCGGGATCGCAGGACCCAGCCCCGCGCCTGACGGAAAACGGCCGGTTGGGACGCGGATGCCGCATCCGATACACTGTGAAGGTTGTCCGGCATCTGTTCGTATCGAATCAGCCCGGACACGTGCACACACCCTCCTGCTGTCGGGAAATGCCCGACAGCCGTTCTAGTCCGAAGGAGGTGGGTCAGTGACGCACACACACCAGTACGAACTCATGGTGATCATCAACCCTGAGATCGACGAGCGCCAGGTCCCCACGACCCTCGACAAGTTCCTCGCAGTCATCACCAACGATGGTGGCTCGATCGAGAACGTCGATGTCTGGGGCAAGCGCCGGCTCGCATACGAGATCCAGAAGAAGACCGAGGGCATCTACGCCGTCGTCAACTTCACCTCGACCAGCGACGCCGCGCAGGAGCTCGACCGTCAACTCAAGCTGAACGAGCAGATCATGCGCACCAAGGTGCTGCGCGCCGAAGAGGCCATCGCGATGATTGCTTCCGAGGCCAAGCGCGCCGAAGAGAAGGCTGCCCGCAAGGCTGCCGCGCCGGCACGGGCTGCGAAGGCGTAATCGTCATGGCCGGCGAAACCGTCATCACCGTGGTGGGCAACCTCACGGCTGATCCCGAGCTGCGCTACACGCAGAACGGGCTTCCGGTCGCGAACTTCACGATCGCATCGACGCCGCGCACTTTCGACCGTCAGGCCAACGAGTGGAAGGACGGCGAAGCGCTGTTCCTCCGCGCGAGCGTCTGGCGTGACTTCGCCGAGCACGTCGCCGGCTCGCTGACCAAGGGATCCCGCGTCATCGCGACCGGGCGCCTCAAGCAGCGCAGCTACCAGGACCGCGAAGGCAATAACCGCACCGCCATCGAGCTGGAGGTCGACGAGATCGGCCCCTCGCTGCGCTACGCGACCGCTCAGGTCACGCGTGCCGCGAGCAGCGGTGGCGGCGCCGGCGGCGGCCAGTCCCGCGGCCAGGTCGCCGACGAGCCCTGGTCGACCCCCGGTTCCTCGAACGCCGACGCCTGGGCTGCCCCCGGCACCTACGGCGACGACACCCCGTTCTAAGCACCACGGATGCCGCGGCATCCGGTTCACACGTAAGGAAAACCCATGGCTGGAAAGTCAAGCGGCGATCGCCGCAAGCCGCGCAAGGGCGGCAAGCCGGTCGCCCCGGCAAAGGCAATCCGGGTCGGCCTCATCGACTACAAGGATGTCGCCACCCTCCGCAAGTTCATCTCGGAGCGCGGCAAGATCCGCGCCCGTCGTATCACCGGTGTCTCGGTGCAGGAGCAGCGTCTGATCGCCCGTGCGATCAAGAACGCGCGCGAAATGGCTCTCCTGCCTTACGCCGGCGCTGGCCGCTAAGGAGTCCCCATGTCGAAGCTCATTCTCACGAACGAGGTCGCCGGGCTCGGTAGCGCCGGTGACGTTGTCGAGGTCAAGGACGGCTACGCCCGTAACTACCTCATCCCCCAGGGATTCGCCGTGGCCTGGAGCCGCGGTGGCGAGAAGCAGGTCGCCTCGATCCGCGCCGCCCGCGAGGCGCGTGCGATCCACGACCACGAAGAGGCTGTTTCGCTCAAGCAGAACCTCGAGTCGAACAAGGTCAAGCTCGCCATCAAGGCCGGCGCCGAAGGCCGCCTGTTCGGTTCGGTCAAGCCCGCGGATGTCGCAGACGCCGTCAAGGCCGCCGGTTTCGGTGACCTCGACAAGCGCAAGATCCACATCACCTCGCCGATCAAGTCGGTCGGCGAGCACGAGGCCACGATCCGTCTTCGCGACGACGTGACCGCCGTGATCACGCTGCAGGTCGTCGCCGCGAAGTAATCGCGAGACGCCACGCCGGGGCGGATGCCGCAGACACGCAGTCTGCAGCATCCGCCCTTCTGCGTCAGCGGCGAGCAGGGCGTCGGGCGAGCAGTGTCGCGGCGACACCCGCGACGAGCAGTGCCGCCGCAATGCCCCACAGCGGCGCGGTGCCGCCGGTGCTGGCAAGGCCCGTTGCGCTCAGCGCTGCGGACTGGCCGCCGCCGGTGATCCCGCCATCCGGGTTACCGGGTTGGCCAGGGCTACCCGGGGTGCCGGGGTCACCGGGGTTGCCGGGGTTGCCGGGGTCACCGGGGTCACCGGGGTCGCCAGGGTCGCCAGGGTCACCAGGACCGGCAGGAGTCGTGGAACCGCTGGTCTCCGAGTCGCCGATCACCGAGATGGCGTTCCCGCCCAGGGTCACGGGGACGGACAGCGGAAGCGCGAACTGCGTGCCACCCAAGATCCCGTCCTGCCCCGAGCTCACCGGGGTAGCGGTCCCGCTGCCGGTGGGTGCGGTGGTGTCGGCATCCGTGCTCTGGCTGTCGCCGATGACCGAGATGGCGTTGCCCCCCACCGTCACCGGGACCGTCGCGTCGACGAGGGCCTGGGTGCCGCCGAGAATGCCATCCTCGCCGGAGGTCTGCGGGTTCACCGCGACCTCGGGCCCTGCCGGCTCCGTCGGCGCCGTGGCAGCATCTGTGCTCTCGCTGTCGCCCGCGACCGAGACGGCGTTGCCGCCGACGGTGACCGGCACCACAACCGACACCAGAGCCTGGGTGCCGGATGCCGCACCGTTGTCTCCGTCAGTCGTGGCCGCAGGCGCGGAGCCCGCGTCGGTGCCGCCCGGGGCTGTGGTGGCAGAGTCGGTGCTCGATGAGTCGCCGAGCACCGAGATGGCGTTGCCACCCACGGTGATCGGCACCTCGATGCTCGGCAGGATCTGGCTGCCCGAGAGCAGACCGTCCTCGCCGTCGGTTTCGGCAGCTTGAGCCATTCCGGCCCCAGCGATGGCGATGCCGCCGCCGATGAGAACTCCGAGGAGCGCTCGCTTGATGAAAGTACGCATGAGAATCTCTCCTGATCGATGAATGGGGGAACGCGTGCCGGATGGCGCGCGCGGTCGCCTGCCGCACGAATGCGGCGCGACCCCCGTCAATCAGGAGAGACGTCGGTGGGGTAAGTCGGGGCTGCCGGAAGGGCATCCGAAGACACGGATGCCGCGGCCCCGGCGCTCAGGGTTGACACGGGCCCCGCAGCCAGGGCGGCATGAAGGGCCCCGGCACCGGCACCGGCCGAACCACCACCGGCGCTGCAGAATCCGGGAGGGGTGGTTGCTCCGCCGCCGGGTGGAGTTGCGACGGCGGGTGGATGGCTCAGACCGGCAGGTGGATCTGTCGCGGACCCGCCCGCGCTCGCCCCGAGGGCACGCACGGATGGATCCCGGCTGTCACCCGGGGGCCTCAGCGCTGTGATCACAGAGGACTCCGCCGAGTCAGCGCCCGGGCCGGCGCCGGTCGGGACGGGCGCGGAGCCGGGAGCCGTCGGAGACACGGGAACGATGACACCGACGATGCCGTCAAGAATGCCGGTGGGGACCTCGGGAATAGTCACCGCCGGACCCACGGAGTCGCCCACCACAGCCTCCAGGGCGTAGTCGAGTCGAGATGAAACGCTCGACACGACATCCATGACGGTCGACGCGAGGCTGGTGTCCACAATGACACCGGCGATCGGCACCTCAGCGGCGCCCGAAACCACGCCATCAGTGACCGACGCGACGGGCTCCGACTCAACCACCTCATCAACGGCGGTGACGGCGGTATTCGCCGCAGACCCCAGCTGGTCGACGACCGACTGGGTCACACTCTCCGCACTCTCCACGACGGGCGGCACGACAGCTGCGGCCGGGGCAGGAGCGACAGTCTGCACCACCGTGAGCACCGGCTCGGCGACTTGCGCCGTCGTAGCGACGACATCAGTCAGCGTCGCGTCGATATCAGCGACTGTCGAGCTCACGGCATCCGTGACGCTGGCCACCGCGCCGAGCAGTCCTCCGGAGTCGGTGTCGTCATCGGCGGCGTTCGCGGCGCTCGCGCCCACGAGCGAAAGAGCGAAACCCGCGGCCAGCGATGCTCCGCCGAGCAGGAGCGCGCGACGGAGGGACCCCATCCGCCGATGCTGCGTGTCCATCACTCACCTCCGTTCGCCGAATGGGCCGGCCTGTGGACGCACGATTTGCGAGGCATGGTACGCCGATTCGCTTCGAGTGCAACCCCCCTTGCTTCTGCAGGGTGCTGCACTTTTCGGTCGTCCTACTTGCACGTTCACGGGGTGGCTGGTATGAGAATCCCCCGCAGTTTGTACACAGTGAACGGTCCTCGGCTGAACCTTCAATCCCAGGTTCAACCACAACCTTGTCCACACTCTGTGTGAAAAACAAAGACCAGATCAGATGGATATTCGGTGGCCGATATCCGATAACCCCCAGGCTTTATCCACAGGCACTTCTCACAAGCTCCACGGCGTTTCCCGCACCTTATCCCCAAAGTTATCCACAGGCCGTGTTGCGGGTGTCGGACCCCATCCCTAGCGTGGTCCTGCCCGGTGGGGAGGCGATCCGGATTCGGCGCGGAAACCGGATGGCGGCACGGCCTCGGCACCCAGCCCGAAGCGGTGGGCCCATCGAGCCGCGGCAGTGAACGTAAGACGGTCAACGTCATCACAGCGAAGGGGGACACATGTCGATTGCGGACATCTCGGAGGATCGGCTCGGCGGACCCCGCGAGCACGAGCGCACTCCGCCGCACGACATCCTCGCCGAGCAGAGCGCACTCGGCGGCATGCTGTTGTCGAAGGATGCCGTCGCCGATGTCATCGAGACCCTGCGGGGTGCTGACTTCTACATCCCCAAGCACGAGCTGATCTTCGAGGCGATTCTCACCCTCTACTCGCACGGTGAGCCGACGGACGTCATCACCGTCACCGACGAGCTCATCAAGACGGGTGAGCTGCAGCGTGCTGGCGGCGCCGACTACCTGCACACCCTCACCTCGATCGTCCCGACCGCCGCCAACGCCGCCTATTACGCGTCGATCGTCGCGGAGCGCGCGCTGCTGCGCCGTCTCGTCGAGGCCGGGACCCGCATCGTTCAGATGGGTTACGCCGGGCAGGGCGAGGCGGTAGACCTCGTCAACAGTGCGCAGGCCGAGATCTACTCCGTCACCGGCGCCGACGCCGCTGAAGATTACGTGCCACTTGAGATCGCGGTGGATGCCGCGCTCGAAGAGATCGAGGCTGCTCGAGGCCGCGATGGCAAGATGACCGGCATCCCGACCGGGTTCCAGGGCCTCGATCAACTCACCAACGGGCTGCACCCCGGGCAGATGATCATCATCGCGGCGCGTCCCGCTATGGGTAAGTCGACGCTCGCCCTCGATTTCGCACGGGCCGCGGCGATCAAGAACAACATGCCGACGATCTTCTTCTCGCTCGAAATGGGTCGCAGCGAGATCGCGATGCGTCTCATGAGCGCCGAGGGCGCTGTGCCCCTGCAGAACATGCGCAAGGGCACGCTCGACTCCCGCGACTGGACGACGATCGCCGCGACCCGCGGCCGTATCAATGAGGCGCCGCTGTACATCGACGACAGCCCGAACATGACCCTCGTCGAGATCCGCGCGAAGTGCCGTCGACTCAAGCAGCGCGCGGGCCTGAAGATGGTCGTGATCGACTATCTGCAGCTGATGACCAGCGGCAAGCGCGTCGAATCCCGTCAGCAGGAGGTCTCGGAGTTCTCGCGGGCCTTGAAGCTGCTCGCCAAGGAGCTCGGTGTTCCCGTGATTGCCCTGTCGCAGCTGAACCGTGGTCCCGAGCAGCGCGCCGACAAGAAGCCCGCGCTGTCTGACCTGCGTGAATCGGGCTCGATCGAGCAGGACGCCGACATGGTCGTGCTGCTGCACCGCGAAGCCGCCTACGAGAAGGACTCACCTCGTGCGGGCGAGGCTGACCTGATCGTCGCCAAGCATCGTAACGGCCCCACCGACACGATCACCGTCGCTTTCCAGGGCCACTACTCGCGCTTTGCCGACATGGCCCCTGGCGACTTCGGGTAGTGTAGGGATCTTTCTGAAATGTCCATTTCGCAGTTGAAATGTCCACGCGATGTCCATATGGACATTTCGGACGCCGGCCGACCGTCGCGATCATGTGGGCGGCGGTTTCACAGCGCCTCAGCTTCTCTGCTGGATCGCGGCTACGCGATGTCTCCCCTTTCACGTCTGAGTGGCCATCGGTCTGATCGGGCCATGAGCAGGATCAGTTTCGCGCGTCGCCCCCGCCCTCTGGTTCCGCGCTGCGGGCGTCATCGTCGTGGCAGGCTTCTTCGCGTCGTTGGTTACCGGTGTCTGCTGCCCCGGCGCCCCCGCCAGCGGAACATCGACGTGCGGAACGTTCGAGCGCTTGACCGCCGGGATCGACAGATCACGTGGCTCTGGCTCGCACGGACGGTCATCGTAGGCGCCATCGCGGCGCTCGAGGTGGGCGTCTTCGGTCGAGTCACCCTTGGCCGACTTCCTTGCGGGCATGGCACTGTTCGGGAGCTCGAGCGGACGCAGGGAGGTCATGAAATTGCCTTTCGCGGATAGCGGAGGCGATGAACGCTGCGTTCACCTATGGTTGGGGTCGTGGTCGCATTGCGCCCATACGATGTGCGGCGAACCCGAAAGGTGATCACCGGCTACATGAACTCGCCCCTCAACGAGCCGCCGCTCGGCGGAACCATCGACCACATCCTCTCGATCCTGCCGTCGCTCGTACCGAGCGCGCAGCGCGTCGCCCGCATCTGCGCCGAGCGACCCCACGACGTGGTCGACATGTCGGGCGCCGACCTCGCCGAAGCCGCCAACACGTCGCCGGCCACCGTCAGCCGCACCGCCCAGGCGCTGGGGCTGCGCAGCTTTCAGCACCTGCGCATGCTGCTCGTGCGTGACCTCGCCGCCGACGCCACCGCCGCGCCCGACGCACCCGCCGGCACCGAGGGCTTTCTGCGGTGGCTGGCCGAGGGGCGGGTGGGATGCTGCAGACCGCGCTCGCCTCGATCGACCCGGTCGCGTTCGACGCCGCTGCCGACGCCATCGCCCGCGCGCCGCGCCTGCTGATCTCGGGCACCGGCGCCTCGCACGCCGCCGCCCAGGCGTCGGCCGTCGCGTTCGCCGTCAACGGCCGGCCCTGCGAAGCGCCCGCTGACGGCGTGGTCGCCCACCTCACCGCCCGCGTGCTCGCCCCCGGTGATGTGTGCCTCATCGTCAGCTCGAGTGGCGCCAACTCGGTGACCCTCGCGGTTGCGGACGCCGCCGTCGACGCCGGCGCCACCGTGATCGGGGTCACGAGCTTCGCCCGTACCCCGCTCACCACCCGCGCCGACCACCTGCTCGTCGCCGGTGCGCGCTTCCAGGCGTGGGATCAAGGCATTCTCGGCAGCGGGCTCGTACAGCTGCTCGTGCTCAACGCCCTGCAGATCGCCGTCGCCGACCGCATGAGCGACGCCGCCGACCGCGCGCGCCTCGCGGTGCGCGAAGAGGTGCTCGACATCGTCGCCGACGACGGCTCCGACGCCGAGGCATCCGACGTGCCAGACGTTATCGACCACGGCGATGGGCGTTGACACTCCGTTTGCAGGAAATTCACTTTCCTCGATTGCAATAGCTCTGCAAGCGGATTTCGCGGGAAGGCCCCGGTTCGTCAGGTCGCTTGCAGAAGGCGACTCATGGGAACGATCCAGCTCTCTGGTGTCGGTCGCTCCTTCAAGAGCACCGCCGCCGTCAGTGATATCGACCTGATCATCGAAGACGCCGCCGCGCAGATCACCGAGTCCACCGGTGCCCCCTCGATGAGCGCGTCGTGCGTGATCACCGGCGGCAGCTGGTGCATGCAGGGCCTCTTCCTCTCGAACGGCGCCCAGGTGCTGAGCGATGACCGCACGACGATCGAGTTCGGCTCGGACGCCGCGATCGATACGGTCGCGACCTTCACCGAGATGTACGAGGACGGCGTGCTCACCAACGAGGACTTCACCAGCCAGTACGAGGCGTTCGCGCAGGGGAAGACCGCGATCCACGTCAACAGCTCGGCCCTGCAGGGCGCGTTCATGATGGGCGCCGAGGCCGGTGGCTGGACCCTCGACGCTCACACCCTGCCCGCGTTCGGAGACCAGGCGGTCGTGCCCACCAACTCGGGCTCGTTCCTCGCGATGTTCGCCACCGACCCCGCCAAGCAGGCCGCCGCGTGGGAGCTCATGCAGTTCATGACCAGCCCCCGCGCCTACGAGATCATCTCGACCCAGATCGGGTACCTACCGCTGCGCAGCAGCATGGCCGACGAGGGCGGACCGCTCTATGACTGGGTCGAAGCCAACCCGCTCGTGAAGCCCAACCTCGAGCAGCTCGACGCGCTCGAGCCGTGGGTGTCGTACCCCGGCGACAGCTACGCCCAGGTCGACCAGGTGCTCGCCACCGCCATCGAAGACGCGGTCTTCTACGGCGCCGACCCGGCCGCCACTATGACCGAGGCCGCCGAGCGCGCGCAGGGGCTGATCGAATGACCATCGACCTCGACCTGACGCCTTCGGCGACGGATGCCGCGGCCGCTTCGTCGCCGGATGCCGCGACCGCGGCGCCTCGTGAGCGTCGCCACGCCGTGGCCGGCCTCTACAACCTGCGCGACACCGGCGGCTACCGTGCAGCCGGCGGCACCAGCCGGTGGGGCAAGCTGCTGCGGTCAGATGCTCTGCACCGCATCGACGCGACCGGTCGCGACCGGCTGGCCGAGATCGGCGTCGCCCACATCATCGACCTGCGCGGCGGCGACGAGCGCGCCACAGCGCCGAGCGCGGTCGACGGGCTCGAGGTCACCGTGCACCACCTGCCCGTGTTCGACGACGCCGACCCGGCCGCGCAGGCCACCACGCACGTCGGACTCGTGCCCGTCTACGACCACATCGTCGACGAGCGCGGGGCGCAGCTGGTCGACGCGATCCGGGTGATCATCGCGGCTGACGACGACGACGCGGTGCTCGTGCACTGCACCGCCGGCAAAGACCGCACCGGTCTCGTCGTGGCCTTCGCGCTCGCCGCCGCCGGGGTCGACCGCGACGACGTCGTGGCCGACTACGCCGCCACCGCCGAGAACCTGCGCGGCGAGTGGTCAGACGCGATGACCGCCGTCTTCGAACAGCGCGGCATCGAACTGACCGCGGGAATGGTCGAACTCATCACCGAGAGCCCCGCCGAGGTGCTCGAGGCGCTGCTCGAGCGCATCGACCGCGAGCACGGGTCGATCAGCGCCTACCTCCTCGCCCACGGACTCACCCCCACCGAGCTCGAGCGTCTCACCGCCGTGATCATCGACCCCGCCGCCACCGCGGTCTGATCGGAAGGAACACACACCATGTCGCACATCGCGAGCCAGCATCCCGCTCCCGAGCACTTCATCCTGCATGTCTCTGACACCCACTTCGTGGGCGACGGCGACCTGCTGCACGAGCGCATCGACAGTGACAAGAACCTCGCAGAGCTGTTCGACGGCTTCACCAAGGCCAACGCCCGCCCCGAAGCGATCGTGTTCACCGGCGACCTCGCCGACACCGGCCGCCCCGACGCCTACGAGCGCCTGCGGGCCATCGTCGAGCCCGC
This sequence comes from Microbacterium sp. F2, assembly GCF_052274505.1. Classification (NCBI taxonomy): domain Bacteria; kingdom Bacillati; phylum Actinomycetota; class Actinomycetes; order Micrococcales; family Microbacteriaceae; genus Microbacterium; species Microbacterium sp. F2. Next base: position 156,683 of record NZ_JBNVBV010000007.1, read on the forward strand.
CGCCGAGAAGCTCGGTGCCCAGGTGATCTGGGTGATGGGCAATCACGACGAGCGCGTCGCGTTCCGCCGCGGCCTGCTCGACGAGGAGGCCGACCAGTCCGAGCCCGTCGACCGCGTCTACGACGTCAACGGTCTGCGCATCATCGCGCTCGACTCGACGGTGCCCGGGCAGCACCACGGCGAGATCAGCGACGAGCAGTTGGCGTGGCTGCGCCGCGAGCTCGAAGTCCCCGCGCCCGACGGCACCCTCATCGCGCTGCACCACCCGCCCGTGCCGAGCCCGATCGGGCTCATCGCCCTGGTCGAGCTGCGCGACCAGGAGCGCCTCGCCGAGGTCATCCGGGGCACCGACGTGCGCGGCATCCTGGGCGGTCACCTGCACTACTCGACCACCAGCACGTTCGCGGGCGTGCCCGTGTCGGTCGCGTCGGCGACCTGCTACACGCAGGACCTCGCCGTCGCCTACCCCGGTGCCCGCGGCCAGGACGGCGGCCAGTCCTACAACCTCGTGCACGTCTACGGCGACCGGGTGCTGCACTCCGTCGTGCCGATCGGGCAGTTCCCGACCGTCTACGAGATGACTCCCGAGATGCTCGAGGCGTTCATGAACATGACCCCCGACGAGCAGCTCGCCGCCGTCAACGCGTCGGCGGGAGAGTAGTCAGCCCGTGAACAATAATGTCTCGTATCTACATCTCCTCGAACGGAGCAGTTCATGACGGATTCCACGCTCGGCGCAGTCTCTGCGACCGCGATCACGAACACCAGGGTCTTCGACGGACACAGTCTGAGCGCCCCCACGACGGTCGTCGTCCAGCCCGACGGGCGCATCGGTGACGTATCAGCGGATGCGGTCGTCGTCGGTGCCGCTGTCGTCAACGCGGAAGGTACGGTGCTCCTTCCTGGCCTGATCGACTGTCACATGCACCTGAAGGGGCGCGAGTCCCTCGAGACGCTCGCCACGTACGGTGTCACCACCGGCCTGGACATGGCGACATGGCCCGCATCACAGTTCCAGTCGTTGCGGGGACTGAGGGGAGTCGCTGACTTCCGCACCGCCGGCATGGCGGCGACATCTCAGGGCAGCACGCACAGCCGCATTCCGACCTATCCGGACGTCGCGCTGGTCGATTCCCCCGACAAGGCGGAGCGGTTCGTCGAGGTGCAGGTGGCAGACGGGGTGGATTACATCAAGATCATCGCCGATCTGCCCGGTCCCACCCAGGACGTGCTCGATGCACTCGTGGCTGCTGCGCACGCGCGGGGGCTCAAGGTCATCGCGCACGCAGCCCTGTACGAAGCTGTGCGTATGAGCCTCGCTGCGGGGGCCGACATGATCACCCATGCTCCACTCGACCGCGCGCTCGACGATGCGACGGCTGAGACGATGCTCGCCCAGGGCACGGTGTTCATCCCGACCTTGACGATGATGAAAGGCGTCGCCGCGAATCTCACCGCAGCGGGCGTTCCCGGTGTGAGCTATGCACACGCCCACGAGAGCACGCGCGCGATGCATGCCGCGGGCGTTCCGGTCCTGGCCGGCACCGACGCCTACATCGGGTCCTTCACACGGGCATCGCCGCCATACGGCGAGAGCATGCACGACGAAGACGCCTACATCGGGCTCCTCGAACGGGCAATGCCGCCATACGGCGAGAGCATGCACGACGAACTCGCTCTGCTCGTGGACGCCGGCCTGTCAACAGCCGAAGCGCTGCGCGCTGCCACCTCGACGGCCGCGCACGCGTTCTCACTCGACGATCGGGGGGCGATCACCCCCGGATTGCGAGCCGACCTCGTGCTGGTGGACGGCGATCCGCTCACCGACATCGCTGCCGCGCGTCGCGTTCTGCGTGTGTGGTGCGGCGGCATCGAGGTGTGAGGGCGTCCTCTCGACCGCGGTGTCACTCCACGGCGGTGTTCGCGCCGTGGTGCCACGCGAGCACCCGGTTCTCGACGACGATGAGCAGCAGGTTGAACACGTACCCGAAGATCCCGATGAGCACGATGCCCGACCACATGTCCGTGATCGCGAACGACCTCTGCGACTGAAGAACGAAGACGCCGATCCCGTTGCCTCCCGCCATCATCTCGCTCACGACGACCATGATGAGCGCGAGCGAAAGACTCGTGCGCATTCCGGCAAAGATCTGCGGAGCTGCCGCGGGAAGTGCGACCTGCAACTCGTAGCGGAACCAGTGGATGCCGTACACCCGGGCGGTCTCGCGCAGTCCGGGGTCCATTCCTCTGATTGCAGCTTCGGTATTGAGGAGCACGGGCCAGAGGCAGATGAAGGTGATCAGAATCACCTTCGCGGTGTCGTCGAGGCCCAGCACGATGATGACGAGGGGAATCAACGCGACCGCAGGGATCGCGCGCAGGAACTCGAGCACGGGTGCGAACATCGCCTGGAGGCGGTGCGCCTGACCGAGAACGAACCCCACGACCACGCCGATGACCACAGCGCCGATGAACCCGATCATCATCCTGGAAAGACTCGGCAAGACGTCGCTCGCCATCCGCGCGAAGAGCCAGTTCTCCTGGAAAGCGACTAGGGCGTGTCTCCCAAAGGTTTGGGCTGGTCGCTGGAACGCTCGGTGTGTGTCTCGAACGGAGTTGCTGACTGATGCGCAGTGGGAGCTGATTGCTCCGTTGATGCCGTCCTCGCAGGGGCGTCGTGGTCGGCCGTTCGCCGATCATCGCACCGTGGTGGAGGGCATCATCTATCGCTACCGGACCGGGATCGCGTGGCGGGACTTACCCGGGTGCTTCGGGCCGTGGCAGACGGTGTGGAAGCGGCACCGCCGCTTCAGCGGTGATGGGACGTGGGACAAGATCCACAGCGTCCTGCTGGCCCATGCCGACGCCGCCGGGCTGATCGACTGGGAAGTCTCGGTGGACTCCACGATCAACCGCGCCCATCAGCACGCCACCAACCTGCCCCGGGACACAGGGGGACCTGACGAATTACACGAATCTGCGCATCGAGCCGCCTGATCACGCCATCGGCCGCTCCCGCGGCGGCCTGTCGACGAAGATCCACCACCTGTGCGACGGGAACATGCGGCCGCTGGTGATGCTGCTCGGGCCCGGGCAGGGCGGGGACTCCCCGATGTTCGAGCACGTGATGAACGCCCTGCGGGTACCGCGCCTGGGTGGGGGCCGGCCACGCACCAGGCCCGACCGGGCGCTGGGTGACAAGGCTTACTCTTCCCGGGCCAACCGCAAGCTGTTGCGCCGGCGCGGCATCCAGGCCGTCATCCCCGAACGCGATGATCAGATCGCCAACCGCAAGCGCCGCGGCGCCAAGGGTGGTCGCCCGGTCACCTACGACACCGAGGCCTACAAGCGCCGCAACGTCGTCGAGCGCGGATTCAACATCTTCAAGCAATGGCGCGCCTTGGCCACCCGCTACGACAAACTCGCCCTGACCTATCGCGGCGGCGTCGTCCTACGCGCCATCACCATCTGGCTCAAGGCTTTAAGAGACACGCCCTAGCGCCCGGGTATTGTCGGCACGATGCCGTTGCCGCGTATCCGTTGTTGAAGGGGTGAGTATGTCTGCTGTTGTTGCGCGACTTGACGTGGACCTCACGGATATTGAGTGCATTGTGAAGGTCACGCGGCCACTGGTCGGAGTACCGGACTCCGTGAACTGGACGGAGTTGCCGTCGGGCGTCGCGAAGATCTCCGCTGACGCGACGTTGTACATCTTCGATGACGACGACGAGGGGGAGCCGGAGCGTCGTGTCATCGCGCGCGCTACTGCGTACACCGTCGACCTCGACCGGGTGGGTGACGTCGTTGACGTGTTCGATCAAGTAGGCGGCGAAGCATTCGAGATCACCGAGTCGATTCTCGGTGATGAGAACGTCTTCGAGTGGCTCGACTCCCGCGATCCGCTGGTTGGCGAGCAGGTGTCGCAGCTCGTGATCGTCGAGGGCGTCTTTGTGGAGCCACCGTACCGGGGTCAGCGCCTTGGTCCACGTCTGCTCACGACGCTGGTGGAGACGGTGACCGGCACGGGGAGGGAGACTCTCATCGTTCTCCGCGCGCAACCGGTGCCGTGGGAGCACCTGTCCGAGATCGAGTTTCGGCGCTCCCGAAAGAAGGTCGCTGCGTCGTACGAAAGCGTCGGGTTTGCGCACTTCCGGGACAACATCTATTGGCGTCACAACGCGTTCGTCGGGACCGAGAACCTCGAGGCGTGAGTCACGCCCCCGGGTATTTGGGAACCTTCAGGTCGACCTCCCCGGCCAGGTGGCGAGCGTCGTCGGGCGGGTCCAGTTGCGGCGGGCGGTGCGCTCCGTGGTGAGATCGTGCGGAGCGGCAACGATCCACACGGTCGCTTCCCGCGTCGATCAGATCCGACGAGCCCTCACTGACTATCACCACGATGGCTCACCAACGTCTACGACGAAGACAACCCGGCCGGATCCTCCACCACACCAGGGGACAGGACCATCAATCAAGAAGGGTTTCTCATGCAGTCAGCGCCTCGAGGATGAGACCGCGCACGTGATCAAAGTCGAGGTCGGCCGGAAGCTGGAGCCACGCGTTCTTCTGACCCTTGTAGTGTGTCCCGACGCCGGCGTCAACGAGAGCCGCCGTGCGCATTGGGTCAAGCTTCACCACCACCTGCCCGCCGCTGGTCATGGCGCGCACGGCGCCACTGCTGCTTCCCGAGACGATGAGACTGCCGCGGTGGTTCCGTGACACACCGTCAAGCGCAGTCATCTCGTGAGCGATCGTGTCGAACACTTCATCCCCAGTCATCACGGTTCTCCCTTCATGCGCGGTCGACGACCCCAAAGCGATCCCTACAGGTGGCCCTCAGAAGAAGTGTCCCACTCAGGCTCCTTCACGCGGAAGACCACGGCGCGCAACGCTTCGGGCGCAGAGCTGCGGATCAAGGCCGCCGGGTTACCGGCTCGCAAAACGTTGGAGGACTTCGATTGGGATGCGCAGCGGAGGGCGCTCGCAGACCAGTTCTGACGACCGACAGCAGTTCATCGTCAGCCGGTTCCTACAGATGTCACGCTCCGAGTTGTCCATTTCGCAGGGGAGATGTCTACGCGATGTCCATATGGACCTTTCGGGGCATTGGGGCGAGTCGCTTCGGTGGGATTCGCAAAAAACGTCGAGACGCCGACTGACCGGCGCTCGTAGATTCGAAGCGTGTCCTCAGTCGTCCTTCCACTCACCGCTCAGCGGCATGCGGAACGTGTGAGCCGGGCACTTCACTGGATGGAGGAGCGTCTCGAGGAGCCGGTGACCCTCGCCGAGATCGCGGCGGTCGCTGGTCTTTCGCCGCATCACTTTCACCGCGTCTTCCGTGCGGTCGTGGGTGAGAACCCGAAAGCGCACCTGCGCCGGTTGCGGCTTGAGCGAGCGGTCTACCGACTCAAAGTCAGTACGGACACGGTGCTGCACATCGCGTTGGAATCGGCCGCGTCCGTTTGAGTGGTGGTCTTTCGCTTCGTTGCGATGATCAGCTGTCGTTAGTTTAGGCGGCGGTGATCTC
>NZ_JBNVBV010000008.1:0-117322 GCF_052274505.1 Microbacterium sp. F2
CACACAGGCAAGCTTCGCGCTCAAACTATGTGAGGCACCGGCCACCCCCACACGCTCAAAGAAGCTGAGGCACGTCGTCCACTCGACATCCGCCCACCAAATCCGACTATCCTGGGGAGCCTGAGGAGGCACCCGTGGAACACAATGCGCCCGCTGAACCCGACGAGATCCGTCGTGCCTCCGGAGACCCCGGAGCCGCGGTTCCGGGTGGTCGAGGGGCGGATACGACGGCTTCGTTCGGACACGATTCCGACCTGTCTTTCGTGCCGTTCGGCAGTGAACTGACCGAAATCGAGCTCGAGGCTATCGACGCGCTCCCCTCGGGATCGGCGCTTATGATCGTCCGATCGGGCCCCACCGCCGGTGCCCGCTACCTGCTGGATGCCGACGTGACGACGATCGGCCGCCACCCCGAGGCGGATATCTTCTTCGATGACGTAACGGTCTCGCGACGTCACGCCGAGATCACCCGCTCCGGTACGACCTTCGAGCTGGTCGATCAGCGCTCGCTCAACGGCACATACGTCAACGGCGAGCGCGTGGATCGTGCTGTCTTGACGAACGGCTCGGAAGCGCGCGTGGGCAAGTTCCGGTTGAACTTCTTCGTCTCCCCGGCCGACCTCGAGCCCCCGGCGGATCAGTGATGGCGGGGGTTCCCGCCCGTGATCGCGCCTCGTCCCCGGGGCTTTTGAGCATCGGTCAAGTTCTCGCGCGCCTTGCTCCGGAGTTTCCCGGGCTGAGTTCGAGCAAGCTGCGTTTCCTCGAGGTGCAGGGAATCGTCACTCCGACCCGCACCGAGTCGGGATACCGCAAGTTCGCTCCCGCGGATGTCGAGCGGCTGCGGCTTGCTCTCACGCTGCAGCGCGATCACTATCTGCCGCTGCACGTCATCCGGGCGTACCTCGATGATGTGGATGCCGGTCGTGACCCCGTCACCCCGATCCCCGCGCCGCCGACCTCCATCGTTGCTGCCCCGCGGCGTTACCGGCGCGACGAGTTGCTCTCTGCCGCCGGAGCAGCGCCGCAACTCCTCAATGACGCGATCAGCACCGGCATCATCACCGCCGCGGAGCACTACGCCGAGCAGACAGTGGCTCTGCTTCGGTGCCTCGTGGCCCTCGACCGTCACGGCATCGAGCCGCGTCACATCCGTACTCTCCGCCAGAGCGCCGAGCGTGACGCAGCCCTCGTCGAATCTGCGGTTGCGCCCCTCGCACGCCGAACCGACGCGACCTCGCGAGGCAGAGCCGAGGAACTCGCGCCCGAACTCGCGCGTCGCCTGGAAGAAGTACGCTCGATTTTCCTGCGCTCAGCCCTCGAGCGATTCCTCTCGTAGTGCGACACGCCGAGACGCGACGGCCGGATGTCGTTGCCCGAGCCTCTCGGCTGATCTAGCGTTGACATGTCCGATCGAACTGGGGAGGTTGCCATGACGGCACGCGAGGCGGAATCGACGCCCAGCCTGACGGCAGACCTCTTGTTCACCGACGGCCTTCCGGCCCTCGATGACGAGGTGGGCTACCGCGGAGCCGTCGCTGCGCGAGCTGCGGGCATCACGTATCGGCAGCTGGACTACTGGGCTCGCACGGAACTCGTCGAGCCGACAGTACGGGGAGCATCCGGTTCCGGGTCGCAGCGTCTCTACGGCTTCCGCGACATCCTCGTGCTCAAGCTCGTCAAGCGCCTGCTCGACACCGGCATATCGCTGCAGCAGATCCGCACCGCCGTCGAGCAGCTGCGCGCGGCCGGCATCCGTGATCTTGCCGGCACCACGCTTATGAGCGATGGCGCCTCGGTCTACCTGTGCACGTCGAACGATGAGGTCATCGACCTTGTCAGCCGCGGTCAGGGTGTGTTCGGCATCGCCGTCGGCAAGGTGTGGCGTGAGGTCGAGTCGACGCTCGTCGAGTTCGACCCGCAGGCACCGGATGTCGTCGACGAGCTTTCCGCCCGGCGCGCCGCACGCTCAGCCTGAGCGACCGTTCGCCGACGTCCCGGCCTTTGCCGCTGCATCCGCTCTGCCATTCGCGAGACTGCAACGTGCCCGCGAGACTGCGCGCTTGGGACGCACTGTGGCGGGCACGTTGCAGTTTCGTTGAGAGCGGTCTCCGCGGGAGCAGTGCTTCGGTGTGATCAGGAAGCGGCGGCGTCGGGGGAGGGAATCCGACCCGTGCGCATGACGCGGTCCAGGATGGCGTCGAAATCCGCCGCAAGCTCTTGCGCCGAGTCGCCGGGCCAGATGTGGAGCGGCTTTGCCGCACCCTGAGCCTGCTGCAGCGACGTGCGCTCGGGAAGCTGGGGCGAGAGCACAAGCGGGCCGAACATCTCGCGCAGTTCTTTGATGCGGAACTGGTGCTCGATCGACTGCGGGCGGACGCGGTTCACGACGATGCCCAGCGGCTGTAGTCGGGGGGAGAGGCCGCGGCGGATCTCTTCGATCGCACGCAGTGCCCGGTCGGCGGCCGCCACCGAGAACAGACCCGGCTCGGTGATGACGATGACGCGATCGCTTGCTGCCCACGCCGTGCGCGTGAGGGCGTTCAGCGAGGGAGCGCAGTCGATGAGGACGAGGTCGTAATCGGCCTCGATCGTCGCGAGCGCCTCCTCGAGCTTCCACACGTCGCGCACACTCGGATGCGGGCCGTCGAAGTTGATCGCCGAAGGCGACCCGATCATGACATCGATCGTGCCGGGGTGGACCTTCGCCCACCCGCTGGCGGTGATCGCCTGACGGACGACCTTCTCTTTCGGATTGGCCAGGACGTCGGCGACGTTGAGCTTTCCCGCGACCTGGATATCCATGCCGGTGGAGACATCCGACTGGGGGTCGAGGTCCACCACGAGGGTGCGGACACCTCGGGCGAAGGCGGCGGAGGCAAGCCCCAGCGTGACAGTGGTCTTGCCGACACCACCCTTGAGCGAGCTCACCGACAGTACGTGCACGAGGCTCTACGTTACCGTCCCCTAGGCTGGGTGCACACTCAGGCAGGCCCCGTCACCAACAGCGAGGTGTGATGTTTCGCAAGATCCTGGTAGCAAACCGTGGCGAGATCGCGATTCGAGCCTTTCGTGCGGCGGTCGAACTGGGAGCTCGCACCGTCGCTGTCTATCCGTATGAGGATCGCTACTCGCTGCACCGGTTGAAGGCCGACGAGGCCTACCAGATCGGGGAGCGGGGACATCCGGTACGGGCGTACCTGGATGTCGACGAGATCATCCGCGTCGCACGCGAAAGCGGTGCCGACGCGATCTACCCCGGGTACGGCTTCCTCTCCGAGAACCCGGACCTCGCCGAGAAGGCTGCGGCAGCCGGCATTACCTTCATCGGGCCTCCCGCCGCCGTCCTCGAGATGGCCGGCAACAAAGTCACCGCGAAGCAGCACGCCGTGAGCGCCGGGGTCCCCGTGCTGAGGTCGACGGATGCCTCGGACGACGTTGACGCGCTCGTGGCCCAGTCCGCCGACATCGGCTTCCCGATCTTCGTCAAGGCCGTCGCCGGTGGTGGCGGGCGCGGGATGCGCCGGGTCGAGACCCCCGACGAGTTGCCGCCCGCTCTGGCCGAGGCGATGCGCGAGGCCGGCAGCGCTTTCGGAGACGCGCGCGTCTTCCTCGAGCAGGCCGTGCAGCGTCCCCGCCACGTCGAGGTGCAGATCCTGGCCGACAAGACCGGGCACACGGTGCACCTATTCGAACGGGACTGCTCGGTGCAGCGCCGTCACCAGAAGGTGATCGAGATCGCCCCCGCGCCGAACCTCGACCCGACCGTTCGCGACGACCTTCACCGCTACGCCGTCGCCTTCGCCGAATCGATCGGGTACGAGAACGCGGGCACTGTCGAGTTCCTGCTCGAGACCGCGGGCCCGCGCACGGGTGAGGTCGTCTTCATCGAGATGAACCCCCGCATCCAGGTCGAGCACACCGTGACCGAAGAGGTCACGGATGTCGACCTCGTCCAGTCCCAGATGCTGATCGCCTCGGGCACGAGCCTGGAGGAGCTGGGGCTTCAGCAGGAGCGGATCCGTCTTCGGGGCGCCGCCCTGCAGTGCCGGATCACGACCGAAGACCCCACGCAGGGTTTCCGCCCCGACACCGGCAAGATCACGACTTACCGATCGCCGGGTGGTGCCGGCATCCGCCTGGATGGCGGCACGACTGCGGCCGGCTCGCAGATCAGCCCGCACTTCGACTCGATGCTCGCCAAGCTCACCTGCCGCGGGCGCGACTTCGGCGCCGCCGTGCTGCGGGCCCGGCGCGCGCTGGCCGAGTTCCGCATCCGCGGGGTCTCGACCAACATCCCGTTCCTGCAGGCGGTGCTCGAAGACCCTGCCTTCCTCGTCGGAGACCTCTCGACCTCGTTCATCGACGAGCGCCCCGAGCTGCTGCGCGGACGCGAGTCCAAGGACCGCGGATCCAAGATGCTGAACTGGCTGGTCGACGTCACCGTCAACCGCCCCAACGGCGAGAACCCGCTGACGGTCACTCCCGCGCTGAAGCTCCCCACGATCGATCTGACGCAGGAGCCGCCCGCCGGTTCGCGCCAGCGCTTGCTCGAAGTGGGCCCGGAGGGCTTCGCGCGCGCCCTGCGCGAACAGACCCCGCTCGCGGTCACCGAGACCACCTTCCGTGATGCGCATCAGTCGCTTCTTGCCACGCGGGTGCGCACGAAAGACCTCGTCGCCGTGGCCCCTTACGTCGCTCGGCTCACACCCGAGCTGCTCTCGGTCGAAGCGTGGGGCGGCGCCACCTACGATGTCGCACTGCGTTTCCTCGGCGAGGACCCCTGGGAGCGTCTCGACCGGCTCCGCGAGGCCCTGCCGAACGTTGCGATCCAGATGCTCCTTCGCGGGCGGAACACGGTGGGCTACACGCCGTACCCGACCGAGGTGACGGATGCGTTCGTCGCCGAGGCCGCCGCCAGCGGCGTCGACATCTTCCGCATCTTCGACGCCCTCAACGACGTGTCTCAGATGCGTCCCGCGATCGATAGCGTGCTGGCAACCGGAACGGCTGTCGCCGAGGTCGCGATGTGTTACACCGGCGACCTGCTCAGCCCCGCTGAGGACCTCTACACCCTCGACTACTACCTGCGGCTGGCCGATCAGATCGTCGAGTCCGGTGCGCACATCCTCGCGATCAAGGACATGGCGGGACTGTTGCGGCCGGCGGCGGCATCCGCGCTCGTCAGCGCGCTGCGCGAGCGGTTCGATCTGCCCGTGCACGTCCACACCCACGACACCGCCGGCGGGCAGCTCGCGACGCTCCTGGCGGCATCGGCTGCCGGTGCGGATGCCGTCGATGTGGCAGCCGCACCGATGGCGGGAACCACGAGCCAGCCGTCCCTGTCGGCGCTCGTGGCTGCCCTTGCCAACACCGACCGGGACACCGGAATCGACCTGGCGGCGGCATCCGATCTGGAACCGTACTGGGAGGCCGTGCGGCACCTGTACCGCCCGTTCGAGTCCGGTCTTCCGGGCCCGACCGGCCGGGTCTATCGGCACGAGATCCCCGGCGGGCAGCTCTCGAACCTGCGCCAGCAGGCGATCGCGCTGGGACTTGCCGAGGACTTCGAACTCATCGAAGACCTGTACGCAGCAGCCAACGACATCCTGGGGCGCGTTCCCAAGGTGACCCCGTCGTCGAAGGTGGTCGGCGATCTGGCGCTTCACCTCGCCGCCGTCAAGGCTGACCCCGCCGACTTCGCGGCGAACCCCGAACGCTACGACATCCCGGACTCGGTCGTCGGCTTCATGGCCGGTGAACTTGGGGATCTTCCGGGTGGCTGGCCCGAGCCGTTCCGCTCGAAGGTGCTGCAGGGGCGTGAGCACCACGTCGGATCGGCGTCGCTGGGCGCCGAGGATGCCGAGAAGCTCGCCGGGTCATCCACTGAGCGCCGCACGACACTCAATCGGCTGCTGTTCCCGGCGCCGACCAAGGAGTTCGAGCGCATTCGCGACACGTTCGGCGATCTCAGCGTGCTCGACACCGTCGACTATCTCTACGGGCTCGAGCACGGGGCAGAACACGTCGTCGAGATCGAGCGCGGCGTGCAGCTGTTCGTGGGGCTGGAAGCGATTGGTGAGGCCGACGAGAAGGGCATGCGAACGGTCATGACCACGCTCAACGGTCAGCTTCGCCCCGTCTTCGTGCGCGACCGCAGCATCGCGGTCGAGGCCCGTCAGGCCGAGAAAGCCGACACCTCGAAGCCCGGCCAGGTTGCTGCACCGTTCGCGGGTGTCGTGACCCTGAAGATCGCCGAGGGCGACCGGGTTTCCGCGGGTCAGCCGGTGGCGTCGATCGAGGCGATGAAGATGGAGGCAGCCATCACTTCGCCGGTCGACGGCGTCGTCGAACGCCTCGTGATCGGGTCGCCGCAGCAGGTCGACGCTGGGGATCTTTTGCTCGTCGTGCGACCCGCCGGATAGCCTGAGGGGTGGCGCATCGCCGCCACAACGACGGCAGGGAGAGCACGTGGCAGATCGATCGGACCCGGAACGGGCGGAGACCGAAGAGCACGGCATCCTCGACGAGGAGCGCGTCGACACCTCCGGAATCTTCCTCGGCGGGTCGACCGCGCAGGTCGATGTGACCCTTCCGGTGCCCGCAGATGACGACGACGCCATCGACGAGGACTTCGACGAGACGGCGGGGCAGGGGCGCATCGCGGCAGCCCTCGGCACCGCCGTCCACACCGACACAGCGGAAGCCGAGATCATCGACGACGTCGAGGACACCGCGGCGGAGCAGACCGATACCGACACCCACGACGCAGGTATCGAGGATGCCGTGGAGGACGCACTGGAGGACGCCGTGGCAGCCCACGAATCCGAGCCCGCAGCCCCCACCAACCGGATCGCCGTTCCCGTGGCTCAGCCCGTTCGCGCGGTGGAGCAGTCGCCGGCGGCCTTCGACGTGACGCTCGCCTCGAAGCGGCTGGGCGAACTGGAGGTCAGTCGGGAGGGGGCAGATGTGCTCACCGCCGACCGGCTTCTGGATCCGCACCACGTCGCGAAGGTCGAACCCGAAGGATTCTGGCAGAGCGTGCTGTACCGGGCATCCGGCACTTTGATCAACGTCGGCGACAGCAAGAAGGCCCGTGAGCGCAAGGAACTGACTCGGCGCATCGCTGCGCCGCTGCCGGGCGGCGCACGCTTCGTGCCCGTCCTCAGCCGCAAGGGCGGAGTCGGCAAGACCACCGTGACGACGCTTCTCGGGATGGCGCTCGCTGATGCACGCGACGACCGCGTCGTGGCTGTGGATGCGAACCCCGACCGCGGCACGCTCGCTGAGCGCATCGCCCGCACCAGCGGCAAGACGATCCGCGATCTGGTGCGCATCAAGGACGAGGTCGTCGGTTACAACGACCTTTCGACGATCGTCGCGCGCGACGAGACGCGCCTTGACGTCCTCGCCTCGGATGCCGACCCGCGCGTCTCGGAGGCTTTCGGTGACGACGACTACCGCGCCGCTGCCGAGGTGGCCGCGCACTACTACTCGGTCGTGCTCACCGACACCGGAACCGGCATCGTCCACTCGGTGATGTCAGCAACCCTCGAACGTGCCGACTCGCTGGTGGTGGTGGCAGGCCTCAGCATCGACGAGGCGCGCCTGGCATCCGAGACCCTGACGTGGCTCGAGACCAACGGTTACGGCGATCGCGTCCGCAACGCCGTCGTCGTGCTCAACACGACGCGCCCCGGTTCGCCGCTTGTGCGGGCCGACGAGGTCGAGGCCCACTTCCGCACGCGCGTTCGCTCCGTCATCCGGATGCCGTACGACTCCCACATCGCTTCGGGAGCCGCGATCGGCTTCCACGAGATCCACCCGGCGACCCGGGAAGCTGCCCGTCAGCTGGCCGCAGCGGTCGTTGAGTCGCTGCGCGTTCCGGCGACGGTCTGAGGCTCGTATGGCAGTTCGTCCCATCCGGGTGTTCGGTGACCCCGTCCTGAAGTCCCCGAGCGCCCCGATCGAGCAGATCGACGAGGGCACCAAGGCTCTGGTCGTCGACCTGCTCGACACTGTCGCCCTGCCGGGGCGCGCGGGTGTGGCCGCCCCCCAGATCGGCGTGGGCGTGCGGGCGTTCAGCTACAACGTGGACGGCGAGATCGGGTATGTCCTGAATCCCGTGCTCGTCTCGGTGTCGGGGGAGCCCGAGTTCGTGGGTGAGGGATGCCTTTCGGTGCCGGGCCTGTGGCACGACACGCTGCGCTATCCGCACGCTGTCGTTCACGGCATCGATCTCGATGGCAATCCCGTGGTGCTCGAGGGTGAGGGACTCATGGCTCAGGCGCTGCAGCACGAGACCGATCACCTCGACGGGACGCTCTACCTCGACCGGCTGGACCCCGCGCGTCGCAAGCAAGCGATGCGCGAGGTCCGCGAGTCGGACTGGTTCTAGTCCCGCCAGAGGGTGGTGTCGGTCAGGACAGCGACAGGTTCGAGGTCGAGACCGGCACCGAGTACAGCTCCTCGATGTGGTCGCCGAAGTCGGCCATGATCACGTTGCGCTTGATGCTCATCTTCGGCGTCAGGTGACCGCTGGCCTCGGTCCACTCCGTGGGCAGGATGACGAACTTGCGGATCGACTCGGCGCGCGAGACGAACGCGTTGGCGACATCGATGGCCTTCTGCACCTCGGCGCGAACAGCCTCGTTCGAGGCCGCGTCGTCGAGGGACATGTCGGCCGGGAGCCCATTGTTGGCAAGCCACGTCGGCAGCATCTCGGGATCGAGAGTCACCAGCGCCGAGATGAACGGCTTCTGGTCGCCGACCACGACCACCTGCCCAACGATGGGGTTTGCCCGGATGGGGTCTTCGAGCGCGGCAGGGGCGACGTTCTTGCCGCCGGCCGTGACGATGATCTCCTTCTTGCGGCCGGTGATCCGCAGGAACCCGTCCTTGTCGAAGGCGCCGATGTCGCCGGTCTTGAACCACTCGCCGTCGAAGGCCGCGGCGGTCGCCTCGGGATTGCGCCAGTACTCCTGGAACACGTCGATGCCGCGGACTTCGATCTCGCCGTCCTCCGCGATCCGCACACCGACGCCCGGAAGCACCGGTCCGACAGTCCCGATCCGAGACTTTCCGGGCAGGTTGACCGTCGCGGGAGCCGTCGTCTCGGTCAGGCCGTAGCCCTCGAGGATGTCGACGCCGATACTGTGGAAGAAGTGGCCGAGACGCTCACCCAGGGGAGCAGACCCCGACACGGCGTACTCGATGCGACCGCCCATTGCCTCCCGAAGCTTGGAGTAGACGAGCTTGTCGAACAGGCGGAACTTCAGGCCCATCATGAACGGCACCCGACGTCCTTCCTGGACGTACTTGGAGTGCTCGATCGCCGTGTGGGCCGCCGTGCGGAAGATCTTGCCCTTGCCGCCGGCTTCTGCCTTCTGCTCGGCGGAGTTGTAGACCTTCTCGAACACGCGCGGCACTGCCAGAAGGTAACTGGGCTTGAAGGAGCCGAGCGCCGGAAGCAGCTGCTTCGTGTCGGGCTGGTGGCCGGTCTTGACGCCCGCGTGGACGTTGAGGATCGAGATGAATCGGGCGAAGACGTGTGCTGTCGTGATGAACAACAGCGTCGACGCGCCGGGCTTGGCGACGACCTCCTTCAGCGCCTCCGCCGAGTTGCGAGAGAGCTCGACGAAGTTGCTGTGCGTCAGCACGCAGCCCTTCGGGCGCCCGGTCGAACCGGAGGTGTAGATCAGCGTCGCGATATCGGCACCCACGGCAATCGAACGGCGGCGCTCGATCTCTTCGTCAGTGACTGACTTTCCCTGCTCGACGAGTGCGTCGAGGTCGCCCTTGTGCATCGCCCACGTGGAACGGACGTTGGGCAGTTCGGCGAGTGCCTCCTGCAACCGGGCCTCGTGATCGGCCGACTCGCAGATGCAGGCGACGGCGCCCGAATCCGAGAGGTTCCAGGCGATCTGGGTGGGGGAGCTGGTCTCGTAGATCGGGACCATGACGGCTCCCGCGAAGAAGATCGCGAAGTCGACCAGTGTCCACTCGTAGGTCGTGCGCGCGATGAAGCCGATCTTGTCGCCGGGCTCGATGCCACCGGCAACCAGACCCTTCGCGAGCGCGACCACCTGGTTCAGGAAATCGGATGCGGTGATATCACGCCATCCGCTGCCGTCGGGAACGGCGAACAGCGCCAACTGTGGCGTCTTCTTCACCCGTTCCACGAGCAGATCGGTGATGTTGGCCTGCGGGTCGGGGGCCACGACCGCGGGGGTATCGAACTGAACCACGGCAACTCCTTCGGTACCGGTGAAAAGCGGATCGGTTGACCGCCAATGCTACCGGATGAGACTCGATCTCAGGTGAAGTGACACCACGTTCCACCCGGATACTGCTTGTTCTTGCCGGGTTCGCCCGTGGTCTCAGCACGAGAGTACGGCGTGACTAGACTTCAGAGGCGTCGGCGACGGGGAAAGGAGCGTGCGAGCGGTGTTCTACTGGCTCATGAAGTACGTGGTCATCGGCCCCATCGTCAAGGCGATCTTCCGCCCCTGGATCGTTGGTCGCCGCAACATCCCCAAGACCGGGGCCGCGATCCTCGCAAGCAACCACCTGTCGTTCGCGGACTCGATCTTCCTTCCCCTGATGATCGACCGGCCCGTGACGTTCCTCGCCAAGAGCGACTACTTCACCGGCAAGGGCATCAAGGGCTGGGCGACCCGGGTCTTCTTCAAGGCGACGGGGCAGTTGCCGATCGACCGCTCCGGCGGAAAGGCATCCGAGGCATCCCTCAACACGGGGCTTCAGGTTCTCGGCCGGGGAGACCTTCTCGGGATCTACCCGGAGGGCACCCGCAGCCCCGACGGACAGCTCTATCGCGGACGCACGGGCATCGCCCGGATGGCGCTCGAGGCGCGCGTGCCGGTCGTGCCGTGCGTCATGGTCGACACCGACACGATGATGCCGATCGGCCAGCGGGTTCCGAACGTCGTGCGCGTCGGCGTCGTCATCGGCGAACCCCTCGATTTCTCCCGCTTCCACGGGATGGAGGGGGACCGCTACATCCTCCGCTCCATCACCGACGAGATCATGGTCGCGTTGCAGCGGCTGGGGGAACAGAAGTACGACGATGTGTACGCGTCGACGGTCAAGAACCGGGCCGCCCCGCCGCGCTCTGAGGCAGTTCCCGCCCCGATAGACTGAGCGGATGCTCCTCAAGACCGACCCGCTCGACCACTGGCGCACGCTCCCGATCAAGCAGCAGCCGTCGTGGTATGCGCCGGAGGCCGCCGCCGAGATATCGGCTGAGCTCGCGACACTCCCGCCGCTCGTCTTCGCCGGCGAGGTCGACATCCTTCGCGAGAAGCTCGGGCGCGCCGCCGCCGGGCAGGCGTTCCTGCTGCAGGGCGGAGACTGCGCCGAGACCTTCGCGGGTGCGACTGCCGAGCAGATCCGCAACCGCATCAAGACCGTGCTGCAGATGGCAGTCGTCTTGACCTACGGCGCCTCGATGCCTGTCGTCAAGATGGGACGCATGGCCGGGCAGTTCGCCAAGCCCCGCTCGTCGGACACCGAAACCCGCGGAGACGTCACCCTTCCCGCGTACCGCGGCGACATCGTCAACGGCTACGACTTCACCGAAGCTTCGCGGCGAGCGGACCCGGCACGGATGCTGAAGGCGTACCACACTGCAGCATCGACGCTGAACCTCATCCGTGCGTTCACGCAGGGTGGGTTCGCCGACCTGCGTGAGGTGCACAGCTGGAACAAGGGCTTCGCGCAGAACCCCGCGAACCAGCGCTACGAGCGCCTGGCGACCGAGATCGACCGCGCCATCAAGTTCATGGAAGCCGCGGGCGCCGACTTCGACGAACTGCGACGCGTCGAGTTCTACACCGGGCACGAGGGCCTGCTCATGGACTACGAGCGCCCGATGACCCGGATCGACTCCCGCACCGGAACGCCGTACAACACGTCGAGCCACTTCCTGTGGATCGGGGAGCGCACCCGCGAACTCGACGGTGCGCACGTCGACTACTTCTCGCGCATCCGCAACCCCATCGGGGTCAAGCTCGGGCCCGCGACGACTCCCGAGACGGCTCTCGCGCTCATCGACAAGCTCGATCCCGAGCGCGAACCCGGTCGCCTCACCTTCATCACCCGCATGGGCGCGGGCAAGATCCGTGACGCGCTCCCGCCGCTGCTGGAGGCCGTCAAGGCATCCGGTGCGATGCCGCTCTGGGTCACCGATCCGATGCACGGTAACGGGATCACGTCGCAGACCGGCTACAAGACGCGCCGGTTCGATGACGTGGTCGACGAGGTTCGCGGATTCTTCGAGGCGCACCGCGCTGTCGGCACCTTCCCCGGCGGCATCCACGTCGAACTGACGGGTGACGACGTCACCGAGTGCCTGGGTGGCTCGGAGAAGATCGACGACGCCGGCCTCGCGACGCGGTACGAGTCGCTGTGCGATCCGCGACTGAACCACATGCAGTCGCTCGAGCTGGCGTTCCTCGTGGCTGAGGAGCTGGAGAAGCGCTGAGGAACGCGAGAAGCGCCAAAGCGCGCTCGGACGTCCCTGCGGCGTCAGTAGCTCCTGCGAAGGTCAGGGGAGCGTGACCCTAGAGCGACGCCGCGATCCGGATCGACACCTCAGTGCCCTTCGGGGCCTGTTTGTCGGACTTCGGTGACTGTGACTCGACCTTTGTGAACGCGTCGGGGAACTCATCCCACCGCTCGTCGTACGACACCGTGAATCCCGCGGCCTCGATCGCCCGCTTGGCGGCATCCCGCGTCATGCCGACCACGTCGGGGATGGGGAAGACCGGTCGACCCTTCGAGACGATGAGTGTGACGGTGTCGCTGGGTCGCCATGATCCACCGTCGGGGTGGGGCGCAATGCCGATGACGCGTCCCTCCTGGATCGTCTCGCTGTACTCTTCCTGCGAGTCGGCGGCCACCGACAGGCCGACGTCTGAGAGCGCCGCCGTTGCCTCGGTGATGCTCATGCCGCTCACGTCGGGAACGGGGCCCAGCGAGATGGTCAGCGTGACGGTATCGCCCTCGAAGACGGTGCATCCGTTCGTGCAGTCCTGCGGGTCTCCGCCCAGGCGTGGAGTCACAGAAAGCGCGACAACCGTCCCAGCCGTGGCGTCGGTGAACACCTCGGCGTCTGGTTCGGTGATGATCAGCTGATAGCCGGACAGCATGGTGCGGGCATCCGAGCCGGGCTGGCCCACGACCGAGGGAAGGTCATGCTGCGCGGGTCCGAGCGACACGATCACTCGCACTGTCGACTCCTTGTCGACGCGGTCGCCGGCCGGGGGATCGGTACGGATGACCAGACCCTCGTCGACCTCGAGACTGTTCTCGCCTGCCTGCTCGGGAACGAGGTTCTGGGCTTCTATCGCCGCAGCCGCGGCCTCGTAGTCCAGTCCCGCGACGGCGGGCACGGAAACCTGGGATCCGGGCCCCGACCCGAACCACCACCCGATTCCCGCGGCGAGGGCAGCCACAAGGATGACGACGGTGACGATCCAGGCTGTGCGCGCACCCTGACGGTTCGCGGATCGCCGCAGGCGTGCCGCGTTGTCGACCTCGGCATGCACAGTCGTCGCACCGGTGGTAGCGGGAAGGACCTTGGTCAGCTCGCTGGGATCGTCGCGATCGATCATCCCGGAGGTTGCTGCCGTGACGACCTGCGGTGAGATGCCGAGGCTGCGCTCGATCTCTCGCAGCCGCTGCAGCATCTCCATCGCGTCGGCGGGGCGATCGTCGGGCTTCTTCTCCGTCGACCACAGCACGAGCTCATCCAGCTGCTCGGGAACTCCGGGGTTCTTGACGCTCGGGCGGGGGACCGAGTCGGTGGCGTGCTGGAACGCGATCTGCATCGGCTGCTCACCGCGATAGGGCTGCTCACCCGTGAGCATCTCGTAGAGCATGATGCCGAGGCTGTAGATGTCGCTCCGGGCGTCGGCGGTCCCGCGGGTGACCAGCTCGGGTGCGAGGTAGGCGATCGTGCCCATGAGCTGCGCGCCCGTTGCGGTGTTCGCGGTCGTCGCGCGCGCCAGGCCGAAGTCACCGATCTTGATGCGCCCGTCCTCGGCCAGCAGCACGTTCTCGGGCTTGACGTCGCGATGGATGATGCCGGCACGGTGGGCTGCGGCAAGACCGGAGAGCACGGCATCCATGATCGAGATCGTCTGCGGCACCGTCAGCCGCTTCTCTTCGCGAAGCAGCTCCCGCAGGGTGATGCCGGGGAGGTACTCCATCACGAGATAAGCGATCTCGCCATCGCTGCCCTGATCGAACACGTTCACGACGTGCGGGTCTGCGAGCCGCGCGGCCGCCCGGGCTTCCTGGATGAACCGGCTCTGGAAGACCGTGTCATCGCTCAGGTGCCCGTGCATGACCTTGAGGGCGACGCGGCGCTCGAGGCGTAGGTCGGTCGCGACATAGACGGTAGCCATGCCGCCACGAGCGATCCGGGCGCGCACCCGGTATCGGCCGTCGACGAGACGGCCGATCAGAGGATCGGTTTGCGCGCTGGTGCTCACGCACCGAGTCTACGGAGCGGGAGCGGCCCCGCCTGGGAGCGGCTCACAGAAGCGGATGAGCAGTATCGGGCGTCGATCGGTCGCCGCCGCGGTCGGGATGCTGCTCTTGGTGAGATCATGGCTGTCGTGACCACCCCATCTCCTGCAACTGAAACCGCTTGGCTCACGATGCCCGAACTCGTCGAGGTTCTCGGCGAACCGCTGGGTCGCGTGCGTCGACTTCTGGACGAGTCACAGCTCATTGGGTCCAAGCGCCACGGCGCGTTCGCTGTGCCCGCCGTGTTCATCGTGGACGGTCATCCGTTGCCGTCTTTGCGCGGCACGATCATCGTGCTTCACGACGCCGGCTTCTCCGACGACGAAGCGATCGACTGGATGCTTGCGCCCGAGGAGTCGATCGGCGTGGCACCCATCGAGGCGCTGCGGGCAGGGCGCAAGAGCGAGGTTCGGCGGGTAGCCCAGACGCTCGCCTAAGAGTGAGATCTGCGGTTCGCGCTCAGGTCGTGCGCACCGTCGCTGCGCGGGCAAGTTCTCGCAGCTCGCTCACGGAGCGGTTGCCCAGCGGTGCACCCGACAGTGCGCGTTCGGCAGTCCGGGTGTAGTCGAGGATGAGGTCTTCGACCCGATCCAGCGCTCCGGTCTCCCGGATCGTCTGCTGCATCGCCGCGATCTGGTCGGGTTCGAGAGACGGGTCGCCGAGCATCTCATCGAACAGACGGCGCGATCCCGGCGGGAGCCCTTCGCGCGTGTAAGCGACCAGCACCGTGCGCTTGCCTTCGCGAAGATCGTCGCCGGCGGGTTTGCCTGTCGATTCAGCGTCACCGAAGACACCCAGCACGTCATCGCGCAGCTGAAAGGCCATTCCGACCGGGTGCCCGAACGCGACCAGGGCGGCCTGCTGCGCTGCATCAGCTCCGGCGATCGCCGCACCGATGACCAGGGGCTGCTGGATGCTGTACCTGGCTGACTTCAGCGATGCCACCCGCAGCGCGCGCTCGGCGTGGCGATCGTCGGCATCCGTCACGTACGCCGACTCCTCTGCCACGTCCAAGAACTGCCCGATCGTGACTTCACGACGCATCAGTGCGAACTCCCGGCGACCGGCGGCCGCGGCTGTCGGGGCCGCCAGAGCAAGGCCCTCCTCGAGGAGGTCGTCGCTCCACGCAACCAGAAGATCGCCGAGCAGGAGCGCGCCCGACCGACCGAAGCGAGCGGAATCGCCGACCCAGCCGCGCTCGCGGTGGGCGGCTTCGAGGGCGCGGTGGGATGCCGGGCGGCCACGTCGTGTGTCGGAGTTGTCGACGATGTCGTCGTGCACGAGGGCTGCTGCGTGGAAAACCTCCAGCGCCGCCGCCACGGCCAACACGTCTTCGGTCGGCTCCGTTTCGGCGCCAGAATGCTCCCGGACCGCACACCATCCGGCAAAGCAGAACCGCGCGCGCAGCCGCTTTCCGCCGCGAACGGACTCGGCGGCAGCGCCGTGGAGGAGCAGCGCCTCATCACCGAAGAGTTCTGACTCGGCCCGCCGCGTTGCCAAGAAGTCCTCGACTCGCTGAGAAACTGCCCCGACCGGATCACTACCTATTGACACGGGCCTAGCCTAGTAATCGACGGCGCGCGTAGAATCGTGCCACCGATCCAGCCCGAGGGGGATCTCATGCCACTCTCCGAACAGGAGCAGCGTCTGCTCGACGAGATGGAGCGCCATCTCATGCGCAACGACGCGGATGTCGTTTCGGCGTCCGGCGGCGGCGGTGGTCTCTCCTACCGCAATGTCGTGTACGGCACGATCTTGGTTCTCGCCGGCATCGGCGCCCTCATCGTCGGCGTGGCACTGCAGCTGATCGTCGTCGGTGTTCTCGGATTCCTCGCCATGATCGCCGGGGTCATCGTCGCCGTTACACCGGCAAAGCGCGCCGATGGCGACCAGGTACGCACGGAGCAGGCTCCCGCTGCCAGCCGCACCAGTGCAAGCTTCATGGATCGCATGAACGAACGCTGGGACCGCCGCCAGGAAGGTCACTGACCCGAGGGCTGAAGAGCCCTCCACTCCGCTCCACGCCACAGCCCCCAACCCTTAGCTAGGCCCCCGTCGGGGCCACCGAACGCCGACCTTCGGGTCGGCGTTTCGTCGTTAATGGCTGCTATCGGGCGCCGCCAGCGCTCGCCAGCCGACGCTCCGTTCCGTCCGTCCGGCGCGCCCTCGGGGGCTTCGGGGGAGCAGTGTGCCAGGAAAGTGGTGACAAAGTGGAGGGAAGTGGAGTAAAGTGGCGTGCAACCTGGAGGGGCCGGACGAAGGGGGGTGACGCGGGATGCTGCTGGGGACTCACACTCCGAAGCTCGACGACAAAGGACGCGTCATCTTGCCGTCCAAGTTCCGCGACGATCTCGGCGCCGGCATCGTCGTGACGCGCGGACAAGAGCGCTGCCTCTATGTCTTCGCCGCTGACGAGTTCGAGCGCGTCCATGACCGCATCCGCGAAGCCCCGCTGACCAACAAGCAGGCGCGCGACTTTCTGCGCATGTTCCTGTCGGGAGCGAGTGCTGAAACTCCCGACAGCCAGAACCGCATCACCATCCCGCCGCCACTGCGGGCCTACGCCGGTCTCGAGCGCGAGCTCGTGGTCACGGGTGTCGGCGCTCACGCCGAGATCTGGGACGCGCAGGCCTGGAACGACTACCTCGAAGGAAACGAAGCGACCTACTCGGAGATGGAGCAGGAGGTGATTCCCGGCCTCTTCTGACCCTCGGTTGTGATGCCCATCTGCGGGGCCCTGACGCACTTCCCCGGCGCCAGGTCTTCAGCGGGTGGGGATCAGAGCCCAGTGGTCCGGCCCGACATCATGGACCTGCGCGACATCCACACCCCCGTCTTGCTCGAACGCTGCATCGAGCTGCTGGCTCCCGCTCTCGGCGGAGACAGCCCCGTCGTGGTAGATGCGACCCTCGGCATGGGGGGCCACACCGAGGCGCTGCTGGAACGGTTCCCGGCGCTGACGGTGATCGGTCTCGACCGCGACACCGACGCCCTGCGCATCGCCTCGGAGCGGCTCGCGCGGTTCGGTGACCGGCTGCGTCCGGTGCACACCGTGTACGACGGCATCGCCGGCGCGATTGAACGCTCCGGCTTCACCCGCGTGAACGGCATCCTGTTCGACCTCGGTGTCTCGTCGCTGCAGCTGGATGTCGCGGACCGCGGATTCGCCTACGCCCAGGACGCGCCGCTGGACATGCGGATGGACCAGTCCGGGGGAGTGACAGCCGCAACCGTGCTCGCGACCTACGGCGAAGGCGACCTGCGCCGGATCTTCGAGCGGTACGGCGAAGAGAAACTCGCTGGGCGTTACGCCCGCGCCATCATCCACGCGCGCGGCGAGCAACCCATCGAGCGGTCGGGTCAGCTCGTCGACATCCTGCAGAACGCGACTCCCGCGGCGCTGAAGAACGCCGGTCACCCCGCCAAGCGTGTGTTCCAGGCGCTGCGCATCGAGGTGAATGCGGAGCTAGCGGCGCTCGAGACCGCGCTGCCCGCCGCACTGGACGCGCTGGCGGTCGGTGGGCGCCTCGTTGTCATGTCGTATCAGTCCCTCGAGGATCGCCTGGTCAAGCGCGTGCTCGCCCAGGCGGTTCGCTCGACCGCGCCCGCGGGACTGCCCGTGGAACTCCCCGAACATGCCCCGCAGTTCCGGCTCATCGTCAAGGGCGCCGAGATGGCCTCGGACGACGAGAAGCTTCGCAACCCCCGTGCCACCCCTGTGCGCCTGCGCGCGGCCGAACGAGTGAAGGATGCCGCATGAGCGCGGATCTGCTGGCAGCCCTTGATGAGTTCGCCCCGAGTGCTCGCCCGGTCGAGACACAAGCCCCGCGGCTGCGTCCGGTGGAGCAGACCGCAGCGAGGCGCCGTCCGCGCCTCG
Source organism: Microbacterium sp. F2 (assembly GCF_052274505.1). Classification (NCBI taxonomy): domain Bacteria; kingdom Bacillati; phylum Actinomycetota; class Actinomycetes; order Micrococcales; family Microbacteriaceae; genus Microbacterium; species Microbacterium sp. F2. The sequence goes on from NZ_JBNVBV010000008.1 coordinate 18,428, forward strand.
CCTACGGGATCGTCGCGGTCCTCGGAGCCGCGGCGATCGTCGCGGCCCAGATGGTGGTGTCGATCCTCACGACGCAAGACACGTACGCGATCTCGGCCCTCACCTCGCAGCAGCGACAGCTCACCTGGGACCGGCAGATCCTCTACGACGAGGTTGCAGGTCTCAGCTCGCCGCAGTACCTCGCGGCAAACGCGTCGGCCCTCGGTATGGTCATCAGCGAAGCGCCTACCTTCCTCCGTCTCTCGGACGGAGCGCTGGTGGGAGCCTCGCAGGCCGCAGGGTGGCAGTCATCGATCGACGCCGTCGGAAGGGGAGCAGTGGCAAACGCCCTCATCACCCAGACGCCACTGGTCACCGACCCCGCCGCGACCATCGAAGGAACTCCCGTCGAGGTCACGGACGAGACCGGTCAATCGGTTATCCCGCCCGCGCTCACCGACGGCCTGCCGACCCCCACGACACGATGACCGGACGCAGCACACGAAGCCCACGGCGCCGCACCGTCGTCGCCATGTTCGTTGTTCTGGCAGTCATCGGTGCTTTCGTCATCCGTCTTGTCGACATCCAGGTCGTCAATGCCAAGGAGCACATCGAGCAGTCCCTGGAACTGGGGCTGTCGAGCTCGCAGGAGACATACGGAACCCGCGGTGCGATCGTCGACGAGAACGGCGCGACCCTTGCCGGCAGCATCGTGCTCTACGACGCGCAGCTCGATCCGAAACTCGTCGGCCCGATCGACCGTGAGATCGACGGCGAGGACGTCAAGGTTCCGTGGGAGACGATCTCAGCTGAGATCGGCGCCGTCACGGGTCAGAGCGCCGAAGAGATTCAGGCGATCGTCGCTGCCGCCCTCGCGGAGAACCCCGACAGTCGATACGCGATGCTCACGCGGGGCCTCACGACGGCGCAGTACCGGGAACTCGCGGATATGAAGATCCCGTACCTCGCGATGTTCCCGCACCCGGCGCGCACGTACCCCGACGGCGCGGTCGGCGGTAACCTCGTCGGCTTTGTGGGGTCCGATGGCACGGCGCTCGCTGGGCTGGAGTCCTCCCAGAACGGATGCCTCGCCTCGACCGACGGCGAGATTCGGTATCAGCGCGGCGGTGACGGCGTCATCATCCCCGGGACGATGACCGAGATACCCGCCATCGACGGGGGGACGCTGCAACTGACGATCAACCGTGACCTGCAGTGGTATCTGCAGCAACTGATCGCCGAGCAGACGCAGAACACCGGGGCGCTGAACGGCTCGATCTTCGTCGTCGAGGTCAAGACCGGTGCGATCCGTGCGGCAGCCGAGTACCCGACCGTCGACCCCAACGCTCCGACAGTCGTTGACGAGTCCGATCGCGCAAGCCGGATCTTCCGCAACACCTTCGAGCCGGGCTCGACGTTCAAGGCGCTCTCGGCAGCGATGCTCGTCGACTCAGGTACCGCGAACCCCTTCTCGGTGGTCCGCGTGCCCTTCCGCCAGACCTTCGACAACGGTGCGAGCGTTCGTGACGATCTTCCCCACCCGGACTACGACTACACGCTCAACGGTGTGCTCGTGAACTCGTCGAACGTCGGTATCTCCACGTTCGCCGGGATGATGAGCGACCAGGCTCGCTACGACTACCTCACGAGATTCGGGATCGGGCAGGGCACTGACGTCGACTTCCTTGGAGAAGCGAACGGCCTCGTTCGCGACCCCGGCCAGTGGGACAACCAGACGAAGTACAACACCTCCTACGGCCAGGGTTTGACGACCACGGTTCCGGAGCTGGCGAACGCCTACCAGGCGATCGCAAACGGCGGCCTGAAGCTGCCGCTTCGGCTGGTGGAGTCGTGCACTGCTGCTGATGGCACCGTGACCACCCCCGAGAACGGCGAGCCCACGCAGGTGATCAGTCCCGAGGCCGCCCGCCAGGTGACCGACATGCTCGAGAACGTCGCCACGAAGGGGTCGGTCTCTGAGAAGGTCGGCATCGCCGGATACCGGATCGCGCTCAAGACCGGAACCGCTGAGAAGGTCGATCCGGGCGCGGGGACGTACAAGGTCGGTTCGTACTTCACGACGATCGCGGGCTTCGCCCCCGCCGACGATCCCCAGTACGTCGTCGTGGTGACACTCGATGAGCCGACCACGATAAAGTCGTCTAGTGCCAACGCTCCGGCGTTCCGCGAGGCGATGACCCAGGTGCTCAAGACCTACCGAATCATGCCTTCGAACTCCGCCTCACCCGATCTCCCGACATTCGGCTGATCTCGACGGCACGCCTCCTGCGCATGATCAGTCTGACTCTGTCCCGAATCGCCGATGTCCTCGGCGGAACCCTCGTCCTCCGCGGCGCCGACTCCGCTGACACGGTGGTTTCGGGCACCGTCGACACCGACTCTCGACTGATCGGCCCCGGCGACATCTTCGTCGCCAAACCGGGCGAGCACGCTGACGGCCACGACTTCGTTGCCGCCGCGATCGAGCGGGGTGCGGTGCTCGCCATCGTCGAGCGACCGCTGGATGCCGCCATCACCCAGATCGTGGTGCCGGGGGCTGTGCATGCCCTGGCAGACCTCGCCCGCTTCGTTGTGGGCGAGGTGCGGGCACGCGGTGCCCTTCGGATCGTCGGGATCACCGGCTCGAACGGCAAGACGACGACGAAGAACATGATGGCGCGCATCCTCGAGGCCGAGGATGAGACCGTAGCGCCGCAGGCATCCTTCAACAACGAAGTCGGTGCGCCGCTGACGATGCTCCGGATCACCGAACGAACCCGCTATCTCGTCAGCGAGTTCGGCGCCAGTGCACCGGGAGAGATCGCGCGTCTTGCCGGTCTCGTCCACCCCGACATCGGGGTCGTCCTCATGGTCGGGATGGCGCACGCCGGCGGGTTCGGCGGCATCGAGTCGACCTTCGTCGAGAAGTCGCAGCTGATCCACGCCGTCCGGCCCGGGGGCGTGGCAGTGCTGAACGCGGATGACCCGCGCGTGGCAGCGATGGCCGGTATCGCCACCGAACGCGGCGCGACAGTCCGTTGGTTCGGGCGAGGCTCGGCAGCGGATGTGCGGGCCGAGGACGTGGAGGTCACGCCCGAGGGAACGCGATTCCGTGCCGTCATCGACGGCGACGAGTTTCCGGTCGTTCTGCGCGTGCTCGGCGAGCACCACGTCATGAATGCGCTGGCCGCGATTGCTGCGGCGACAAGTCTCGGCATCCGTCCCGAAGCCTGCATCGAGCGGCTCCAGGCGATGGAGTTGGCAGAGCGGTGGCGGATGCAGCCGATGGGCTCGGAGCGCGTGCGCATCATCAACGATGCTTACAACGCGAGTCCGGACTCCATGGCCGCAGCGCTTCGCACTCTCGCGCAGATCACTGCGCCCGATCAGCGCACTGTCGCCGTTCTCGGCGCGATGAGCGAACTCGGCGAGTACGCGGGGGAGGAGCACGACCGCGTCGGTCTTCTCGCGGTGCGGCTGCGCATCCAACGGATCGTCGTCATCGGCTCTGCTGCGCGCCGGCTTTACCTCTCGGCGATCAGCGAGGGGTCGTGGGATGGCGAGGCAGTCTTCTTCGAGACAGCTGACGAAGCGTACGACTACCTGATGTCCGAGCTGCGTGAGGGTGATCGGGTGCTCGTGAAATCGTCCAACTCCGCGGGCCTCCGGCACCTCGGCGACCGTCTGGGAGAATCCTTCTCGTGAGATCCCTCCTGATGGCGTCGGCGATCGCCCTGTCGTTCTCGCTCTTTCTCACACCCGTCTTCCTGCGCTTGTTCCGCCGGTGGGGATGGGGCCAGGTCATCCGTACCCCCGACGCGGGAAACAACCCTCAGCACGAACTCAAGCGCGGTACACCCACGATGGGTGGCGTCATCTTCGTCGGGGGGACGACGATCGCGTACCTGATCGGAACCTACGCCGGCGGCAACCCGCCCACGATCTCGGGTTTCCTCGTGCTCTGGATGATGGTGGGCTTCGCGCTCGTCGGCTTCATCGACGACTACATGAAGCTGCGCAGCCAGCGAAGCCTCGGTCTGTCGGGTTGGCGCAAGATCGTCGGTCAGGTGATCGTCATCGTGCCGTGGGCGCTCGTCGCACTTCAGTTCCCGGATGCCCAGGGCCAGACCCCCGCGACGGCCTACGTTTCGGTCTTCCGCGACATCTCGGTGCTGAACTTCCTGGCGTTGCCGGTTGCGATCGGCATCCTGCTCTACATCGCCTGGATCAGTTTCATCGGCGTCGCCTGGTCCAACAGCACGAACGTCACCGACGGCCTCGACGGCCTGGCCACCGGTGTGGGTGTGTTCACGATCGGGGCGATGAGCCTGACGACGTTCTGGCAGTTCCAGCAGCGCTGCGACGGCGCAGACCTCGTGGCCGCCTACCAGCAGGCCTGCTACCAGACGAGGGACCCGCTCGACCTGACGATCATCGCGGCGACCTTCGCTGCCTCTCTGGTCGGGTTCCTATGGTGGAATGCGCCGAAGGCTCAGGTGTTCATGGGGGATGTCGGGTCGATGGCGATCGGTGGCGTGATCGCCGCGGTCTCGATCCTCTCTCACACCGAGATCCTCACGGTCCTCACCGCCGGGGCGTTCATCATCGGATCGGGTTCGGTCATCCTGCAGCGGATCTATTTCAAGCTCACCCGCGGCAAACGTCTGTTCCTCATGAGCCCCTTCCACCACCATCTCGAGATGCGCGGGTGGTCGGAGACCAACATCGTCATCAGGATGTGGATCATCGCCGCGGGACTGGCAGTCACCGGCGTCGGCTTCTTCTACGTTGAATGGCTCGCGCGCACATGACCGGTGAATCCTCCCGGCTGGATGGACTGACCAGCTGGCACGCCGACTGGCGCGGCCTGCGGGTTGCCGTCTTCGGCCTCTCGGTGACCGGCTTCTCGGTGGCCGACACGCTGGCAGAACTCGGCGCGGAGGTTCTCGTTCTCGCCGAATCCGCCGACCCGGCCTATGAGCGCCTGCTACCCGTCATCGGGGTGCGGTCATCGATGGGGTCGCTCAGCACGCCGCCCGCCGAGCTCGTGGACTTCGCTCCCGAGGTCGTGATCGCCTCGCCCGGCTTCAGCCCGACGCACCCGCTCGTGCGCTGGACGCTTGAGAGCGGCATCCCGCTGTGGGGAGACATCGAGCTCGCGTGGCGCGTGCGCGACAAGGTAGTCCGCGCCGGCGGCGCTCCCGCCGACTGGGTGCTGATCACCGGCACCAACGGAAAGACGACAACCACGGGCCTTGCCGCCACGATGATGGTGGCAGGGGGTCTGCGGGCAGTCCCGTGCGGAAACATCGGCACGCCGATCCTGGATGCCGTCCGTGATCCGTCGGGCTTCGACGTCCTCGTCGTGGAACTGTCCAGCCACCAGCTCTGGTACCTCAGCCTGCAGTCCTCGCCGGAACCGGTTTCGCCGCACGCTGCGGTCTGTCTGAACCTCGCCGACGACCACCTCGAATGGCATGGATCCTTCGAGGCGTATCGCGACGCGAAGGCGCAGGTGTACAACCACACCCGCGTCGCCTGCGTCTACAACAAGGCCGACCTCGCGACGCGCGAGATGGTCGAAGAAGCCGATGTCATCGAGGGAGCGCGAGCGATCGGGTTCGACCTCGGCGTTCCCGGTCCGAGCGACCTCGGCGTGGTCGACGGCATCGTCGTGGACCGCGCGTTCCTTGTCGAGCGGCGCACCAGCGCTCTCGAGCTCACGACGATCGACGAGCTTCGAGAGCTCGGCCTCGCGGCCCCACACGTCGTTGCCAACATCCTTGCTGCCAGTGCGCTGGCCCGTTCGCTCGACGTACCGCCCGAGGCCATAGCCACTGCACTGCGCGAGTTCCGGCTGGACCCCCACCGGATGGAGATCGTTGCGACAGTCGCCGGTGTCACGTGGGTGGATGACTCGAAGGCGACCAACCCGCACGCTGCGGCATCCTCGCTTGCCGCCTACCCCGGATCGATCTGGATCGTGGGGGGACTGCTCAAGGGCGTCGACATCACCACGCTCGTCTCGACGCGGGGGCGTCTGGCAAAGGCAGCGATCGTGATCGGTGACCAGCGCGATGCCGTTCGGGCGGCGTTCGAGCGACACGCGCCCGACGTTCCGCTGCACGAGGTCATTGCCGATGAGACTGGGGACGTCATGGCGCAGGTCGTAGACCTGGCGATCGGACTCGTGGCCGAGGGGGATGTCGTCCTCCTCGCACCGGCCGCGGCATCCTTCGACCAGTTCGCCTCCTACGCGGATCGCGGTGAGAAGTTCGCTGCGGCGGTCAGGCAGCGAGTGGGAAGGGGCGAACATGGCGACACCGACGCCGATCCGTCCGCTCCCGCAGGAGCCTGACGAGCCGACGCCCAAGCGCGGGCTTGCTGCCCGCGTCTCTCTCGGATCGCTGTTCCGCCCGGTTGCCGGTGAGTTTCTGCTCATCTCATCCACGGCAGTCCTGCTGACGATCTTCGGTCTCGTGATGGTGCTCTCGGCCACCAGCGCAACGGCGACCGCGGCGGGTCAGGCTCCGTACGATGCGGTCATCAAGCAGGCGGTGTTCGCCGCGATCGGCCTGCCGCTCATGTTCATCGCGAGCCGACTGCCAGTGAGCTTCTGGAAGCGGATCGCGTGGCCCGCGCTGATCGTCACCACCGCCTTCCAGCTCCTCGTGTTCACGCCCCTCGGCGTCGAGGATGGCGGAAACCGAAACTGGATCCTCATCGCTGGCATTCAGGCTCAGCCCTCGGAGTTTCTGAAACTCGCGCTGGCCCTCTGGCTCGGCTTCATCCTGTACCGAAAGCGCACGCTGCTCGGCGACTGGCGGCACGTCTTCATCCCGGTGGTGCCGGTGGCCGCCGCCGTGATCGCGACGGTTCTGGCCGGGCACGATCTCGGAACGGCGATGGTGCTGTTCCTGCTCGCCCTCGGCGCCCTTTTCTTCTCCGGTGTGAAGCTGCGGGTGTTCGTCATCCCGCTGTTGCTGGCGATCGTGGCAGTCGCGGCGCTGGCGGTCACGAGCCCGAACCGCATGGAGCGCATCCTCAGCGTCTTCAACACCGACTGCACCGCCGATTACCTCAGCACCTGCTACCAGCCGCTGCACGGTATCTGGGGACTGGCCGGCGGCGGCATTTTCGGCCTCGGACTTGGGAACTCGAAAGAGAAGTACGAGTGGCTGCCCGCGGCATCCAGCGACTACATCTTCGCCATCGTCGGTGAAGAGCTCGGCCTCATCGGCGCGATCGTCGTGCTCGGGCTGTTCGCGATCTACGCGATCGGCGCTTTCCACATCATCCGCAAGACCGACGACACCTTCGTGCGGATCGTTGCCGGCGCGATCACCGTATGGATCGTCGGTCAGGCGCTCATCAACATCGGCGTCGTGCTGCGGCTGTTCCCGCCGCTCGGTGTCCCCTTACCGTTCATGTCTCAGGGTGGCACGTCGCTGGTGTCGGTGCTCGTTGCGACCGGGGTTCTGCTGGCGTTCGCTCGGACGATTCCGGTGACCGCGAGGCCGGCGCCCCGGTCGGCCGCTCGCCGCTGAGGTCGCCGCCCGCAGCTATTCGGCGGGGCGAGATAGGGTCGGACGGTGACGACCTACTTGCTGGCCGGCGGCGGGACCGCCGGGCATGTGAACCCCCTGTTGGCCGTTGCTGATGGGCTGCGCGCTCGGGGCACGGGTGCCGATGTGCGCGTCCTCGGGACCGCGGAGGGGCTGGAGTCGCGGCTGGTACCGCAGCGGGGCTACGAGCTTCTTGTCGTCGACAAGGTGCCGTTTCCACGGCGACCCGATCGTGCTGCCGCAGCGTTTCCGAGCCGGTTCCGCCGCGCGGTGGCCCAGGTGCGGGCACACATTGCGACACACGAGGTGGATGTCGTCGTCGGGTTCGGTGGCTACGCGTCGGCCCCCGCGTACGTTGCAGCCCGGCGCGCCGGCATTCCGTTCGTCGTCCACGAGGCCAACGCCCGGCCGGGACTTGCCAACCGCCTCGGTGCCCGCCGAGCCGCTGGTGTCGGTGTCGCTTTCGAGGGCACGCCGCTTCCCCGGGCCCGGTTGGTCGGGATGCCCCTGCGCCGCGAGATCGAGGACCTCGATCGTGCGGCGCGTCGCGCCGAGGCTGCTGCTCACTTCGACCTGAGTCCGGAAGCGCCGACCCTGTTGGTCTTCGGCGGGTCGCTGGGAGCGCTGCGGCTGAACACCGCGATCGCAGGCTCGTGGCGCGACGTGCTGGATGCCGGGTGGCAGCTGCTCCACGTCACCGGTGATCGCTCCGATCTCGAGGACCCGGGGGAGCCGGGATACGCCCTCCGTCGCTACGTCGACCGCATGGACCTCGCTTTCGCGGCGTGCGACTTCATCGTCTCGAGGTCGGGGGCTGCCACGGTGAGCGAGATCAGCGCGCTCGGAATCCCCGCCGTCTACGTGCCCTATGCCGTGGGCAACGGGGAGCAGGCGCTGAACGCTGCCTCCGCAGTGGCGCATGGCGCTGCGATCCTGATCCCCGATGCGGATTTCACCCCGGAGACGGTCCGGGACCGCATCCTGCCCCTGCTGACGGATGCCGACGAGCGGGCGGGTATGGCCGAGAAGGCCGCGGAGATCGGCATCCGCACCGGCACCGAGAATCTCATCGCGATGATCGACGAGGCCCTCGCCTAACCGTCGGCGCGCACGGTTGCCACCTCAGGCGGGGAGTTCGTCGGTTTCGGTGGTCTTCAGCGCTGCGATCACGGCCGCGATGGCCTGATCGGTGTCGACGCGCAGGCCACGGACCTGCTCGGCGAAGGCTGCGGCAGCTCGCTGAATCTGGCCGAGCGCGGCGTTCTCGTCGACGGACACGAACGTGCCGTAACGGCCGCGCGTTTCAATGAGGCCCGTGGTCTCGAGCTCCCGGTAGGCCCGAGCCACCGTGCCCGGCGCAAGTCCAAGGTCGCCGGCGAGTCGGCGCACCGTGGGAAGCCGAGAGCCTGGCGGCAGCTCACCGCTCGCTATCGCCGCAACGTACTGCGCGCGCAGCTGCTCGAACGGAGGTGTGGGCGAGGCGGGGTCGATGACGATCATGCGCCTTCTCCCCGGGCAAGCTCGACCGACGTGCTCGCGAATCGCCGACTTTGCGGGCGCAACGCGGCCGGATATCGTGACGCGGCCATCTTCCCGAGCCCCAGCGAGTACGTCACCTGCGCTGCGGCGATCAACACCGGAGTCCATGGGCTCATCAGCGTCGACAACTCCGGGCGTGTGGCGGCAATCGGGGTCAGGGTGAGCGTTCCCGCAGCGATTCCCAGCGGTAGTGCTGCGGCCATTGTTGCGGCGCTGCGCAGTGACCACAGCGCGTCCGCGCGGAACAGGTCGTCCCACGCCAGCTGGAGGTCATCGCTGGCGACCTGCGGCTGGGATAGCACGATCCGCTCCATCACGCGCATCACGACGAAAACGATGATCGCGAAGACAAGAAGCCCGGCGCACCACAGCACGGTTTCGGTCGCGATGCGGCTGGGCTGCACCAAACGCCACGCGAGGACAGCGGCCACGCCCACAGACGCAGTTCCGAGGGCTATGGGGGCCAGAACACGCCGCCAGGGCTGACGCAGGTAGTTCTCGCCGGTTCCGAACGGTAGCTTCACGACTCGCTCGTATCGCGCGGCTTGTTGCGCGCTCAGGTCGTGCCGTCGGCTTCTGATCAGGTAGATGATCGGCACCAGGGCGAGCGCGCACAAGATCACGGCGGTGAACCAGACCATGCCGAACTCGAAAGACATGTCTCTTTTGTATCAATATTGTCGCAATGTGTCGATACAGTTCCATGAGGTTCAAGCCAGCTCGACCTGCATGTGCTGCGGCACCGGTGCGCTCACCCGCAGGCATACCAACACGATCGCGACGATCGGCGTCAGGATGCCGAGAACAGCCGCAAGGATCTGCCCCATGATCGGCAACGCCACCGCGACGATGAGGCTGACCGCCAGGGCGAGGGATCGGTTTCGCCACGAGGCGGCCCACACGAGCCAGACGATCGCGGCAGCCGGAAGAAGCCAGACGACGGCGCCTATCGGGCGAGGGTTGCCAGACGGGAGTATGGTTCCCCATCCGGTCACGACGAGCACAAGCGTGAGCGCACCCAGCGTTGTGGCCCCCCACACTGCTCTTTGCTGCGTCGCGGTCCGCCGCGGCGCGCGGAGGGCGAGCGCGAGGATCACCAGGATGCCGCATCCGGCTGACGCGCGCATGCCGACGAGCATCGCTTCGGTGCCGTCGAGGCTCGTGTACAGAGACCCTGTCACCGCGAAGGTGATCGACAGCAGCGACGTAATGATGGCGGCAACGGCAAGCGCACGCGCAGCGCGTCGCCGTCCGACCCGGCCCGCATGCGAGTCGACAGCAGAGGCTGTCGCACTGCTGCGCTCCCGGTGCCCGGGCCAGACGAGGGCGACGATCACGACCGCCGCGGCAGAGACGAGGAATGTCGTGATCGGTGACATGAGCATGACGGCCGCGAGGGGAAGCGACAGCGCGGCGCCGATGATGCTCGTCCCGACGATCAGGACCCGCATCCCGCGGCGACGCGCGAGCCGGTCGCTGACCGCCACGACCACTGCACATGCGGCTGCTGTCGATCCGAGTGCGATGAAGGCGGGGAACAGGGCCGAGAAGAGGGAGCGAGGGTCGCCGGCGTCCGCCTCATCGAACCCGACGCTCCAGGACGTGAAGGCGAGCGCGGCGCCCGTTGTCGCGATCATGGAAATGCCGAGCGCGACCAGCGTGCGGATCGGATCGAGATGAAGACGATGCCGGGCACTGGCGAGGGCTACCGTCCACCACAGAGCCGGGACCAGCCCGACCTGAGTCACGAGAATCGTCGTGAACAGCCAGGGGGCAGCGTAGGTGAGCCCGAGCTGGCCAGCTGCCGCAACGAGAGCTGACACGGCCAGCGCGGCAACGCCGGCCACGCGCGCGGTGGTGGCGTCGAGGCGGGTGCCCAGGCCCGCCAGCGCTGCTGCCATCCGTTCACCGCGCGATGGCGCGCTCAGCCCGCCCGCTTCGGCGGCATCCATAGCTGTGCCCACGAATACCGCGGCATTCGCGTCGCGCCACCAGCGCGGGTACCAGCGGACGAGGCGCTCGAAGCGGTCTCGGTCGAGACTCATGCCAGCGCGCTCCGCGGATGAGCGGGGCGCGGTCTCGCACCGCCGCCCGCTGCGGTGCCCAGCGCCCGGCGGGCGGCGGCGACCCGCTGCTCGAGCTCGGCGGTTTCGCTCTCGAGCTGCGCAACGCCCTGGGATGTCAGGCGAAAGTAGCGGCGCGCGCGCCCATCCACGATCTGTTCGCCCGACTCCTCGACAGCGCCGCTCGCGGTCAGGCGATCGAGCGTCGCATAGAGGGTCGCGGTCTTGAGGGACGCCGCGCCGCCGGATGCCTCGAACACGCTCCGGAGGATGCCGTAGCCGTGCTGCGGTCCGTTCGCGAGCGCCGTCAGAATCCAGAAGGTCGTGTCAGGTCGCGCGGTAGCCATGACCCCGAGCATATTCCCGATCATGGAATATCGATACGGTGAGCCTGCGATAGGCCGCGTGCCGAAGGAGTTCCTCAGCGACGCCGACCTAGGATTGTCGGGTCATGATCAGACCCGACCTCAGCCTCCCGATCCCCGAGACCATCGAGGCAGCGCACTTCATCGGTATCGGCGGCTCGGGGATGTCGGGCCTGGCGGGCATGTTCCTGGATCGCGGCATCCGCGTCTCGGGATCCGACCGCGCCGACAGTGCGGCACTCCAGGCCCTCGCTGCCCGAGGAGCGCGTGTCCACGTCGGGCACGACGCCGCGCATTTGCAGGATGCCGACACTGTCATCCACACCGGGGCGATCTGGCCCGAAAACCCTGAGTTCGTCACGGCGAAGGAACGGGGACTGCCCGTCATCCATCGCTCTCAAGCGCTCTACTGGCTGATCGGCCGCCGCCCGCTGGTCTCGGTTGCGGGAGCGCACGGCAAGACGACCTCGACGGGGATGATCGTCACGGCGCTGCGTGCGCTCGGTGCCGACCCGAGTTTCGTCAACGGGGGAGTCATTGCCGATCTCGGTGTCTCCAGCGGCACCGGTGCTGACGATCTGTTCGTCATCGAAGCAGACGAGTCCGACGGCACGTTCCTTCTCTACGACACGGCTGTCGCGCTGATCACGAACATCGACCCCGACCACCTGGACCACTGGGGCAGCCGGGAAGCCTTCGATGCCGCGTTCGCGCGCTTTGCGAACAAGGCGCGCGAGGCCGTCGTCCTGTCGTCGGACGACGAGGGCGCGCATCGGATCCTTCCTCACCTCACCCACCCGCGCGTCATGACCTTCGGAAAGGCGGAAGATGCCGATGTGCGCGTGCACGGCATCCGTACCGACGGACCGGTGTCGTTCGAGCTGACCCATGACGGGCACACGGTCTCGGCCGCCCTGGCGATTCCCGGAGAGCACAACGCGGTAAACGCGGCGGGAGCCGTGGCTGTGCTCCTGACCCTCGGGCATGACTTCTCCGACGCCGTGAAGGCCGTCGAGAGCTTCGGCGGAACGGTGCGCCGCTTCGAACTGCACGGGATCGAACGCGGCGTCAGCGTCTACGACGACTACGCCCATCATCCGACCGAGGTCGCCGCGGCCCTCGCTGCGGCGCGCACCGTCGTCGGCGATGGGCGCATCATCGCGCTGCACCAGCCCCACACCTACTCGCGAACGCAACAGATGGCCGCGGAGTTCGCCGAGGTGCTCGAGACCCACGCGGATCACACCGTCGTGCTCGATGTGTACGGCGCACGAGAGGACCCGATCCCGGGAGTTACCGGCGAACTCGTCTCAAGTCGATTCGCGGATGCCGACCGCGTCCACTTTGAACCGGATTGGGCCGCCGCCGCTGCCTACACGGCATCGGTCGCGCGGGACGGGGACTACATCATCACGCTCGGCTGCGGCAACGTCTACCTCATCATTCCCGATGTGCTCGCCGCGCTCGGCCGGCAGGGCGCACCGGCGGAGTAGCCGTGCGCCGGCCGACCCCGCTCCCGCCCTCCGGGCCTCCCTCGGGCTCTGACGACAAGACCCCCTCGCCGCCGCAATCCGGCGGGCGGGGGAGGCGCAGTAAGTCACCGGAAGCGGAGGTACCTGCCGGCGCTGAGCTGGCGGCTGAACCGGCATCCGTTTCCGTCGAGAGTGCCGTGACGGAGCCGATCGATCTGCGCGGAATCACCGGTCCCGCGCCGATCTGGCCCCTTCCGCCGGATGCCGACACCGGCCTCCGGGCCTCGAATGCAGCATCCGTCCCTCCGGATCTGTCACCCGGGGGTACCGGAGATGGAGCGCCTGGAGCTGCCGACCCGCTCCCGGGAGAGTCGGACGCGTCGGAGGCGGCCGGGCCCGAAGCGGTCGGCATGCGTGACGTGTGGCGGGCTGCGCGCGCGCGACGGCGCGCGCTCAAGTCCGAGGTGCGTCGATTCACCGTTCGCGCTCGTCGGCGACGCGCCGTCTGGCTGGGCTCCATCGCTGCTGTCGTGCTGGTCGCCCTGGGCAGCGTCGCCGCTGCATACAGCCCCCTCTTCGCGGTCGAGACGATCACGGTAGCGGGGGCTCAGCAACTGGATGCCGCGGCCGTGTCCGACGCGCTGTCGTCGCAGTTGGGTACCCCCTTGCCGCTCGTGGATGAAAGCGCCATCAAAGCGGCGCTCGTCGCGTTCCCGCTCGTCGAGTCCTACACCGTGGAAGCTCGGCCGCCGCATGATCTGGTCGTGCGGGTCGTTGAACGCACCCCGATCGGGGTCATTGCGTCCCCTGCCGGGTACACCCTCGTGGATGCCGCCGGAGTGGCGCTCTCGACCACGCAGACCCCCGCGCCTGGAAGGCCCGTGCTGCAGATCGCGGGCGGGACCACCTCCGAGGCCTTCGAGGCAGTCGGCCACGTACTGCGATCGTTGCCCGACTCGATCATGTCTCAGGTGACGGAGGCCTCGGCGACGACACCGAACGACGTGACCCTCACCCTCGGCGGAACCGGCACCCAGATCGTCTGGGGCAACGCTGACGAGTCCTCGAACAAGGCGGTCGCGCTGGCTGCGGCGATGACGTCGCGGCCGCCCGACACGGTGTCGCGCTACGACGTCTCGTCGCCCTCAGCTGTCGTCATCCAGTGATCTGCTGAACGCACTGGCCCGAGCGGGCGCACGAACGAACGGGATGTGCGACACGCCCCCGCAAGCGCGCGGAATCGGGGGAGTCGACGCTTAGCTTCGTGTCTAGGAAATACATACCCAGCAATACTTTATACCTCCAGTTGAGGTTGAAGGTTGCAGGACACGAGCACAGGAGTCGGCATGAGCCAGAACCAGAACTACCTTGCGGTCATCAAGGTGGTCGGCGTCGGCGGCGGAGGCGTCAACGCCGTGAACCGGATGATCGAGCTCGGCCTGCGCGGGGTCGAGTTCATCGCCGTCAACACTGACGCTCAGGCGCTGCTGATGAGCGATGCCGACGTCAAACTCGACGTCGGGCGCGAACTCACTCGAGGCCTGGGAGCCGGCGCCGACCCCGAGGTGGGGCGACGTGCCGCTGAGGACCACACGGAAGAGATCGAAGAAGCCCTCCGCGGCGCCGACATGGTCTTCGTCACAGCCGGTGAAGGTGGCGGAACCGGCACGGGCGGTGCGCCCGTCGTCGCCAAGATCGCGAAGTCCATCGGTGCGCTCACGATCGGTGTGGTGACCAAGCCGTTCTCGTTCGAAGGCCGTCGCCGCCAGAGCCAGGCCGAGTCGGGCGTGTCGCGGCTTAAGGAAGAGGTCGACACCCTCATCGTGGTGCCCAACGACCGTCTGCTCGAGATCAGTGATCGCGGCATCTCGATGATCGAAGCATTCGCGACGGCAGACCAGGTGCTGCTGGCCGGTGTCCAGGGCATCACCGACCTCATCACGACGCCCGGGCTCATCAACCTCGACTTCGCCGACGTCAAATCCGTCATGCAGGGCGCGGGCTCAGCCCTCATGGGGATCGGCTCTGCGCGCGGTGCAGACCGCGCGATCAAGGCTGCTGAGCTGGCCGTCGAGTCGCCGCTGCTGGAGGCATCCATCGAGGGTGCACACGGCGTGCTGCTGTCGATCCAGGGTGGTTCCAACCTCGGCATTTTCGAGATCAACGATGCGGCCCAGCTGGTCAAGGAAGCCGCCCACCCCGAGGCCAACATCATCTTCGGTACCGTGATCGATGACACGCTCGGCGACGAGGTGCGCGTCACGGTGATCGCCGCAGGGTTCGACGGCGGTGAGCCGCAGACGCGCCTGGATGCCACGCCGGTGATCCGTCGTGAGCCCGTCGAGCAGCAGGTAGCCGCAAGCTCCGAAGACGAGCCACAGCGTCCCGAGCAGCTGGCTCCGGTGCCCTCGATCTCGGATGCAGCCTACGATTCGGCGTTCGGGGACGACGACCTCGACATCCCCGACTTTCTGAAGTGACCGCATCCGCGCCAGCGAGGGTGCGTGGCTCGAGGCGACAGTCGTGAGCGGGCTGGAGCTGCCGCTCGCCGATCGTCTGGCGTCGATCGATGACCGTATCGCCACTGCCGCACGACAAGCGGGACGCTCGGCTGAAGACATCACCCGCATCGTGGTGACGAAGTTCCATCCGGCAGCGCTGGTCGACGACCTCTACGGGCTCGGCGTGCGGGACGTCGGTGAGAACCGGGTCCAGGAAGTCCTGGAGAAGGTCGCCGAGGTCGGAGACCTCACCGACCTGCGATGGCATTTCGTCGGTCAACTGCAGACGAACAAGGCGCGAGCAGTTCGACGCGCGGTATCGGTGATCCACTCTCTCGACCGCGAGAAGCTGGCTGACGCGCTGGATGTCGAGGGTGAGGCGCCGCTGGACGTGCTGATCCAGGTGAACCTCACCGACGACCCCGGCCGCGGGGGAGTCGCTCCGGAGAATCTCCCAGCGCTCGCCGAGCACGCAGCCGGCTGCGCGGGACTGCGCGTCCGAGGCGTCATGGCGGTTGCTCCGCTCGATGAGGAACCCGCCGCGGCGTTCGAACGGCTTGCCGGCCACGCGAGCACCGTGCGCCGTGTCTTTCCGGATGCCACCTGGATCTCGGCCGGAATGACCGGCGATTTCGAAGCTGCAATTCACGCCGGCGCGACACACCTGCGCATCGGCACGGCAATCACGGGTCCGCGCCCTGTCCGCGGTTAACCTCGGACCAGACGAGCAAACGGAGGATGCGATGTCGAACCCCTTGAAGAAGACCATGGTCTACCTGGGCCTCGCCGACGAGGAAGAGGTCTACGACGAGACGCCGGCGCCCGCGCCGACGCGCAAGTCTGCTGCGGCATCCGTCGAGAAGGCCGCTCCGGTCACGCCGATCCATCGCCCTGCGGTTGTTCGTCAGCCGGCAGTGGGTGCTCTCAACGAGATCGTCACGGTGCACCCCAAGCAGTATCGCGACGCGCAGGTCATCGCCGAGAGCTTCCGTGAGGGCGTTCCCGTGATCATCAACCTCTCGCAGATGTCAGACGCCGACGCACGGCGTCTGATCGACTTCGCGAGCGGTCTGTCACTCGGTCTGTACGGCCGCATCGAGCGCGTGACCAGCAAGGTCTTCCTGCTCTCGCCCGAGAACGTCGCTGTGTCAGGCGAGGGTGCCGTGGCGCAAGCGGATCCGGAGGCGGTTCCTTTCCCGCAGACTTGATACGTGAACGTCATCCAGATCGTCGCCGGAATCCTCAATGCGGCACTCCTGATCTACATTCTCGTGCTGCTGGCTCGACTCATTTTCGAGTGGATCCCCGTCTTCGACCGAGAGTGGCGTCCTCGTGGCGCGATGCTGGTCGTCGCTGAAGGTGTGTACACGGCGACGGACCCTCCGATCCGTTTCCTCCGTCGTTTCATCCCCCCGTTGCGCATCGGAAGCGTCGCCATCGACTTCGCATTCGCGCTCACGATGCTGTCGTGCTTCATCCTCCTGTCGGTGACACGCGCCTTCGCAGGATGAATCCACCCACGACTATGCTTTGCTGTTATCAACCGTCCACAACCGCGTGCCGGAACGCACGATCGGCCAGTGGTCGGGCGAACGAAAGAGGGAAGAAATGCCACTGACTCCGGATGACGTCGTCACCAAGCAGTTCCAGCACGTCCGGTTCAAGGAAGGGTTCGACCCCGACGAGGTCGATGACTTCCTCGACGAGATCGTGGTCGAGTGGCGTAAGGCCCTGGCCGAGAACGAAGAACTCAAGGCGCGTATCGCCGAGCTCGAATCGGGCGCTCCCGCCGCCCCCGCCGCGCCTGTAGAGGCCCCGGTCGAAGAGGCCGCCCCCGCGCCCGCCCCCGCAGCTCCTGCGGGCACCCCGCTTCCCACGGTTGCAAGCGCCGGCCTGCTCGAGCTTGCCCAGCGCCTGCACGACGAGCACGTCGCCGAAGGCCAGGCGCGCCACGACCAGCTCATCGCCGAGGCCCAGGCCCAGGCCGCCTCGATCATTTCCGATGCCGAGACTCGCGGTCGCGACGAGATCGCCCGCATGGAGGCCAAGAAGGCCGAACTGGATGCGCGCATCGGTGAGCTGCGCCAGTTCGAACGCGACTATCGTTCGCAGCTTCGCGGCTTCATCGAGGGGCACCTGAAGGACCTCGACTCCTCCTCGACCGACAGCGCGTCGGTCGCGAACATCACGAACTGAGGACGCTCTTGGCGTCTCGGCCACCTCTGCGTCACGCGGCGGCCGGCATCACGATTGCGCTGCTCGCAATCCTGGTGCTGGCCGTCGACCAGTTCACCAAGTACCTTGCGCTGAGCAACCTCCCCCTGCAGCAATCCGTTCCCGTGCTGGGGGAATTTCTGCAGTTCTACCTGGTCAAGAACCCGGGTGCAGCCTTCTCTCTCGGGGAGGGATACACCTGGATCTTCACGATTGCCCTCGCGGTGGTCGCCGGTGTGATCGTGTGGCTCGCCGCGACCCGCGTGCAGTCACGCCTCTGGGCGATCGTGCTCGGACTGCTGCTCGGAGGTGTGCTCGGAAACCTCACCGACCGCCTCTTCCGGGAGCCCGGATTCCCCGTGGGGCACGTCGTAGACTTCATCAACACACCGTGGATGTGGTTCTGGATGAGCCCCGCCATCTACAACGTGGCCGACATCTTCATCGTGTCGATGATGATCGGCGTGGCCCTGCTCGTGATCGTAGGAGTACAGATGGACGGCAAGCGACACCATCACCATGAAACGAATCCCGCCGAAGAGGAGACCATTCTCGGCGCCGCCGGGGACGAATTTCCTCCCGGTGGCGATGTCGCCGGCGGGTTCGACTCGGAGTTTCCGGTCGCCGACCCGTACGCGGGTGTGCCTCGCGACGAGATCGGTCTCCCTCCGCTCACGGAAGCCGAGCAAGAGGCTGTGGCACGGGAGGCCGACCGGATCGCCGACGAGGAATCCCGCCGCGACTCGTGAGTCGTCTCGGTAGGCGAGCAGCTGCCGTTCCTGACCGCCGATGCGCTCGAGACGGAGACTGACGTGCCGGCGCGGATGTTGCCGGTGCCGGACGGGCTCGATGGCGCCCGGGTCGATGCGGCAGTCTCCAAGATGCTGGGATTCTCGCGCACTTTTGCGGCCGACGTGGCCGAGGCCGGAGGTGTCAGCGAAGGCGGCAGGATCCTCGGGAAGTCCGACCGACTGACGGCGGGAACGGTTCTCGAGGTCGAGTGGACCGATCGTCGCGAGCCCGAGGTCGTCCCCGTCGTCGTGCCAGGCTTTGGCATCGTGTACGACGATGACGACATCGTGGTCGTCGACAAGCCCGCGGGTGTTGCCGCGCACCCCTCAGTGGGCTGGGAAGGCCCCACGGTGCTCGGGGCGCTGGCGGCGGCCGGATTCCAGATCGCGACGAGCGGTGCCCCCGAGCGGCAGGGCGTCGTTCACCGCCTGGATGTCGGCACCAGCGGGCTCATGGTCGTGGCCAAGTCTGAGCACGCCTATGGCGTCTTGAAGGCGGCCTTTAAGGACCGTACCGTCGAGAAGATCTATCACGCGGTGGTTCAGGGGCATCCCGACCCGCTCGCAGGAACGATCGATGCGCCGATCGGACGTCATCCCTCGCACTCCTGGAAGTTCGCGGTCACCCCGGACGGCAAACCCTCGGTCACCCACTACGAGACCATCGAGGCATTCCCCGGGGCCTCACTGCTGGAGATCCACCTCGAGACCGGGCGGACCCACCAGATCCGCGTCCACATGGCGGCGCACCGGCATCCGTGTGTCGGTGATCCGCTCTACGGAGCCGACCCCACGCTCTCAGAGCGCCTCGGACTTACCCGCCAGTGGCTGCACGCCCATACGCTCGCCTTCACGCATCCCGCAACACGGGAGTGGGTCTCGTTCGATTCGCCGTATGCACCCGATCTCGCTCATGCGCTGGCGATCCTCCGCGGCGAGGAGCTCGACTGAGCGAGCTGACGCACTGAGGGCTCAGAAGCTGCCGAGCAGATCGAGTCTCAGCTGCGCCGTGATCGCGATGAGGGCGTAGTCCAGGACGGTGGCAAGCAGCGCCCACGAGAAGATCACGCCTCCTACGCGCCGCGTCGCAACTGCCTCGCTCCACACACCGTCGCGCAGCATCCAGCCCGTGGTGAACCAGAACAGCGGGATCGTGACGAGCCAGATGATCATGCACCAGGGGCAGAGCGACCCGTAGACGAAGATGCTCTGGAACGCGAAGTAGTGCACGAGAACGAAAGCCCCGGCCACGAAGATGCCATACGTCCGCCAGTACCAACGACGGAGGCCGGATGGCGATGCCAGCCCGCTGACGCCGGCGTAGACGGGTCCGAGGAACAGCACCATGCCGGCTATCGAGTTGCTGAATCCGAGGATGTTGCCGCCGGGGGAGAGCAGGTTGGGTCCGCAGGTGACGAGCACGCCCCACTGACACGAGATGATCGCATCCGCGCCGGTGAGCTGACCGATGTACTCCAGGTACAGGAGGAACGCGACGACGGCGCCGAGGATGCCGCCGACGATCCAGAAGACGGCGAGGAGGACGGTGGGTCGGTGCAGGGCCACCCGCCCATTGTCTGCACCGGTCCGGGCGCTGCGTGGCCGGTCGGGCCGGACTTAATCAGGCGGACGGATGCTGCGCCCCGCTGCCGGCGGAAACGAACTGCGCTTCGCCGCGTTCCGCGATCGCGGCATCGATGCGCGCACGCATGTCAGCGCCCACGTCCTCGAGCGCGTCGAGCGGATACCAGCCGACCTCTGTCATCTCGCCGTCGACGGGAACCGGGTTGCCCGAGATCCACGTGCATCGGAAGGTCAGGTCGAGGTAGTCGCTCTGGTCCCCGTTGGCGTACGTGATTCTCGGGATCTGATGGACCCACGCGAGGCGGTCGGCACGGATGACGACACCTGCCTCTTCGGCTGCCTCCCGCACCGCGGCGTCGGCCGGCTCCTCGCCGGGATCGACGATGCCGGTGATCGGGGTGAGGGCGTGATTGTCGGAGCGGCGACCGAGGAGGATCTCGTCACCGCGGATGATGACAGCGGTGACGCCCACGAGCGGGAGCGGGCGGGTTCCGACGAACTGGCGGAGCTCAAGGATGAAGTCGGGAGTTGGCACACGGTAACCGTAGCCGCCCCGGCGGGCCGGGTGAGCCGGCGTCGGAGCCCGAACGTAGACTCTCGGCATGGCGTCCGACTCCTTCGTCCACCTGCACGTGCACAGCGAGTATTCGATGCTCGACGGAGCCGCCCGCATCGGGGCGATGGTGCAGGAAGCTGCAGCTCAGGGGTCGCCTGCGATCGCCGTCACCGACCACGGGAACACGTTCGCCGCCTTCGAGTTCTACAAGGCAGCGAAGGATGTCGGCATCAAACCGATCATCGGCATCGAAGCGTATGTGACCCCGGGTACGCACCGGTCCGAGAAGTCACGGGTGCGATGGGGGTCTCCCGAGCAGAGCGACGATGACGTGTCAGGTTCGGGTGCGTACACCCACATGACGCTGCTGTCCGAGACGACGGCCGGGATGCACAATCTCTTCCGGCTCTCATCGAAGGCATCCATGGAGGGGTACTACTTCAAGCCCCGCATGGACCGCGAGCTTCTCGAGACGTACTCGAAGGGTCTGATCGCGACCACCGGATGCCCCTCGGGCGAAGTCCAGACCCGGTTGCGCCTCGGGCAATACGACGCCGCCCGCGCTGCGGCGGCGGAGTTCCAAGACATCTTCGGTAAAGAGAACTACTTTGCCGAGATCATGGATCACGGCCTCGATATCGAGCGCCGGGTCATGACCGATCTGCTGCGGATCGCGAAAGACCTCGACATCCCGCTTCTCGCGACCAACGACTCCCACTACACCCACCAGCACGACTCGAACAGTCACGCGGCCCTGCTCTGCGTTCAGTCCGGGTCGACGTTGGATGACCCGAAGCGGTTCAAGTTCGACGGCGACGGCTACTACATCCGCACGCCAGCCGAAATGCGCCAGATCTTCCGGCAGCATCCCGACGCGTGTGACAACACGCTGCTGATCGCCGAGCGCTGCGAGGTCGAGTTCAACACCAGCGCCAACTACATGCCGCGCTTTCCCGTGCCCGACGGCGAGACCGAGGAGAGCTGGTTCGTCAAAGAGGTCGAGGCTGGGCTCGAGGAGCGTTACCCGGCCGGCATCCCTGACGAGGTCCGCAAGCAGGCCGAGTACGAGGTCGGCGTCATCGTGCAGATGGGCTTCCCTGGCTACTTCCTGGTCGTTGCCGACTTCATCAACTGGGCCAAGCGCAACGGGATCCGCGTCGGCCCAGGCCGTGGGTCGGGAGCCGGCTCGATGGCTGCCTATGCCATGCGCATCACCGACCTCGATCCGCTGAAGCACGGCCTGATCTTCGAGCGGTTCCTCAACCCCGACCGCGTATCGATGCCCGACTTTGATGTCGACTTCGACGACCGTCGCCGCGGCGAAGTGATCCAGTACGTCACCGAGAAGTACGGCGACGACCGGGTGGCGCAGATCGTGACCTACGGCACCATCAAGGCCAAGCAGGCGCTGAAGGATGCCGGCCGCGTGCTGGGTTTCCCGTTCAGCATGGGGGAGCGCCTGACAAAGGCGATGCCGCCGGCGGTCATGGGCAAGGATGTGCCGCTGACCGACATGTTCAACAAGGATCACCCCCGCTACAAGGAGGCGGGGGAGTTCCGCACGCTCATCGAGACCGACCAGGAGGCGAAGACGGTCTTCGACACCGCGGTGGGCCTGGAAAACCTCAAGCGCCAGTGGGGTGTGCACGCCGCCGGTGTGATCATGTCCAGCGAACCGCTGATCGACATCATCCCGATCATGCGGCGCGAGCAGGACGGTCAGATCGTCACGCAGTTCGACTACCCGTCGTGCGAGTCGCTGGGTCTGATCAAGATGGACTTCCTGGGGCTGCGAAACCTCACGATCATCAACGACGCGCTCGATAACATCGAGGCCAACCGTGGCGAGCCGCTCGTCCTCGAGGAACTCGACCTCGACGACCGCGCGTCGTACGAGTTGCTCGCGCGAGGGGACACTCTCGGGGTGTTCCAGCTCGACGGCGGCCCGATGCGATCCCTGCTTCGCCTGATGAAGCCCGACAACTTCGAAGACATCTCGGCCGTCCTCGCGCTGTATCGCCCCGGTCCGATGGGCGTGAACTCGCACATCAACTACGCGCTGCGCAAGAACAAGCAGCAAGAGATCGAGCCGATCCACAAAGAGCTCGAAGAACCCCTCGCCGACATCCTCGACACGACCTATGGCCTCATCGTCTATCAGGAGCAGGTCATGGCTGTCGCCCAGCGCGTCGCGGGTTACACGCTTGGCCAAGCCGATCTACTTCGTCGCGCCATGGGAAAGAAGAAGAAGTCCGAGCTCGATAAACAGAAGGAGGTCTTCTTCGGCGGCATGACCGAGCGCGGGTTCTCGGATGCCGCGCAGCAGACCCTGTGGAAGGTGCTCGAGTCGTTCGCCGACTACGCCTTCAACAAGGCGCACACCGCCGCCTACGGGCTCGTGTCGTACTGGACCGCCTACCTGAAGGCCCACTATCCCGCGGAGTACATGGCAGCGCTCCTCACGAGCGTGGCCGACTCGAAAGACAAGATGGCGATCTACCTCAACGAGTGCCGACGGATGGGCATTCGGGTGCTGCCCCCAGATGTGAACGAGTCGATCCGCTACTTCGCGGCAGTCGGTGACGACATCCGCTTCGGGCTCGGCGCCGTGCGCAACGTCGGAGCTAACGTCGTCGAGGCCATCGTACAGTCGCGCGTGGATGAGCCCTTCGTGTCGTTCCACGACTTTCTCGCTCGGGTGCCGGTCTCGGTCGCGAACAAGCGAACGGTGGAGTCGCTGATCAAGGCCGGCGCGTTCGACACGCTCGGTGCGACCCGGCGCGCTCTCCTGGAGATCCACGAGGATGCCACCGAGCAGGCTGTGCTCGACAAGCGCCGCGAAGCCAACGGCGAGGTCGGGTTCGACTTCGATTCGCTGTGGGGAGCGGACGAACCGCAACAGGTCAACAAGGTTCCCGACCGCCCGGAGTGGACGAAGAAAGACAAGCTGGCTTTCGAACGCGAAATGCTGGGGCTCTACGTCTCGGACCATCCGCTCGCCGGCCTCGAGGTGCCCCTCGCCAAACACGCGTCGATCAACATCCATGACCTGCTGGCCTCCGAAGACCTGGCTGACGGCGATCAGGTGACCATTGCGGGCCTGGTGACGAGTGTGCAGCATCGCGTCGCCAAGTCCAGCGGCAATCCGTACGGCATGATCACCGTCGAGGACTTCGACGGCGAGATCACCGTCATGTTCATGGGAAAGACCTACACGGAGTTCCAGTCGATGCTGCAGGCCGACTCGATCCTCGTGGTCCGCGGACGCGTCTCTCGGCGCGACGACGGCATGAACCTTCACGCGCAGGCGGCGTTCTCACCCGACCTCGGCTCCGTCGACGAATCCGGACCGCTCGTGCTCGTGATTCCCGAGCAGCGGGCCACCGAAGCGGTCATCGGCGATCTCGCCGACTGCCTACGCCGTCACCGGGGAGACACGGAGGTGACGCTGCGCCTCCACAAGGCAGGCGTGGCGAAGGTCTTCGAGGTACCGCATCCGGTGAGCGTCACTGCCGACCTGTACGGCGAACTCAAGGGTCTCCTCGGCCCGCAGTGCCTCGGGTAGCTCCGCCCCGTACGGCGACCGAACTGCGTTCGGGCGATGCATGCCCTGGGCGCTTCACGCCTCGCGCGGGCGATACCGTAGATGGATGCTTCGCACCCTCGATCTGCGCGGGCAAGACCTGACGCCCGCAGAGCTGCTCGCCGCCGTTCCCCGCGCGACCGCCGCCCGTTCCGAGGCGCTCGCCACGGCGGTGCGCCTGGTCAATGACGTCGCCGAGCGCGGCGAGACCGCGCTGCGCGAACAGGCTGAACAGTTCGACGGGGTGACCGGTCACGACATCCGTGTTCCTGCCGATCACCTTGCCGAGGCCCTTGATTCGCTTGATCCCGCCGTGCGCGACGCCCTGGAGCGAGCCATCTCACGCGTCCGGGCTGCCTCGGCCGTGCAGGTTCCGCCGCCGACCACGACGACGCTGGCCCCGGGTGCGCTCGTGCACCAGCGGTGGCAGCCGGTGCGCCGGGTCGGCGTGTATGTGCCGGGCGGAAAGGCCGTGTATCCGTCCAGCGTCGTGATGAACGTCGTGCCTGCCCAGGCCGCCGGCGTCGAACAGATCGCCCTCGCCTCCCCGCCGCAGCGGGCCGAGGGTGGCCGTGTTCACCCCGTGATTCTCGCCGCCGCGAAACTCCTCGGAGTGACCGAGGTCTACGCGATGGGCGGGGCCGGTGCGATCGGCGCGTTCGCGTACGGGGTTGCGAGCCTGGGCCTGGATCCGGTGGACGTCGTGACGGGGCCCGGGAACAACTTCGTGGCGGCAGCAAAGCGCGCCGTCGCCGGCAGAGTGGGTACCGACTCGGAGGCAGGTGCCACGGAGATCCTCATCGTCGCCGACGACACGGCGGACCCGCGGCTGGTGGCAGCTGACCTCGTCAGCCAGGCCGAGCACGACGAGCAGGCATCCGCGGTTCTCGTCACGGCGTCGGCGGAGCTTGCCGATGCTGTGCAGACCGAGGTGGCCGCGCTGGCTGCACAGACTCTCCACGCCGCGCGCATCGAGGTGGCGCTCACGGGCCCGCAGTCCGCGATCGTGCTCGTCGACGAACTCGACGCCGCGGTCGACTTCTCGAACGCGTACGCTCCTGAACACCTCGAGCTGCACCTCGCCGACCCCATGCCGCACCGGTTCGTGCACGCCGGGGCCGTCTTCGTCGGCCCGTATTCGCCGGTGAGCCTGGGCGACTACCTCGCGGGGAGCAATCACGTGCTCCCCACGGGCGGACAGGCGCGGTACGCTGCGGGGCTCTCTGCCTCGACGTTCCTGCGACCGCAGCAGGTCATCGAGTACGACCGGGATGCCCTGGCGGAGGTGTCCGACGCGATCGTGGCGCTTGCGACCGCCGAGGTGCTCCCCGCGCACGGCGAAGCCGTCCGCGCGCGCTTCACCGCGTAGTCTGGGGCTGCTATGCACTGCCCTTTCTGCCGTCATCCCGACTCACGCGTGATCGATTCCCGCACCAGCGACGACGGTCTCAGCATCCGTCGTCGCCGCCAGTGTCCAGAATGCGGTGGTCGATTCTCGACCATCGAGACGGCGAGCCTCAACGTCATCAAGCGGTCGGGTGTGATCGAACCGTTCAGCCGGGAAAAGGTCATGTCGGGTGTGCGCAAGGCGTGCCAGGGGCGCCCGGTGACCGAGGGTGATCTTGCCGTCCTGGCGCAGACGGTCGAAGAGGTGGTCCGGCAGACTGGTTCGTCGCAGGTCGACACCAACGAGATCGGCCTGGCAATCCTCGGTCCACTCCGGGAACTCGACCAGATCGCTTATCTCCGGTTCGCGAGCGTGTACCAGGCGTTCGATACGTTGGAGGATTTTGAGTCGGCGATCGCACAGTTGCGCGCGGATCATCATCGCCTGGCATCCGATCTCGAGGAGTAAGCATGTACCCGTGGCTGTTTCGCACGTTCCTCTCGAAGATGGACCCCGAGGCAGCGCACCATTCGGCGATGCTCGTCATCCGGCTGCTCGGTTTTCCGCCGTTCTCGTGGGTGGCACGAGCCCTCACGAAGCCTGATCCGTCGCTGCGCGTGCAGACGCTCGGATTGACTTTCGAGGCGCCGTTCGGCGTGGCAGCCGGGTTCGACAAGGATGCCGTGGGCGTCGACGGCCTGCACGCCCTCGGATTCGGCCATGTCGAAGTCGGAACATTGACCGCGATCCCGCAGACGGGAAACCCGAAGCCGCGCCTGTTCCGCCTCATTCCCGATCGGGCTGTCATCAACCGTATGGGTTTCAACAATCGCGGCTCGTACGCGGCCGCCGCTCGGCTCGAGCGTGCCCGTCGTCGGCGTCACCGCACGGTTCTGGGCGTCAACATCGGCAAGAGTCGCATCGTGGATGTCGAGAACGCCGTCGTCGACTACGTCACGAGTACGCGCCTGCTCGCGCCTGTCGCCGACTACCTCGTCGTCAACGTGTCGTCGCCGAACACCCCGGGGCTGCGGAGCCTGCAGGCCGTCGAGTCGCTGCGGCCCCTGCTGAGCGCGGTGCAGGATGCTGCCGAGGACACCCCGCTGCTCGTCAAGATCGCGCCTGACCTCTCCGACGATGACATCCGTGACATCACAGCCCTGGCTCTCGAGCTCGGCCTGCAGGGTATCGTCGCGACGAACACGACGATCGCGCGTGAGGGCCTGGGGCTCGTGACTGACGAGGCGGTCATCGCCGCCGCGGGCGCCGGTGGACTGTCGGGCAAGCCGCTCGCTCCGCGGGCCGTGCAGGTGCTGCGGCTCGTTCGTTCTCTCGTGCCCGACAGCTTCTGCGTCATCTCCGCTGGCGGGGTCGAGACCGCTGCCGATGTGCGCGAGAGACTGGATGCCGGGGCAACCCTGGTGCAGGGATACACCGGCTTTCTATACCGCGGCCCGCTCTGGGCGCGACAGATCAATCGGGGTCTTGTCCGCCGATGACGGTATGTCACACACCGTCTCGAAAAGACTTAGGAAACCCTAACTTCATCCGGGATCCGAGGAACCTCCTCGGATATACTCCCGACAGCACAACACCGGCATTCGCGTCGTCGAGTGCTTCAGCGCGGCAGTCGCGCCATGGGAAGGAACCTCTGTGATCGAACGTCACATCAAGCCCGAAGTCGCCGCGATCTTCATCGATGTCGCCCGCGGCCGTCGGGGAATCTACTCCGATGACGCAGCCTTCGAGGACCTGCTCGCCGATGCCAAGGCGGCTTTCGAGGCAGCCGACCCCGAGACCGTCGAGATCATCCGTCAGTTCGCGCGGGCCGAGGTCCCGGACGGGGGAGTGCTCTTCCACGGACTCACGGTCGACCAGGACGACATGGGCGAGAGCCCGCGTGACCCGGTGGCGTTCGAGGGCAAGGATCGTGACCCCGTAACGGAGGCTGCACTGTTGGCCTTCGCCGCTGTCGCCGGTGAGGTCTTCTCGTTCGCACGGCAGCACCGTGGTGCGCTGATTCAGAACGTCACGCCGATCCCCGGCCACGAGTACGACGCCGTCGGCACCGGGAGCCGGAGCCTGCTCGACTGGCACTCCGAGGATGCCTTCGACGACGCGCACCCGCAGTTCGTCGGCCTCTTCTGCGTCCGGGGTGATGAGCGCGTGCAGACGGCGCTGGCGCCGGTCGACCGTATCGACCTGTCGGCCGAGGATGAGGCGGTCCTCCGTCAACCGCGCTTCATGCACGGCATCGACAAGGCATCCGGCGGAACGGGTCGTCCCGAAGACGGTGTCCAGGGCGCAGCGCTCTACGGCGAGGACGGCAAGCGTTTCGTCCGCATCGACATGGACTGCGCCGCCGCCGTCACCGGCGATGACGAAGCTGCCGCGGCGCTCCAGGCCTTCCACGACGGCGCCGACAAGGAGGGCATCTATGTGACCCTCGGTGCCGGCGACATCCTGCTGTTCGACAACCGTCGCGTCATGCACGCGCGGACCCCCTTCGAACCCCGCTACGACGGCACCGACCGCTGGCTGCAGCGCGTCATCATCACCGATGACCTCGGACGCTCCGCCGACCGCCGCATCAACCACCACCGTGTGGTGGAAAACGAGCTGGTAGGCGCCTGACATTCGCTGATCGCACGCGGCCGGCGCCCCGACGGGTGCCGGCCGA
Source organism: Microbacterium sp. F2 (assembly GCF_052274505.1). Classification (NCBI taxonomy): domain Bacteria; kingdom Bacillati; phylum Actinomycetota; class Actinomycetes; order Micrococcales; family Microbacteriaceae; genus Microbacterium; species Microbacterium sp. F2. The sequence continues at coordinate 46,707 of NZ_JBNVBV010000008.1, forward strand.
CGTGTGAGGGCAGCACCCTTCGGAAAGAGAGAGCGATGGCATCGCGAGGACTCGGTTCGCGCTTCGGTTACATGGTGGCCCGGTTGAAGGTCATCGACCTCCCCTCGGTCATCGAGCGCGCCCGCGAGGTATCAGAGCAGTTCCACAAGTGGACCCCAGCGGTGGTCGTGGACATGTTCTGGCAGGCGACCTTCCACCAGGTCGGCTTTCAGGACTATGTCGACTACGATTTCGCGATCCTGAACCGGCGCGAGCGGCGCACGATGATGACGCATCCGCACTCGAACAAGTACTCGTACACGTTCGATGATCCTGAGTACCGCGGGATCTTCTACGACAAGTGGGAGTTCGACCGCGTCTTCTCGGAGTACCTCGGTCGTGACTGGATGATGGTCACCGACGACAACGTCGACGAACTGCGCGCTTTCGGTGAGGCACATCCCGTGCTCATCACCAAGAAGCAGGCGGGTCGCTCGGGGGCTGCCATCAACCGGTATTACTCGACCGAGATCGAGGACTGGGCAGACTTCCACGCGCAGCTGCGCGAGCGCGGTGAGCTGCTGATCGAAGAGAACATCGTGCAGCATCCCGATGTCGCCGCCGTCTGTGCCGGCACGGTCAACTCGACCCGCGTCGCTGCGTTCTTCGACGGCGAGAAGACCCACATCCTCGCGATCGCGCAGAAGTTCGGTCGCGGTCAGGTCGCAGACCAGATGGACTTCGGCGGCTTCTACACGATGCTCGACCCCGAGACCGGAGCCTCGCTCGGCGACGGCTACGACTCGCACGGACACGTGCACAAGCTCCACCCCGATTCGGGCTACCCGATCGCTGATTTCCAGCTGCCGATGTTCGATGAGGTCATCGCCTTCGTCGACAAGGTCGCCCGTCACGTCCCGCAGGTGAAGTACGTCGGGTGGGACATCGCCGTGACCCCCGACGGCCCCGTGCTCATCGAGGGCAACTGGGCCACGGGCGTCTACGAGAACAAGCCGAGCGTGCTCGGCATCCGTACCGGACACCGCCCTCGATACCAGAAGGCGATGGGCTTTTGATCAGTCCGACCGGGCCGCGCGTCCGGCTGAGTAGCTCGGCGCTTGTCGCCGGCGCCGGCCGGGCGATCGAGGCCGGGGGAGCGGATGCCGTTCCCGACCTCCGTCGCGATGCTTACGGCCACGGCGTGCAGTTCGTCGCTGAGACTCTGGCGCGGGTCGGCATCCGTGCGGCGATGCTCGACGCTGAATCCGTCGATGCGGCTCAGAGCATGGGGATCGCCCCGGCCGCGGACGCTCCTACGCTGGACCCCGCCGTGATCTTCGGTCTCCCCGGTGCCTCCGAGGACCCCGCCAGGCCGGTCATGAGCCTTCTCGGCTCCGTGCTCTCGATCAAGGCTCTGCGCGCCGGCGAGGGAGTCTCGTACAACTACACGCATATTGCCCCGCGGGACACACGGATCGCGCTCGTCTCAGGCGGGTTCGGCCAGGGGGTGGCGCGCTCGCTCGGCAACCAGGTCTCGGTCGAGGTGCGGGGTGCCCTGTATCCCATTGTCGGCCGGGTCGCGATGGATGTCTGTGTCGTGGACATCGGTGACGCCGACATCGCGCGCGGTGACGAGGTCATCTACTTCGGCGGCGACGGCCCGGCTGGTCCGGCGCTGGCCACGTGGGAGGCGGCATCCGGACTCACTGCTGCCGAACTCGTCTGTGCGCTTGGCCTGCGGCTACCGCGGGAGGTGGTCGCTTGAGCGCGCGGATGGTCGTGGACCTCGGTCGGATCCTCGCCGACATCGACGTGCTGCGGGGGCGCATCGCGCCGGCCGAGTACATGCTTGTTGTCAAGAACGACGCCTACGGCCACGGCGTCGATCGTGTCGTCGCCGCCGCTGCAGCTCACGGCGTGCGCTGGTTCGGGGCCTTCGACGTGCCGATGGGTGTCCGCACGAGAGCTGCCGCGGGCCCCGACGCTCGCGTCTTCTCGTGGGTGACGATCACCCAGCCCGAGATCGAGGTCGCGCTGGAGGCCGGCGTCGAACTCGGCGTGGGTGATGCCTCGTACCTCGAAGACATCGCGACGTTGTCGGCGGGGCGAGGAGCTCCGGTGCACATCAAGATCGACACCGGACTTCACCGCAACGGCGTCAGGCCGGAGGCGTGGCCGGCGTTCGTCACCCGGGCCGCGGAGCTCGAGGCAAGCGGCGACATCCGGGTCGTCGGAATCTGGAGCCACATCGCCGAAACCAGCGACGAGGACGACGATCTGTCCCGTGCCGCGTTCCTCGAGGCGATCAGGATTGCCGAGGACGTGGGCCTGCGCCCTCAGGTTCGCCACCTCGCAGCCAGTGCGGCGGCTTTCGCACGGCCGGAGTTCCGGTTCGACCTCGTCCGCTTCGGTGCCTTCAGCTACGGCATCCGTTCGACGGGCGGCCCCGAGCTGGAGGGAATCGCGCCCGCGGCTACCCTGATCGCCACCGTGAGCGACGTCGGAGACTCTGCCGTCGCGGTCTCCTACGGGTATCTGGACGGCCTGCCGTCGACGCTCGCGGGTCGGATGTCGGTGGGAACTCCCGCTGGCCCGCGTCTCGTCCGCGAGATCGGCCCGGCGACGATGCTGATCGACCCGTGGCCGGGCGCCGCTGTCGAGGATGAGGTCTACCTCTTCGGCCCCGGAACGCGCGGCGAGTCCAGTGTGACGACTCTCGCGGAGGCGATCGGCACGGTCGGTGAAGAGATCATCGTCCGCGTCTCACCGCTCGTCCCGCGCATCTACATCTGATCCGAGGCACGCCCATGAGCGCGCGATCAGCGTCGCGCGGTGAGCGCAGCGGACGGGCACATGTCTCGACACCTGGCACCCCCGCGCAGCGGAGCGCGCCAAGCTGCTAGACCGATCTCAGGAGGGGTACTGGCCCCGGCGAACCTGGGCCTTGGGTAGGCGCATGAAGCGCATCTGGACGCTGCGCATCGAGGCGTACCAGCCGAGCCCCTTCTCAACCTTGCTTGCGCCGAACTTGTCGCGCACCGCGCGCTTGACGCGGATCGACGTGATGATCATGTCGCCGATCACGAAGAAGATGAACACCCACAGCGCCACGAACGCCCAGTACTGGATGAAGTTCAGCGGAATGAAGGTTGCGACGATGACCACGACCATCGCGGGCATGACTGCCTCGCCCAGGTGCCAACCGGCGTCCACGAAATCGCGGGCGAACTTGCGCTGCGGTCCCTGATCGCGCGCGGGCAGGTACTTCTGCTCACCGTTGGCCATGCCGATGCGGGCGCGTTCCCGGGCTGATGCGAGCTCGGCCTTGCGCTGCGCCTTCGCTTCCTTCGTGTCGGGAACGAGCGGGCGCTTGCGTGCAGCCTCCTGCTCGGCGCGGCTCGGAGTCGCCTTTCCCTTGCCGACGGTCGACGTCGACGCGTCCTTCGGTGCCTCGGGGGCGGGGGTCTTGGCCACGATGATCCTCGCTGTCGCGTTACGGGTAGTCCTTAAGATTACCCGCATGAGTGATATCGCCTCCCGTTCCGATGCTGTCCGTGACGCCGCCGAGACCGGCATCCCCCGTGCGCTGGCGGATTTGGGCGATCTGGTGCGGATTCCCTCGATCGCCTGGCCATCGATGGATCAGCAGCAACTCGTACGCAGCGCAGAGGCAGTGGCTGCCCTGGTCGAAGGCACGGGAGTGTTCGATGCCGTGACCATCAAGCGGGCAGCGATTCCCGGCACGGAGGAGTTCGGGCAGCCTGCCGTGCTCGCGACACGTGCAGCGAGGAACGGTCGCCCGACCGTCCTGCTGTACGCCCATCACGACGTCCAGCCCGTCGGTGACGAGGCGCTGTGGGAGACCCCGCCGTTCCAACCCACGGTTCGGGAGGGCCGGCTCTACGGTCGTGGCGCCGCCGACGACAAGGCCGGGATCATGGCGCACATCGGTGCGATCCGTGCACTTGTCGAGGCGCTGGGTCCCGACTTCGACCTCGGTCTCGCCCTGTTCATCGAGGGGGAGGAGGAGTACGGCTCGCGCTCGTTCGCGCAGTTCCTCAGCGACAACGCCGACGCGCTTCGCGCCGATGTGATCGTTGTCGCGGACTCGGGCAACTGGGACGACCGAACCCCCGGGTTGACGGTCTCGCTGCGCGGCAACGCGCGCTTCTCGATGCGGGTGCGCACGCTCGATCACGCATCCCACTCGGGAATGTTCGGGGGAGCGGTGCCCGACGCCATGCTCGCCACGGTCACGCTGCTGGCCACGCTCTGGGACGCCGACGGATCGGTCGGCGTCGAGGGCCTGAGCTCGCGCGAGGCCGAGACCCCTGAGTACAGCGAGAGCACCCTGCGCTCGGAGACGGGCCTGCTCGACGGGGTGAGCCCGATCGGCGCGGGATCGATCATCGGGCGGATCTGGAACAAGCCGTCGGTCACCGTGATCGGCATCGACGCCACCGATGTCGCCTCGGCCTCCAACACGCTCGCTCCGGAGGTGACCGTCGTCATCAGCGCGCGCGTCGCGCCCGGGCAGTCCGCGGCGGACGCCTACGCAGCGCTGAAGGCACACCTTCGCGCCCACGCGCCGTTCGGGGCTCGGCTGGAGTTCTTCGATGTCGACCTCGGCAACCCGTTCCTCGTCGACACGACAGGATGGGCGGTCCAGGATGCCCGCGAGGCACTCACCGAGGGGTACGGCGTCGATCCGGTCGATATCGGGGTGGGCGGATCGATCCCGTTCATCGCGGACCTGGTCCGCGAGTTCCCGGGCGCGCAGATCCTGGTCACGGGTGTGGAGGATCCGCACTCCCGGGCGCACAGTCCCAACGAGTCGCTGCACCTGGAGACCTTCCGGCATGCGCTGATCTCCGAGGCGCTGCTGCTGGAGAAGCTGGACGCGCGCACGCTCTGACCCGCCCGCATTTCCGCCGTCCTCGCCGAGAGCGGGCGTAGAATTTCAGCATCCGCCCCGACGGCTTCAGCCGATAAGGAGAGTCATGACCGACACCGCACTGACCACGGACCAGACCGCCCGCGAGCACGGCGTCGCGCTCACCGACGCCGCCGCCGCAAAAGTCAAGAACCTGCTCGACCAGGAGGGCCGCGATGACCTCCGTCTCCGCGTGGCTGTCCAGCCCGGCGGATGCAGCGGACTCATCTACCAGCTGTACTTCGACGAGCGGTATCTCGACGGAGACAAGACCGTCGACTTCGAGGGCGTGGAAGTCATCGTCGACGACATGAGCGTCCCGTACCTGGACGGCGCAACCATCGACTTCAAGGACACGATCTCGGAGCAGGGCTTCACGATCGACAACCCGAACGCGCAGGGCAGCTGCGCGTGCGGTGACAGCTTCCACTGACCCAGAAGCTTCAGCCTGCGAGAAGGCCGACCTTCAGTATCCCGAAAGTGCGTGGATGCTGAGTGGTTGGCCTCAAGCAGGTGTGAGCTTGCCCTAGACTGACCACAGTCACACTTCGCAACGTGGAAAGGTGCGCCTGTGCCATCCAAACGCCGACTCCGCTGGGTTCTTCTTCCGGTTGGTGCCGCCGCGGCCCTGGTGCTCGCAGGATGTACGCCGACGGAGCTGAACGGATTCCTTCCCGGCTTCGTCGAAGACGGAACTCCTGCGACCAACCACACCGAGATGATCTCGGGACTGTGGGTCAACTCGTGGATCGTGCTGCTGGCTGTCGGCGTCATCACGTGGGCGCTCATGGGGTGGGCCGCGATCGCCTACCGTCGCCGTAAGGGCCAGACCGGCCTGCCCGTGCAGCTGCGGTACAACATGCCGATCGAGATCTTCTACACGATCGTGCCGTTCATCCTCGTGATCGGTTTCTTCGCCTTCACGGCGCGGGACCAGGCGATCATCGAGACGCAGTACGAAGACCCGGACGTGTCGATCACCGCGATCGGCAAGCAGTGGGCGTGGGACTTCCAGTACAACGGTGACGAGGAAGACAACTCCGACGCCGTCTGGACGATGGGTATTCAGGCCCAGCCCGACAAGGCCGGCAACATCGACCAGGAGGCGCTGCCGACGCTGTACCTGCCGGTCGACCAGACCGTGCAGATCAAACTGCAGTCGCGGGATGTCATCCACTCGTTCTGGGTCGTCGACTTCCTCTACAAGAAGGACATGTACATCGGGAAGGACAACTACTGGTCCTTCACTCCGACCCGTGAGGGCACCTACGCAGGCCGCTGTGCGGAACTGTGCGGTGAGTACCACTCGATGATGCTCTTCACCGTCCAGGTCGTGAGCGCCGACGAGTACGAGGACTACCTCGCAAGTCTCGAGGCAAAGGGTCAGACCGGCGACATCAACGACGCATACGACCGCCTGCAGAACACGCCGAACGATCCCACGGATCCCTCGGTCCAGCAGTCAGATGAGGGGAACGAGTGATGGCCACCACGCTGCCGCTTCAGGACGCGGACTCGTCGCGCCCGCGCACTCTCCCGGCACGGCAGGCGGCGCTGATGTCGTCGTCGCGTGTCGAGCAGAAGGGCAACATCGTCGTCAAGTGGATCACCTCCACTGACCACAAGACGATCGGGTACATGTACCTGATCGCTTCGTTCCTGTTCTTCCTGCTCGGCGGTGTGATGGCGCTCATCATCCGTGCGGAGCTGTTCGAACCCGGCATGCAGGTGCTGCCCACGAAGGAGCAGTACAACCAGTTGTTCACGATGCACGGCACGATCATGCTGCTGATGTTCGCGACTCCGCTGTTCGCCGGGTTTGCGAACGCCATTCTTCCCCTGCAGCTCGGTGCCCCCGACGTCGCGTTCCCCCGCCTGAACGCCTTCGCGTTCTGGCTCTTCCTGTTCGGCTCGATCATCGCGATCTCCGGCTTCCTCACCCCGCAGGGTGCGGCCGCGTTCGGGTGGTTCGCCTACCAACCGCTGGCGAACGCGAGCTTCTCACCGGGGGTCGGCGGCAATCTCTGGATGCTCGGCCTCGGCATGAGCGGTTTCGGCACGATCCTCGGAGCCGTCAACTTCATCACGACCGTGATCACGATGCGCGCCCCCGGCATGACGATGTGGCGGATGCCGATCTTCAGCTGGAACACGCTGGTGACCAGCATCCTGATCCTCATGGCCTTCCCGGTGCTGGCCGCCGCGATCTTCGCCGCCGCCGCCGACCGCGTGCTCGGTGCGCACATCTACGACCCACAGAACGGGGGCGTGCTGCTGTGGCAGCACCTGTTCTGGTTCTTCGGTCACCCCGAGGTGTACATCATCGCGCTGCCGTTCTTCGGCATCGTGTCCGAGATCTTCCCGGTCTTCAGCCGCAAGCCGATCTTCGGTTACAAGACGCTCGTGTACGCGACGATCGCGATCGCCGCTCTCTCGGTCGCTGTGTGGGCGCACCACATGTACGTCACCGGCTCGGTGCTGCTGCCGTTCTTCGCCCTGATGACCATGCTCATCGCCGTCCCGACAGGCGTGAAGATCTTCAACTGGATCGGAACGATGTGGCGAGGGTCGGTGACCTTCGAGACACCGATGACCTTCGCGCTCGGCTTCCTCGTCTCGTTCGTCTTCGGTGGGCTGACCGGTGTCATCCTCGCGTCGCCGCCGCTGGACTTCGCACTGTCGGACTCGTACTTCGTCGTCGCGCACTTCCACTACGTCATCTTCGGAACCGTCGTGTTCGCGATGTTCGCCGGCTTCTACTTCTGGTGGCCGAAGTGGACAGGCCGGATGCTCAACGAGCGCCTCGGGTACGTGCACTTCTGGCTGCTGTTCATCGGCTTCCACATGACCTTCCTCGTCCAGCACTGGCTGGGTGTCGAAGGTATGGTCCGCCGCTACGCTGACTACGCGGAAGCTGACGGATTCACGTGGCAGAACCAGTTGTCGACAGTTGGTGCCATGCTCCTCGCGGTCTCGATGATTCCGTTCCTGCTGAATGTGTGGATCACCGCTCGGAAGGCGCCCAAGGTCACGGTCAACGACCCGTGGGGTTACGGTGGATCGCTCGAGTGGGCCACTTCGTGCCCGCCGCCGCGCCACAACTTCACGTCGATCCCGCGCATCCGCAGCGAACGCCCGGCGTTCGACCTCAACCACCCGGAAGCTGCGCCGATGACGGTTGGTGTCGGCCCGGCGAAGGATGCTCCGCACACACCGGTTGTGGATCTTGCCGATGGGAAGGTGAAGTAGTCCGATGCGTACCAACGTCGCGCTCTGGTGGATTCTGGCGGGCTTCTTCGCTCTCGTCGGTGTCGTCTACACCATCTGGAGCCTTTTCTGGTACGGCAACGTCGAGTGGGTCGGCACGATCGCGCTAATCTTCACTGCCCTCATGGGCGCACTGATCGCCTTCTACACCGGTGCGGTTCGACGCGCTCAGGGCGGCGAGCTGCCCGAGGACACCCTCACGGCAGACATCGACGACGGCGACCCCGAGATCGGTGAGTTCAGCCCGTGGTCGTGGTGGCCGATTGTGCTCGCTTTCTCGGCAGCGATCGCCATCATCGGTCTCTCGGTGGGCGCGTGGATGGTGCCGATCGGGTTCGGTATCTTCCTGGTCGCGATCGTCGGTTGGGTCTACGAGTACTACCGCGGCTACTTCGCCCGCTAGGTTCCCGCTTCGCCGGCTAGGCCCTGCGTCCGTCCCCTCGCTGCGCGCTCTCCGTTGAGAGCCCTGATTAGCGGGAGCGTTGGACGAGGAGCACGCCGCCGATCACGATGAACGCGCCGATGAGCTCGTTCAGCGTGAACCGTTCTCCGAGCACGATGATCCCGAGTGCCACGCCGACCACGGGGATCACGTAGGTGACGGTTGACGCGCCGACCGCGCCCCATTCGCTGACGACTCGTGTGTTCCAGACATAGACGATTCCGGTCCCGAGGCACCCGAGGGCCAGGAGCGCCAGAATCGGCGCGGGAGCCCATGCGACGGGCGCGAGGCCGATGGCGGGCACGAGCACCAGGGCGAGTACGCCTGCGACAGCCATCTGCGTCGACGCGATCGTGACGCTGTCATGGTTGTGGGTTCCCGTGATGAAGCGCCGCATCCACCCCAGGGCGATGCCGTAGGACGCGGTGGCCCCCAGGCAGGCGAGCTGCGCGGGAAGCGATGCCGTGAACTCGGGGGAGGTGACAACGTCCCAGATGCCCATGACAATCGCGACACCGACAGCGCCGATGATCACCCCGATCAGTCGCCGTGCCGTCATCCGCTCGCTCGGAAGAACGACGACGGCAACGAGCATCGTCCACAACGGTGTGGTCGCGTTCAGGATGGCCGACAATCCCGACGGCAGGCTCTGAGCGGCCCACGCGAACAGCAGGAAGGGCACGATGCAGAAGAAGACTGCGACGACGATCATGTGCAGCCACAGGCGTCTCTCTCGCGGCCACCGTCGACGCGTGAGCGTCATGATCGCGGCGAGCGTCACGGAGCCCAGGATGATGCGTCCCAGAGCCACCTGAGCAGGGTCGAAGGAGTCAACCGCAACCTTCATGAAGAGGAAACTCGCTCCCCACACCAGCGACAGCGCCGCGAACATGAGGACCACGGTGCTGGAGCGCGCTGGCGCGAGAGTCGGCGACGAGGACACGACGGTCACGCTACTCGCCGGGGCGGCCAGGGCACTGGCGGGAATCGGACCCCTCGTTCACCGGCGCACGATCATCACGAGCGGGTCGAACTCGCGGGGGAGCGGACCGTCATCGTTCTCGGTCGGCTGGCCTTCCCGTGCCCAGTATTCGAACCCCCCGATCATCTCCTTGACCGCGTAGCCGAGCTTTGCGAACTCGAGCGCCCCCTTGACGCCGGCGTTGCAGCCCGGGCTCCAGCAGTACACGACGACAGTGGCGTCCGGGGCAATCTCGCGCGGGGCGCGCTCCGCGATCTCGCGGTAGGGCATATGGATCGCGCCGGTGATGCGTCCCTGGCGCCAGGCGTCGACGCCGCGCACATCGACGAGCACGATGTCTTCTCCGGCCTTCTGAGCGGCGTACACGTCCGACGGATCGGTCTCGTGGGCGAGGCGGGTGGCGAAGAAGTCTGCGCTGCTCATGATGCCGACACTAGAGGCAAGTCATGACATTGAGAGCGCCGCAGGCACCCTCCTGCGGCCACGTTTCGGCCGGATCCTGCCATTGCCCGCTGCAGTGAGATGCGGGCAACGGCGCGGGCCCGACATCCGTGGATGCCGGGCCCGCGCACTGGTTGATTCGGGACTACTTCGTGTCGCCGCTGGGGTGAACGTCGTCGTCAGGATCGACATCCGTGTTCGACGTGCCCTTATCGGCAGCCGTGTTCTCCACGACCTCGTCAGTGACGATCACGTTCGTCGGGCGAACAGCCGTCTCGGACTGCTTGCCGTCGGTGATCGGGTGGTGCGGAGCATCCGGAACCCCGGCGCGCTCGTGCATCGCCTGGATCTCGGCATCCTCCTGCTCGGCGATGTGGTCGAGCTCGTGGTGCTGGTGCGAGAGCGCCTCGTCGACCTCGGCCTGCGTGACAGGAGCGAGGCGGTCTTCGAAGAACCAGCGCGACAGCGAGGCACGGAAGTTCTGGTGCCACGGAATCTGCCCACGCGAGTTCGGACGAACGACCAGCGGCTCGTAGGTCTCGAAGTCCACGAGCTTCCAGCGCTCGTACTCGTCGACGGGCTGGTGAACCTCGATGTACTCACCACCGGGGAGGCGGACGATGCGTCCCGACTCGTAGCCGTGCAGGGCGATCTCGCGGTCCTTCTTCTGGAGCGCGATAGCGATGCGCTTCGTGACGAAGTAGGCGATGACCGGACCCACGAACAGCAGAGCCTGCAGCGTGTGGATGACACCCTCCATCGTCACCCAGAAGTGGGTGGCGATGATGTCGGAGGATGCCGCTGCCCACAGCACCGCGTAGAAGGTGACGCCGGCGGCGCCGATGGCGGTGCGGGTCGGGGCGTTGCGCGGACGCTGCGCGATGTGGTGTTCGCGCTTGTCGCCGGTGATCCACGCCTCGATGAAGGGGTAGAACGCGACCAGGGCGATGAAGAGCACCAGCACCGTGATCGGCAGGATGATGTTCCACGACCAGGTGTGATCCCAGAAGACCGTCTCGAGGTGCGGCGGCACGAGACGTAGTGCACCGTCGGCGAATCCGATGTACCAGTCAGGCTGGGTACCCGCAGACACCGGCGAGGGGTCATAGGGACCGTAGTTCCAGACCGGGTTGATCGTGAAGAGGGATGCGATCAGCACGATCACACCGAAGACGATGAAGAAGAATCCACCCATCTTCGAGGCGTACACCGGGAGCATCGGGTAGCCCACGACGTTGTCGTTCGACCGGCCGGGGCCGGCGAACTGCGTGTGCTTGTTGATGATCATGAGGATCAGGTGTGCCGCGAGCAGCGCGACCAGGATCGCCGGCAGCAGCAGGATGTGCAGTGTGTACAGGCGTCCGACGATCTGCATGCCGGGGAACTCGCCGCCGAACAGCAGGAACGAGGTCCAGGTGCCGATCAGCGGGATGCCCTTGATCATGCCGTCGATGATTCGGAGGCCATTGCCCGAGAGCAGGTCGTCGGGGAGCGAGTAGCCGGTGAAGCCCTCACCCATCGCGAGGACGAACAGCACGAAGCCGATCAGCCAGTTCAGTTCACGCGGCTTGCGGAACGCGCCGGTGAAGAACACTCGCAGCATGTGCACACCGATACCGGCGATGAACACGAGCGCTGCCCAGTGGTGGATCTGGCGCACCAGCAGACCGCCGCGGATGTCGAACGAGATCCGCAGGGTCGAGTCCAGCGCCGCCGACATCTCCACGCCACGCATCGGGATGTAGGCGCCCGTGTAGTGGGTGGGAACCATCGAGGCCTGGAAGAAGAACGTCAGGAACGTTCCCGAGAGCAGGACGACGACGAAGCTCCACAGCGCGATCTCACCGAGCATGAACGACCAGTGGTCGGGGAAGATCTTGCGACCGAGCTCTTTGACCAGTCCCGAGAGGCTGGTGCGCTCGTCGAGGTAGTTGGCGGTGGCGCCGACGAATCGGCCGCCGAGCGGCTTTTCTCTGGTGGTACCGACGGCCGTCTCGTCAGTAGCGGTGGCGGTGCTCAATGGCGCTCCCAGAAGCTCGGGCCGACGGGTTCGGTGAAGTCGCTCTGCGCGACGAGGTAACCCTCGTCATCCACCTCAATGGGCAGCTGCGGCAGCGGACGTGCTGCGGGCCCGAAGATGACCTTCGCGCCGTCCGAGACGTCGAACTGCGACTGGTGGCAGGGGCAGAGCAGGTGGTGTGTCTGCTGCTCGTAGAGAGCCACGGGGCAGCCGACGTGGGTGCAGACCTTGGAGTAAGCGACGATGCCGTCGTACGACCAGGTCGCCCGCTCAGGTGTTTCGGTGATCTGCTCGGGCAGCATGCGCACCAGCAGCACGATCGCCTTGGCCTTCTCTTCGAGGTAGCCCTCTTCGTGGCTGAGTTCGGCGAGCGGCTCGGGGATCACGTGCACCGCCGAGCCGAGAGTGACCTCGGATGCCTTGATCGGCGTGCCCTCGGGGTCCTTGGCCAGACGCATGCCGGGCTTCCACATGGTGTGGCTGAGGAGGTACACCGGGTTGCCCGCGTTGGGGCGCTCGGGAGTGTTCTCGGGGGCAAGACCACGGAAGAGGGTGATCGCCGGAAGGATCGAGGCGATCAGGGCCGCGAAGAGGCCGCCGCGGATGACGGTGCGTCGTCCGAATCCTGACTCCTCGTTGGCGGCTTCGAAGACGGCTACGGCGCCGGCACGCGTCGCGTCGGTGCCACGAGTGGGGTGGCGGGCCTCGGTGTGCTCCTTGTCGGACATCACCGCCTTGGACCAGTGGATCGCGGCGACACCAATAGCCAGCAGCGCGAGGGCGATGCCGAGGCCGATGAAGAGGTTGTTGTCGCGGATCGCCGGGATCTCGCCGCTCTCGATCGGGAAGATCATGTAGGCGGCAACTGCCCACAGCGACCCGGCTACCGAGATGTAGAAGAGCGTGTAGATCGTGCGGACGGCGCGCTTCATCGCCGCCGGGTCCTTGTCGGTCATCCGCTCACGGTGCGGCGGAAGCTCGGGGTTACGCACGGGGTCGGTGACGGCGACGGCCGTTCCCGACGAGGGCTGGTACGACGCCCTGTCGAGGCCGTGCGGGTCGTCCTCGTGTGCCATGGTGCTCCTCTAGCGTCTTGCTACGTATTCGGTATGCGGGGTCAGTTGGATTTCGCCGTGATCCACACGGTGATGCCGATCAGGGTGCTGATCCCGAAGATCCAGATGAACAGACCCTCAGCGACCGGTCCGAGCGACCCGAGCTTGAATCCACCGGGGGACTCGGTCTGCTGGATGTACAGCAGCGACGAGATGATGTCTCGCTTGTCCTCGTCGGTCAGGTACATGTTGTTGAACACCGGCATGTTCTGGGGGCCGGTGACCATCGCGGCGTAAATGTGCAGAGCGCTGACCTCGGTCAGGGCGGGAGCGTACTTGCCCTCGGTCAGGGCGCCACCGGCGCCGGCGACGTTGTGACACATCGCGCAGTTGATGCGGAACAGCTCAGCTCCGCGTGCGACGTCGCCTTCACCGTCGAGGATCTCGGGGTCCGGGAAGTCGGGACCGGGAGCGACGGACTGCACGTAGTTGGCCATCGCGAGGATCTGCTCGTCGGTGAACTGCACCGGCTTCGGGGGGGCCTGGGGACCCTGCATCTGCAGCGGCATCCGGCCCGTGCCGACCTGGAAGTCGACGGCGACGGCGCCGACACCATAGAGCGAGGGGCCGTTCTCGGTGCCCTGCAGGTCAAGGCCGTGGCAGGTGGCGCAGTTGGCCTGGAACAGCTTCTTGCCGTCCTCGATCGTCAGGCTGGTCGCCGTGGCGGTGTCGGGTTCGGTGGCTGCCATCGCAGCGGAGGCGCCCGCGTAGACGCCGCCCGTGATGAGCAGTCCGATGCCGATCAGTGCGGTCGCTGCCCAGGGGCTCCGGCGGCCGGTCGAGCGGCGCTTGGTCTGTCGTGCCATGAGGGTGATTCAGCTCCGCTCGGGTTACTTGAGGAAGTAGATGACGAAGAACAGGGCGATCCAGACCACGTCGACGAAGTGCCAGTAGTACGACACGACGATCGACGAGGTCATCTCCTTGCGGCCGAAGTTCTTGACCGCGAAGGCGCGTCCGATCACGAGGAGGAAGGCGATGAGGCCACCGGTCACGTGCAGGGCGTGGAAGCCGGTCGTCAGGTAGAACGCCGAGGCGTACGCGTTCGCCTGGATTGGCATCCCTTCGGCGACGAGCTGGGCGTACTCCCACACCTGGCCCGACACGAAGATGGCGCCGAGAGCGAAGGTCAGCCAGAACCACTCGACCATGCCCCAGCGGTCGCGGAACCGGTTGGTCTTGACCGTGTACGGCTGGAAACGCTCAGCGGCGAACACACCCATCTGACAGGTGACGGATGAGAGCACCAGGATCGTGGTGTTGACCGCAGCGAACGGGACGTTCAACAGCTGGGTCTCTTGGGCCCACAGGTCGGGGGAGGTGCTTCGCAGTGTGAAATAGATCGCGAAAAGGCCGGCGAAGAACATGACTTCGCTGCCGAGCCACACGATGGTTCCAACTGCGACCGGGTCGGGTCGCTTGACCGACCGCATGGCCTGGGAGTACGTCGCTGAGCTGGTGGTCACATTCTTCATTATGGCTGAAGATTTGCCTGAGGTTTCGCATGAGCCACCACTGATGTGAGGTGGTTTGCGACTTAGGCGCACCTCAGTTGCCCGCCCCGCTACGCTCGGAGCCATGACCCAGCAGCCGTCCTGGTCCTCGATCATCAGTGCGCTCCTCGAGGGCGAGGACCTCAGCGTGTCGGAGTCGACGTGGGCGATGCGTCAGATCATGGCGGGGGAGGCGACGCCGTCACAGTTGGCAGGATTCCTCATCGCCCTGCGCGCCAAGGGCGAGACCGTAGACGAAATCGTGGGTTTCCGCGACGCGATCCTGGAGGCCGCGTTGCCGCTTCCGGTGGATCCTCACGTTCTGGACATCGTCGGAACCGGTGGCGACCGTCACCGCACCGTGAACGTGTCCACGACGGCGTCGATCGTCGCGGCTGCCACGGGGATCCCCGTCGTCAAACACGGGAACAAGGCGGCGAGTTCGGCATCCGGGTCTTCCGATGTGCTGTCGGCTCTCGGCGTCGACCTGCGCCTGAGTCCGGATGCCGTGGCCGAGGTCCTCGACCGGGCGGGCATCACCTTCGCGTTCGCCGCCGCGTTCCACCCGGGTTTCCGACACGCCGGGCCGACTCGAGCCGAACTCGGTGTGCCGACCGTGTTCAACTTCCTCGGCCCGCTGTGCAATCCCGCCCGCGCCGAGGCCAATGCGGTGGGGGTTGCGCACCTGGACCGCGTGCCCCTCATCACCGGCGTGTTCCGGACCCGCGGCGCCACGGCACTCGTCTTCCGCGGCGACGACGGGCTGGACGAACTCACGACCACCGGTCACAGCCGCATCTGGGAGGTGTCGCGCGGCGACATCCACGAGCACGATCTCGACCCGCGTGACCTCGGCATCCCCCCGGCGACCCTCGACGATCTGCGCGGTGGTGCGCCCGACCACAACGCTGAGATCGTTCGGCGCGTGCTGGCGGGGGAGACCGGGCCGGTCCGCGATATCGTGCTGCTGAACGCCGCGGCCGGCATCGTCGCGTATCGCCTCTCGCAGGATGCCGCGCAGGCGCAGCTGCCGATCGTCGAGCGTCTGCGGGACGCCCGCGAGGATGCTGCGGCGGCCGTCGATTCGGGCGCAGCGGCAGCGAAGCTGCAGGCGTGGGCCGAGGCGACTGTGGCGCTTGCCCCCTGACCTGGGTCATTCACCGAATATCCTGCCGGAGGACCTACGTCACTTTCCGTACGGGAACGGGTTTCGTAACGTGGACGTCGACGGTGAGATACACCGCCGAATCCCCCCCCCGACGACGCACGTCCCTGAAGGAGAATCTGCCATGTCCGCCACCGACACAGCCAGCGCCACTGACACCGTTCAGGCGCCTGCCCGCAACCTCGGTCTCGTGAAGGTGGTGGGGATCCTCGGCATCGTCGGCGGCGCCCTGCTCATCATCGTGGGCATCATCGTGTGGGCCACCGTCTCGAGCCAGCTGCGCGCCGAGAACATCACGATCCCCGACGACGCGATCGCGTTCCAGGGGCAGACCGTTGCCGGCCCTTTCACCGCTTATGTGCAGGCCGACATCATTCAGCATCACGCTCTCGAGGCATCCGGGGGCGCCACCTACGCCGAGCTCGACCGCGAAGACCCGGTGCGCGCGACCATGATGAACGCGTCGTTCCTGCGGGCATCCCTGTTCACGTCAGTCGTGAGCTTCGGTGTCGCCGCGTTCGCGATGGGTATCGGTGTGCTCTCCATCCTGTTCGGCTGGGCACTGCACCGTCTCGCCAGCGCTCCTGTCGTCGTCAAGCGCGCGGGCGTCACCCCCTGACGCGCCGACGCCCCTCCTCGCGGAGGTGGGACTTCTCCCGGGCGTAGGTCGATCGCAACAGCAATCGACCTACGCCCGGGATTTTGCCTACCTGCAGAAGGCGATGCGCGCGGTCGGTGGGGCGTGTCAGGCTGGGCGGCATGAGCGAGCCGGAGCTGCATCCGTACGACGCGCTGATCGAGATCGCCCTGCTTCTCGAGCGCGAGCGGGCGATCCGCTACAAGGCGAAAGCGTTTCGTGCTGCCGCCGCAGCGATCGAGGGGCTGGATGCCGCGCAGCTAGCCGACACCACGGGGCTGCGGCGCCGGAAGGGGATCGGCGATTCGACCCTCGCGGTGATCGTCCAGGCCCGGGAGGGGCGCGTGCCGGACTATCTCGCCGAGTTGCGGGAACGGGCCGGCATCCGGCCCTCTGCGCTCAGCGCGCTGCTGCGCGGCGACCTGCACAGCCACTCCGATTGGTCGGACGGCACGACGCCGATTGCGGCGATGGTGAAGGCCGCCCGTGAGCTCGGGCGGGAGTACCTCGCGCTCACCGACCATTCGCCCCGGCTTCGGGTGGCAAACGGCCTGTCGGCGCAGCGACTGCGGGAGCAGATCCCGATTGTGGAGAGCTTCCGCGACGATCGGTTCACCCTGCTCACGGGCATCGAGGTCGACATCCTCGACGACGGCGGGCTCGATCAGCAGGATGACCTGCTGCGCTCACTGGACATCGTCGTGGCATCAGT
Organism: Microbacterium sp. F2; assembly: GCF_052274505.1. Taxonomy (NCBI): domain Bacteria; kingdom Bacillati; phylum Actinomycetota; class Actinomycetes; order Micrococcales; family Microbacteriaceae; genus Microbacterium; species Microbacterium sp. F2. The sequence goes on from NZ_JBNVBV010000008.1 coordinate 63,893, forward strand.
GCACTCGAAGCTGCGGATGGAGCGCGGCCCTATGACGACACGGATGCTGCGCGCCGTGCGAAGCGGCAGGATCGATGTTCTCGGGCATGTGACCGGCAGGCTGGTCAGCGGCCAGCGGGGGACGAGGCCGCCGTCGGAGTTCGACGCGGATCGCGTCTTCGATGCGTGCGCGGAACACGGTGTCGCTGTCGAGATCAATTCGCGTCCCGAACGCGAGGATCCGCCGGACGAACTGATCGCGCTCGCCCTGGCGAAGGGATGCCTGTTCTCGATCGACTCCGACGCGCATGCGCCGGGTCATCTGTCGCTGCTGGATTACGGCGCCGAGCGGGCGGAGCGCGTCGGGGTTCCGGCTGACCGGATCGTCACGACGTGGCCACTGGCGCGCCTGCAGGAGTGGACCGCCACGCGGAGGTAAGCGGGCGCGACGTCAGTTGCAGGTGCAGAGCTGATCTTTGGGAACACCGGCGAGGGCCTGCTCGACGTGCATGCCGCAGCCGGTCCAGGTGATCTTGCCGCACGAGGAGCAACGAATCTGAGAGCACATGGGAGATGTCCTTCCGGGGTCTGTGACGGTCTATGTTCAAGGATACCCCTGGGGGTATGAATGATGCAACGTGCGTGACGCGGGAAGCCGATAACGCGACCCTAGACTCGACGGGTGGCTTCTGACCGACGCATCGCTCCCGGTGCCGCCGGAGGAGCCGCCGGGCTCGTCATCGCCGGCATCCTCGTCGCCGCGCTGAGTCTTCGCGGACCCATCGTCTCACCGACACCTGTGCTGCGGCAGATCGAAAGCGATCTCGGCATCGGTGCGGCAACGGCCGGATTGCTCACGACCGCGCCTGTGCTGATGTTCGCGCTGCTGACCCCGGTGGCAGCTCTCGTCATCCGTCGCGCCGGGGCGGAGCTCGCGCTCATGATCACCCTCACGGGGGTGCTGCTCGGCACCTTCCTGCGTGCCGTTCCGGGCTTCGGATGGATGCTCGCCGGAATGATCGTGATCGGCGCGTCCATCACGGTCGGAAATGTGGTCATCCCCGTCATCATCCGCCGTGATGTCGTGCCCGAGCGGGTAGCCCTGGTCACAGCTGCTTACGTCGCCATGCTCAACGCGGGATCGCTGCTGACGTCACTGTTGACGGTGCCGATTGCCTCCGTGATCGGATGGAACCTCGCGTTGGTCGCGTGGTCGGTGATCACGATCGCGGGGATGCTGCTGTGGGGCTTGCACCTGCGGCGCGCTGCCTCTCGCGGGGAACTGTGGGGCGAGCGGTTCTCGGGTGCGCAGCGCTCTGCCGCGGCATCCGTCGCAGACCGCGAGGCCGACACGCTTACCGGCCCCGTTCCGGTGCCGCTGGGCAGGCGGGCGACGCGGGGCGATTCCATGTTCCGGAACCCGGTTCCGTGGATGCTGCTGCTGGCCTTTGCCGGGCAGGCTGCCGTCTATTACGGGTTCGCGACCTGGCTGCCGACACTTATCGCGGACGATCTCGGGGTCAGCGCGGCAGCGGCAGGAGGCCTCACGGCGTTCTTCCACGGGGTGGCCGTGGTGGGAGCCTTCGTGGTTCCGCTGTTGGCGCGGTTCACACCGCGGATCGTTCCGGCGATCGCGATTGGCACGTCGTGGATCTTGCTGACGCTGGGCATGATCATCGCGCCCGAGTGGGCCGCGGTTTGGTTGAGCTTCGGGGCCATCGGCCACGCCGGCGGCTTCGTGGTCATCTTCAGCACGATCGTCGCGATCGCCCGCTCGGATGCCGAAGCCGCCGGGATGTCTGCGCTGGTGCAGGGCGGGGGCTATGCGGCCGCGGCGCTGGCTGCACCGGCGATGGGGGCCCTGCACGAGGTGACCGGCGGGTGGGATGCCGTGCTGCTGGCATCCCTCGTCGTCGTGCTCGCCTACGGTGTGCTGCTGGTGGCGGCCGTCATCGTGTCGTGGCGAGCGCCTCGATGACCCGCGAGACCGAAGTGCCGAGCGCCCAGGTCTCGGCGAGGGTGACCGCCGCGGCACGCTGATCGTCGTCGAGTGGTCGCAGGTGCGTGTCAGGCGCGGGAAGGTCGAGATCGCGGACGACTTCGACGACCGTGGGCGCGACCTCGAGGTAGTCGAGCCCCGCGGTGATCTTGGCGCGAACGCCGGCCGACATTCCCTCGCCGCGCTCGGCGGCGCCGATGATGCCGGCAAGGTCGCCGTGCGCAGCGAGGAGCGTAGCGGCCGTCTTCTCGCCGATGCCGGCTACACCCGGCAGCCCGTCGGAGCTGTCGCCGCGAAGCGTCGCGAAGTCGGCGTACTGGCTGGGCAGCACTCCGTACTTCGTCACGACGGTGCGGTCGGTGACCAGCTCGAGGTTGCTCATGCCGCGCGCCGTGTAGATGACACGGATGCTGCGCTCGTCGTCGACGAGCTGGAAGAGGTCGCGGTCACCGGTGACGATATCGACGGGCATCGTTGCTGTGGTGGCGAGGGTGCCGATGATGTCGTCTGCCTCGTGTTCGGCGGCGCCGATGATCGTGATCCCGAGGGCGGCGAGTGCCTCGCGGATGAGCGGCACCTGCACCTCGAGGGGATCGGGCACTTCTTCGACATCCGGGCCGCCCGCGACGATCTCGACGACGCGGTGCGTCTTGTACGACGGGATGAGATCGACCCGCCATTGGGGGCGCCAGTCGTCGTCCCAGCAGGCCACGAGGTGCGTCGGCTCGTAGGTGGTGACGAGTTTCGCGATCATGTCGAGGAATCCGCGCACCGCGTTGACCGGCATCCCGTTCGGCGCCTTGACCGTGTCGGGTACGCCGTAGAACGCCCGGAAATACAGCGACGCGGAGTCGAGCAACATCAATCGTTCTGCCACGCGCCCATCCTGGCATGCGCCGCCGACGATGCGAGCGGCCGACGGAGGGCTCAGCAGCCGGGGCCGGTGGGGTTCTCGGCGCAGGTGCGGTCGACCAGGGCCGTCCGGACCTCGAGAACCTCGAGGGTGTAGGGCGGAGCCGGGGCATTGACGTAGCCGGGGACCGGGCGCCAGCCGCTCCCGAAGTCGACGTCAGCCGAGTACTGCAGCGTGAGGGACACGGTGTACGTCCCGCGCTCGCGATAGACGTGGCTCGTTGACGTCGGACTGAACTGGGGGAGTCCGAGCGACGCCCAGGTGGCACCGCCGGTCGTTGTCCGCGCGCTCGATCCGTCGCCGTAGTCGAAGACGTAGCCGGCCGGTCGGAACCTGACTGTCACGTCCCACCCGAGCAGCGGGCCGGTGAGGGTGTGCGTGGATGCCCCGGCCACGATGTTCGTGGGCGTTCCGACGACCCCGAAACCGGCGGGCTCGCCACCGAGGCTCGGACGCGCCGGAACGAAACTCGCGAGATCGTCGATCGTTACGTCCGGATACGTGACCACTGTGTAGTTGCCTCGGCACCCGACGATGGGGCACTCCTCAGCGGCCGGGGAGCTCTCGGTGGTTCCGGAGTCGCCGCTGGAGCCGCCATTGCCACTGCCCTGCGAGCCGCCTGTGCCGCCGTTCCCGGATCCCCCGCCGGAGCCCGGCTGGTTCGCGGTGCCGCCGACGTCGACCTGGCTCCCGTTGTTGGAGACGCTGCAATTGCCCGACCATGCGGAGTTGCTCGCGCATCCGGAGCCTCCGACGGCGGTCGGCATCAGAGAGGCCGTACTCAACGCGGTGAGCACTATCAGGATGGCTAGCCGCATTGTTCGCTATTCGATCCATCAACGACCGACAGCAGTGCACCCGTCGGAGAGTCGGGGGAGACGCCTGCCACAATCATCACCGACTGAGTATCCGGACGATCCGTGCTCACGACTGAGTTGCCATCGCGATCAGTCAGCATGACATCTGCCACGCGAAGGCAGGCAATTCCGTCGATCGTGCCAGCATCCGCATCCCAGGAGTTCGGGTTGAAACCGGTGACTTCGCTCGTGCCCGACACAGTCCAGCCGTTCGCGTGCATTCCGCTAAGCGATTCGCGCTCGGCTGCATTCGCATCGCCCGTGGTCCAGCGATAGACCTCCTCGAAGGTCGAGGGGTCGCTGAGGTCGACCTGGTTCAAGGCATCCACGTACGCCCGGTAGGTGGCTTCCGCGGCAGCGAATGCTTCCTCCTCGGAAGCGAACCTGGTGGGCGTCGGGGCGGGTGACGGATCAGTCGGCCCACAGCCGGCCAGCGCACCGACACCGAGCATCGCGGCGATCACGATCGACGCGGCTCGAAACGGACGGCGGCGGTTCATGTCCACCACGGTAGCCCGCGGCATCCGTCGGAGCGGCACTATCCACAGTCCACGATTCCCGCGCCCGGTTGGGGAGGATCCCCGCGCTCCAGCAGACGGATAGGTCTGCGCGCTAGCGTTGGCTCGGGAGGCATCATGCCGTTCGACAGCGGGCCGCACGCCGACGTGCTGTACGTCGAAGACGATCAGGACGTCGCCCAGATGACGATCGAGGTGCTTTCGGAGTTCCATACTGTCGCTCACGCGGCAGACGTCGCGTCGGCTCGGTCCCGCGCCCTGCAGCAGCGATTCGACGTGATGGTTATCGACCGGCGGCTTCCCGGTGGCGACGGAATCGATCTGGTTCGCGCGATCCGCACCGCTCGCATTACGACGCCCATCCTGCTGCTGACCGCCCTCGGCGCCGTCGATGACCGGGTCGAGGGTTTGGATGCCGGCGCCAACGACTACCTCGTCAAACCGTTCGACTACGGCGAGTTGCTCGCCCGCATCCGGGCTCTCGTGCGCGGCTACCGTGCAGAGCAGCACCGCCGCACCCTCGGCGAGTGGATCTTCGTTCCCGAGTCCCAGGCGCTCTACGGGCCGTCTGGGGCGCGGGTCGCGCTCACGACGACCGAGACCGCGCTGCTGGATGTGCTCAGCGCCAGCCCCGAGCACGTGTTCAGTCGAGAAGAGATCCTGGGTGCCGTGTTCCACGAGGGCGACACCCGGGGCTCGGTCGATACCTACGTGCACTACATCCGGCGCAAGTCGGTTCCCGAGATGATCGAGACGGTTCGCGCTCGCGGCTACCGCGTGGGGCAGCCATCATGACGAGCCCGGAAGCTGCCGACCGGCACCGCGTGCAGCGAGCCGCCTTCTCCGTCGGGGTGTGGGTAGCTGCAGCGTCAGCAATCGTCATCGCACTCGGGGTGTCGGTCTTGGTCACCGTCATCCTGCTGCGCGCGCGTATCGAGAGCGACGAACACGGAACCGGCTTTCCCGGTGGCCATCGCGGGTCGGGGGATGATCTCGTGGTCGATGTCGACAGGGTGCTGCCGTGGGTGATCGGTCTCGGCATCTTGGGCGTGATCGTCCTGTCGCTGATCGCGTGGTTCGCCGCCCGCCGCGCCGTGCGCCCGCTCGGTGAAGCGCTGCGGCTGCAGCGGAACTTCGTCGCCGACGCCAGTCATGAACTGCGCACGCCGCTGACGACCCTGACCAGCCGTATCCAGATCGCGCAGCGTCGCCTGGAACGCGGGGGAGATGTCGCCGAGGCTCTCGACCAGCTGCGCTCCGATGCTGACGCGATGAATGACATGCTCACCGATCTGTTGATGGTAGCCGAAGGCAAGGCCGAGACGACGGCCCTCGCGCCCGTCGGTGAAGCGATGGATGCCGCGGTCTCCCGCCTCCAGCCGCTCGCCGATGACAGCGGCGTGACGTTGGAGGTCTTCTTGACCGACCGGGCTGTGCGGATGCCGCTTCCGACCCTCACCCGGATCCTGATGGCTGTCATCGACAATGCGATCCAGCACAGTCCCCGGGGAGCGACGGTGACGATCGCAGCTGCAACCGCCCGCGACGACGTGGAGATCCGCGTCAGCGATCACGGCAGCGGAATCGACTCGGCCGACGCGGAGCGCATCTTCGAGAGGTTCGCCCGTGGGTCTGAGACGGGCAGGCGTCGCGGGTTCGGACTCGGGCTCGCGCTGGTGCGTGACGTGCTGACTCGCTATTCGGGCCGGATCGAGGTCGAGTCGACCTCACCGAGCGGCACGACCTTTCTCATCACGCTGCCGAGTGCTCGCGCGTGACCACCGCCACCTCCGTCGTGCCCAGCCACCGGCGAACGCCTCCGTCATCGGTCACCGTCATGCCCGACCGCGAGCGCGCCGCTGAAACCCACGACAGGTCGTCGCCGCCCACAACTGCGACGGTTGCCCAGAGGTCTGCCTCGGCCAGGGAGTCGGCGACGACCGTCGCGCTGCGCACGCCGGTCGCCGGCTCGCCGGAGCGTGGGTCCAGGATGTGCACACCCCGCTCAGCTGTCCCCGAGGTCGCAACCGCGCCATCGACCACGTCGATGATCGCGAGAACCTCACCGGCGCGGTGCGGGTCGGCGATGCCGATGCGCCAGACCCAGTCGCTGCCCGCGGCGGTGCCGAGCTGCATGTCACCGCCCGCGTTGATACCGATCGCTGTCGCGCCGTTTGCGGCCAGGAGTGGCAGAAGGTGCATCCGTGCCGCCCGCTCGACCGCCCACCCTTTGACGTAGCCGGTCGGGTCGAACCAACCGCGCCAGGTAGCCGAGAACCGGCCGCCAGAGCGCTGCTCGGCGTCCAGACACGCCGCGGCGACCTCGGCAACGAGCGGATGCGCATCGTCGAGTGTGATCTCACCGCGGCGGAGACGGCTGATTTCCGAGTCCTCGCGATAGGTCGAGAAGATTCTGTCTGCCTCGCGAAGCTCGTTGAACGCACGAGCCACGGACGCTGCGGTCTCGGCATCCTTCACGAACGCGGTGGTGCCGTAGGCGTGGACCGAGACGACAGTTCCCATGATGGTCTGGACCCAGACGCGAGGCTCGTCGGAACTCATTGCTGTGCCTGATCCAGCGCGCTCTGGAGGGACTGCGTGTACCCCTGGCTGGTGTAGGTGGCGCCCGAGACCATGCGGATCGACGCACTTTGCGCGCTTGTCGTCTCGGAGATCAGCACCGGCAGTGCGCGGGCATTGATCTGCTGATCCTCGCGATTGCTGTTCGGGTACTGCGGCACCTGGACCTCGGTGATCACGCCCCCGCTGACCGTGATCTGGACCTGCACGTTGCCGTAGCGGGTGCGGACCGCATCGCCCGTGTATGTGCCGTCGGCAAGGCCGCTCGTGTTCTGTTGCGTGGTGGTCGTCGACGGGGACGGCGATGCCGAGGGGGTGGATGTTCCGGTCGAACCGGAGGCGTCAGCTGAGCTCGATGACGTCGATGCTGGCGCCGGGACGGTTGTCGTGCTGCCCGCGGTGTCGTCGGCGGCGACCGGCATGACGGCCTCAAGTGAGGTGCGGTAGCTGAACAACAGGACGACGCCGCTCAGCGTGGCGAGAAGTCCGTAAACGATGCGCTTCATCGGAGGCTCCGTGGTGTGAGGGATCAGACGGTGAATGACTCGGAATGGATGCGGCTGCGGTGAACGCCTGCGGCGCGAAGGTCATGCTCGAGGGCCTTCATCCAGGCCGCGGGTCCGCAGAGGAACACGTCGTAGTTCTCGAGGTCGGGCGCGAGATGGCGCAGGGCATCGGAGCCCGTCCACGCGGCGTGTGAGGCTGGCAGCCACGAGGAGGTGGTGCGCGCTCGGGGCCCCGGGAGGGGGATGTGTCGCAGGCCCCGGTGCGCGACGAGGGCGCCGATGGCGTCGGTGCGCAGGGCTGCTTCTTTCGAGTGGTCGCGGGTGACCAGCGTCGCCGCGCCTGGCGCGTAGGCCTCGGCTTGAAGCAGAGAAACCAACGGCGCGACCCCGGCGCCAGCGCCGATCATCAGAAGCTTCGAGCCGGTGCGGGCATCGCCGGTCATTGTGCCGTAGGGCCCCTCGAACAGGACGGGGGTACCGGGAGTGAGTCGTGCCAGGCGGGCGGTGCCATCACCGACGATGCGGGCCGAGATCGTCAGGCTGCGGCCGTCGGGAGCCGCAGCCAACGAGAACGGGTTAGCCCGCGAGGCGCCCGGACCATCCAGGAAGCGCCAGATGAAGAACTGGCCCGCGCGGGCGCCCAGGCGATCCAGTCGGCGCCCGGTCATGGTGACCGCGACGCCGCCCACGCCATCAGGACGGACGTCGGCAACCCGCACCCGGTGGCGCAGCGAGCTGGTGAGGGGCAGCAGGATGCGGAACACAACGATCGCTGCGGCGCTGACAGCCCACAGGCCCCACCAGTAGGCGGTGGCGACGGGGGAGAAGAGGAAGTCGGCGCCGGTCCACAGCTGGTGGGGCAGCGCCAGCCCGACACCCAGGTAGGCGTACAGGTGCAGCAGGTGCCATGACTCGTAGCGCAGCTTCGCTCGAGCGCGACGCATCGAGGTGATCGCGACAACGATGATGAGAATCGTGCCGGCTGTTGCCAGCAGCATCCCCGGGTAATCCCACACGAACTCCCAGAGCTGGACGACGACGTTGACATCGGCCGCTGCCGCGTACCCCAGCACCAGGAGTGCGATGTGGGCGAGCATGAGCGAGAACGACCAGAAGCCGACGAGTCGGTGCATCCGGGTGAGGCCATCACGGCCGAACCCGCGCTCGAACAGCGGGATACGCGCAAGAAGGATCACCTGGTAGAGGAGGAGGTTCGACGCGACGAGCCCGGTGAGGCGGCCCAGGCTATTCAGTGCCGCCGCGTCGAATCCCCACAGGTCCTGGATGCCGCCGCCGGCCACCCACAGAGCAAGAACGAACAGGCTCGTCAGCCAAATGACGGCTGTCGCAGCGACATTCCATGCCCGCCGGGCAGAGCGCCCCCGACGGTTGCCGCGCACGCTGGCGGTCGCCCGCGGTGAGGTCAGAGGCCGCGGGAGCCGCGAAGCGGGATGCGGTGCCGTGACGGTGGTGCGAGACGGGGTCGCTGTGGTCATGGGGCCAGCGTGGCGGCCGGTCTCTGAGACTGCTCTAAGGAAAGCCTCCGCGCTCGCGGTTCATAGACTTCTCACATGAGTTTCGGATCCGCGGCACAGTCCGGCATCCGTCGCCCGGCCGACCAGGATCCCTGTCCCTGCGGCAGTGGCAACGTCTACGGAAGGTGCTGCGGACCGCTGCACCGGGGCGAGGCGGCGCGGAGCCCGGAACGGCTGATGCGTTCGCGGTACAGCGCGTTCGCGTTCGGTGACGCTCGCTACCTCGCCGACACGTGGCACCCCCGAACGCGGCCCGAGCGGATCGACATTGACCCCGACGTGCACTGGGTCGGACTGCGCATCCTGGACGCCCCCGCGGTCGGTGCCGGGACCACCGGCGGGATCGTCGAATTCCGGGCGCGCTGGCGGCACGGCGCCGAGGCGGGGGAGCAGCACGAGCGCAGCCGGTTCCGCCTCGCTGCCGGCCGCTGGTGGTACCTGGAAGCGGAAACGGCCGGCTCCGGCATCCCGTAACGGATGCCAAGACCGGCCGATCCGGTTGTCCTCAGGACGCTGCGCCTGCTGTGATCGCTGCCGGCACCTCGATGAGGCGACCGGTGCGGACGTCGTAGACATAGCCGTAGACCGGGATGCGCGCCGGGACGAGCGGGTGGGCCTTGATGCGGGCCACATCGTCGACGACGGCCTGGGCCTGGTCGCTGATCGTGAGCCAGTCGATGTATGCGGCCTCGGCGGAGCCGGGGCCGGTGCCGACGTCCACGAAGCCGTCGGCGCGCAGCTCGGCGGTCTCGAGGGAGTTCGCGAGCAGTCCGCGGATGACCTCGTCGGTGAAGAACTCCATGCCGCAGTCGGTGTGGTGGATGACGAACCACTCCTTCGTGGCCAGCAGCTTGTACGAGATCACGAGGGATCGGATGGCGTCGTCGGACGCGCGTCCCCCGGCGTTACGGATGACGTGCGCATCGCCTTCGCTGAGCCCGGCGCACTTGGCGGGGTCCAGCCGGGCGTCCATGCAGGTGAGGATGGCGAAGCCGCGCGCGGGCGGCAGGGCGAGATCGCCCTTGTCGAACGCGGATGCGTAGGACTCGTTTGCGTCGAGCACCTCGGACAGAACTGACATGACACTCCTCGGGTGGATGGCCTGGCATCACCACGCTAGGTGTCGCAAAGCGCCGCGTGCGCTGTATGACCGTCTGTGACGGGCGGCCGTGCTGCGGCTGCTCAGCCTTCGTGAGACCAGGCGCGCAGCCGTCGCAGCAGCGGGCGCTTCTTCTCGAGGTGGCCGTGCATCCGCCGCAGGATGTCATCGAGCGCTTCGATGGCCTCCTCGATGTGCGGACCCTTGTTGAGCATGACGCACTCAGCCCGTTCCCCCGCGGCGGCATCCGTCACCTCGGCGCGGGTGGGAACACCGCTACCGGCGAGCGAGTCGAGCACCTGCGTTGCCCAGATCACCGGGACGTGCGCGGCTTCGCACAGCCACAGGATCTCTTCCTGCACTTCTGCGAGCCGTTCCCAGCCGGCCTCGACACCGAGGTCGCCTCGGGCAATCATGATGCCCACCCGGGGCCGTTGCATGAGCTCGAGGAGGATTTCGGGCAGCGCTCGGAAAGCGCGCACCGTCTCGACCTTCACGACGACGCCCAGGTGCCCGGCACCCCGCGCGTCAAGCTCGGTGAACAGGCGCGCGACGTCGCCGGGAGAGCGCGCGAACGACAGCTGCACGATGTCGGTGAATCCGGCGACGGCATCAAGTGCGCGCAGGTCCTCGTCGGCGAGCGCCGAGATGGGCAGGTCGGTGTCGGGGAGGTTGATGCCCTTCTCGGCGCGGAGCTTCGTTCCCCGCGGTGAGGCGAGGGTCACCTCGACCTCCGCGACGCGCTGGCCGTCAGCGACACCCACGGCGCGCACGAAGCCCTCGATCTTGCCGTCATCGAAGCGCACGCGATCACCGACGCGGATCACCTCGAGTGCTTCGGGCACCGTGCAGCCGACACGGTGTCGGCCCTCATGCGTGAATCCCGGTTCCTCATCCGGACGAAGCTCGATGATCTCGCCCCGGTGGACCCGCAGCGCTTGATCGACCGGTGGCAGCGGGCCGACCCGGGTCTCGCGGCCATCGACATCCAGCAGCGTCCCGGTCCCGAGATACGCCGTCCGGTCTCCTTCGATCTGTGCCCCGCCGCCGCGCAGCGCGACGACCGTCATGTAGCGCGATCGGCCACGAGTATCGGTGAACTCGACGGTGTCATCGATCCGCAGGCGAGCAAGCCACATGTCATCCGTGATGGGGATTTCCCCAGCGGGCGCAGCCGACCCGTCAGCGCGTGGTGCGACGAGCCAGACCGACGCGGGCTCGGTCACCCGCCCCAGAGCGTCGCGCGTGGGCGACACCTTCACGACCCGCGGTCCAGGTTCGAGAGGACCGGTGCGCAGCTTCGGCCCTGCGAGGTCGGTGGCGATCCGGATGCTCGCGCCGGCGTCTCGGACATGCCTGGCCATGCGCTCCCAGGCCGCGGAGTCGTCGTGTGCGCAGTTGATGCGGGCGACGTCCATTCCCGCTCGGGCGAATCGCGCGACCAGTGCGGAATCGTCGGCGGCCTCGCTCGGCAACGTGACCATGATCCGGGTCTGGCGGTCATCGGCCGTCCCGCCCAGCAATGCTGCCGCGTGCACGCTCAGGGGAGTGGGTTCAGGCTGTTGTGCCTCCGGATCCGCGGAGGCATGTTCGCCCGGTGCGACGTTCCCGAGCGCCGCATCGATCGTGCCCAGCACCGCATCGAGGTTGCGCAGCACATCGGGTTCCATCCGCCCGAGCGACGAGAGGCCCTCCGCCGTCAGGCGGTCCTGGAGGTCGCGCAGATCTTGCGATCGCAGGGCGACATAGCGAACGAGATTGGCTGCGCCGGTCGCATGCACGGGATGCACGCGGGACAGAAGAGCGGATGCCGCTTGCTCGGCATCCTGAGCTGCAGAGCGGAGGCCCATGAGCTCGGCACGAAGCGAGTCGAGCCGTTGAGAACGAGCAGTATCGAGCATCGTCCGACCTCCACCTCCGACGTTAGCTCTCCGCCGCGCGCGGCGTCAGGGGTCGGGACGTGAATATCCGGGCGCGAGGATGCTCAGGCGAGAGTCACATCGGAGACAGTCACGGTGCGACCGCCGGCGATCATCGCCCGGGCGCAGGCGACATCCAGACGCGCGATGGCCAGCCCCGGGTGGTCGAAGGTGTCTGCTTCGCTCGGTGGCTGGAGGGCCGCCTCGATGGCAGCGTGATCGATGACGACGCCATACTGCTCGGCCAAATGCGTCGCCACCGGCACGACCAGTCCCCGCACCACGTTCTCGTCCCACGGTTGCAGCTCGACGATGACCAGGCGATCCGAGAGAGCGCCATAAAACTGCGCAATCCGCTTCTCATACGGAGCGGTCACCGTGATCACCAGGCGCGCGAGCGGGAATCGCTCTGACTGCCAGATCTCGCGGAGGATGGACACGTCGGGCTCGGTGGTGCCCAGTCGCGCCAGCTCATCGACGTCTTCGACAACGACCACGGTGCGCCGAGTCAGCGCCGACAGCGTGTCGCGCAGCAGCATCGCCGGCTCGCCGTCCACGGTCGTTCCGGGGTCGAAGAAGAGCGTCGGCAGCGGATCCTCGAGGTCGAGCAGAAGGCGCGCGATCTCGGCTGCGAGGCTCGTCTTGCCGCAGCCGCGTCGGCCCACGAGGGCGGGGATCAGTGGCTGATCGCTGAGGAGGTACGCCGCGACATCCAGGGCTTCGCGTCCTCGAAGAAGACCCGCCAGAGGGTCTGTGCGTGTCGCGGGCGCGGCGCCGTCGGACGCCCCGACCTGTTCGGAGTCATCGACGCGGTGGCGACTCGGAGAGCTTTCCTCGGGCAGCAGGTCGGCGACCGCGAGATCTCCCCGGAGGGCAGCGTGCAGCCGCATTGCCAGGGCCGCGGCATCCGGCGAGGCCGTGATCATGTTTCGCACCTCGGCTTCATTGCCGATCGTCTGGCCGGCAGCGAGAAGACGGTGAAGCAGAGCCTCGCCGTCGGAGCCGAACGCCTCGCGGAACTCAGCGGTCCAGTTCTGCGCGAACGCGGATGCCGCGTGCGTGACGGTCGCGTGGTCGGAGCCCCATCGCTTGGCTTCGGCCTTGGCCAGACCGACCAGTCCGCGAATGGAGAGCGTATCGGTCGCGCGCATCGATCCCTCCCTGCGGCGACGGCCCCGGGTCGTCGCCGCGACGCTTGATAACAGTTGTAGCGCGGTTCTGGCGTTTCCCACTACTGCTCCAGTGGTGAGCCTGCCAGACTCACAGCTATGAGAACCAGAGCATTGAGTGCAGTTGTCGCCGGGGTCTTCGCTGTGTCTATCGCGCTGAGCGGTTGCTCGCAGAACAACGTCATCGCCCCGGTGACGATGGACGCCGGTGACCTGCAGGGGGAGACCGTCGAGCTGATCGTCGGTCAGGTGCTGAACATCAACACCGGTGATTTGCCGGTCGACAGCTACAGCGGCGAGGTTGCCGATCCTGCTGTCGCCGAGTTCGTCCCCGGTCACACCGACGACACCGCGACGTTCAACCCGGGGGTCACCGCGCTGAGCGTGGGGAGCACTGAAGTGGTGCTGTCCAACAGTGACGGCGGCATTCAGGACGTCACCTTCACTGTCGAGGTCACCGAGAAGAAGTGACGGATGCCCCGCGAATCATTCGCGGGGCATAGTCTCGAACCATGCGTGCAACCGTCATTCATGGTGCCCGAGACGTCCGACTGGAAACCGTTGCCGATCCGGTGCTGTCGACCGGTGGCGATGCGCTAGTTCGTGTCGTCGCGGCGTGCGTGTGCGGATCGGACCTGTGGTCGTACCGCGGGATCGCGCCCACCGAAGAGCCGCACCGAATCGGGCATGAGTTCATCGGTGTCGTCGAATCCGTCGGTAACCAGGTTGAGCTGGTGCGACCCGGCGACTTCGTGATCGCGCCCTTCTATGTGTGCGACAACACCTGCCTGAACTGCCGCAACGGCGTGAGCACGTCGTGCCTTACCGGCGGATGGTGGGGGCAGGACGACCGGCTCGGCGGCTTCGCCGACGGCGGTCAGGGCGAGAGGGTTCGCGTGCCCCTGGCCGACGGGACGCTCGTGGTCGTGCCGGGACCGGTAACCGACGACGAGATCCCGGGGTTGCTGTCGCTGGCCGATGTCATGGGTACCGGGCATCACGCCGCGGTGAGCGCCGGAGTGCGACCAGGAGACACGGTAGTCGTTGTCGGTGACGGCGCGGTGGGGCTGTGCGGCGTGATCGCAGCGAAGCGGCTGGGTGCGACCGAGATCATCGCGATGTCTCGCAATCCGCAGCGCCAGGCGCTTGCCTGGGAGTTCGGCGCAACACACGTCGTCGCCGAGCGCGGTGACGAGGGCGTTGCTGCCGTGCGGCAGCTCACTGAAGGCATCGGTGCCGATCGCGTTCTCGAATGCGTCGGAACGAAGGAGTCGATGGCACAGGCCCTGGCCTCAGCGCGGCCCGGCGGACGGGTTGGGTTTGTCGGCGTACCGGCTGGCGGCCCGGAGCTGCCTGTTCGCGACATGTTCAACCGGAACGTCGGCGTCGTCGGTGGTGTCGCGCCCGTCCGGGGATACATCGAGGAGCTGCTGCCAGACGTGCGGTCGGGGGCGATCACCCCGGGTAAGGTCTTCGATCTCGAGCTTCCGTTGAGTGAGGTTGCCGAAGCGTACGCCGCAATGGACGAGCGCCGTGCCACGAAGGTGCTGCTGCGACCGTAATCGTCGATCACGCCATCCGGGTCATGCGGGGGACCTTCGTCAGGCGTCTTTTCGGACGTTGTCTGTAACAATGTTCGGATGCAGCTCGAGGCAGCCGATTACGCGGCGATCCTCGACGTCCTCGAGTCGGTCGCCGGCTCACACGACACACGCGACTACGCCGCGCGAGTGAGCGCCGGCCTCTTCCGGCTGTTCCCGTCTCAGGGGGCTTCGTGTACCGAGATCGACGTCACGGGGCGCCGGGTCGTCTCCGAACCGGCGCCCCCGTTTCCGTCGGGGTGGATCGCGCAGTACGGACCCGCATTCGAGAACTTCGCGTGGCAGCATCCGTTGTTCGGAAAGCTGATCTCCGGTGAGCGGGTCGGGCCTACCTCGTGGAGTGTCGATGGTGCAGAGAGCGCGTTCGCGCGCACCGAGCTTTACCGCTCGTTCTACGAGCCCAACGGCGTCCGGCGCCAGATCGTCTTGATCTTCCCCACCCCGCACGGCACATCGATCGTCATCTCGATCGACTGCGCCGCCGCACACCCCTGTGGGGGGAGGGAGGCCGCGATGCTCTCGACGATCGCACCGTTGCTCGAGACCAGCTATCGCCTGGTCAGTCGGGCAGAGGGAAACCTTGTCTGGCCCTTCGCGGATGCCCGGGGCGCGGTGAAAGCAGACGTTTCTGCGCCCGCTGGCCCGGCGCCACGGACGCCGCTCGGTGAGAGCTCGGACAAACTCACGATCGATGACGCGCAGTTGCGTGCGCATCAGGCTTTGCGATCGGCAGGCTTGACCGCTCGGCAGGCCGAGATCGCGCTCATGGTCGCGAGCGGTGCAGCGACGTCGCAGATTGCCACGACGCTGCAGATTTCCACGGGAACCGTGCGAAAACACCTCGAAGCGGTGCACGCGACACTGGGCGTCTCCAGCCGCGCCGCCGTTGCCGCGACGGTCATGCGCCTCGTCCACCCCGAAGCGGCAGACATCCTCGGTCAGCCGCTGCTCTCACGCTGAGGCCGGCGGAGTCCCCTCGGACACTGCACCGGCGGATCATCGCTGGCCTGGGGTGCCGAGATCGATGGCAGAGCCGCCGGTGCAGTTCCTGAGCCTCGCTGCGAGGGACCCACGACGATCCCGGATGCGGCGAAGCTCCCCTCCGCCAACGACGCTACGAGGGTGACCCCGATCCGGCCATACGACATTTCGCGTAGCTGAAGGTTTTCCGGGTCAGCGACCGTACGCTGGCACTATGCGTCCACCGAGACCAGAACCCGTCGGCGCCGGCCAGGAATCGGTCTGGGACTACCCGCGTCCGCCGCGTCTCGAGCGCGTCGATCGCCGCATCGTCGTCGAGTTCGCTGGGGCGGTGATCGTCGACACGAGAGACGTTGTCCGCGTGCTCGAGACGACTCATCCTCCCGTCTACTACCTCCCGATCGACGCGTTTGTCCCCGGGGTTCTGTGTGAGGGTGAGGGAACGTCGTTCTGTGAGTTCAAGGGTCAGGCTTCGTACTTCGACGTCGTGGCGAACGGGCGGATCGCCCCGCGCGTGGGGTGGACCTATCCCCATCCGTCTCGAGGTTTCGAGGAACTCGCCGGTCGCGTAGCTCTCTATCCCGGCCCGATGGATCGCTGCACGGTCGACGGTGAGATCGTCACGCCGCAGCCCGGCACCTTCTACGGCGGGTGGATCACGAGCGACATCCGAGGTCCCTTCAAGGGTGTACCCGGATCGGGAGGGTGGTAGCGGCTTGGTATGTGGCGATCAGTAACCGCTGAGGTCGATGTCACCCGCATCGTCGATCTCGGGGCCGGTGGTCAGGAGCACCTCGGCATCCAGCGTCAGGTCGATCACATCGCGCAACAGGCCACCGAGTGTTGTTGCGCGCAGAAGCCGCAACTGATCCATCTGGCCCAGCGGCGCGATGGCCGCGAGTTGCCAGGCGGACTCCACGGGGTCATCAGACAGCTCGACGTTCGCATCCCAGCGCACGTCACTGAACTCGGCAGCTCGGGCGAGAACCCGACGAACGATCTGCTCGGCCTGCGCGTGCAGCGGTGCAAGCTCCTCGCTCCAATCGAGGTCCGGCATCGGGGTCACGGATGCCGCGGGGTACGGGTCATCCGCGAGCCACCGATCGACGGCCACGCGGGCGCCTCCCACGGCGATCACGTGCACGTCGTCAGCCCGCGGGTCGACCTGCAGGATCCGCGCCATCGTGCCGACGGAGAACCGCTGGTCGCCGCCGCCCGCCTCGCTGCCGCGTTCGATGAGGACCACGCCGAACGACGGTTCTTCATCGTCGGGGACACGACCGAGCATCATGAGGTAGCGCTGCTCGAAAATCCGCAGCGCGAGCGGGGTGTGGGGGAACAACACCGTCCCGAGCGGGAACATTGCGACATCCGCCATGCCCCCAGTCAACCAGCGATTACGAGCGCGGGGCCCGGCGCCGCAGGATGAGTGCGATCACGCCGCGCCACCCGACGAGGAAGACCGCCAGCACGATCGAGGCCACGATCACGAACGCGGTCTGCACACCCTGGCCGCTGATGGCGCGCAGGAGCATGCCCCCGATCACCGTGTAGAGCCACACCGCGACCCCGGCGTTCAGTATTGCGAGCGGAAAACGCCAGAGTCGCATCGTGAGCCAGCCGACAAGGAGTGCAACGAGGAAGGGCCACGTGGTCTGCGCGAGGCCGCGACCGTCGGGGCCGATGACCTCTTCGCCGTGGCTCGCACGCCCGATGGCTGCGAAGATGACCACGAGCACGACGTCGGTCGCGAGGGCGATCGCGACGGTACGAGGCGCAGGCAACACAGGGGAGGGGCGGTCGGGTTCCGGGGCTGTGCTCATGCCTCCAGTCTGCCCGGCCGCGCGCGGCTGGCGAGCTAATCTTGTGCGGTGGCACTGTCGAAGATCCTGCTCTACTACCGGTTCACGCCGATCACCGACCCGAACGCGGTGCGGCTGTGGCAGCGGGACCTGTGCGAGTTGCTCGGGCTTCGAGGACGCATCCTGATCTCAAAGGACGGGATCAATGCCACGGTCGGCGGCGAACTGGGCGCCATGAAGACGTACTGGCGCAAGACCCGCGAGTACCCCGGTTTCGGCGACATCGACTTCAAGTGGTCCGAGGGGAGCGGGCTCGACTCCGATGGACGCAGCCTCGACTTCCCGCGTCTGTCGGTGAAGGTGCGCGATGAGATCGTGAGCTTCGGTGCCCCCGACGAGTTGCGGGTCGATACAGCGGGCGTCGTCGGCGGTGGCACCCACCTCTCTCCGGGTGCCGTGCACAAGCTCGTCGAAGAACGCGGCGACGAGGTCGTCTTCTTCGACGGTCGCAACGCGTTCGAGGCAGAGATCGGGCGCTTCAAGAACGCCGTTGTCCCGGATGTCGCCACGACGCGCGATTTCGTCGCGGAACTGGACTCGGGCAGGTACGACCACCTCAAAGACAAGCCCGTCGTGACCTACTGCACGGGCGGCATCCGCTGTGAAGTGCTCTCGAGCCTCATGGTCTCGCGCGGGTTCTCAGAGGTGTACCAGATGGATGGCGGAATCGTCCGCTACGGGGAGAGCTTCGGCAACACGGGGCTCTGGGAGGGTGCGCTCTACGTCTTCGACGGGCGAGAGTCCCTCACGTTCGGGACGGATGCTGTGACGATCGGAGAGTGCGCCACGTGCGCCGCCGCCACCTCGCGCATGGTCAATTGCGCCGATGCTGACTGTCGGGTGCGCGTCGTGCAGTGCGAGGGATGCGCGGATGCGGCATCCGCGATATGCGCCCGCCATCGCGCGGTAGCGGAGCACGCTCTGGCGGGAGCCGACCGTAACTGATCGTGGAACACTTCGTCACGAGATCACAACATCCTTATGGCTTAGGCGTCCCGTGCCGTAGTGTGAGTCCCGTGCCGGTTTCCGGCGTGCGGGTCGCGCACTGCGACCCGGAGGTATAAGAAGGAAAAGACGATATGGCCACCGGCACCGTCAAATGGTTCAACTCCGAGAAGGGATTCGGTTTCATCGCTCCCGATGATGGCTCCGCCGATGTGTTCGCGCACTTCAGCGCGATCGCCGGCAACGGCTACCGCAGCCTCGAGGAAGCGCAGAAGGTCGAGTTCGACACCGAGCAGGGCCCCAAGGGTCTGCAGGCGGCGAACATCCGCGCACTCTGACACAATCCCCTCGAACGCGCCGCTCCGAAGCCGGAGTCGGCGCGTTCGTCGTTTCTGGGTGTCATCCATCTCAGCATCGACGTGCTCCAGCCTGACGATGTCCCGTGAACTCGCGAGTATTCGGATGCCGACATATCCCCCTCCGTAGTGTGGGGATAGCGAACGGCAACTGCCCTTGGCATCCATCCCGCGGCGCGCACGACGTGCGGCGCACGAGTGAAGTCAGGTGCCGTTGTGCCGTCATCCTCCGTATCTTCCCTTCCTCCCGTCGTCGCGGAATCGTCCAGGCTCGGGCCGGTTCGTCAGACCTATGCCGGAACAGCTGACTTCCCGCCGGTGGCTCGCGCGTACACGCAGGTGTCCCAGGTCGCTCGTGAACTCGGACTGCTGCAGCGCACGCCGTGGTTCTACGCGGCAGTTGGCGCCGCGATCGCTGTGGGCTTCGGTGGTGCAATCACCGGATTCATCCTGCTGGGGGACAGCTGGCTACAGCTGCTGATGGCCGCTGCGTTCGGCATCCTCTTCACCCAGGTCGCCTTCCTCGCTCACGAAGCCGCGCACCGCCAGATCCTCTCCAGCGGCCCGGCCAACGACCGGCTCGCCCGCGTCCTCGGCGGGATCGTCGGCATGAGCTACTCGTGGTGGGACTCCAAGCACTCGCGTCACCACGCGAATCCGAACCGCGTCGGCAAAGACCCCGACATCGAGGTCGACACGATCTCCTTCCTCGAAACGGATGCCGCAGCCTCGCGCGGCATCGTGCGCATGATCACCCGCAAACAGGGGTGGCTCTTCTTCCCGCTGCTGACCCTCGAGGGTTTCAACCTCTACGCACTGAGCTTCCGTCACCTGTTCTCCCGCGGACCGATCAAGGGCCGCTGGACCGAGCTCGGCATCCTGAGCTTGCGGTTCGGGATCGTGCTCGTGCCGATCTTCTTGCTTCTTCCACTGGGTATGGCCTTTGCCTTCTTCGGAGTCATGGTTGCCGTGTTCGGCGTGTACATGGGGGCGTCGTTCGCGCCGAACCACAAGGGGATGCCGATCATCGCGCCTGACGCGAAACTCGACTTCTTCTCCAAGCAAGTGCGCACCTCCCGCAACGTTGGCGGCGGCTGGTGGGCGACATGGCTCATGGGGGGCCTGAACTACCAGGTCGAGCACCACCTGTTCCCGAGCATGTCGCGCCTGCACCTTGCGCAGGCCCGTGAGATCGTGCGCGACTATTGCGCGACCCACGATGTTCCGTACACCGAGACATCGCTGTGGCGCTCGTACGCGATCGTCATCGAGTACCTCAACCGTGTCGGACTTGCCGCTCGCGATCCGTTCGATTGCCCCATGGTTTCGGAGTACCGCCGGGCCTGAGCGCTCCCGACCCGCGGCGTGTGATCGCCGTCCGAACGGAGCTCCCAGGTATCACTGGTAGGGTCTTTCACGGCGGACATCGTTCTCGATCTCTGCCGGCGTCGTCGATACGCATCCCGGCCTGACGGTCCGGCTCTCTTCTCGAACGGCGAACCGATGCGCGAACCCGCGCCGTCGCCAATCCTCCGCTCACCACAGCCCTTCGCCGCTTCGCGCGGGTTGTGCAGCTGTGTGCGGATAACCACGAAAGCAACCCCATGACTACTTTCCTTGACCTTGGCGTGCCCGCAGTGCTCGCCGAGGTGCTCAGCTCCTCAGGCAAGACCGAGGCCTTCCCGATTCAGCGCGACACGCTGCCCGACTCGCTTGCCGGGCGCGACGTGCTCGGCCGCGGCCGCACCGGCAGCGGCAAGACGATCGCGTTCGCGCTGCCGCTGGTCGCGCGCATTGCGGCATCCTCGACCCCGCTGACCTCCGGCCGCCCGCGCGGCCTGGTGCTGGCCCCCACCCGGGAGCTCGCAACACAGATCGCCGCGACCATCGAGCCGCTCGCAAACGCCGTGGGCCTGCGGGTCACCACGATCTTCGGCGGCGTCAGCCAGCGTCCGCAGGAGCAGGCGTTGCGCGCCGGCGTCGACATCGTCGTGGCGTGCCCCGGGCGCCTCGAAGACCTGATGAAGCAGCAGGTCGTGCGCCTTGACCGCGTCGAGGTGAGCGTGCTCGACGAGGCCGACCATATGGCCGACCTTGGCTTCCTTCCCGGTGTGACTCGGATCCTGGCCGCAACCCCCGCCGACGGTCAGCGCCTCCTGTTCAGTGCCACTCTCGACGGCGGCATCGATGTGCTCGCTCGCCGCTTCCTGTCCTCACCCGTGAGCCATGAGGTCGATGAATCGAGTGTTCCCGCGGGGGAGATGACCCACCGTGTGTTCTTGGTTCCCGGCACCGAGGAGAAGACTGCGCTCGTTCGCGAGCTCGCTTCGGGTCAGGGACGCCGCATCCTGTTCACGCGCACCAAGCACCAGGCCAAGAAGCTTGCCAAGCAGCTCACTGCTGCAGGCATCCCCGCTGTCGACCTGCACGGAAACCTCTCTCAGAACGCCCGGGACCGGAACCTTGCCGCGTTCTCGGCCGCACCCGAGGACGGCGGCGTGCGGGTGCTGGTCGCGACGGATGTCGCAGCCCGTGGCGTACATGTCGACCAGGTCGAGCTCGTCGTGCACGTGGATCCTCCCGTCGAGCACAAGGCTTACCTGCACCGGTCGGGGCGTACCGCACGTGCCGGTGCCGAGGGAACAGTTGTCACGGTGGGCCTCGAGGCGCAGCGCCGCGAGATCGCCCAGCTTCTCAAGAAGGCAGGCATCCAGGTCGAGGCGGAGTCTGTGAAGGCATCGTCGGCAGCCGTCGATGAGCTGGTCGGACCGCGCGCCGCGCACCGGATGCTGCCCATCACCGCGCCGGCGTCATCGCCTCGCACCGCCCGTTCAAGCGGGTCGGGTAGCGGAGGCCAGCGGTCCGGCAGCGGACAGCGCAGCGGCTCGGGTCGCGGTACCCAGCAGGGACGCGCAGCGAAGCCTGGGCACACGGCCAAGCCCGCCCACGCTCATAACCCGCGTCACGCCGCCGACCAGGGGGCCGCGCCGGAGCGCAACCCGCAGCGCGCCGAGGGTGCGCCCGCCCGACGTCGCCGCGGTTCACGCGGGCGCGGCGCGGGTCAGCGCCCTGCCGCCCAGTAAGGAACCAGGTCTCACACGAGGGGTCGCAACACGCCGCACGCGCACAGCGCGACACGGCGTGTTGCGACCCCTCGTGCTTGGCGCTGAGGCGCAGAGGCGACCTGAGACCGTTGAGAGCTCGGCTCAGATATCGGTGGGGGTCCACTCCGAGACGACGCTGAGCTCGTCGAGCTCGTCGTCGGTGAGCTGCAGCGTCGCGCTGGCGAGGAGGTCGGCTACCTGCTCGACGCGCGAGGCGCTCGCGATCGGGGCGACAACATGCGGCTGGTCGCGCAGCCACGCCAGCGACACCGCCGCCATCGTGCTCGCGTGGGCCGCGGCGATCCGCTCCAAGACGTGCAGGACCTGCAGCCCCTGTGGCGTCGCGTACTTCGCGGCTCCCTTGGCGCGAGGTGACGCGCCGTCCTCGGCATCCGGTGACCGGTACTTGCCCGTGAGGAAACCGCTGGCGAGGGCGTAGTACGGCAGGATGCCGAGCTCGAACTCCTCGGCGATCGGGGCCAGTTCGCTCTCGACCTCGAAGCGGTGCACGAGGTTGTAGTGGGGCTGCAGCGCGACGGGCTGAGCGACGCCGAGGTCGGCTGCGGTCAGCATCCATTCGCGGATGCGTTCGGGTGTGAAGTTCGACAGCCCGATCGTGCGAACGAGGCCATCGTCGACGAGCTTTCCGAAAGCCGACACAGCGTCGGCGAGCGGAACCTCCGGGTCGTCGTAGTGCGCGTAATACAGGTCGATGGTGTCGACACCGAGTCGCTCGAGCGACGCTTCTGCTGCCCCGCGGATGTTCTTCAGGCCCGGAAATTCGGGGTGGCGGCTGACCTTCGTCGCAATCTTCAGATCTGCGGACGGATGGGCGGCGAGCCAGGCGCCGATGATCCGTTCGCTGTCGCCCCCAGAGTTACCCGGAACCCACGCGCTGTATCCATCGGCGGTGTCAACGAAGTCGCCGCCGCCCTCGGTGAAGGCGTCGAGGATCGCGAAGCTCTCGTCGCGGTCGGCGGTCCAGCCAAACACGTTGCCACCGAGGCAGAGGGGGAAGACGTCCAGGTCGCTGGTTCCGATGCGGGTCATGGCTCCATCCTTGCACCGCCAGAACGTGAGGAGATTCTCATCGTGTCGTCGATGTTTGCCCCGATGCGCCGTCGATAGCGTGTGGCTCGCGGCATCCATCTCCGCATCAGCGTCCGCACCCGAGAGGACCCCATGATCGTTCGATTCGCCCGCCCGGGACTTGCGATTCTCGCCGCCGTGGGGATGGTGCTGGGGGTCTGGCTGGCACTCGTCCCGGCGACACGATCGGATGCCGTCTCCTGCGCTCCCACGTGGTCGTCGAGTGCCACGTACGTCGGGGGTGACACGGCCAGCAAGAACGGCATCCAGTACCGCGCGAACTGGTGGACGCGAGGGGATGACCCGGTCACCCACAACGGCGTCACGGGAACGGGCCAGCCGTGGACCTCCCTGGGCGCGTGCGGTGCCGTGCCACCCGCACCGACCGCAACCCCCACACCGACGGTAACCCCCGCTCCGACGACCCCATCCCCAAGCCCGACGCCGACAGCTGCCTGCACAGTTGCAACCTGGAGCGCAGGGACGATCTACGTCGCAGGAAACACGGCAACGCGCAGCGGCATCCTCTATCGGGCGAATTGGTGGACGCGCGGTGATGACCCGGCTACGCACAACGGCGTCACCGGGACGGGCCAGCCGTGGACGTCACTCGGTTCGTGCGGTGCGACGCCCACCCCCACTCCGACCGCTACGCCAACGCTGACTCCGACACCCACGCCCACGCCGACGCGCACCGCTACGCCCTCACCAACGCCGACGCCGAGCCCTTCGGGAACCCCGGGACTCCCGCCGGAGTTCGTCTTCAGCCCGTACAAGGACGTCACGGTCGGCATGAACTGGAATACCTACGCGATGGGAACCGCCGTCGGCGGCTCATCCCGGCCGCTCGTGGGTGCCGGCGGGCTGCTCGGCAGCAGCGCCACAGATCTGGATGCCGTCACCTTGGCTTTCGCGACCGGAACATGCGGGAGCGAGAACTGGGGTGGTGTCGCTGCCCAGGCTTTCGCCGACGCCAACATTCCCGCGCTTGAGGTGGCAGGCGTCGACTACATCGTTTCCACGGGAGGGGCGGCGGGAGCCTTCCACTGCTCCTCGGCTGCGGGAATGACCACGTTCATCGAGAGGTACGCGTCAGATCACTTGATCGGCATCGACTTCGATATCGAATCCGGGCAGTCTGCGGCCGACATCCGTGATCTTGTTGCGTCTGCTGTCGGCGTCCAGCAGGCCTACCCGGACCTGCGGTTCTCGTTCACCCTCGCAACTCTCGCCGCTAGCGACGGCAGTCACGGCGGCCTCAACGCGACCGGCGACACGACAGTGCGCGCGATTCTGGCATCGGGACTGCGCAACTACACCGTCAACCTCATGGTGATGGATTACGGCGCCGCGGGTTCGGGCGTGTGCGTTGTCCGCGGCGGACTATGTGACATGGGAGCCTCGGCGATCCAGGCGACAAAGAATCTCCAACACACCTATGCGATCCCGGCGAACAGGATCGAGCTGACCCCGATGATCGGGATGAATGACGTGCGCGATGAGATCTTCACCCTCGCGGATGTTCAGACCGTCGCCGCTTACGCGAAGACCTCAGGGCTCGCCGGCATCCACTTCTGGTCCCTCGATCGAGACGTGCCCTGTTCGCCGCCGACCCCGTGGGTCTCGATCACCTGCAACTCGGTGACCAGCGGCACCGCCTCGCTGTCATACACGAACGGCTTTCTCGACGCGCTCGGGTAACGGATGCGCGGCGCGAGGCTAACTCACGGCTGCCGCTCCTGACGTGGGTGCTGCGGTTCGGTAGCGTGTGACGAGTGAACGCACCCGTCGATCCGACAACCACGCCTGCCTGGTCCGCCCTCACCGACGCCGCATCCGGGTTCGCCCCGGATCTGCGTGCCTGGTTCGCCGCCGACCCCGGCCGGGTCGAGCGGATGAGTCATCCGCTTGCCGACCTGCACGTCGACCTGTCGAAGAACCTCGTGACCGACGAGATCCTTGCCTCGCTCGTGCAGCTGGCGGAAGAAACCGGCGTTGCGGAGCGATTTGCGCAGATGCTCGCCGGCGTGCACCTGAACACCTCCGAAGACCGAGCGGTGCTGCACACGGCGCTGCGTCGCCCGGCAGGGGAGAGCCCCGCGCTCGTCGTCGACGGCCAGGATGTCGACACCGATGTGCACGCGGTGCTTGATGCGATGGATGCCTTCGCCAACCGGGTGCGGTCGGGGGAGTGGCTCGGCGTGACCGGCAAGAAGGTCACGCACGTCGTCAACATCGGCATCGGCGGGTCGGACCTCGGCCCCGTCATGGTCTACGAGGCCCTGCGGCCCTATGCGAACGCCGGGATCGAGGCGCGGTTCGTCTCGAACATCGACCCGACCGACATGGCGCAGAAGACCGCGGACCTCGACCCCGAGACGACGCTGTTTATCGTCGCCTCGAAGACCTTTACGACGCTCGAGACCCTCACCAATGCCCGGCTTGCGCGAGACTGGCTGTGGGCTGGGCTCACGGCATCCGGTGCCATCGACGGGACGGAAGCCGCCAAGACTGGTGCCGTCGCTCACCACTTTGCGGCGGTCTCGACCGCGCTCGACAAGGTCGCCGCGTTCGGCATCGACACCGACAACGCATTCGGCTTCTGGGACTGGGTGGGCGGCCGCTATTCGGTCGATTCGGCGATCGGGCTCTCGCTCACCATTGCGCTCGGTCCGGATGCCTTCCGTGACCTGCTCGCCGGATTCCACGCCGTTGACGTGCATGTCGCCACGACGCCGCTCGAGCGGAACGTGCCGGTGCTCATGGGCCTGCTCAATGTCTGGTACACGAACTTCCTCGGCGCGCAGACTCACGCGGTGCTGCCGTACGCGCAGCAGCTGCATCGGTTCCCGGCATATCTGCAGCAGCTGACTATGGAGTCCAACGGCAAGCGCGTTCGCTGGGACGGTTCGCCGGTCGTGACCGACACCGGTGAGGTGTTCTGGGGCGAGCCCGGCACGAACGGACAGCACGCGTTCTATCAGCTCATCCATCAGGGCACCCGGCTCATCCCGGCGGACTTCATCGCGTTCGTGAACCCGGCCTATCCGCTCGAGGATGGCGGTCGCGATGTTCACGGGCTCTTCCTCGCGAACTTCCTCGCGCAGACCAAGGCCCTCGCGTTCGGCAAGACCGCCGAGGAGGTCGAGGCTGAAGGGTCAACCGGGGCGCTCGTGGCCGCGCGCACCTTCCCGGGCAACCGCCCCACCACGTCGATCTTCGCGCCCGCACTCACTCCGTCGGCGCTCGGTCAGCTCATCGCGCTGTACGAGCACATCGTGTTCACGCAGGGGACGATCTGGGGCATCAACTCCTTCGACCAGTGGGGAGTCGAGCTCGGCAAGCAGTTGGCTTTGCAGATCGCTCCGGCTATCGAGGGTGACGCTGCCGCTGTCGCGGCGCAGGATGCTTCCACCCAGGCTCTGCTGGAGTACTACCGCACTCACCGCCGCTAAGACGGTGCGGGGCATCCTTCCGTAGGGGAGGCTGCCCCTCAGTGGTGGGTGGGCGGGGCCTGCTCGGGGGCGAGCACGCCACCCAGCTCGCGGAAGAGGCTGTCGGCCAGGTTCGGGTAGAGACCTTCGGCGTCGAAAGCCTCGGGCAAGAACGTGACGGCCACCGAGATCGCGAGGTCCTCGTCGGCGAGGTACGCGGCCACCGCGGCATACCCGCTGAAGAGCGGGTTTTGCAGGATCCAGTCCCCAGAGGTGACCAGACCGATGCCGTAGGTGTACGGCTCGATCTGGGTGAAGCAGGACGGGCACCCGTCGACCGGTGAGCCAAATCCGCGCAGCGCCGTCGAGGTCATGGCGTCATGGGCTTCGGGGGAGAGGAGCTCACCGGTGCCGATGGCACGGATCGTGGTGTCGAGGTCGTCGATCGTCGAGGTCTGGACGGCGCCGTGGGGGAGCGTCCACGACGGGTTCCAGTAGGTGCTCTCTTCGGTGAAGACCCGACCATCGGTGATGTCGAAGAACGGGCGCCGCTCCGAGGTGAAGGCGTGCAGGGCGGGCTCGGGAATCTCGCCGGTGAGGCTCGCGTGAGTGCCGGTCAGGCCCAGCGGATCAAGGATGCGCTGCTGGATGAGCTGATCCAGGGGCGTGCCGGTGGCAGCTTCCAGTGCCTTGCCGAGGATGACGTACCCGGTGTGGGAGTACCCCCAGTTCGTGCCGGGCTCAAACCACAGGGGCTGGCCAGCGCCAAAGGCGATGAGCTCGTCGGCGGTCCACATGCGGTACGGGTCGCTGTAGCTGCCCTCGACGAAGGCGGGATTGGGGACGAAGTCCTGGATGCCGGAGGTCATCTGCGCTAGCTGCAGCAGGGTCACCTCGTCGGCATGCGGGATCTCGGGCTCCCACACCGAGAGGCGATCATCAAGATGGAGCACTCCTTCATCGGCAAGCTGGAGAAGCACCATCGCGACGTAGCTGATCGCTACGGCGCCGTTGCGGAAGTGCATCTCGGGTGTCGCGGGTACCCCGGTGATCGATTCCCCGAATGCTTCACGAAAGATCGTCTGCCCGTCGCGGCTGACTTTGACGATCGCGGCCCGGACCGGCTGCGTGGCGATGAAGTTCTGCACCGTCGTCTCGATCAGGGCGGCCTCGCTGCTCGTGGCAGTTGCTGAGGCATCCGGAGTCGCTGACGCATCCGGAGTCGGCGCGGTGCATCCGGTGAGCGCGACGACGACGAGCGCGGCACTGACTGCGGCGACGAGGGGTGAAAAGCGCATGAGCGACAGTGTGTCAGATCTGTCCCGCGTGCTCTGCTGGGCGCTGCTGGCTGGAAGACTGGAAGGCGTGCCAGATCCGATCTCCCCGCATCCGACCGACCGGTACATCGTCGCCACCGACGGTGCCTGCAAAGGAAACCCGGGGCCGACCGGATGGGCGTGGGTCGGGGAGGACGGCAATTGGGCGGCGGGGTCGCTGCCGGAGGGCACCAACAACATCGGCGAGTTGCTGGGGTTGCTCTATGCGATCACTGATCATGCCGATGTGACCGAACTCGTCATCCAGGCCGACTCGAAGTATGCGATCGACACGTACTCGTCGTGGATGGACGGCCACCGCCGTCGCGGATGGGTGACCAGTGCGAAAAAGCCGGTGGCCAATCGAGACATCCTCGAGCGTCTCATCGCTGCCCGCGAGGCGCGCCGCGCGGCGGGAATGCCGGATGTCGTGCTCGAACATGTGCGCGGGCACAGCGGTCATCGCCTCAACAGTTGGGCCGACGAGCGGGCCGTGCGCGCGTCCGAGCATGCGGCGAAAGGCGAGGCTCTCGTGTGGACGTCACTGCGGGGGCTTGACCCGCTCGACGTTTCGACCGACCCGCCTCGGTCGGCTGCCGACCGGAACCGGCGCTGAGCGCAATATCGGGGGCGTCCTAGACCATGCTCGATTCGGTGCGTGCCGTCGGAAGGATGAGCGTCACGATCACGCCCTGCCGCTCGGGAGATGAGATCTCGACCCGGCCGTTGTTCGCTTCGATCAACTCGCGGGCGATCGCGAGTCCGAGTCCGACGCCGGGCGTCTGCGCCACCTCGGCATCTGGTGTGCGATAGAACCTGTCGAACACGAAGGGAAGCTCGTCTGGCGCAATGCCGGGGCCGGTGTCGCTGACCGCGATCCGCACGGCAGCTATGTCTTGCCCATCCGAGTTTGTGAGAGCATCGTCGACTGTTTCGGCGTGTATCCGCACCGTGCTTGCCTGCGGTGCGAACTTCAGCGCATTCGAGATGAGGCTTCCCAGTGCGCGCACGAGTTCGTGATGCACACCGCAAACCGTCCCCTCGGTCCCGCCGACGACGAGCTCGGTTCGTCGTTCGGCTGCGGTGTCGCGGAACGGCGTGAGCGCCTCCTCGATGAGATCCGCCACCGGGATCGAGACGTGCAAGCTTGGTGCGCTCGCGTGATCCTTTGCTCGTGCCAGGAAGAGCAGATCGTCGGTGAGGTCCGCCAGCCGGGCGGTGTTTCGTCGTGCGACCGACACCCACTCCCGTGACGGCCCGGTCAGCTCCTCTGCATCTTCGAGCAACTCGAGGTATCCACTCACGTTCGCGATCGGTGTGCGCAGCTCGTGGCTCGCTGTCGCGATGAAGTCGACCTGCCTGCGTTCGAGTTCGAGTCGTGCCGCCAGCGTCCTTGCCCGCTCGGTCTCGGCCGCCAAGCGGTCCTGCGTCGTGCGCACGCTATCGGTGATGTCAACGAGTTGCACAGAGATCCGCGGTGTGGCGCCGCTGGTCTCGGAGGCGTCGATGTTCAGGATGCGCTCGTTGGCCTCGAGCGTGACGAGGCGCTGGAGCTCCAGGCTCTGCTGCGCGGCATCCCGGAGCGGACCGGGATGCCAGCGCCTGTGTGCGTCGAGGTCCTCGCTGAGGATGCGGCGGGCGGCCGTGTTCACGAGGAGCACCGCCCAACCATCGCCGCGGCACTCGGCGACGAGGAGTCCGACACGAGAATCGACGATCCCATTGGTGACGAGGTCAGCCACATTTCGGGCGGACAGGGTGGCTGCGCGCAGTTCGTAACTGGCCGCAGTGAGGAACAGGTTCGTGCTCGCGGCCATGAACAGGAAGAGCGTGACCAGGAGCGCCGCTGTGGTGGGAGTGAGAGCGTCGTCGTTGAACGGACCGAACCCGGCCACGGTGGTGCCGAGGATGACCGTGTTCGCGATCAGCGACTCCGTGTACGCCGCGCGAATGGGAAAGCGAAACGCTGCCCACGCGAGGATCCCGATGGGAAGGAACGTGAGGGGCATGGTGGCGCCGGCGACGATGAGGAAAGCGAGGATGCCGCCGAGGATGATGACCTGGAGGGTGATCTCGACCCACCGAATGGGTTGTCCGAGGTGGGGCGGAAGGACGGCGAACGGAGCGATCATCAGGATCGCCGCAGCGTGCGAGGCAGCGACGTGCGCGGCAGTCTGAAGAGGGCTCGCCGCAGTACCGGCGACGATGACGCCGATCAGAAGACCGAAGACGCTGGATGCGGCGATCGTCGACAGGGCGAACCGCCAGGCAGCGCTCACCGATCGAATCCGAAAGCCCCGGGGGTGGCGCCACAAGAGAATGGTCGCGAAGATGCCCACTTCCACCGCATTGGCGACGCCGAAGGCGCCCGCGATCGGGACATCCCGCCCACCCAGAATGTTCTGGTCATGGTGACGACGGCCACCATGACCAGAACCGCCCACCATCGAGATCGCGGAACCATCAGGATGAACAGCGCCGAGACTCCAGCGGCGGGCCACCAGGCGGCGACGGAGCCACCGGGCGGTGTCATGTTCACGCTGATCAGCGAGAGTGCGAAGATCGCTGCGGCGGCAAGGAGCCAGGCCCACCACGACGGTCGCGTGGATGCCGCGGCATCCGTCACGGCTCGCCGATCATCGCCCGCCGCCATGCAGAGAATCTACCGTCGCGACACGTCGTGTGGTCGGGATCTCTCGGAATTGCGGCAGTTGTCGTAGGTCTGCCCGGGGAGGGGCCTCAGCGTTCCGGCTCGCTCGTTCTCCTTCGTCTGCCCACAATGTCGCGAACAACATAGCCCTCGTCGGTTCGAGTGAGTCCCGCCCGTCGCGAACGATCGATGCCGCGAGCTCGCTCGTCTTCGAGAGTCCGGGCAATCGTCACGGCGAGTGAGCGGGTAGCGCCGCCCGAAGCGAGAAAGGCGTCGGCGCTACGTCGGGCGAATCCGGTGTAGTCGGCTGGAAGCCAGAGGGGGAGCGACCGGGGGCCGGCCCAGTAGGCGACGTCATGAGCGAGAAGCTCGTCATCCGTTGCCGCGATCACTTCTCCGCGGAAGCCGGCAGCGCGCCGCGTCTGCTCGAGGACGTCGGTGAGCGCGTGCGGCGGCCCGACGGCGTTGGCTACGCCGGTTGCACCGTCGACGCCGACGAGAACGAGCCAGGCCGCGAGGTCGTCGACGTCGATGACCTGCACGTGGCGTCCAGCGGTCGTCGGGACGAGTGCGGGACCCGGCTGCAGGAAGCGCGCCATCCAATACCCGAACCGGTCCGAGGGATCGCCCGGGCCCACGATCAATCCTGGTCGTGCGATGAACAGCCGGTCACCGACCGCCGCGGTCGTGGCGCGTTCCGCAGCGACCTTTGCATCCGGATACTGCGAGAGGTCCTGTGGCTCCACGAGATCCGCGGACTCCCCGGCATCCGGCTCGTCATTTCGTTCATAGACCGAGACGCTGGATACCAGCGTCCAATGGGCGGCGTTGTGCGAGAGCGCTCGGAGCGCGCCGGTCACGAGGTCGGGCGCATACGAGAGCTCGATCACCTCGTCCCACGGACCGGACACCTCGTCGTAGGCGGAGGGCAGGGTGCGGTCGGCGCGGATGAGTCGCACGCCTGGGGGAGCTGATCCCGCGCTCCCTCGGGCCAGGCACACGACCTCGGCACCGCGCTCGCGCCATGCTCGGGCAACGCGCCCTCCCAACCAGGCGGTTCCGCCCAGCACCAGCACCCGCGTCACGCGTTCAGCCAACCAGACGCCCGCCTATCGGCGCTTCCCGGTTCGCTGCGGGCTGACGATCAGCGCTAGGCCGTCACCGCGTCCCGGGTCGACTTCCAGCCCAGCGCGGGTGCGACGTGCTTCGCGAACGCCTCCACGATTCGCAGGTTGAAGGCCACACCCAACTGGCTGGGGATCGTGAGCATCAGCGTGTCAGCCGACTGCACGGCGGCATCCGCCAGCAGCTGCTCGACGAGGGCATCAGGGGCTCCCGCATAGGTCTTCCCGAAGGTCGAACGCATGCCGTCGATGTAGCCGACGCCGTCGCCGTCCTGGCGGCCACCGAAGTACATCTCATCTTCGGCGGTCGTGATCGGGAAGATGCTGCGACTGACCGACACTCGCGGTTCGCCCGCGTGACCGGCCGCACGCCATGCCGCGTGGAACGCGTCGATCTGCTGGGCCTGAAGCTCATCGAAGGGCAGGCCGCGATCCTCGGTCAAGAGGGTCGACGACATCAGGTTGACGCCCATCCGTCCCGCCCACTCGGCGGAGTCGCGGTTTCCGGCACCCCACCAGATGCGCGAGCGAAGCCCGGGGGAGTGCGGTTCGATGCGCTGCAGCCCAGAACCGCCGCCGAAGGGGCTCATCGCGTCGCGCTCGGCCAGGCCCTCTCCTTCGACTGCGCGAAGGAACAGGTCGAAGTGTTCGCGGGCGATGTCGGCGCCGCGCGGGTCGGTCGAGCCGGTGTAGCCGAACGCCTCATAGCCGCGAACGACGGTCTCGGGTGAACCACGGCTGACGCCGAGGGCGAGTCGTCCCTCGCTGATGAGATCGACGGATGCCGCTTCCTCAGCAAGGTACAGAGGGTTTTCGTAGCGCATGTCGATGACGCCGGTGCCGACCTCGATGCGCTGGGTCTTGGCTGCGATAGCGGCAAGTAGCGGCATGGGAGAGGACTGCTGCCTCGCGAAGTGGTGCACCCGGAAGTAGGCGCCGTTCACGCCAAGGTCATCCATGCCCTGCGCCAGATCGATCGCCTGGAGCATGGAGTCCTGCGCCGTCAGGATGTGTCCGCCGCCGAGGGGGCCGTAGTGGCCGAACGATAGGGTTCCGAATCGCTGCATATCTGATTCAACCTCCACGGGGGTCAATCTATTCCGGTGAATGGATGCTGGGGTAGTAGGCGGCGATCACACCGGCCGGGCGAGAACGAAGTCGTGCTCGAGGCGCTCGCCGACGCGGAAGCGTTTCTCGCCGACGGCGGTGAATCCGTGTTTCGCATAGAACCGCTGCGCGCGGACGTTCTGTTGATTCACGCCGAGCCACACATGACGGATGCCACTCGCACGTGCCTCGTCGATCGTGCGCTCGAGAAGGCGTGCGGCGACCCCCGATCCGTGAGAGGAAGGGAGGGCGTAGCACTTCGACAGTTCGGCAACCGGGCGCGCACGGTCATCACCGAGCGCGACGTGGACGTCGGCGTCCGTCGGTTCGCCGAGCACGAGCATCGTGTAGCCGACGAGCCTGCCCTCGATCTCATCGACGAGCACGACGCGGTCGGGGTCGACGAGGTAGCCGAGGAAGGATGCCTCGCTCAGGTGTGCATCGATGAACGCGCTCTGGTCGAGAGCCGTCGACTCCGGCGGGCACGCCAAGGGGAACGTCTCCGCGGCGAGCTCATGCAGCGCTGCGGCATCTTCCGGGGCGGCCCGACGGATCACAGCATCCATTCTGCCGTTCGCGCCGCTAGCTTTGGCATGAGAGCCGCAACGTCGCGGCCCGATCTGGGAGTGTGCCCGTGTACGCATTCATCGTCCTGCTGCAAACGCTGATCTTGCCTGTCGTCTCAGGTGGGATCCAGCTCCTGGTGTCAGGAGGACACCCCCTCCTCGTCTTCGGTCTGTGGTGGGGGTTCTGGGGTGTTGGTATCCGTCTGACACTGGCCGGCCTCAGTCAGGTGATGAAACCCGACCGCACGCGCAAGATCCTGGGAGTCGATTCGACGGATGCCAACCAGGTCGTCCAGGAGCTCGGCTATGCCAACCTCGGGATGGGGGTGACAGCGCTCGCGATTCCTTTCCTGCCGACGTGGGGTGTGCTCTTGGCGGTACCAGGAGCGATCTTCCTGCTGCTTGCCGGCCTGCGGCACGTGTCCAAACCGGGCAAGAACACCGCCGAGCAGGTGGCCACGTGGACCGACCTGCTCGTCTTCCTGGGTGTGACCGCGGGCGTGGTGGGGCTCGCGATCGTCGGGTGGTGACCGGGCGCTCCCAGAACATCGCATCGAACGGAACGGGCGATCCTGGACGGATCGCCCGCAGTGGGCCGGTCGTCCGTAGGCTGGAGGCATGAACAAAGGCACTCTCTGGACGATCCTCGGAGTCATCGCGGCGATCGTGATCGCGTGGATTCTCGTGGAACTCCTTTGGGGCGTTGCTTTGCTCATCGTGAAACTTGTGGTCGTGGCGGTCGTCGCCCTCTTCGTTTTCTTCCTGCTGCGCGCAGTCTTCTCGCGGTCCTCGTCTGAATGAACACGCGCACGGTTCGGGGCACAGCTGGCGCAGCGTTCCTCGCTGCGGCGCTGACCCTGACCGCGTGCGTGGAATCGGCATCCGAGCGCGTGCAGACCCCGAGCGCAGAGGCGACGACGCCGGCGGCAACACCCACTCCGAGCACGTCATCGATTCCCGCGATGTGGCGCTCGGCCGGTGCGCCGACCGCCGTTGCGGCGAACCTGAGGGTGCCGTGGTCGGTCGTGCCCTTCGCCGATGGGACGCGCATCGTCAGCACGCGCGGCGGCGAGATCGTCGAGATCGACGCGAGCGGTTCGGTACGTACGATCGGCGGGATATCCGGCGTGAGTGCCACCGGCGAGGGTGGCCTTCTCGGGCTCGCTCTGCTCGAGAAGGATGCCGAAGCGTGGCTTTACGCCTATCTCACGAGCTGGGACGGGAACCGCGTCATCCGGATGCCGCTTCTGGGCGCTCCTGGTGAACGTGGTCTCGGTGGTGAGCAGATCATCCTCGAGGGCATCCCGAAGGCGAACACGCACAACGGCGGACGTATCGCTTTTGGTCCGGATGGGTACCTGTACGTCGCGACAGGGGATGCTGGAAACCGGGATGCATCGCAAGATCCCGGTTCGCTCGCGGGCAAGATCCTGCGGATCGACGCTGAGGGCTCACCGGCGCCGGGTAACCCGTTCGGCACTGCCGTCTACTCCCTCGGGCACCGCAACGTGCAGGGCTTGGCGTGGACCGACGATGGCGCTCTGTGGGCCACCGAGTTCGGTCAAGACCAGGTGGATGAGATCAACCGCATCGTGCCGGGCGGTAACTACGGCTGGCCGATCCACGAGGGGGCCGCGGGGGATCCCGCATTCATCGATCCGATCGTCACCTGGCCGACCGATCAGGCAAGCCCCAGCGGTCTGGCGGCTGTCGGGAACACCCTGTTTGTCGCGGCGCTGCGCGGTGAGCGGGTGTGGATGCTCGATGTCGGCCCCGAGGGGATGATCGGTGATCCGCAACCCCTGTGGATCGGGGAGTTCGGTCGCATCCGTGACGCTGCGGTCGACGACGACGAACTGCTGTTGCTGACCAGCAACACCGACGGGCGCGGCACGCCAGCGGGTGACGATGACCGGCTGCTTTCGGTTCCGCTCGTCGAGGCGGCACCGTAGGTCGAGAAAAGCGCCTTAGCTGGCGAGGTGCTTCTCAAACCAGTGATGCGCGTAGGGCTCGTCGTTGAATGCGGGAATCTCGACATAGCCCGCTGACCGGTACAGCCGAATGGCCTCGGTGAGTGTGCGGTTGGTATCGAGCCGCACCACCGTTGAGCCGGCATCCCTCGCGGCATCCTCGATGGCGGTGAGCAGGCGCCTGCCCAGGCCCATGCCGCGTGTCTCGGGGGCTACCCAGAGGCGTTTGATCTCTCCGACGCGGTCGGGGTGAAGCTTGACGCCCACGCATCCGACGACGGTGCCCTTGAGCGTTGCGATCAGGAAGCGGCCCGCCGGGGGGCGGAGCGCGTCTGCGGGGGCGGGGCGGGTCGTGGCGGGATCGAATCCCAGCTCGAAGCGCTCCGCGAGCACGGCGTAGTACTGCGTGATCGCTTCGCGGGCTGCGGGTTCGTCGGGGTCGGTGGGTGAGATCTCAATTGCTGAAGCGGTCAGAAGTTTGCGTGTTGTTGCAGCGGCCGAGAGCAACTCTTCGCGTTGACTCGGCGTGAGCGGCTCGAGGATCGCGTCGGCAAGATCATCTGACAGGCGATCCAGGATGTCGACCTCAGCGCGTCCGGCATCCGTGATCTCTGCTCGACGCACGCGGCTGTCATCGCCGGATGCGACCGTCACGATGAGTCCCTCGTGCTCGAGAGCGCGGAGCATGCGGCTGAGATAGCCCGAGTCAAGACCCAGACCAGTTCGCAGATCCCGTACCTCCGCCCCGTCGGTGCCGATCTCCCAGAGCAGCCGGTCCAGGGCCAGTGACCGGCCCCGGTCGAGGTACTGGTCTTCGAGAACCCCGATCCGCTCGGTGACGGTTCTGTTGAAAGCCCGCAGCTCCGCGCGCGCGTGAACGGGGTCGGGCGGGCTCGAACTCATATGTCTGACTATAGTCAGACAATCCTCCGGGTTCGAGATCTGGATCGGGAGCGACCTCACACTCTGGGGAGCGACGTCGTCCTGAATGATGAGAGCGTGCGTCCTGGTCGTGACGACGCGGACGAGGAGAGATCATGCGCATTGCCGTTGCAGGCGGAACCGGGACCGTGGGACAGCACGTCGTGGAGCAGGCGACCAGAGCCGGCCACGAGGTCGTCGTGCTCTCGCGATCGAACGGTGTCGATCTGGTGGCAGGAGACGGCGTGCGAGCAGCTATCGAAGGAGCGGATGCTGTCATCGACGTCGCATCGATCCAGACGCTGTCGGCCCGAGCATCTCGCGAGTTCTTCGGGGCGGTGACTGAGAACCTGCTCGCGGCTGCCCGCGGCGCCGACGTTCACCACGTCGCGCTGTCGATCGTGGGTGCGGCGCAGGCTCCCCACGGCTACTACGCGGGCAAGTTCCTGCAGGAGCAGCGGGTGGCGGCATCCGCCGGGCACTGGTCGATTCTGCGGGCGACGCAGTTCCATGAGTTCGCCGTCCAGGTGCTCGCGCAGGCGAAGGTCCTCGGCGCGCACCTCGTGCCGCGGATGCGGTCACAACCCGTGGCCGCGGCCGAGGTTGCCGCTGCGCTGATTCAGATCG
Source organism: Microbacterium sp. F2 (assembly GCF_052274505.1). Lineage (NCBI taxonomy): Bacteria > Bacillati > Actinomycetota > Actinomycetes > Micrococcales > Microbacteriaceae > Microbacterium > Microbacterium sp. F2. The sequence continues at coordinate 100,620 of NZ_JBNVBV010000008.1, forward strand.
TCGAAAGCGGCGCACACGGCCACGCGCCCGACCTCGCGGGCCCGCGCGAAGAACGGATGGCAGACCTCGCCCGCAGCTACCTGCGCAAGACCGGATCGCCGGAGCGGGTGCTCGAGGTGCGGCTCCCCGGTGCGCTGGGTGCCGCGATGGCGACTGGCGGACTGTTGCCTGGGCCGGGCGCCCGCCTCGGGTCGCAGACGTTCGATGACTGGCTTGCTCAGTACGGTGGCTCCGGGAGAACCGATGACCGATGAGACTCTCGACGACGAGGCGATCGCCGAACGTCGGCACCTCGTATCGCTCGCGTTCCGGATGCTGGGCACCGTCGCCGAGGCCGAGGATGCCGTGCAAGAGACAAGTGCGCTGGTATCGCCTCAGCGACCAGGAGCGGGCGTCGATCGTGTCACCGCGCGCCTGGCTCACTCGGGCGGCGAGCAGAATCTGCCTGGACATGCTCGGGAGCGCGCGGGCGCGGCGCGAGAGCTACGTCGGGGAGTGGCTCCCGGAGCCGGTGCCGGTCTCGGCGTTCGCTGCTCCGCAGGAATCCGATGGCCTAGACCCGCTTGACCGCGTGAGTCTCGACGACTCGGTCTCCAGTGCGCTGCTGACGGTGCTGGAGTCGATGACGCCGGCGGAGCGTGTCGTGTTCGTGCTGCACGAGGTCTTCGCGGTGCCCTTCGGCGAGGTCGCTGAGGTGGTCGGGCGAACGGATGCCGCGTGTCGCCAGCTCGCGGCATCCGCTCGCCGTCGGGTACAGAGCGCCGGGGCGCGTCGCGTCTCACGGGAGGAACACGACAGGGTGGTCTGGGCTTTCGCGGTGGCCGCCCAGTCGGGTCGCCTCGATGAGCTGGTGGCCGTGCTCGACCCGGAGGTCGTGCTGCGCTCGGACGGCGGCGGTCATGTCAGCGCTGCCCGCAGGCCGGTCGTGGGCGCCGACCGCGTTGCTCGCTTCCTCCTGGGTACCGCGAGCAAGCGCCCCGAGGTTCAGCTGCGACCTCAGCAGACGCCCGACGGACTCGGCTTCGTCATGTGGTTGGATGCGCGGATCATCGGGGTCGTGACGCTCGAGGTGGGCGAGGGGAGTGTGCGCGAGGTCAGGCTGGTCTTGAACCCCGAGAAGCTCTCACTGTGGAACTGACAGCGGCGACGACTCCCGCGAACAATGCGCCGTACCAGAGCGCTGCCGTTCCGGTCACTGCATAGACGGCCGCGCCGCAGACCGCGCCCACTGCGATGGCGAGCCAGAGTGCAAGGTAGCGCAGCCATCCGGTGCGGTCGCCGCCGCGCAGTGCACCGACGATTCCTTCGCCGATCTTCACGAGCGCGCCGGTCATATAGGTGATGCCGAAAGAAGGCCCGCCGCTGCCACTGAAGACGGTGTTCACGGCTCCCATCGCGAGCGAGAGGCAGAGCGCGGTGGGCGTGACGGCCAGCAGCGCCGCGCCAGTCACCGCGTTGGCCTCGATCGGGGGAGCGGATGCCACAGCCGCACCGACCGCGACCAGCACTGCCACGCCGAGCAGAACAATCCATCCCCGGTCGCGCCGCGGTGTTCGGACCACCGTCCCGGCCATGACCCCGACGACGAAGGCGACGATCACGGCGAAACCGAAACCTGCGGCCGCAAGATCGCCCCCGGCAAGCTCGACGCCGGACTGGGTCGTGTTGCCGCTCATGAACGACACGAAATAGCCGCCCAGATAGATGAACGCGACGCCGTCGATGTAACCCGCCAGCACGGCGAGGAGTACGGCGATCGCGAGCCGAGAACGGGGGAGTGAATCGACCACGGGCGGGCGGCATCCTTTCCCGCGGCGATCCTCGCGCGGTCTCAGCGCCCACAGTAGCGCTGCGCGCCCTTCCGGCTGCGCGGTCAGTGGCTGCGCATGCCGGTCAGGTACTGGGCAGTCATCTGAACGCGACGGTCAGGATCGTGGATCAGGCGCTCGAGAATGCCGGTTGCCTCGTCGCTCTCGATCTCGCCGAGAGCCTGGGTCAGCCGAAGTCGGGCATCGGCGTCGGCGCGGGGCGTCAGCGCGGCATCCAGTCTCCGCTCGATCTCGCCCGGATGGGAGCGTGCGATGTACCCGAGCGATTCGGCTGCCTCGACATCGCTCGTGCCCCGCACAATCATCGCGATGAGTTCGTCTGCCGCCTCCGGCACGCCGCGTGGACCGAGGCTCAGCGCAGCAGCGCTGCGGACGACCGGATCGGCGTGGGCGAGAGCGTCGAGCAGGACAGAAACGACATCCGTCCGCGCTGGCGACGCGATCTTCGCGAGCGTCGTGATCGCTCGCTGTCGGACCGCGCCATCGGGTGAATCGAACGCGCTGCGCAGCGTTGCGACGACGGTCTCGTCGGCCGTTCGCGCGAGCGCCCACTGCAGCGCGCCGGCGACGTTCGGGTCATTTTCGGCGAGCACCGCGTCGGTGAGTGCCGCTGCCATCGGCTGCGTGGGGTGTGCGAGCGCTGCGCGTTGTCGGTGAGAGGCATCGTCTGATCCCAGCCGCTGCAGCAGCGCGACCGTGTGCAGGACGTCGGTCCAGTCCTCGGGTTGTTGCTCCCGCAGCCGACGGAGTCGCCCGAGCAGTTCTTGCTCCCGGGTGATCGTCTCAACGGTTCTCGCGATGACGCGATCCAGGATGTCGGACGGCGCCGCATCGGCATCGGCCAGAGCGTGCCCGACCTCACGGAGCGGCAGTCCGAGCGAGCGCAGAGCCTCGACCTGCAGCAAGCGACGCAGATCGTCATCGCCGTAGTCTCGGTACCCCGCGCTGGTGCGCTCGCTCGGTTGCACCAGGCCGATGCGGTCGTAGTGCCGCAGCATCCGTGCGCTCACCCCCGACAGCCGGGAGAGCTCGCCGATTCTCATTCGACCGTTCCCGCCGCCGAGCCGCCGGCGACCGTTGGCGCGTTGCGCAGCGAAACGACACGCTTCGCCGCGAACACGGCTGCTTCGAAGCCCTCGTCCGGGTCGGCGAGCAGCCGCTGGGTCGCGAGGGCATGCATCCGGGCTGCCTCGCTGGGCTTACCCGCAAGAATCCGATCGACCGCGGCCGATCCCGCGTCGCCCAGGGCCACGATGGCGCGGCTGAGACTGCGCTGCACCTCCATGTCGCCTCGACCGAGCTGACCGGTGAGCGCGTCGGCGAGCTCGGGCTCGAGTCCGGCCGGGACGAGGACGGCCGCCGCGCGCCAGGCTGACCGCGCGACCTCGTCATCTGGGTCGCCGAGCACCTCCGGTGTGATCGCCTGCCATCCGTCTGCCGCGCCCACCTTCGACAGGGTGTGCAGCGCCTGACTGCGAGCCTGAGGGTTCGCGCTGCGCGCCTCGACGAGAAGCCGCGGCACCGTCTGCGCACTGTCGTGACGCGTGATCGCCCAGGTCAGGGTGTCGCGCACACTGAAGTCGGGCTCGATCGCGCACCGACCGATCAGAAGTTCGACGAAGCCCGGGTCGGGATGCGTGCCAGCCGTCAGCGCCGCCTGCATCCGTGTCGGCGCCGACGTATTCCGCAGCAGCAGGTCCAGGTGGTCGATGCTCGGGGATTGCGTGCTCATAAGACACCTCCTGCACCCATCCAAAAGCTTGTCACAGTGACAAGGTCAAGCGCTGCAGCGGCTGGTTTCACAGCGATCTTGCCGCCGCGCGTGTTAGCGTCCGGGCATGTCCTCGACAGGCCCCGAGGCTGTGTCTCCCAGCTCCCACTCCGCACCGTCCGGCTCGCTCGAGCGCGAGATCCGTGCCGAGATCGCTGACGCTGAGCGCGCGGACCGCCCGATCAGGCGGATGCTGCGCCGGGCGCGCGGCTGGGTCGCGCGGCATCGGCGTATCGAGATCGCCTACCGTGTCGGCGTCGCTCTCGTCGGGGCAGTCATGACCCTCGGCGGCCTCGTCCTGGTTCCGCTGCCGGGGCCGGGATGGCTGATCGTGTTTCTTGGGCTCGCGGTGCTCGGCACCGAGTTCCATTGGGCACGCCGGCTGTCTGGCTGGGTCAAGCGGATGCTGGACCGGTTCTGGCAGTGGTGGCGTCAGCGTCGCGCGGCTCGTGCCGCTCGCGAAGCTCGCGCAGAATGAGAGCCCAGGCTAGAAGGAACGCCGGTTCGTCGAGCCGTCGTCGTCGCATCCAGCTCGTGACCTCTGCGTTGCACTTGCTTGCGTTACAGCTGCCGCAGGCCGGAACCACGTTGTCTATGGTGTAGCGGCCGCCGCGCGAAATCGGAAGCACGCAATCCTTCTGGAGGGCAAGACCCGCGCGTCCGCAGTACGCGCACCGTCCCCACGCATCGCGGATCAGTACCCATTCGCGTTCGGTGAGGTCACTACCCGATGCGGCCACACGCCTGGCGCGGCGCCGTGCAACACGGGCACGGCGGGTGCGTGGGGCGGCCATGGCATTGACCGTAGTGCCCTCCTACCGCGGCGGCGCGGCGAAACGCGCGCGTCAGCCGGCGGCGCGGTGCACGAGATCCCGCAGGGCGGCTTCCACCTCGTCGGTCACCTCGACAACGGCAAAGGCCGTCGCCCACATCGCGCCGTCATCGAGCAGAGCATCCTCGTTGAATCCGATGCTGCCGTAGCGCGTGTCGAACTTCGACGCTGGCTGGTAGAACACGACGACCTTCCCGTCGCGCGCGTACGAGGGGAATCCGTACCAGGTCTTCGGGTCGAGGTGGGGAGCCTCATCCTGAACGATCCGGTGGAGCAGCTCGGCGACGGCCTTGTCTGTCCCCGTGAGTGCGGCGATGGCATCGACGCACGCCTGTGCTTCCTTCTTCTTTTTGGCCGAGCCCGTTCCGCCCGCCGCCTGCTCGCGCAGTTCCGCTGCGCGCTGCTTCATTGCGTCGCGTTCGGCGTCGCTGAAGCCAGCCGCTGAGGTGTCACGCTTGGCGGCCATCGTGGTTCCCTTCTGGTGCCGGTGACACCGAACATACGGGGATCGGGCAGCTCCGCGCTTCTTGATTCCTGCTTGATACGCGGACACCCAGGGGACGTGGTCACAGAAAGCACAGAGGATTTCGTGACCGAATCTCGATCCGACTGGCGCCCGCGTCGAACGTCGGGCGCTGCTAATCTGCCCCGTGGAACCGACCCGATGACGGGATCCAGACACCTGACGGAGTGAACTCGATGCGGAACGTTGTGCGCCAAAACCAGCCCCACCCGATTGGGTCCGACGACAGAGTGCGCACCAACACCCCGGGAAGACGTCTCCTCGGCGCCGTCGCGGTCGTGACGGCATCCGTGTTCGCCCTGGCTGGGTGCTGGGCGACCGCTGACGGTGACGCTGAGGACTCCGCGGTGAGCGGTTCGGTTGTTCCGGTCGTCGACGGCGCACCCGTGTCCGGGTGGGATGTGTCGGTCTGGTCAGCCGGTACGGAGGGCGAGCCGGCGGCGCAGATCGGTTCCACGTCATCCGACCGTGACGGGGACTTCGTCGTCGACCTCGGTTCTGTCTCGCGGGACGACGATCTCGTCTACCTGCTCGCGACCGCCCCTGGCGGTGACGACACGACGATGACCGCAACCTTCGCAGCCATCATCCCCACGGATGCCACGGCGGTCGTCCTCAACGAGCGAACGACTGTCGCAGCGGGCTACGCCCTTGCCCAGTTCACCGGGCCGGAGGGGGTCGAAGGCTCTTCTCCGGGTCTGCCGAATGCCGCGTCGATGTACGCAAACCTCGTGGATGCGCAGACTGGCGACTATGGCGCCGTGCTCACATCGGCACCCAACGGCACGCAGACCGAGGCACTGCCGACGTTCACCTCGCTCACCAACATCCTCAGTGCGTGCGTGCTCGATACCGACGCGTGCCGGGTTCTCGTGGATGCCGCGAGCGCGCGGTCCGACGATCGGCCCGTTGACACGTTCCGCGCGTTCGCGCAGATCGCCCGGGACCCGAGCGCTGCACCCTCTGAGCTGTACGACCTGTCGCTGACCGTGGCCGGCGACCGGCCGGGCCTGATGGCAGCCCCAGCGGCCTGGACTCTCGCGCTGCGCTTCGACGGCGACGGGCAGACCCTCGACGGCCCGGGCAACTTCGCCATCGACCCCGACGGCAACATCTGGGTCAACAACAACTACGAGTACGGCGCCGACCCGCAGGATCCGACCTGTGGCAGTGATCTGCTGATGAAGTTCGCACCCAACGGCGAGATGGTCGGCAAGTACACGGGAGGCGGCCTGAGCGGTTCGGGATTCGGCATCGCGTTCGACCCGTCCGGGCAGCTGTGGGTGAGCAACTTCGGGTTCGCCGGTGAAGGATGCACCGAGCAGCCGACACACAACAGCGTGTCGCTCTTCTCGATCGAGGGGGAGCCCCTCTCGCCGGCTGGCACCGGATTCACCGCGGGCGACCTCGCGTGGCCGCAGGGCATGGACATCACGGCCGCCGGCGATGTCTGGAACGCGAACTGCCAGACGGGCACTGTCACCGTGTATCCCGGTGGCGACCCCGAGAAGGCGATGACGCTCGATGCCGGCCTTGACCAGGCGTTCGGTGTGGTCGACACGGGTACGCACGTTGTCGTGAGCGGTATCGCGAGCAGCTCGGTGGCGGTCTTCAACTATGACGGGACCCTTGTGGGGGGTGCTGCGCTCTCGGGCGACGAGTTCGTGTTGCCGATGGGTGTGGCTGCCGACCCGGAGGGCAACGTGTGGGTCGCCAACTCCGGTTCCACAACCCTCCCGTGCCCGACCCGCCCGATCTCGTCGGGACCGGCGGGGTCGATCGCGCTGATCGACGCCGACGGGCAGACGGTCTCCGGCCCGTTCACCGGCGGCGGGATCACCCGGCCGTGGGGCATCGCAACCGACGGCAACGGCAACGTCTTTGTCGGGAACTTCTCCGATCAGCGGGTATCAGCGTTCTGCGGCACCTCTCCCGAGACATGCCCCGGTGACCTGTCGACGGGTGACCCGATCTCACCGGACGCCGGCTACGCTTTCGACGGACTCGTCCGCAACACGGGCCTGATCGTGGACCCGTCGGGCAACCTCTGGATCGCCAACAACTGGGAGACCGTCCCTCTGCAGACGAACCCTGGTGGGCACCAGATCGTCGCCTTCATCGGTCTCGCCGCCCCTGTCGAGGTCCCGCCGTTCAGCTGAGTTGTCCTTCGCGTACCGGGCGTCATGCAGGGGCGTGAACCCGTGATCACGGATGCTTGCGTGGGGCATCCGGCGGGTGTTATGTTTCTCGACCCACAACGACGTGCCCAGGGGTAACCGTCAGGTCCCCGGATCGTACGGCACGGCCCGAAACCGCTGTATCTCGGTAGGTCGGAACAGGTGCCCATCGATCGCCGGGCGCGCGTTGTCGGGGTGCGTCCGCTGTGCCAGGCTCGGATCGTGAGCACCAGCACCGATCTTCGCGTGACACCACCCACCCGCCGCGAATGGCTGGCCCTCGCGGTCCTGTCGACGGGGCTCGGCCTGATCGTGCTCGATGGCACGATCGTCGGCGTCGCGCTTCCGGTCATCATCGCCGACATCGGCCTGGACCTCACCGACGCGCAGTGGGTCAACAGCCTCTATGCGGTTCTGCTGGCAGCGCTCCTGCTCTCGACGGGCAAGCTCGCCGACAGGTGGGGACGCAAGCTCCTGTTCCAGGTGGGTCTCGTCGTCTTCGTCGGCGGCAGCATCCTGGCGGCGATGGCGGATGCTGCGGGCCCGTTGATCGCGGCGCGCGCTGTGCAAGCGATCGGCGCGGCGCTGATCATGCCCTCGACGCTGTCGACCGTGAACGCGGTGTTCCGCGGTAAGTACCGCGGCGCGGCCTTCGGCGTGTGGGGTGCAGTGATCTCGGGAGCTGCAGCCATCGGCCCGCTGGCCGGTGGCGCTCTCACCCAGTGGGCCTCGTGGCACTGGATCTTCCTCGTGAACATCCCCCTCGGTGCGGCAGTCTTCATTGCGGGGCTGCTGACGGTCCCCGAGACCAAGGGCGCGAAGGGTCGACCGGGAGCCGATGTCGACGGTGCGCTTCTGAGCGCCATCGGCTTCGGCGCACTGGTCTTCGCCGTGATCGAAGGGCCCCAGCTGGGCTGGTGGGCACCGACGGGCGAGTTCTCGATCTTCGGGTGGCAGTGGCCGGCGGACGCTCCGGTGTCGGTGGTCCCCATCGCGTTCGCCGTGGCGGTCGTGGCTCTCGTGCTGTTCGTGCTGTGGGAGCGTCACCGCGAGAAGGTACGACGGTCGGCGATCCTGGATCTGAACCTCTTCCGCCTGCCGACCTTCACCTGGGGCAACGTCACGGCAGCCATGGTCGCGGTGGGGGAGTTCGCGATCATCTTCGTCCTGCCTCTCTACCTCGTGAACGCGCTCGGGTTGGATGTCATGGGTGCGGGCCTGGTCCTTGCCGCCATGGCGCTCGGCGCCTTCTTCTCGGGCGCCTCGGCGCGTCACCTCGCGGCGCGTTTCGGCTCGCCCGGGACGGTGCTGATCGGACTCGCGCTCGAGGTAGCCGGCGTCGCTGTGCTGGCGCTGCTGATCACCGGTGACAGCTCGGGGTGGATTGTCGCGATCCCGCTGGTCGTTTACGGCCTGGGCCTGGGGCTGGCATCCGCACAATTGACCGGCACGGTGTTGCAGGATGTGCCGGTTGACGTCTCAGGTCAGGGATCTGCCACCCAGAGCACCGTGCGGCAGGTGGGGTCGGCCCTCGGAACCGCGTTCGCGGGAGCGGCGCTGGCGGTTGCCCTCGCGCTCACGCTGCCGGCCGCGTTGACGGATGCTGGCATTACCGGGCCGACCGCCACCCAGCTCGCCGACACCACACGGCAGTCCGCGGGGACGACGATCAGTCAGTTGCGCGTCGAGGGCGCGAGCAGCCCGCTCGGTGACCAGACCGCGGCGGCAGTGACGGCACTGTCGAACGGCTTCGCGGATGCCACCCGCTGGTCGCTGCTGGTGGCGACGGTGTTCCTCCTGCTCGGGTTCGTTGGGGCACTCGTGGTCCGCCGTGCTGCCGCGCGGTCGACCGCGGCCGTGGGGGAGAGCGCGTGAAGTACGACCTCAAGAAGGATCGGAAAGACCTCTACGCGCCCGGGAGGCAGGACTTCACGCGCGTGACGGTTCCGCCGATGACCTACCTCGCGATCGACGGTCACGGCGACCCCAACACGTCACCCGCGTACACGGATGCCGTGAGCGCCCTCTACGCGTCGGGTTATGCCGTCAAGTTCGCCTTCCGGGGCCGCACGGGTGACGATGTCGTCGTCGGCCCGCTTGAGGGGCTGTGGTCAAGCGATGACCCGTCGAGCTTTGAGGACCGCCGCAAGGACGCGTGGGACTGGACGATGCTGATCCCGTTGCCGCCGGCGGTGGCGGATGCCGACATCCGTGCCGCACTCGAGACGGCGGCACGCAGGAAGCCGGAGCTTCCGATCGGCCGGGTGAGTGCGGTCACGATCGAGGAGGGTCTGTCGCTCCAGATTCTTCACGTGGGGTCGTACGACGCGGAAACCCCGACGCTGCATCGACTGCACGCCGAGCTCATGCCGTCGCAGGGTCTGACATTCAACGGGCCGCACCACGAGATCTACCTCAGCGATCCGCGCCGCGTCTCTCCCGAGAAGCTGAAGACGATTCTTCGTCAGCCGGTGCGAGAGATCGCGTGACGACGCGGGTCCGGCAGGAAAGTGCCGGACCCGCGTCGCCTCACGCGGCCGGCTGCGCCTCGGCGAGCGCCGTGCGAAGGCCCTCGATGAGCGGCGTCGTCGGCCGCCCGATGAGGCGCGCGAGCGTTCCATCGGTATCGGCGAGAACCCCGTCGGCGATCGCGAGGTCGATTCCCACGACGAACTGGGCGACCTCGGTGGGAAGACCGAACTGCTCGAGCTGTGCCTGCTTGTCGGCAGCTGACTGCGAGACGTACGTCACGTCCCGGCCCAGAAGCTCACCGGCCGTCACAGCGAGCTCGTCGTAGGTCCATGCCACGTCGCCCGCGAGCTCGTAGACCCGACCGACGTGCCCGTCCTCAGTGAGAACGACAGCGGCAGCCTCCGCGTAGTCGCGGCGGCTCGCGCTGGCAACGCGCCCCTCGCCAGCCGCTGCGGCAATGACGCCGGACGCGGCCGCTCCGAGGACGTCCTGCGTGTAGTTCTCGTGGTACCAGTTGTTGCGCAGGATGACGGCGGGAAGGCCCGCGGCAGCGATCGCCTCCTCCGTCGCGCGGTGTTCGGCGCCGAGCGCGTAGTCCGCGGATGTCGCCTTCGGCGCACTCGTGTACACGAACTTCTCGACGCCGGCCTTCTTCGCCGCTTCGATGACGTTGAGGTGACCTGCGAGCCGGGTTCCAACCTCGGAACCCGAGATCAGCAGGATGCGATCAACGCCCTGGAGGGCGGCATCGATCGTGGCTGGTTCGGCGTAGTTCAGCTGCGCGATGCGCACGCCGAGGTCGACCAGAGGAGCTGCCTTGTCGGGCGTGCGCACGCCGGCGACGATGTCGGATGCCGCAACGCCGCGCTCGAGGAGTGCGGTGACGACGTGGCCGCCGAGGTGGCCGGAGGCGCCCGTAACGAGAATGGCCATGGTGAATCCTTTCGGTCGTGACGCCGCTTCGGCGCTCGTGAGCAGAAACCTGGATTCGAAATCGCGCATTCCTTGCGTACGGTACCCACCTTTTCGTAAGGTACCCACGTGTCAGTAAGTCTTGCGGAAATACGCGACGTTCGGGAACGAGCTTTCTCTGCGGCCTGTCCCACACGGGTCGTGCTCGACCACGTGATGTCGAAATGGGGCATCCTCGTGTTGCTGACGCTTGGCAACGGCACAGCGCGGTGGGGTGAGCTGCGCCGCAGCATCGACGGCATCAGCGAGAAGATGCTTGCGGCAACGCTCAAGACCCTCGAGGGAGATGGCCTTGTCCAGCGCACCTCGTACCCTGAGGTGCCTCCGCGGGTCGAGTACTCGCTCACGGAGCTCGGCCGTGACCTGATGCTTCGTCTCGGCCCGCTCATGGACTGGGTTGCCGAGCACGCTGATGACATGGTCGACCGGGATCTGTCTTCCTAGCCCAACGGTTCACGCTCGACGCTCGGACGGAATCCGACGAACAGCAGATAGCCGGCGAACCACAGCTCGAAGGCGAAGATCGGTGCCGCAGCAAGGCCAGCGAGCACGTTCGTCTGGTCGATGATCCCGAACAGCTGTGCAACGTCGGATGCCAAGACGAGGGTCGCGCCGACGGCGCCGAGTATCGGGATTCCGCGCACGACGGCGCGTGAGCGCCATAGGAGCCACGACAGCACGAGGGTGTTGACCCCGATCACGAGGCCCTGCCCGATGAGGAACGACGCGGCGTGTATCCCCACCAGGCTGGCGGCGATCGTCGTGTCGGGAGAGGGAGCGATCGCAATGTCGGCCCCCGGGACCGAGCCGGAGAGGATGAAGACGAGCGTGAGCATCGGGAGGATGCCGGCGCCGATGATCGCGCCTTCGAGCGTGCGCAGGCCGGCGAAGGTGTAGGCAGCGGCCGGGCCGGAAGGACGCAGGGCGGCCAGCAGCACGGTGCCATTGGCGACGCATGCGATCGCGAGGATCAGCTCGAGTGTGATCCCGGTGCGCAGCAGCCCCGCCGAAGACTCGGCAATGCCCTCGGCGTAGGCGAATGCTGCGGCGACGGAGGTGACATGGGTCACGAGATACAGAGAGCCCGCCCAGAGGGCGAGGGTACGGATTCGGGGCATTGCAGTCTCGTTTCTTCGAGTGGTATACGCGGTATACCGCGCTGTCGACGACTGTAGGTGTACGCTGTATACATGTCAAGTTCCTCGCGAATCCGCAGTGAATCTTCGCGACTGCGGGGGGCATCGTGACAGCGGCGAGTTCCCGTGGCGCGCTCACGACGCAGAGTGTGACGGCGGCTGCTGTCGAGCTGGCAGACGACGTAGGGCTCGAGGCGATGACGATGCGGCGCCTCGCACAGGCGCTTGAGGTGACACCGATGGCGCTCTACAAGCACGTCGACAATCGCGAGAAGCTGATCGACCTCATGTTCGATCGGCTCGTCATCCAGATGGCGCCGGAGCTCGCAGAGCATGACCCGTCTTGCGCTCTATCCGGTACGAACGATGCCGACTCGAGCGCTGATTGGCGCGACGTACTGCGTGAGCAGATTCTTGCTGCGCGGGCGACGATGATGTCTCATCCGTGGTCGTTCGAGGCGATTCAGACACGCCCCCTCGCCTCCCCGGTTGTGCTCGCGTACATGGACCGGCTCATGGGGATCATGTTCCGTGGGGGCCTGTCGGCGGATCTCGTCCATCACGCCATGCACACGCTCAGCACCCGCATGTGGGGGTTTACGCACGACGTGCTTCCGACGCCCTCGGCATCCGAGGCTGCGGCGGAATCGGGAGGCGAGCTCGTGTCCGAGGATGCCGCGCTGGCGTCCTTCGCGGCATCGTTTCCCCACATCGTGCGCATGGCGATGACAGCACCGGGCGCGGCGGGGCAGTGCGATGCGGATGCCGAGTTCGGCTTCGCCCTCGACATCCTGATCGATGCCTTCGAGCAGCGCCGACTCTCCGGGTGGAGCTCGACCAGCTCGCAGTCCTGAGTGTGCGCGTTGGTGACAGCCGCCATCTGTCGGGTGTTCCACGGGCCTGCCCGTCGTAGCCTGGACGGATGACAGGCGACTCCGGTGACGCGGCGGCGTTCGCTGACCATCACGGCGCCCGTCGGCAGCTGCTCGATCTCGTGTCGACAGATCCGGCTGTGGGGCCCCGCGACAGTCTGGCGGCGCTCCTCGGTTTCCCGAAGGACCCTGACGCAAGGCGGGCTGCGGTCCTCATCCTGTTCGGTGTGCTGGATGACGCGCCGAGCGCTCACCGCGCGAGTGCTGCAGCTGTATCCCGCGACCTCGACGTGCTTCTGCTGGCCCGGGCGACGACGCTGCGTTCGCACGCGGGACAGGTCGCCTTTCCCGGGGGCAGGCTCGAGCCCGATGATTCCGGTCCCGTCGCCGCGGCCCTGCGCGAGGCTCAGGAAGAGACCGGTGTGAACCCCGACGGCGTCGATGTTCTGGGCACTCTCGCTGAGGTGCCGTTGCCGTACTCGTCGCATCGCGTCACGCCGGTCCTCGCGTGGTGGCGTGAGCCGTCGCCCGTGCGAGCTGTCGATGTGGGCGAGTCGTCGGCGGTCTTCCGGGCGCCGGTTGCGGACCTGCTCAACCCTGCGAACCGCGGATGCACCGTCATCGATCGTGGCCCACGCACGCACCGCGCCCCCGCGTTCCAGGTGAGCACCGAGACTGGTGAGCACCTGGTCTGGGGCTTCACTGCGATGCTCCTGGACGGACTGTTCGATCGTCTGGGGTGGACCGAGCCGTGGGATCAGGCGCGTGAACTCGCGATCCCAAATCTCTTGCCGTAGGCGAGACGGATGCGACTGACGCCGTCAGATGGGTCAGCGCACGAGAGGGATGACAGCTGCCAGCGAGACGACCGGCGCAGCGAGCAGGCCCATGAGCACGAATCGGGTCCAGCTGACCTCGACACCATCGGCTTGTAGTCGTTGGTGCCACAACAGGCTTGCAAGCGATGCCCACGGCGTGATGAGTGAACCCGCGTTGACGCCGATCAGCAGAGCCGCGAGACGCTCGGGGGGGCCGGCGACCGGTTCGACGAGCAGATAGGCCGGCAGGTTGTTGATGAGGTTGGCCGAAACGAGTCCGGTTCCGGTGAGGCGCCACAGCGATAGAAGGTCGGTGCCGGAGCCCGCGATCGAGCCGATCAGGGCGCCGGAACCCAGCGTCTCGAGAATGCCGACAGCGAAAAAGAGCCCGGCCGCGAAGATCACGAGCGAGAAGGGGACGAGGCGCCACCTCACAGCCCGCGGATGCCGCCAGGCGAAGACGCCGAGCAGAACAAGCGCCGCCGCGGACGCGGGGATCCAGGGAGGCATCCCTGACACGAGAAGCGGCAACAGCACCACGACAACGATCGCTGCGATGCGAAGCAGGACCGGATCGGCTGCCTCCGGTGCTGCTATCGACGGATATGTTCCGCGGAGACGTCGATGGAAGAACAGCACCAGAACGCCGACCGTCGCCACGATGGCGATCCCAGCCGACGGGCCGAGGAGGGCGATGAACTCCCACGGACTGAGGTGCAGCAGGTCGGCAGCGAGCAGGTTGGTGAGGTTCGAGACCGGCAGCACGAGGGAAGCCGTGTTCGCGAGCCAGACGGTTGCGAACACGAACGGGAGCGGGTCGAGGCGCCGTGCCCGCACGACCGCGACGATGACCGGGGTGAGAAGCACCGCGGTGGTGTCGAGAGACAGGAACGCGGTGGCCGCGACGGCGAGGATGACGACCATCGCCCACAGTGCAGCAGTTCGTCCCTTGCCGAGGCGTGACAGCCGGTGTGCCGCGGCGTCGAAGACACCGGCTGCCGCTGCGAGTTCGGCAACGATCGTCACCGCGACAACGAACAGAAGGATGGGCCATACGCGTTCCGCGACGACCATCGCGTCATCGGGGCGGGCACGGTCTGTCGCGATCGCGGTTGCGGCGGCCAGGAGCAGTACGAGGCCAACGATCGCCAGTTTCATGGCATCCGTCCTCTCCTGGTTCACGGTGAACGCTCGCACGCGGCCAGGGTCTCGGCGGCGGGCAGGTGACCCGCGATGAGAGACTCAGATGTGCGAACCCGACCCCGTTCTGTGCTGGTGCTTTCCGCAATTCTCACCGTGATGACCGTGTTCGACATCGTTCTGCATGTCGCGATCGATCAGGTCGAGCCGTTGCGCATCTCGGGCAACTTCGTGGTTTTGGCGGCCGCGCTCGCTGTGTTCTTCGTGCCCTCTGCGCGGCGCGCGTGGGTGCCTGCTCTGGCGGGTGCGATCAGTCTGGCGCTGAATCTCGTCTTCATCCTGCGCGAGGGCATCGGACCGCTCGGGGCGGTACTGGTCGCCGCAAGCACGGCGCTCTGCGTGGCAATCGCGATCGTGCTCGCCCGTCCGCGCCGCTAACGGCATCCGCCCCGCCAGCGCCGGCGGCCACGGATGCTGACGTCAGCGCCGCGTGCTCGCGATGCGGCTGCGACGCAGCATCAGCGCGGCGCCACCGGCGACGAGCGTCGTACCGAGGAGCGCTGCGATTCCCACCAGCTGCAGCGCACCCGTGTCCATCCCGCCTTCGGCGAGGACTGACGCTCCGCCGCCGCTCGATGAGCCCGATGCTGTGATCGTGATCGGTGTCGAGAACGAGCGTCCCGAGGTGAGACCTGTCGCGACGAGAGTGTGGGCGCCGGGGATTGTACTCGCCGGAATCGTCAGGGTCGTCGAGAAGGTCCCCGATCCGGTGGCCGGGATCGACGCGAGAACCACCGGGGTCGAGTGCAGCTCGATCTTCACGGTCTCGTTCGGGGCGAATCCGCCGCCCGAGAGCGTGACCTGGCCTCCTTGGCTCACATCGCTCGCACTGGCTGTCACCGCCATCGTGGTGGAGATCGCCTGCTGCACGATGTTCGCGATCTCGAGCACACCGCCCTCGTCCGGGTGCAGGGCGCCGATCTTCACGCAGATATCGGTGTTGCCGTCGGCGGGCAGGTAGTCCGGATCACAGGTCGACTGGCTGTTGAGGTAGAGCGTGATGCCGTTGATCCATGGGTCGGGGGTGCACAGGGTGTTGCCCGCTGTTTGGTCCCATGTGGGAATGAAGGTGAAGTTCGCATTGGTCGCCGCAGTCTCGATGGCGTCGTCGAGCTGCTGCTCGATGTCGTGCAGGAACTGCAGGTCGACACCGTTGTAGGGCACCGAGTTCGGGGTCAACGGATCGGTGAAACAGGCGTCGGTCGCGTTGTTAGGAGCCACCTGCGGGTAGCCGACGACGAAGACCTGCGCCTTGGGTGCCACAGCGCGGATCTCAGCGAATGTCGTCGCGAGGCGTGGCGCAACGGCGTCGGTGATACGGCCCGCTAGGTATGCGGACGGGTAGTTGACCGGGTCGCCGAAGTAGTCCTTGCAGTTGTCGAACGCACCGACTTTGTCGGCGAGGTAGAGAGGGTCGGAGTTGACGGACAGGCGCATACACGCTGTCGCGATTGAGGAGAAGCCGAGGTCGTTGCCGCCGATCCCGACGGTGACGACGTCGGTGTCAGCGCTGAGTCCTGCGGATTGCAACTGCGGCGCGGTCATTCCCGACAGGGTCACCTGCAGTGTGGAAACGTCGGGAAGGGTCGGCAGGATGACATTCGGATCGGTGGGTGAAACGGTGGCCGGCCCGTAGCCGATGTTCGCCGTGATCGCACCAGAGCACGTCTGGTCGTTGATCGTCAGGCCGAACGACGCGGCAAGGATGTGCGCGTAGTTGCCGTCAGCCTGGTAGCAGCCGTTCGGGTCGCCTGCGAATGGACTCGTGTTGCTGAACGGGTTGAGGCCGTACCCTGCCTGGTACGAGTCGCCGAGCGACACGTAGTCGAGGCCGTCGAGCGGGCCAGAGCCGCCGTTGGCTGTCGCGGGTGCTCCCGTGAAGAGCATGAAACGAGACCGGTCGTCGCAGCAACAGCCGCCATCAGCTTTCGCACGGCATCACATTAGCGGCAAGGAGGCGGCAGCCGCTGCCAGGCGCGACGTTCCGGGCGCTGCCTCGGGGCCCGTGTCGTCGAGGTGGTCTTAGCCTCGATCCACCGATGGACGGGGCGTTGAGCGAGCGTCGTGACGTAGAAATGCCCCTCTGATCAGGAAGAATAGA
>NZ_JBNVBV010000009.1:0-102401 GCF_052274505.1 Microbacterium sp. F2
TCCTTTGTTCACCGACGGCGGGTTCCGTCGGATGGAATCCCACTCTACCTAGCAGAGTCTGTGCAGAACAACAGTCCTGCTCGATCCCATCAGAAAGGGTCATTCGTACTCGTCGAGCTTCCGGAGGACGGTCTATCCGAGCGGCGTCTCACGGAGGTCCTGCAGCATGATCGCCCGGTTCAGGGGCGAGATGCATTGCGGGACCTCTCTGGCCAGCGTGACCGCCACTGCGCCGAGCGGGGTGCCGGATCCATGTGAGTCGCGTCGACACGAATCCGGAGATTGTGCCGGCGCCCAGCACGATGAGGGAGTTGACGATCATCCTGACGATGATCTGAACTCCGCCGAGAACGAATCCCTGAGCGGTCGTGTTTCCCTGCCCGTGATCTATGAACTGCGGGATGATCGCGAGTTACATGACAGCGGCCTTGGGGTTGAGCAGGTTGGTGACGAGCCCCATCCGGAACAGCTTCGACCGGGAGTCGCGCGCGTGGGATTGTGTCTCGAATAGCCCGTTGCCGCCGGGGCGCAGGGTTGCGGACGCCAGCCACGCGAGATAGAGCACTCCAGCGGCTGTCCCGGTCCAGCTCACCTTGACAGGGCTCTCAGGGGTGAGTGCTCGACCGGACGATCCCCCGCGGACTCGCCATGGAGCCACGGCCAAGGAATGCGGAGATCGAGGACGCCGGTCGCGCTGAGCAACACCGGGATGAGGAGAAGAGTGAGCCGCCCCGTCGGCGATCGCCCTCGCCTCTGAACGGCGCGGCTGCTCACTCGTTAACACACTCTAGGTCGATCTGCCTGCCGCAAGCGGGCATCTGAGTTGAGTCGGACCAACTGTAGGAAAATGCCATTTCGCGTGGAATCCTGGCCCTGAAACCGTTGCCAACTACCGTGGAATCGCGAGGGGTTCATGCCATCTCGAGCGGGAACCCACAGTAGTAGTTGCCAGGCCGACCACTCCCGAGTCGGATCCGGTATGTCGCGCCGACGATGCGCCGGGCAGCCCAATCGTCCGACACGAGCAGGACCTTTCGGCACGGCGTGGCCGGGGGCAGGAGTTCGCGGCGGTGAAGGAGCGTCAGCTGGTCGGTGTCTGAGCCTGTTCATAGCCTAGAATGGGTGCCCACGGTAGGCTTTTGGTGATGACCCCGACGACTCGAACTCAGCGCGCAGCCGTGCTGAGCGAGCGTCTTCTGATAACGAGGATCGTTACTGCTCTCGGCCTGGCGCTCCTGCTGATGTTGGGCATCGCCGCTGCTGGACACCTCGAGACCGATGGCACCACGCCGGTGCCGCTGGGAATGTCCGCACTCGTGGACCCGCACGTCGAGCCGCTGAGTGGCGGCGCCACCGATGCACGCGACGGCAGAGAACAGCAGACGGTGGTTGGCGAATCCTCGGGGGCCAGCGCGCTGATGGGGGCAGCGCTGTGTGTTCTGGGGATGCTGTGCGGGCTGGTGCTCGCGGTGCTGACTTACCGGCTGTGGCGCAGCCGCGTCCTCCCTGATCGTGGGATCTGGCCGCGGGTACTCTCGCTCTTTCCCCACCCGTCGACGATTTCGCGGGTGAGCATCCTTTCGCTGACGCAGTTGAGCATCTCCCGAACCTGACATTCGGCGTGCCGTCCTTCCGGGACGGCGATTCGCCCCGGGCTCACGCCCGGGTTCTGTCATGTGTCGTGTCTTGGTTTGGAGTACTCGAATGAAAACCCCTGTGAAGGCGACGTTGGTCACTCTGGCTGTGGTCGTCGTGATGGTGCTGGTCGCGATCATCTATGCGCTGGTCAGTCAGAACCCCACCCCGCCTCCCGGCGAAGGAAGCAGCACCGGCACCTCCGTGGTGGGAGAGAGCTCGCACGTTCTGGACGACGGTGGTCCGGATGCGGTGACGGTGGTGGAGTTCCTGGACTTCGAGTGTGAAGCGTGCGGCGCGTTCTACCCGATCGTCGAGGATATCCGGGAGAGGTACGCCGGCCAGATCACCTACGTGGTGCGATACTTCCCGCTGCCCGGTCATTTCAACTCGAAGAACGCGGCGATCGCCGCGGAGGCGGCCGCACAGCAGGACCGATTCGAGGACATGTATCACCGACTGTTCGAGACACAGGCGGAGTGGGGTGAGGCGCAGGAGTCTCGTGCCGAGCTGTTCCGCGGCTTCGCCGAACAGCTCGGATTGGACATGACCGCCTATGATGCGGCCGTTGCCGATCCCGCCACCACCGAACGCGTGGAGCTCGATTTCAACGAGGGACGCGCTCTGGGGGTCGGCAGCACGCCGACGTTCTTCGTCGGCGGGGAGAAGCTCGAGCTGCAGACGCTGAACGACCTCGAAGACGCAATCGCGGCTGCCCTCTCCGGTGGTCGGTGATGCAGACGAGCCTGTCGCACCGACGAGTGATCATCGTCGGAGCCGGGCAGTCCGGACTGGCAGTTGCCGCAGCGTTGAATGCCAAGGGCCTGCGCCCGCAGCAGGATTTCGTCGTGATCGACGCGGCTCGCAAGGGGCAGCGCAGCTGGGCATCTCGATGGCATTCGATGGAGCTGCTCAGCGACGCCCGGCATAGCGTGATCCCGCCTCGAGGGCTCCCCGGCGATCAGCGTCGGCGTCCCCGCGCTGACGAGATCGTCGACTATCTGGCCTTCGTCGAGGGGGGACTTCGTGTCGAGACGGTCTGGGGGGTCCGCGCCACCGGAGTAGAGCGTCCCGGCACCGGAACCACTCTGCTGCTGTCCACGACCGCAGGGGACGTACAGACCCGCAACGTCGTGTGCGCGACCGCCGCGGCAGCGTATCCGCGTGTGCCGGAGTGGGCTGCGACCCTGAGCGTTCCAGGCGTCGTGATGCACAGCAGCGACTACCTGTACCCAAACCAGATCGAGCCGGGACATGTGCTCGTCGTCGGAGGCGGCAACAGCGGGGTGCAGCTGGCACGTGAGCTGACCACTTCTCACACGATCACCTTGTCTATACGCACCCCGCGGGGGCACCGGCCGAGCGGCAGCTACCCGTCAGCTGCCGGACAGGCAGTCTCGTGGCTCACCCGCAGGCGGCATCCCGAACCGGTGTTCGGCGACAGCTACGAGCGGCTGCGCCGCGCCGGGGTCTCCATCGTTCCCGCGGCGACTGCCGCAGACGGCGGCGTGGTGACGCTCGCTGATGGCAGTGAGCTCTCACCGGACTCCGTGATCTTCGCCACCGGCTACGCACCGGGTGATGACTGGCTGCCGGATGCCGCGCACGCCGAGCGGGGAGCCCGTACCCGGACCGGGATCCCGGGACTGTTCGTCGCCGGTATGCCGCAGTACAGCGGCCGCGGTGCGGACACCATCACCGGGGTCTGGCGAGACGCCACCACAATCGCCCATCACATCATCAACCGTCCCTGAAAGCCACGCCATGTCATCCTCCCCGCCCACCGAGGCCGCCCCGATGCTGCTCAGATGTCGTCCTGTCGCATTCGTCGCCCTGGGGGTGAGCCTGCTGCTGGCAGCTGGCATGGTGCTCTCGACCGCATCATCCGCGGCCGCACATGACAGCATCGTCTCGGCCACCCCCGATGCTGACGCGACCATCGGCGTGGCGCCGCAGGAGATCTCGCTCACCCTCGAATCGGCCGCGGTTCCCGAGAGTGCCCCCACTCCCGAGCCCACCGCCACGAAGCAGGCGCTTGAGCCATCTCCTATCCGTTCCACCGCCGAATCCACGGACGACGGCTACGGCGGTCAGGCCTCCGGCGGGGGAGAGCTCTTTCCCGTGCTTGCTGTCATCAGCGGCGTGGTCATCATCGGCGGCGCACTGATCGTGGTGCTCATGGTGGCCTGGGAACGCCGCCGCCGCGACCGCGCCGCGACAGAAGCGACCCGGGCACAGCCCTCGACGGAGGAGAAGACCGATGGCTCGTAACAGCGGCACCCGACTCGCGGTCGCCTGCATGATCGCCGCGGTGGTCGTGGTGATCGACCAGGCCACCAAGGCGGCGGCGGTGTCGGGGCTGAGCACCCAGCAGCGCATCCCCCTGCTGGGTGACCTGCTCGGACTGCAGCTCGCGTTCAACCCCGGTGCGATCCTCTCCCTGGGCGCTGGCTTCACCGGGCTGCTGACGCTCGTCGGGGTGGCTGCCGTGGTGCTGCTGGTGATCGCCGTCGTCCGAGCTCGCACCGTGTGGTGGGCTGTGGGACTCGGGTTGATCCTCGGCGGTGCGATCGGGAACCTCATCGACCGGCTGTTCTCTCCACCCGGGTTCGGCGTCGGGCACGTCACCGATTTCCTCGCCTACGGCACCTGGTTCATCGGCAACCTCGCCGACGTCGCGCTCGGCGCTGGCGTGATCCTCCTCGCCAGCGTTCTCTGGGCACACCGGGGAGCAGCCACCGCGCGCCGCGCCGAAGCGGCGACGAACGAGCCCGAGCCTGTCGCGGAGGCGCGGAGACCATGATGGCCAAGCAACGCATGCCGTCCGTCTATCAGCGCAATGCTTTCGCCCCGGGGCTGCTCGCAGCCGTCGTCCTGTTCCTGGCCCCGGCGCTGATGAGCGGAGACTGGTTCCTCCTGGTGCTGTTCGTCACCGCGATCCTCGCTGTCATCGTCGGCTGGTTCGCCGTACAGGCCAGGCAGTGGTGGTGGCTTCCGGCGTTCGCCGCGATAGCGGTGCTGTGGAACCCGCTATTCCCGTTTCCGTTCTCCGGGCCACTCTGGTCGTTCGCGCAACCGGCTGCCGCGGTGATCTTCCTGGTCGCCGGAGCGATGATCAAGGTGCGTCGCTCGTGACTCGCCGCCGCGTCTTCGCCGCCGTCTTCGCGCTGCTCGCGGTCAGCGTGGTGACTGGCTGTGCGAGCAACGATTCGCTCGCCCAGCAGTATCGGGACGGGAACGAGAAGGGCTACATCGCCGGCGACTTCCAAGTGGTGCAGATCCTGGAGTCCGACCGCGGTGAACCGGTCGCTTTCGAGGGGCTCACCGAGACCGGCGAGAGAGTGACCAGCGACGACTACCGCGGCGGGGTGCTGGTGGTGAACTTCTGGTATGCCGCGTGCGGTCCGTGCATCGTCGAGGCGCCGCTGCTCGAAGAGGTCTGGCAGAGGTACCAGGACCAAGGCGTCGCATTCCTCGGCGTCAACACCTACGACCAGCCCGCCACCGCCCTGTCTTTCGCTCGCGACAACAACGTCACGTACCCGAGCGTGATCGACGTCAACGACGGCAAGGTCAAGCTAGCGTTCGCGCAGGTCACCCCGATCCAGGCCACCCCCACCACGCTGGTGCTCGACCGGGACGGGAGAGTCGCTGCCCGGGTCATCGGCCAGCTGGCCAGCGCCTCCATCCTGGCCACCCTGGTCGCCGACACCCTCGCCGAGGAGAATCCGTGATCAACCCCGGGCCTCTGGTCGTCGACGGTGCTCTGTGGATCGCGATCCCGATCGCGGCCCTCGCAGGCCTGGTCTCGTTCATCTCCCCTTGCGTGCTGCCTCTGGTGCCCGGCTACCTCGGCTACCTCGGCGGCGCCGCCGGCAGCAACCCGGGTGCCGCCGGGACCGGGTCGACGGTAAGGGCGGAGCGCACCCGCCTGCTGCTCGGCGTGGGCCTGTTCATCGCCGGGTTCACGGTGGTCTTCGTCACCGTGACGATCCTGGGCGGCACGTTCGGGCTCCTGCTGCTGCAGTACGCCAACATCCTCACCCGACTCCTGGGGGCGGTTGTGATCGTCCTCGGCCTGGTGTTCATCGGGTTCTTCGGTATCGCCCAACGTAGCCTCCGTCCTCGGATCCAGAGCCGCGCCGGCCTGATCGGCGCCCCGCTTCTCGGGTTTGCGCTCGGAGTGGGGTGGACCCCCTGTATCGGTCCGACGCTCGCGGCGATCCTGTCGATGTCATGGAACCTCGGCGATCCCACCCGAGCCGGCCTGCTTGGTCTTGCCTACTCGCTCGGGCTGGGTCTCCCGTTCCTCCTGCTCGCTATGGGCTGGGGGTGGGCTTCGCGCTCGGTGTCGCTTCTGCGTCGCCACATCCGCGCCCTGAACATCATCGGTGGCGTCCTGCTGGTGTTGCTCGGGGTTCTCATGGTGACCGGGTTGTGGACCATGCTGATGTCCGCTCTGCAGCAGGTGGTGATCAATGTCCCCGTCCCGCTCTGAGACCGGCACGGTTGTCGACCCGCTGCGCCCCGCTGATCACCGCGACTCCGACGCCCCGTCCGAGATCAACGGTCCTGCCCTCGGTGTGGGCGGCTGGGCCCGGTGGGCGTGGAGGCAGCTGACCAGCATGCGCACCGCCCTGGTGCTGCTGCTGTTCCTCGCGATCGCCGCCGTCCCCGGGTCGCTGTTCCCGCAGCGCACCGCCGACCCCAACGGGGTCACCCAGTGGCAGCGCGACAACCCTGACGTGTTCCCCCTTGCCGACGCGGTCGGCCTGTTCGATGTGTACTCGTCCCCCTGGTTCTCCGCGATCTACCTGCTGCTGTTCGCATCCCTCATCGGCTGCGTCATCCCCCGGGCCAAGCACCACTACAAGGCGCTCCGGTCCGTGCCGCCGCGCACTCCCGCACGACTGTCCCGCCTGGTCGACTATCAGGAGACGATGATCGCGACCGACGATGCCACTGCGGATCCGGCCGGGGATGCGGTACGGCTAGCGCAGCACCAGCTGCGTCGAGCCGGTTACCGAGTCCACCGTTACGACGAGCCGGGGTGGGCGTCGGTCTCGGCCGAGAGGGGGTATCTGCGGGAGACCGGCAATCTGGTCTTCCACATCGCGCTGGTCGGGGTGCTCGTCTCGGTCGCGATCGGCGGCGGGTTCGCCTACACCGGCCAGCGGGTCGTGGTGGAGGGCACGACGTTCGTCAACGCGCTCAGCGACTATTCCTCCTTCAACCCCGGCCGCTTCATCGACGGCACCCGCTTGGCCCCGTACTCGATCACCCTCGACGACTTCCGGGTCTCTTATCAGCTGCCCGGCATGCCCGGTGCCGGGCAAGCGGGTGACTTCTCCGCCGACGTCACGATCCGCAGTTCCGGTCGGGACGACCGGACCGAGAGCGTGATCGTGAACTATCCGATCACCGTCGCCGGTGACCGCATCTACCTGCTCGGCAACGGCTACGCTCCCACCCTCACCGTCCGTGACGCCGCAGGAGAGGTCGTGTGGAGCGAATCGCAGCCGTTCCTGCCGCAGGACTCGAACATGACATCGCTCGGGATCATCAAGATTCCGGACGGGCTTCCCGAGCAGCTTGGGCTGGTCGGCTTCTTCTACCCCACTCAGGGTGTGCTTCCCTCCGGAGCGTTCACTTCCGTTTACCCGGACGTGGTCAACCCGGTGCTCACTCTCAACGTGTTCAGCGGAGACCTCGGCATCGATGACGGCACACCCCGGTCGGTGTACACCCTCGAGGTCGACGGACTCACCCAGCACACCGGCGGCGACACGGGGCTGGACTCCCTCGAGCTCACCCCCGGCGCCACCGTCAACCTGCCCAACGGGTGGGGCACGATCACCTGGGAGGCAGCGTCCGAGCAGGAGCCGGTGAAGCGGTTCGCGTCACTGCAGATCCAGCACGATCCCACCAGCGGATGGGTGCTCGCCTTTGCGATTCTCGCCATGGCGGGACTGTTCGCCGCTCTGTTCGTGCCCCGCCGACGCATCTGGGTCAAAGCCCGAACCGTCCCCGCGGGCGTACACGTCGAATACGCGGGCCTCGCCCGCGGCGAAGACCCCACGCTCCACACGGCCGTCCGTGATATCGCGAACGACCACGCCGCCGCTCTGAACCGCGCGCGCGGCGCGAACCCCGAAGGAGAGACCCGATGAAATGCCCCGTTGATGACACTCTGCTGCTGGTGAGCGAGCGCGCCGGCGTCGAGATCGACTACTGCCCCGGGTGTCGCGGCGTCTGGCTGGACCGCGGCGAACTGGACAAGATCCTCGACCGGGCCACCGACACCCGTGCCCCGCGATATCCGGAACCCGGTACCCGTGATGTCCGCCACGACAGGGGCGACTCGCACCAGGGCCGGAACGGGCGTCGTCGCCGCGACGGGCTCCTGGGAGAGCTGTTCGACTTCTGATCGCCTGACCAGACATGACATCGTGAACGACTGGATCCCTGGCACGCCGCCGACTTTGCTTAGCTTGCTCAGCCCCGCGCCGTTGCCGTTCCCGCTGCTGCCGCTGGTCGCCGCCGTGCTTGCTGCCGCCTACCTCGCCGGCGCGATCCGACTGTGGATCGGCCGGCGGCGGTGGCCGGTGTGGCGCACGGTCAGCTTCTTGCTCGGTTGCGTTGCTCTGGCTGCGGTCACCGGTCTGGGTGTGGAGGCATATGGGTACGCACTGTTCTCGGTGTTCATGTTTCAGCAGCTGACCCTCATGATGGCCATCCCCCCGCTGCTGGTGCTCGGATCCCCGGGCACACTCCTGCTTCGAGCCACACCCCACCACGGGCTCGGCCGGCTCATGCTCCGCATAGCACACGCGGGACTGCGCAGCCGCGTCGCGCGGTGGGCACTGAGCCCCTGGGTGGCGCTTCCGCTGTACCTGTTCGCGTTCTACGGGCTGTACCTCGCCGATGCCGCCGACCGCATCCTCCAAGCACCCGGGGGACACGTGGGCCTCGAGGTCGGGTTCCTGGTGGCCGGGATCCTGTTCACCATCCCGGTGCTCTCCGCCGACCCACTGCCGGTGCGACTCAGCCATGGCGGTCGCGCGCTGGACGTGTTCGCCGAGGCCGCCCTGCATGCGTTCTTCGGGGTGTTCCTGATGGTGGCGACCACTCTGCTCGTCGACGCGTTCGCCGCGCCCACGCTGGCGCTGGGCATCGATCCGATCGAGGACCAGCGTCTCGCCGGCGGCCTGGCCTGGTCATACGGAGAAGCGCCGACCCTGCTGATGCTGATCTTCGTCATGCACCGCTGGTTCCGCGATGACACCGCCCGGGATGCCGCTGCCGCCCGCTACGCCGACACCCATGGCGACCCCGAACTCGACGCCTACAACGCCTACCTCGACACGCTTCGTCAAAAGGACAGCAGCTGATGGCCACGACCACTCTCGCCACCGCGTTTCCGCCGGAAACGACCACCGCGCCCCCTCTGGGTCGCACGGCACGGCTGCCATTGTGGGCAGCGATTGCGGTGGCTGGTGCTGGCGGGTTCGTGCTGGATCTGGCCACTCCGGCGATCGGGTGGTGGCCGTTGGCGCTGGTGGCAGTCACGATGTCCCTGGTTAGCCTGATCGGCCGCAGCGCCCTCACCGCATTCCTGGTCGGCACGGTTTTCGGCGTCGTGTTCTTCTTCACCCATCTGGTCTGGGTCGGGCAGTTCCTTGGCCCGGTGCCCTGGGTGGCTCTCGCCAGCCTGCAGGCCGTGCTGTTCGGTGCCGGGGCCATCCCGATCACCCTCGCCTACCGGTGGACGGAGCGGTATCGATCGCGTGGAGCTGTGCAGCTGATCGCCGTGCCGCTGCTGATCGGCGGGCTCTGGGCCACGCGTGAAGTCGTGATGGGGTCGTGGCCCTACGGTGGATTCCCCTGGCTGCGGATTGGTATGACACAGGTCGATGGCCCCCTGGTTCAGGCCGTCTCATGGACCGGAGTGACGGGACTGAGTCTGCTGGTCGTGGCCCTGTGCGCGGGCATTCTGCAATGGGTTCGCGCGGGCGGCATTCGGTTCTTGCGCGGGATCATCCCCGCCGCGATCCTTACACTCGTCCTCGTCGGAACCCCGCAATTTCCCACCACTGACGCTGGGACGCTTCGGGTCGGGTGGGTTCAGGGCAATGGCCCCGCCGGCTACTTCGACACCAAGGCACCCGGCGAAATGCTCGACGTGCAGGCAGCCGCCTCCCGACCGCTGCTCGGACAGCAGATGGACCTGCTGGTGTGGCCGGAAGGCAGCGTGGATGCTGACCCCCTGCGGACACCCACGGTCGCGACTCGGCTGGACCGTGTCGTGGCCGAGGCGGGGGCGCCACTGCTGATGAACGCGGCTACCACCCGCGGTGCGGACGTGTTCAACACGTCGCTGCTGTGGACAGCCGATGTCGATGCCCGCCAGTGGCACGACAAGGTGAACCCGGTTCCGTTCGGCGAATACGTCCCCGACCGTTGGCTGTATGAACGCATCGCCCCGGACCTCGTCGGGCTGATCCAGCGGGAGTACACCCCAGGCAGCAACCCGCCGATCGTCACCGTGAACGACGTCGGTGTCGGGCTGGCGATCTGCTTTGACGTCATCTACGACCAGGTGATCTGGGACGGTGCCCGCGCCGGCGCGGAACTCTACGTGTTCCAGACCAACAACGCCGACTTCCGAGGGACCGACGAGAACCTGCAACAGCTCGCCTTCGCGAGAATGCGCGCCATCGAAACCGGCCGGACTGTGGTCAACGTCTCCACCGTGGGCACCAGCGAAGTCATCGCGCCCGGCGGCGGCACGACCGACAGCGTCGGCGTCGACACCACGGCCGCGGAGATCAGCACGATTCCATTGCGCACCGGGCTCACCGCAGCCGTGTTCATCGGGCCGTGGCTGACCGGGTTGGTCCCCGTCCTCGCGGCCATCACCCTCATCGGGCTCGGGATCCAGGACCGCGTCCGGCCCCTCATCCCGCGTAAGCACGCCGAACCACGGAGGTCGACACCGCTATGAGAGCACCAAGACCCGTCGCGGAGGCCTGGTCCAGCCCGCCAGGTGGAGAACCGTCGAGCGACCAGCCTCGCGCGTTCCCCACACGTCGCAGTCTCCGGCAAGAAGGCTCCCCGTCGCGCACGATCGTGGACCCCACCCCGCGGCCGGCCGTCGCGGCAGCGCCATCGCGCGGTCCCCGGACGATGCATCCGGTGCGGAGACTGACTGCGCTCGCGATTGTCAGCGGACTGATCACGACCGTGGCGTTGCCCGCATACGGCGCCTGGCGGTCTACAGACCCCCTGCCACCGACAATGCAGCGGGTCGCCTCGGAAGACGCGCAGTCTCTCATCGTGGCGTCCGACGCGACGCAGACACAGCTCACGCGCGACAGCTACTCGGCTACGACCCCGGAGGAGATCGACCGGAGGGAGGCGGCGGAGGCCGCCGCGTCTCGTGCTCGCGCTTCGGAGCGCGTGGCGTTGGTGCCGTTCGACTACAGCATGGTCACCCCCGGCAGCGGCATCGTGCGGTGGCCGGTAGGCGGCCCGTTCACCGTGACCGACCGGTTCGGCGACCGCGGCGGTGCGCATATGGGCACCGACATGGCCGCCGCCGGTGGCACCCCGGTCTACGCGTCCCTAGGCGGTGTCGTCAGCGTCTCGCAGGACGGCTATGGCGCCTACGGCGTCACCGTCATGATCGAGTCCGTCCTGAACGGTCAGCGCGTCCGCACCGTCTACCCACATATGCAGACCGGGAGCCGACTGGTCTCTGTCGGCCAGACCGTCACTGCCGGTCAGACGGTCGGACTGGTCGGAACCACGGGACGCTCCACCGGCAACCATCTGCACTTCGAGGTGTACATCGACGAAACCGCCGTCGACTCACTGATCTGGCTGCAAGCGAACGCCGGCTGAGGCCCAAACCCCTGACAAAGAAGGCACCCACATCATGACCGGATCATCTGCGCTCACGCTCGATGGCATCTCACTGTTGCTGGTCTGGACCGCGATCGCCACCTACGTCCTCGCGTTCATCGCGTACACCATCGACCTCGCTCGTCGCTCCGTTCCCGTTGCCGTGCCGCTGAGGGACTCGGCGCTGGTCGGAGCAGCGACGGCACCCGCGGTCACAGATGCCTGGCAGGAACGGCGCCCGGTGACCCCGGAGCCGGCACGTTCTCAACCGAGGCCGCTGTGGGCACGGCTCGGAACGGCGCTGACAATGCTCGGTTTCCTGTTCCACCTGGCCGGCACAGTCCTGCGAGGGATCGCGGCCGGACGGGTGCCGTGGGCCAACATGTACGAGTTCGCGCTCACCGGAACCGTCCTGATCGTCGCGGTGTACCTGCTTGTGTTGCGCCGCTACGACCTCCGCTTCCTCGGCGCGTTCCTCATCGGGATGGTGGTGCTGCTGCTGGGTGGCGCCACCATCACCTTCTACGTCGACGTCGTCCCACTCATGGACCCGCTCAAAAGTGTGTGGCTGGTCATCCACGTCTTCGTCGCATCCCTTGCCACCGCACTGTTCGCGATCGCCTGCGGCCTGTCGGTCACCCAGCTCCTGCAAGCCCGCCGCGAACGCCTCACGGCAGCCGCCCCTGCGGATGGCGCGCCACGCAGCGGACCGCGGTTCCTGACCACGCTGCCGCCCTCGGGAGCGCTCGAGTCCCTCGCGTACCGGTTCGTGATCGTCGGTTTCGTGTTCTGGACTTTCACACTGGTTGCCGGCGCGATCTGGGCCAATGACTCCTGGGGAAGGTACTGGGGGTTCGACACCAAGGAGGTCTGGACCTTCGTGATCTGGGTGCTCTATGCCGGCTACATCCATGCCCGCGCCACACGGGGGTGGCGAGGTGCCCGCTCCGCGTGGCTGTGCATCGTCGGCTTCCTCGCGGTGCTCTTCAACTTCACGGTTGTCAACATGTTCTTCAAAGGACTTCACGCCTACTCCGGCCTGAGCTGACCCCAGGCGCACCGCACGGGTCGAGCGCTCGACCCGCAGGTCACAGGGCGGGCTTGTCCTCGTGGTCGATGCCGTGGTGTTCCTTACCGCGCTCGAAGGCGAGGAGCCGGAGGGCGTTGCCGACCACGATCAGGGTGGATCCCTCGTGGATGAGGACGACGGCGCCGATGTTCAGGCCGACGAAGGTGGCGATGATGAGGAAGACGACGACGGCGAGGCTGGCGATCAGGTTCTGGCGGATGATCCGGCTGGTGGCACGGCTGAGCCGCACGGCGAACGGCACGCGCCCGAGGTCGTCGCTCATCAGGGCGATGTCGCAGGTCTCGAGCGCGACGGTGGAGCCGGCGGCGCCCATCGCGATGCCGATATCGGCGCGCGCCATCGCTGGGGCGTCGTTCACCCCGTCGCCGACCATGGCGATCGGGCGGTGGGACTGGGCGAGGCGGGTGATCTCGGCGACCTTGTCCTCGGGCAGCAGCTCTCCGATGGCCGTGTCGACTCCGACTTCACGCCCGACGGCGTCAGCGACCCGCTGATTGTCGCCCGAGATCATCACGAGCCGCCCGACGTTCGTGCCGCGCAGCGCGGCGAGCACCTGGGCCGACTCCGCGCGGGAGGCGTCCATGACGCCGACGAGACCGAGGAACCGGTCGCCGCGCCGCACGATCATCAGCGTCTGCCCGGAGTCGCGGGCATGTCCGTACGCCGCGTCGAGCGCAGGAGGGAGGGTGATCTGCTGCTCGTCGAACATGCGGAGGTTGCCGACCTCCACCGTCTCACCGTCGATCGTGGCGCGCACACCGCGGCCGATGACCGCGTTCAGATCTGTGGCGTCGACCCGCTCGGATTCGGAGATGCGGTCGGCGAGATCGCGGACGATCGCTGTGGCAAGAGGGTGATCGCTGAGGGCTTCCACCGCGACCAGTGTCGGGATCAGCAGCGCTCCGTCGTCGCCGTCGACCGGGATGACGGAGGTGACGCGGGGAAGGCCCCAGGTGAGCGTGCCGGTCTTGTCGAATGCCATCGCCTTGACCCGGCCGAGGGTCTCCAGGGGCGCGCCTCCCTTGACGAGCACGCCGGCGCGAGCGGCGCGGGCAACCCCCGCGAGTACGGCTGCGGGGGTGGCGATCGCGAGAGCGCAGGGACTTGCGGCGACGAGCACGGTCATGGAGAGATAGAACGCGTCGCTGAACTGCTGCCCGAACCCGAACATCGCCACCAGCAAGGTGGCCGCGACGCCGATGATCACGGCGGGCACGTACCAGCGCTGGAACCGGTCGATGAACTGCTGGGTCGGGGATGTGGCTTGGTCGGCGGTCCGGACGAGCTCGACGACTTTGCTCAGGGTCGAGTCGGCCGCCGTGGCGGTGACCTCGACCTCGAGCACTCCTGATCCGTTGACGGTTCCTGCGAAGACTCGGTTTGCGGCCGGCAGGGTGTCTATGGTGCGCATCGCACGCTCGGGATCGGTGACGGGTTCCTTCTCCACGGGGATGGACTCGCCGGTGACCGCCGACTGGTCGACGGCAGAGACGCCCGAGATCACGAAGCCGTCCGAGGGGATTCGTGAGTTCGGGCGAATCACGATGATGTCCGCGACCGCGATCTGCTCGACCGGCACCTCCACCGGCTCCCCGCCGTCGCGGCGGACCAGCGCCGTGCGAGGAGCGAGCTCCGCGAGGGCCTCGATGGACTTGCTCGCCCGGCTCAGGGCGTACTCTTCCAGGGCGTGTCCCAGGCTGAACAGGAACAGCAGCACCGCTCCCTCGGCCCATTTTCCGATCAGTGCGGCGCCGATCGCGGCCACGAGCATGAGGAAATCGACCTCGAACTTGCCTCGCAACGTCGAGGTGATCGCCGACCGGAAGGTGAAGAACCCGCCGAAGAAGTAGGTGGCGAGGAAGAACGCCAGCGGCATCCCGAGCAAGGGCATCCCCAACGCGAACTCCGTGATCATCCCGGCCGCGTACGTCACGCCGGACGCGATCGCAAACCACAGCTCCCACCGTGTCGAGCCATGCGCATGCTCATGTGCGTCTGTGGAAGGTGCTGCAGTTCGAGAGGTGCCTGTCATGCGTTCACCATACATCACAACATCATGATATGTTGTAAATGTGTATGATTATCGTATTCGGCGGGGGCAGAATGGTGTCCATGACTGATGAGATCCTGCACGAAGCGGATGGCGTGCTGTCAGTTGCGGACGCCGAGCGACTCTCGGAGATCATGCAGGCTCTCGCCTCACCCGTGCGATTGCGTATCCTGAGCGTGCTGCGCGCCCGGCCGAGCACAGTCACCGAGCTCAGCGAAGAACTGGGGTCGGGACAGACCACCGTATCCAACCACCTGCGGCTGCTGCGACACCTCAGCCTCGTGGAGGGAAGCCGGGACGGACGCCACGTGCACTACGTGTTGTACGACGAGCATGTTGCAGAACTTCTGGATGAGGCCGTGGGCCATTTGTCTCACCTCGCCTCCGAATCCAAGCGGGGTTAGCGGGGCGGGTTCAGAATCCGTGCATAGGCAACGGCCGGATTGGCTATCAGTGGCACGACATGGAAAGGAACCCGGTGAGCGCGAGCGGTTCACGTCGATCCGACCGGCGGAAGTGGACATCTGCTGAATACGCCTACGTGGCCTTGGGATTGAACGGCCTTTGTCTGCTGATCTTGTTCTCGAACCTGCTCGCAGGCAACTCCTGGTGGCAGGTCGCAGTTCCGCTTGCCGCGGTGTGTCTCGTTCTCGGTGCCGTGTCAGGGTTCCAGACGAGGCGATTGAGGATGAGAGAGCGTCAGGGACGTGACTGAGACCTAGGAAGGCCTGGCCTCCGGTTGCAGGAGTTCGCCGCCGTGCGAACCGCCGGACCTCCCTTCCAGTGTATCGAATCGATTCGATACACTGGATCATGGTGCCCTCAACGACACCGTCTTCCCATCTTCGACGCACGACTCGAGGGCACGAATGGCGCGCAGCCTGATCACCGGACACCCCTGGCGGGTGATCCTTCTGTTCTCCGTACCGTTGCTGATCGGCAACGTCGTGCAGCAGCTCTACCAGTTTGTGGACGCGATCGTTGTCGGTCGCCAGCTCGGCGTGGATGCGCTCGCGGCAGTTGGCGCGACGGGCAGCCTGCTGTTCCTCTTGCTCGGCTTTGCCTGGGGAATGACGACGGGCTTCGCGATCCCGACGGCGCAGGCCTTCGGCGCGCATGACGCCGCAGGGGTGCGCCGGTCGGTAGCTGTCGGGACGGTGCTCACGGCCGCAGCATCCGTGGTCCTGACCGTTATCGCGCCGCTGGTCGCCGAACCGCTCCTCGTGCTGATGCAGACGCCCCCAGCTCTGATTCCCCAAGCGGCGGTGTTCGCGCAGGTGAGCTTCCTGGGCTCGGGCGCGATCATGTTCTTCAACTACCTCTCGGCGATCATCCGGGCGATCGGCGATTCGCGCACTCCCTTGGTGTTCTTGAGCATCGCTTGTGCGCTCAACGTCGCCTTCGTCATCGTCACGGTCGGACCCCTCCAGTGGGGTGTCGCCGGAGCCGCGGCATCCACCGTCATCGCCCAGGCTCTCTCGGTGATCTGGTGCCTGGACTACGTGCGTCGGCGGGTTCCCGCCCTCCATGTGCACCGCGCCGACTGGCGACTTCGACGCGCGGAGGTGATCGACCACCTGCGGCTCGGTTTGCCGATGGGCTTCCAGGCGTCGATCATCGCGATCGGCACCCTGACGGTGCAGGTGCGGCTGAACGAGCTTGGCACCGCCGAGGTCGCCGCCTACACCGCGGCTTCTCGGGTTGACGGGCTTGCTGTAGCCCTCCTCCAGTCGCTGGGGCTTGCGGTGTCGATGTACGTCGCCCAGAACTTCGGCGCGCGGCGACCCGATCGCATCCTGCGCGGCGTCAGGCAATCCCTGCTGATCTCGACGATCGCCGCTCTCGTGATCGGTCTCGTTCTCGTCGCCTTCGGCAGCCAGATCGTCGAGCTGTTTGTCGGTGGCGGGTCCGAGGATGTCGTCTCGATGGCGGCCGCGATGCTCGTCATCAACGCCTTTAGCTACGCCGCACTCGGCATCCTGTTCGTGCTCCGCGGCGCCCTGCAAGGGCTGGGGCATGCCCTGATCCCGACCATCACCGGGATCGTGGAACTCGTCATGCGCGTGGGGGCTGCGATCGTGCTGGGCGCGATGTTCGGGTTCATCGGGGTTGTCTGGAGCAACCCGCTCGCCTGGATCGGTGCCACGCTCGTGCTCGTGCCCGCGTACCTTCACGCACGGCGCGCACTCCTGCGGATGCCGGTCTCGCCGCTCGCGCCGACACCGACCACGCCCATCCCGATCGTCGGACCGACAAACGGATCGCTGGCGGTCGACGCGATCGTGACTGCCCCGGTGCCGGTGGTCGTGCCCGAGCAGCGTCGGCGGCTGCTCGGGCGTCTTCCCTCGATACGCCCGCGTCGTCGGCGGATGCGTCGTTGACCACCGCTCGAGACTAGCCCCAGGTGCTAAGCGCGGCCGGCGTTCTTGCGCCGCCGGAGCTCGAACAGCTCGCCGGTCCGCACGATGCGCAGGAGCGTGACGAGCAAGACGCCGCCAGCCAGGTTCAGGAGGAGAACCGGCAGGAACCAGAGCAGCCAGTCGAGGTACGTGATCGGTGCTCCGCTGATGATCGCTCCGAAGGCGAACAGCGAGTCGAGGATCGAGTGGAACAGCTGGAAGCCGGCGAGGACGAAGCCGCCTGCCACGGCCGCCGCGATCTTCGCGGGCACGGATTCGGTGCCCGTCTGCATCCGCGTCATAAGAGTGATGACGGCACCGCCGAGAATTGCGAGGGCCGCAAACTCGAGGGTGAGAGGCGCCTCGATGAAGTGTTCGGCGGTCTCGGCGAGGACCGGGTGCCAGTCAGGAAAGGCGAGAACGATGATCGCCATGATCAGCCAGCCGCCGAGCAGATTGGATAGCAGCGTGCCTCCCCAGAGCTTGGCCAGGTCGAGCCATGTGCCTTCCCGCGCCACGAGCGCGGCGATCGGCAGCAGGAAGTTCTCGGTGAACAGCTCGCTGTGGGCGAGCAGGAGCGCGATCAGACCGATGCTGAATCCGAGGCCCGCGAGAAGCTGATCACCCGTCTGGTACAGGATGCCGAGGTAGACCAGCACCCCGATGCCGACTTCGACACCGCCCAGAAAGCCCGTGACCAGAGTCGCGCGAAGCGTACGGTGGAGCCGCTCGGCACCCTCGCCGACGACCTCTTCAAACTCGATCTCGATCTCTTCCTCGACGGCCTCGTCATTGGGGCCGTCCTGGCGCCGCTGCTCTGCCCGTGCTTCGCGCGAATCGCTCATCGTGCCATCCTCGCAGCCGGGAGCGCCATCGGGGCGGCTACGTCGAAAACCCCAGCTCCCAGCCCCTTCCCAGAAACAGGAACTGCGATTCCGGTATCGTCGCGCGTAACCAAGGGGAGTACTCCACCACGGTCGGCTCGTCATTACGGACGCTCTCGCGTCCCGGGTCACCGGTTCTCAGCAACGGGGATGGAGAAGACCTTGGCGTAGATCTGATCATCAACGCCAAGGCAGGAGTCCCTTGTGAACGTCACCCTGACGCTCTGGCTCATCACGATCGCGGTCACGATCGCGTTCTTCGTGTACGAGTTCTACGCGCACGTCCGCAAGCCCCACGAGCCGACCCTGGGCGAATCCGCCCGATGGTCGGCCTTCTACATCGGCCTCGCGCTGCTGTTCGGCGTCGGAATCGGGCTCGTCTCGGGGTGGGACTTCGGCGGCGAGTACTTCGCCGGCTACCTCACCGAGAAGGCTCTGTCAGTCGATAACCTGTTCGTCTTCCTCATCGTCATGACGGGGTTCGCGGTGCCGAAGATCTACCAGCAGAAAGTGCTGATGATCGGCATCGTCATCGCGCTCATCACGCGCGGCATCTTCATCGCGGTGGGCGCCGCCCTGATCGAGAACTTCTCGTGGATCTTCTGGGTCTTCGGCGCGCTGCTCCTCTACCTCGCCTACCGCCAAGCGTTCACCCACGGTGAGTCCGACCCGGCCAATGGCCGGTTCATGCGCTTCATGCGACGCATCCTGCCGGTGAGCAACGAATACAACGGCGACAAGCTGACGGTGAAGAAGGACGGACGCCGCTTCGTCACCCCGATGCTCCTCGTCATCATCGCCATCGGCTTCGTCGACCTCATCTTCGCCGTCGACTCGATCCCCGCGATCTACGGGCTCACGCAAGAGGCCTACATCGTTTTCACCGCGAACGCCTTTGCCCTGATGGGCCTGCGCCAGCTCTACTTCCTGATCGGCGGTCTCCTCGAGCGCCTGGTCTACCTCGCCCAGGGGCTCGCGGTCATCCTCGCCTTCATCGGCGTCAAGCTCCTCATCCACGCCCTGCACAAGAACGAGTTGCCGTTCCTCAACGGCGGCGAGCCGATCACGGTGATCCCCGAGATCCCGATCTGGGTCTCGCTCCTGTTCATCGCGGGCACGATCGCTGTGGCCACGGTCGCGAGCCTCGCGAAGACCCGCAAGGATGCCAGAGCCGCTGTTGCCGGCGAGGCCGCCGAGACGGATGCCGACAGTGACGCATCCGTCGAAAGCCGCTGATGGGCGACCTGTGTTGGAACATCGCGCTGATAGTCGATCGGCTCTATGGGGCCGTTCGCGGTGACGATCACGAAGCCGTTGACGACGGATGCGTGATGCGTGATGCTTGATGCATGCGCACGACTCTCACGATCGATGACGACGTCCTCGCCGCGGCGAAGCAGTTCGCCGATGCCCGGGGAATCACCCTCGGAGAGGCGGTTTCGCAGCTAGCGCGTGCCACTCTGACTGAGCGCAGGCGCTTCGACAAGCGCAACGGCATCGTTCTGCTGCCGACCACGCCTGCGGCCGGTCGCGCTACCCTTGACGATGTCAACGCACTGCGAGACGACAACCAGTGACGCGCCACCTGCTGGATGTCAACGCGATCATCGCTCTGATCGACCCGTTGCACGTCCATCACGAACGTGCGCACGCCTGGTTCGCCGCGCGAGTGGAGCGGGACAGGGCCGATGCCTGGCACACGTGCCCGATCGTGCAGAACGGCGTCGTGCGGGTGGTCAGTCACCCGAAGTATCCGAATACTCAGCCGGTTCCTGTCGTCCTCGCGAGTCTCGCGAGCCTGACCGCGAGAGACGACCACGTCTTCCTCGCTGATTCGGTGAGCCTGCTCGACACGTCGATTCATACCGAGCGACTGCTCGCCAGCTCACAGGTCACGGACACCTACCTGCTGCACCTGGCCGCATCGCACGACGCTCTCCTGGCAACCTTCGACACCCGCCTCGTGACAGCAGCTGTGCCGGGCGGCACGGCAGTGCTGTTCCCGATACCCTGACTCCCGTTGCCCGCATCGTCGCGTTGACGCTGTCTTGAGAGGATCGCCCATGTCGTCGTCCGCCCCCGCCCTCGTTCTGGTTCATGGCGCCTGGGGGGGTGGCGGGGTCTGGCGACGCGTGGTGGCACCGTTGCGCGAGGCCGGGTTCGAGGTCCACACCGTGACCCTGACGGGCGACGGTGAGCGGGCACACCTGCGCCGACCCGACATCGATCTGCACACGCACATCGCGGACGTCATCGGCCTGGTCGAGATGGAAGAACTCGGGAACGTCGTGCTGGTCGGGCACAGCTACGGCGGCATGGTCGTCACGGGCGCCGCCGTCGAACTCCAGCAGCGGCATCCGGGGGTGCTCTCGGGCCTGGTTTACGTCGACGCGATGTTTCCGAAGCCGGGTGACGGATGGGGCGTCTCGCATTCGCCCGAGGTTGCTGCCGCGCGCCTGGCTGCCGCTGCCGAGAACGACAACGCCCTGCCGGCGCCGAATGCCGAATCGGGCTTCGACCTCAGCCCCGAGGATGCCGCGTGGCTGAACCGCCGACACGTGCCGCATCCTTTCGGAATGTACCGGCAGCCGCTCGACTACGACGAAGCCCTGCTCGAGGCAGTCCCGCGCCTGTTCATCGACTGTACGGATCCCGCCTACCCGACGATCGAGCCGGTGCGGCGCCTCGTGCGCGAAGAGCCCGGGTGGCAGGTCGTCGAGATCGCGACGGGGCATTTCCCGATGGTCACGACGCCGACCGAACTTGTCGCGCACGTGCGCGGGTTCGCCGAGTCCTTGCCCGCCTGAGCGGCAGTCCCGGCCCTCCTGAGCGGGAGTCGCTGCCCTCCTGAGCGGAAGCCGCGGTGGCGGAGCACAATAGGACCATGACCGACTCACTGCCGAGCCTCGACACCCCGTGGACGCGGCTCGACGCGGCATCCGTTGCTGACCTGCTCGCCGACACCGATGCGCGCTGGTGGCTCTCGGGTGGGAGCGCCTACGACCAGTGGCGTGGCGAGCCCCTGCGCGAGCGCGACCGCACCACGATCAGCACCGTCTACACCCAGCTCGACGACCTCGTGGGTTCGCTCCCCGAGGGGATGAGCTGCTGGGCGCGGATCGGTGACGACCTCGTTCGGTGGTCCGACCTGCCCGACGGCGCCGATATCCCGTCGGCCTGGATCTTCGACGACGCAATGGATGCCTGGGTGCTGCAGATCAACCTCGAAGACGGAACCGCCGACCGCTGGGTCTACCGGCGCGATCCTCGCCTACAGCTCCCGTGGGAGAAGGCAGTCCTCGACATCGATGACATTCCCACCGGCGCGCCCGAGGTGCAGCTGGTCTGGAAGGCACTGCGGCCCTACCCCGACGACGAAGCCGACAAGGACGTCATCCTTCCCGCGCTTCCCGAAGAGGCGCGGACCTGGTGGGAGAAGGCGATCCTGTCGATTCACCCACATTCGACGTGGTCGATCCACGTCCGCAGCCCGTTCGCACCCGCCAAAGCGAGCTGGAACCGCACCCGACGCAGCTGAAACAAAGGGGCTTGTTTTCGGTCGCGCCTAAGTGTGGGTGGTACGCCGGCGAACCCGCATCAAGGCGCGACTGAACGGATGACGGGGCTAGATCTCGGTGCCGGGCTCGACGACCGCGCCGTGGACGAGACGGCGGAACCAGCGCTGCGCCGGCGTGAGGCTCGACTCACGCCGGGTAAAGATCGCCACCGGCGTGCTCTGGCCCGGCCAGGGCAGGTCCGCGATGCGGAGCGCCGGGAACCAGCCGCAGAAGACCTCGGCAACGTGGCGCGGGAGGAACGTGACGAGGTCAGTGTCTTGCAGCACCGCAGGGAGCGTGCCGTACTCCTCGACAGTCAGTGCGACCTGCGGCATGAGTCCGTGTTCGAGAAGCAGCTGCAAGGGGTAGGTGTGCCCGCCCCGGGATGACACGCGCACGAACCCGCGGCCGTCGAACATGTCGGGACCTGGCGGGGGCAACGGATGCCGCCGCGACGTGAGCGCCACGTACTCCACAGCGCGAACCGGCGTGCGCCAGAGGCGTGCGGCATCCATCAGCGCCACGGTGATGGCGAGATCAAGGTGTCCGCGCACCAGCTCTTCCTCCACCTCGTCGGCGTCCAGCCGCTTCACCGCCAGGCGCGCAGTCGATCGCTCGCGAGCCAGTGCCGCCATGATCGGAGGCAAGAACGTTTGCTCGCCGATCGAGGTCAGCCCGAGGGAGAGCTCTCCCGTGAATGCTGATGGATCGAAGGATGCCGTCTCGCTCACC
The DNA here is from genome assembly GCF_052274505.1 of Microbacterium sp. F2. Classification (NCBI taxonomy): domain Bacteria; kingdom Bacillati; phylum Actinomycetota; class Actinomycetes; order Micrococcales; family Microbacteriaceae; genus Microbacterium; species Microbacterium sp. F2. The sequence continues at coordinate 22,251 of NZ_JBNVBV010000009.1, forward strand.
GTCGACTCGATCTGCGCGAGCGCTTCGTGCAACGGCCCGAACAGCTGGGTCGCGCGGGTCGTCGGCACCATGACGTGCCCTTCGCGCCGGAACAGATCGTCGCCGAAGCGCTCTCTCAGACGCGCGAGTGTATAGCTCACCGTGGGCTGCGTGACATGCAGGAACTCCGCGGTCGCCGTGAGGCTGCGCAGTTCGTAGAGCACCACAAAAGTGCGCAGTTGATTCAAATCCGGGATGGTCATGCATCGACTCCGTCTATGGAGAGGGACTCCGGAATCTATTGGACCACACTGAAGCCTCGACTTACCCTCGAAACAAGCATCCGCTCGCGACAGCGCCACTCCAGTGACTGCGCCAATCCAGTGACAAGGACGACACTCGGTGATCATCGACATCCACGGCCACTACACGACCGCCCCCTCGCAGCTGGGCGCGTGGCGTGACCTGCAGATCGCCTTCGCGAACGGTCAGGGCGAGGCTCCCGACCCCGCAGCGTTGCACATCAGCGACGACGACATCCGCGAGACGATCGAGGCCAACCAGCTGAAGCTCATGAACGAGCGCGGCTCCGACCTCACGATCTTCAGCCCGCGGGCATCCTTCATGGCCCACCACATCGGCGACCTCGCGGTCAGCCAGACCTGGGCCCGTATCTGCAACGACCTCGTTGCGCGGGTCAGCGAACTGTTCCCCGACCGGTTCATCATGGGCGCGATGCTCCCCCAGTCGCCGGGCGAAGATCCCGCCACCTCTCTGCCGGAGCTCGTGCGCGCCGTCGAAGAGCTCGGAGCTGTCGAGATCAACCTCAACCCCGACCCCTCCGGTGGGCTGTGGACCGCCCCGGCGCTCACCGACCGCTCGTGGTACCCCATCTACGAGAAGCTCGTCGAGTACGAGATCCCCGCGATGATCCACGTGAGCACCTCGTGCAAGCCGCAGTTCCACACCACCGGCGACCACTACCTCGGCGCCGACACCACGGCCTTCATGCAGTTGCTCAAGGGTGACCTTTTCCGCGACTTCCCTGACCTGAAGTTCGTCATCCCGCACGGCGGCGGTGCCGTTCCCTATCACTGGGGCCGTTTCCGGGGCCTGGCGATGGCGCTCGGCAAGCCCGAGCTCGAAGACCACCTGCTGAACAACGTGTTCTTCGACACCTGCGTCTACCACCAGCCTGGCATCAACCTCCTGACCGAGGTCATCCCGACCGAGAACATCCTGTTCGCCAGCGAAATGATCGGCGCCGTGCGAGACATCGACCCGCGCACCGGTCACTACTTCGACGACACCAAGCGCTACGTCGACGCGACCCCGAACCTGACGGATGCCGAACGAGAACTCGTCTTCGAGGGCAACGCCCGCCGGGTCTACCCGCGGCTGGACCGGGCGCTGACGGCCCAAGGTAAGTGAGAGGACCATCATGCGACTGAACAACCTCGGCATCGTCCGCACGAAGATCGACCGGCCCGACCCGGCAGATGTCGCGCGCCTCTCGCAGTTCGGCGTGGCGACAATCCACGAGGCGATGGGCCGCGTCGGACTGCTGCGCCCCTACATCCGTCCCGCCTACACCGGTGCGAAGCTCTGCGGTCCCGCGGTCACCGTGCTGCTCCAGCCCGGCGACAACTGGATGTTCCACGTTGCTGCCGAGCAGGTGCAGGAGGGTGACGTGATCGTCGCCGGCTGCACCACCGAGAGTGAGGACGGCTTCTTCGGCGAGCTCCTGGCGACCTCCCTCACCGCCCGCGGCTGCAAGGGCCTGGTCATCGACGGGGGTGTGCGCGATGTCGCCGACCTCGAAAAGATGAACTTTCCCGTCTTCTCCCGCGCGATCAACTCCAAGGGCACCGTGAAGGCGACCCTCGGCTCGGTCAACGTCGATGTCGTGGTGGCGAATGCCCTGGTACACCCGGGCGATGTCGTCGTGGCGGATGTCGACGGCGTCGTGGTCGTCCCCCGTGAGCTCGTCGGCGCGGTGGCCGACGCCAGCCAGAAGCGCGAAGACAACGAAGAGGCCAAGCGCCAGAAGTTCCGCGAGGGCGTTCTGGGCCTCGACATCTACGGCATGCGCGAGCCGCTTGCCGCCGCCGGCCTCGAGTACGTGGAGGACTGACGATGGCCCACGGTGACACGAGCGGAGGGTTCGAGAAGACCCCCGGGTGGCTCGACTGGTACGACGGACCCTCGACGCCGACCTTCCAGGTGCCTGCGGGCGCCGTCGACGCGCACTGCCACGTCTTCGGGCCGGGCGAGCAGTTCCCCTACGCGCCCGAGCGCAAGTACACACCCTGCGATGCGTCGGCCGACCAGCTCTTCGCGCTGCGCGACCAGCTCGGCTTTGATCGGAATGTCATTGTGCAGGCCACCTGCCATGGGGCCGACAACCGAGCTCTCGTCGACGCGCTCGAGCGCAGTGGGGGGCGCGCCCGCGGTGTGGCCACCGTGCGCCGCGACGTCACCGCCGAGCAGCTCGCCGAGCTGCACGCGGCGGGGGTACGCGGGGTGCGCTTCAACTTCGTCAAGCGACTTGTCGATCGTGTGCCGACCGATTCGCTGGACGAGATCGTCACGAAGATCGCCCCGCTGGGCTGGCACGTGGTGATCTACTTCGAGGCCGAGGACCTTCCCGACCTCTACGATTTCTTCTCCGCCATCCCCACCGACGTCGTCGTGGACCACATGGGCCGCCCCGACGTCAGCAAGGATCCGGACGGTCCCGAGTTCGGACTGTTCCTGCGCTTCATGCGCGAGAACCCGAACGTGTGGACCAAGGTGTCATGCCCTGAGCGCCTGAGCATCACCGGGCCTCGAGCTCTCGACGGTGAACAGCACGCCTACACCGACGTCGTGCCGTTTGCCCGACGCGTGGTCGAGGAGTTCCCCGACCGCGTGCTGTGGGGAACCGATTGGCCCCACCCCAACCTCAAGGGCCACATGCCCGATGACGGGTTGCTGGTCGACTACATCCCCCAGATCGCTACGACCCCCGAGCTGCAGCACAAGCTGCTGGTCGAGAACCCGCGGCGACTCTACTGGCCAGAAGGAGACTGACCATGGCACTGGACAAGCCCTACAAGAACGTCCCCGGCACGATCATTTTCGACGCCGAGCAAGCCCGCAAGGGCTACCAGATCAACCAGCTCTGCATGTCGTTCATGAAGCCCGAGAATCGCGAGCGTTACCTCGCCGACCGTGAGGCCTACCTCGACGAATGGCAGCTGACCCCCAAGGCGCGGCAGGCGATTCTCGACCTCGACCTGAACTCGGCCATGGAAGAGGGTGGCAACATCTACTTCCTCGCCAAGCTCGGCGCGACCCACGGCCTGAGCTTCCAGCAGATGGCCGGCTCGATGACCGGCATGAGCGAGGCCGCCTACCGCGACATGATGATCGGCGGTGGCCGTCGTCCCGAGGGCAATCGCATGAAGGACCTCGACGGCTGGACGCCGCCGCAGCCCGGCGAGAAGGCCGAGACGATGCGGCCGGATGCTCCCGCCAAGCTCACCTCGGCGCTGTACACCTCGCACGTACCGGCGATCGGCGCAGCGATGGACCTCGGCAAGACCGAAGAGCCGTACTGGAAGAAGGTCTTCGACGGCTACACCTGGACGCGGAAGTGGGCAAAGGAGAACACGCCGGATGTCGTCATCCTGGTCTACAACGACCACGCGACGGCTTTCGACTCCTCGCTGATTCCGACGTTCGTGCTCGGTACGGGCGCTGAGTACCCGGTTGCCGACGAGGGCTACGGCCCGCGCCCGGTGCCGGATGTCAAGGGATACCCCGAGTTCGCTGCTCACCTGGCACAGTCGGTCATCCAGGATGACTTCGACCTGACCCTCGTGAACGAGATGGTCGTCGACCACGGACTCACGGTGCCGCTGTCGCTCGTGTACGGTCAGGTCGAGGAGTGGCCGGTCAAGGTCATCCCGCTCGCGGTCAACGTCGTGCAGTACCCGGTGCCCTCGGGCCGCCGCTGCTACGAGCTCGGCAAGGCGCTGCGTCGCGCTATCGACAAGTGGGACGGCCCCGAGCTGAACGTGCAGATCTGGGGCACCGGCGGCATGAGCCACCAGCTGCAGGGCCCCCGCGCCGGTCTCATCAACCAGGAGTGGGACAACGCGTTCCTCGACATGTTGATCTCCGACCCGCTGGGCCTTACCGAATGGCCGCACATCGACTACGTCGACGAGGCCGGCTCCGAAGGCATCGAGCTGGTCATGTGGCTCATCGCCCGCGGCGCGATGGACGACCAGTTCGGTGGCGGCGCGCCCGAGGTGAACCACCGGTTCTACCACGTGCCCGCCTCCAACACGGCGGTCGGTCACCTCGTCATCACCAACCCCGTCGCAGCCTCCGCCGAAGCTGCCCAGGCCGAAGATGAGAAAGTGCCCGTCGGCGCGACTGCCTGACTATAGACCCGCTCCGTGGGGATCGATCGCGCGGTCCCCACGGAGCGCACCACGTTCGAAGAAGGAGTGCGAATGAGCAGTGACAAGGTCCGGATCGCCGTGGTGGGTGCCGCAGGCGCCTTCGGCATGAAGCACCTCGATGGCCTGACGAACATCGCCGACGCTGAGGTGACCGTCGTCAGCGGCACCAAGCCCGAGGCCACGCAGGCCGTCGCCGAGAAGTACGGGGTTCCGGCCGCCGTCGTCGGCTACGACGCCGTCCTCGAGCGCGACGACGTGGATGCTGTCATCCTCGCCACACCCACCGGGATGCACGCGTCGCAGACGCAGGCTGCGCTCGCCGCAGGTAAGCACGTGCAGGTTGAGATCCCGCTGGCCGACTCGCTCGCGGATGCCGAAGCCACGCTCGCCGCTGCCGAGGCCTCCGATCGCGTCACCATGGTGGGACACACTCGCCGCTTCAACCCGTCGCACCAGTGGATCCATCAGCGCATCCAGAGTGACCAGTTGCACATCCAGCAAATGGATGTGCAGACCTACTTCTTCCGTCGCACCAACACGAACGCAAAGGGCGAGCCGCGCTCGTGGACCGACCACTTGCTGTGGCACCATGCCGCCCACACCGTCGACCTGTTCGCGTACCAGGCGGGGCGCATCGTCCAGGCCAACGCGATGCAGGGTCCCATCCACCCGCAGCTCGGGATCGCGATGGACATGTCGATCCAGCTCAAGGCCGAGACAGGTGCGATCTGCACCCTCTCGCTCTCGTTCAACAACGAGGGTCCGTTCGGCACCTTCTTCCGCTACATCGGCGACACCGGCACCTACATCGCCCGCTACGACGACCTCGTGAACGGCAAAGAAGAGCCGATAGATGTCTCACAGGTCGCGGTCAGCATGAACGGCATCGAACTGCAGGACCGCGAGTTCGTGGCTGCAATCCGCGAGGGACGCGAACCCAACTCGTCGGTGCGGCAGGTCTTCGACTGCTATCGCGTGCTCGGGATGCTGGAGGAGCAGCTCGCATGAAGCTGCCCCGCTACGGGCTCGGGTGCATGTCACTCAGCCACGCGTACGGGGTGGCGCCGCAGCCGGACGAGGGGCTGCGGTTGCTGCAGACCGCGCTCGACGAGGGCGTCACGTTCTTCGACACCGCCACCTTGTACGGGGGCGGGCGCAACGAGGAGTTGGTCGGCAAGGCCATTGCGGGTCGACGGGACGAGATCATCCTTGCCAGCAAAGGCGGGATGGCGATCGTCGATGGTGCTCGCGTGATCGACGGTCGCCCGGAGACACTCCGTGCGCAGGTGGATGCGTCGCTTCGCCGCCTGGGCGTCGATCACATCGACCTGTACTACCTGCACCGTTGGGACAAGTCGGTGCCGATCGCCGACAGCGTCGCCGCACTCGCTGAAGCCATGGACGCCGGCAAGATCGGAGCCATCGGACTGTCAGAGGTCTCGGTGGCACGACTTCGGGAAGCCCAGCAGGTCGCGCCCATCGCCGCGGTGCAAAACGAGTACTCCCTGTGGAGCCGCAATGCGGAGCTCGGCATGCTCGAGGCGACGAAGGCCGACGGCGTCGCGCTGGTCGCGTTCTCGCCGGTCGCGCGCGGGTTCCTTGCCGATGCCATCCACGATCCCGACGAGCTCGTGGCGAAAGACATCCGTCGCGGGATGCCGCGGTTCCAGTCGCCGCACTGGGAAGCCAATGCAGCGCTGCTGCCGGCATGGCGCGCCCTCGCTGCTGAGGCAGGGGTCAGCCCGGCCCAGCTCGCGCTCGCGTGGCTGTCGTCTCGAGGTGAGCACGTCGTGCCGATTCCCGGAACGACCAACATCGATCACCTGCGCGAAATCATCGCCGCCGAGCAGCTCGAAGTCGCGCCCGACATCCTGGAGCACGCGGGGCGCCTCATCGACACGGCAACGGTGTCGGGTCCCCGGTACCCGGCGAACAACGCTGTCGAGGTGGATGCCGAGACCTTCGAGGATGCCGCGTGAAGGCGATCTCATCGATGGCGACGCGGCTGCTGCTCGCCGACCTCATGGCGGCCGCAGACGCCGAAGGACTCGGGCACGTTGCGGTCGAGTCCGTCGGCGGGGTCGACGCCGCTGAGCGTGTCGCGTCGGGCGAGGAGTTCGACCTCGTCTTCCTCGCCGACGGTGCGCTCGCGAAGCTCGCCGCCGGCGGACACGTCGTGCCGGATACCGTCTCTCCCCTCGTGCTGTCGCAAGTGGCAGTCGGCATTCCGTCGCATTCTGGCGCCCCGGCGGCCGCGGTCTCCGATGCCGCGTTCCCGGACGCTGAGGGTGGCCGCGAGGCCATCCGAGCAGCGACCAGGATCGGATACTCGACCGGCCCGAGTGGCACCGCGCTGGTGTCGATGATTGAGGACTGGGGCCTGAGCGCGGAGGTCGGCGACCGCCTGGTACAGGCGAGGCCCGGCATCCCCGTCGCGCGTCTTCTTGCCGATGGCGAGGTCGACCTCGGCTTTCAGCAGCTGAGTGAGCTTGTGGGCAGCCCGGGTGTCACGGTGCTGGGAGTTCTGCCACAGGACTGCGCGATCGACACCGTGTTCTCGGGCGCGGTCGCCACGACGTCGTCGGACCCGGGGGACGCTGCTGCAATCCTCGCCTTCCTGCGCACCGGCGCTGCCCAGGACATCGCGCGCTCGCACCACTTCGCTCCGCCGCCCGCGCCGTAGCGCGCTGGCCGCGTCTACGCGGCCAGGCGCCGCATGCCGATGCCGACGCCGACGCCGACGCGCGAGGTCGGCAACTCCTCAATCCAGCATGCTCGCGCGGTGGACCCAGGCCTCTGTGTCCTGTTTCGGGTCGAAGCGTGCGGAGTTGGCTACGGTGCGACGAGTCCTGCGGAACCCATGATCTTCTCGGGCCGCAGCTCAATGGCCACCCGGCGCGGATTGGGCTGCGGCTGCCGGTACCGCGCCGCATAGAGATCCACGGCGCGCGCGACGGCATCTGGGTCCCGGGATACCGTCGCGTGCCCCGCGATGCTCAGCCACTGGGGACCAGCAATCTGCGCGACTGTCGCGCGCCCATCCCGTTCGATATTGCGCACCTTCTGGCTGCCGTCCATCGTGATGATCCGCACCAGGCCATCCGCGAAGGTGAAGCCGACAGCGACCACGTGAAGCAGGCCCGAGGGTGCGAGGGTCGACAGCGTCGCGAGGTGATAGTCCGTGACGAAGCGCAGCCCGTCCGAGGTGAGAGCCGTGGTCATGCCCTCGATCCTGCCGCACCAGCGTCGACAGTGGGCGCTGCGTCGTGTGAAACTCTGAGCACCATGCCTCCGACTCCCGACGAGCTTCGCGACTTCGTGCTCTTGCGCCGCGTCCGGGACCGCATCGATCGCGAGTACGCCGCGCCCCTGGACGTCGAGGAACTCGCACGTGGCGCGCACATGTCAGCGGGGCACCTGAGCCGAAAGTTCAAGGCAGCCTTCGGTGAGAGTCCGTATTCCTACCTCATGACCCGCCGGATCGAACGAGCCATGCCACTGCTGCGACGGGGTGACCTGAGCGTCACGGAGGTGTCGCTCGCCGTGGGGTGCGCGTCGCTCGGTACCTTCAGCACTCGGTTCACCGAGCTCGTCGGCATGCCGCCGAGTGTCTATCGTGCACGCGCCGAGCACGACGCGGCGGGTCTGCTTCCCTGTGTCGCGAAGCAGGTCACGCGGCCGATTCGCCGCTGACCGCGGCATCCTGGCGCTGCAGTGCACGCAGCGCCAGGAATGTCACCCACTTCGACGGTTCACCCGGTTCGACATCCAGCGGGAACCACACAGCGCCCTCGAGTTTCTCGCCCTGGAGCCATCTACCGTCGGGCTGGCATGCTGCGCGGACCCGTTCGACGGTGTCGACGATGCGAGCGCCGGGGCGGATGCCGTCGTGCGCTGCGGCCTCGGTGAAGTAGTCGACGGCCTTGAGGGCCGTATGCGGGTGGCGATACGGGTACATCAGCAGATCCGCCCACGGTCCCACCGGTTCGCCCGTCGACAGACGGTAGCGCAGGCGCCGCTCGAGCAGATACTCCTCCCCGCGATGACGGACCGCCGTCAGGGTGTCATCGCCCGTGAGCTGCTCATACGCCAGGATGCCGCGCACCGCGTTGATCGTGGAGTGGAACGACGATCGCGTCGACCCCTCGACCCATTCGCAGTTCCACCCGCCATCGGGCAGCGTCTTGCGCTGGATCACAGTGGGCCCGGCCGGCCAGCCCGACACCGCGATCGTGCTGCATCCGCCGGCCGCCACCCCGGGACTGACCGACCAGGAGCGCACGACGCTGCTCGAGCTGATCACGAAGGGCTCGTACTTTGGGATCAACCTCGCAGCCCGCGACCTCGACGCAACCTTTGCGGCACTCGAGGCTGCCGGCGCCGAGATCGTGCAGGAGCCGATCGATCAGGACTACGGCGTGCGGGACTGCGCGGTGCGCGACCCCGCCGGCAACCTCATCCGCATTCAGCAGCTCACCGACTGACGCGCCGCACTCCCGGGCCCCGGCTCACGCGAAGGCTGCTTCGACAGCCGCCTCGATGTGCAGGCGGGCCGTCGGAAAGACGGGTACCGGGCAGTCGTCCCCTGTCACGAGCAGTTCGATCTCGGTGCAGCCCAGGATGATTCCCTCCGCGCCCTCGGCGACCAGATCCTCGATGATCCGCCGGTACGCGGCGCGCGACCCATCACTGACGATGCCCATCGCGAGCTCGTCGAAGATCACGCGGTGCACCAGCTCGCGGTCCTTATCCCCCGGGATCACGACATCCAGGCCATGCTCGGCGAGGCGCTCCCGATAGAAGGACTGCTCCATCGTGAACGCCGTCCCGAGGAGCCCGACCCGCGACAATCCAGCCGCCTGGACGGCAGCTGCCGCGGCATCCGCGATGTGCAGCAGCGGAACGTCGATCGCCGCGGAGACCTCGGGCGCGACCTTGTGCATCGTGTTGGTGCAGATGAGCACCATGTCGGCGCCGGCATCCTGCAAACCACGGGCGTGGGTCGCGAGCAGGTCGGCAGCATCGTCCCACCGGTCCTCGCGCTGCATCCGGCCGATCTCGGCGAAGTCGAGGGAGTCCAGCAGGATCTTCGCTGAGTGCAGCCCGCCCATCCGGTCGCGCACAGTCTGGTTCGCGATGCGGTAATACTCCGCCGTGGATTCCCAGCTCATGCCGCCCAGCAGCCCGATCGTTCTCATGTTTCAACGAGACCACTGCGTGATACCTCAGCACAACGACATACTTGTATGGAGAAACCAAAGCAGCGCTAATGAATGAGGATCGATGGAGCCGCACGAGCCGCACGCAGATCTCGACGCGCCGCGGGCACTGCCGGCCCTCGACCCCCGCAGCATCCTGATCTTCCGCGAGGTCGGACGCACCGGATCGCTGACAGGCGCTGCACAGGTTCTCGGCTGGACCCAGCCCGCGGTGAGCCAGCACGTGAGGCGCCTCGAGGCTGCGGCCGGCGTTCCGCTCTTGGCGCGCGAGGGGCGCGGGGTCGTGGTGACGGATGCCGGGCGCGCCCTGTTGCGCCATGCCGACGCGCTCGCTGCAGCTCTGCACGACGCTGAGCACGAGCTCGCCGACCACGCGCACCTGCGCGCAGGCCGCGTGCGGATCGCATCCTTCCCGTCGGCCAGCGCGACCATCGCGGCGCGTGCCGTCAGCGACCTGGCCGAGAGATTCCCGGGGATCGACCTGCGGCTCGAGCAACTCGAACCACCCGAGGCTCTTCGCGCGCTCGAAGAGGGGGCGTGCGACATCGCGATCGTGTTCGAGTACGACGATGGGCACGTGTCAGTGCCGGCTGACGCTGACCGCACGCCGTTGGCGGTCGATCCGCTGCAGATCGTCCTTCCCCCCGGGCATCCGTTGACGGCACGAGCAGAGATCCGCCTCGACGACCTTGCCGACGAGCAGTGGGTCACTGGATGCATCAGCTGCCGCCGACACCTGCTGACCTCCACCTCAGCCGCAGGGTTCACTCCCGACATCCGTCACAGCACCGATGACTACGTCGTCGTCCAGGCGCTGGTCGCGACGCGCATGGCTGTTGCCGTGCTGCCGTCCCTCGCACTGCGTGCGAGCCGGAACCCCGACGTGACGGTCCATCCCCTCGCTGACCACGCCCCGCGTCGGGTCTCGGCGATCACGCGGCGCAGTGCCCGGTCAGTGCCGTCAGTCGCAGCAGCGCTCGCCGCGATTCAGCGGGCAGCACAGGCTTTCGACGCGCCGTGACTTTCGGCATCCGCCCCGCACCGTGCCCGGGCGGCGGAAGAATGGGCGCATGGATGCCGCACCGCGCCCGCTGACCGAGATGCCCGACCCGCAGTACGTGATGGTGGGCGAGGGGTACCGCATCGCCACCTACTCGTGGGGAGACCCTGACGCCGAGACTGTCCTCGCTGTCCATGGATTTTCGTCGAGCTGCCGCGACAACTGGGTGAACACGGGCTGGGTGCGCGACCTCACCCGCGCTGGCTTTCGCGTTCTCGGTGTCGACCAGCGCGGGCATGGCGCGAGCGACAAACCGCACGACCGTCGCGCCTACGAGATGCGGGCGTTCATCGACGATCTCGCGACAGTGCTTGATACGTACCTGATCGACTCCGCGCGGTATCTCGGTTACTCCCTCGGTGCGCGGGTCGGATGGCAGCTTGCCGTCGACCGTCCGCAGCTGGTGACCCGCGCTGTCCTCGGCGGCATCCCCGACGGCACGCCGCTGGCCCGGCTCCAGCTCGACCAGGCGAAGGCCTACGTTGCCGACGGCACGCCGGTCACCGACACGGTGACCAACAACTACGTGACCCTCGCCGAGCGGGTGCCGGGCAACGATCTGTCAGCACTCGTGGCGCTCGCCGAGGGTATGCGTTTCGGCGAGGCGGGCGACCCCGATCCCGCCCGGCCGCCCCAGCAGCCGGTACTCTTCGCCACCGGCAGCGAGGACGCGATCCTGCCGCGATCCCGGCGTCTCGCCGACGCGACCCCCAACGGTACGTTCGTCGAGATCCCCGGCCGCCACCACTTCAATACGCCTGGTTCCCGCGACTTCCGCGCCGCCGGCCTGGAGTTCTTCGCCGCCGCCGACTGACAGCATCCGTCATCCGTCATCCGTCATCCGGCTGGCGCCTTGTCGCAACGGCGCATGGGGGGTGCGACTTGCCGGGTGATGGATGCCGGGGCGCGGCGTGTCGGTGAAAGTGTGCGCCGTTGCGACCGCCGGCCGCCACCGGATCATGTGCCGTTGCGACCGCCCGGTGCCGGTGGGTGATTGACTAAGCGCGTGAGCGAGCTTCTCGCGCGGTGGCGGATGATCCCCTTCGAGCACGAAGGGGTGCGCCACGACGTCTACTACCGGGGCGAGGGGCCGGGAGTCATCCTGGTACCTGAGCTGCCCGGTGCCACCCCCGAGGTGATCGCTCTGGGCGAGCGCCTGGTTGCTGCGGGCTTTCGGGTTGCGATGCCGTCGGTGATCGGTACGCCTGAGCGTCCCATCAGCGGCGGGTACATCGCGGGCTCGGCGCTTCGTATGTGCGTCTCGCGGGAGTTCGCGGCCTTCGCCCGCCGCGCCGACCGGCCGATCGCGCGCTATCTGCGGGCACTGGCCCGTCAGTTGCACGCGGAATGCGGCGGACCCGGCGTGGGTGTGATCGGCATGTGCTTCTCGGGCGGCTTCGCGCTTGCCGCTGCCGCCGACGAGAGCGTGCTGGCCCCGGTGCTTTCGCAGCCGGCGATGCCGCCTCCCATCGGAGCAGGCCGGGCCGCCACCGGGCTGAGCGTCATCGAGGAGGTGGCAGTCACCCGCCGCGCCGCAGACGGCCTGTGTGCCCTCGGGCTTCGATTCACGCAGGACCGCAGCGTGCCGCCGGAGCGCTTCGCCGCCTTCGAGCGTCTGCTCGGCGAGGGCTGGCGCGCCTTCGAGATCGACTCGTCGCCGGGTAATCCCGACGGTATCCCCGCGAACGCGCACTCCGTACTGACGGATGCCTCGGCCGAGGTCCCCGGCCACCCGACCTATCGGGCCAACGAGCTGCTGGTCGACTTTCTGCGCGAGCGCCTGGCTGGTTGAGCCGCCGAGTCAGATCGTGAGGTCGATGCTTCCCTCGTGGGGACCGCCGCACTGCTCGGATCCGCCGACGCGCACCCACTCCGGCGAGATCGTCGACTCGACCAGGAGTGCTTCATCGGCTCCGAATGCGCGAACGGTGACCGATTCTGGGGTCGACATCCCGAGGTCAAAGCTCCAGGTGCTGCCGTCCCGGTCGACGTAGTACCAGAGGTCGGCCATGTCAGCCGCGGTGTCGCCGGGACCCCTGGCGCACGTCTCACCGTCACAGATCGCGAGCGAGGTCACCGACGCGGAATCGCCGTACACGTTTACGGTCACGTGGTTGATCCATCCGACCGCGGGACACGCTTGTGACCACAGGGGACCGCCGCCGCATCCACCGAGCGCGAGCGTGACAGCCGCGGCGGTTCCCACGAGCGCACTTCGCCGCCCCACTGTCGTTCCCATCGGATGCCTCACGCGCCGGATTGTAGCTCCGGCACCTGGCGCGCATCCGTGAACGAGCCAGCATGCGCTCGCGGGCTGGTTCGGCGAGATCGGGCTTGTTCGCGGTCCCGGACCGGCGGTCAGGTGGTTGCGCCCGGGCGGCGCATCGGAACGTGCGGGATGTCGTCCTCCGAGAACGGCGGGCCCGAGATCTCGAACCCGAAGCGGCCGTACCAGTCGGCGAGCTGGGATTGCGCGTCGAGCACGATCGGGAGGCCGGGTGCCCGCTCTTCGCATCGGGCGACGGCGCGACGCATGAGCTCTGCCGCGATCCCGCGCCCGCGGGCTGCGGCATCCGTTGCCACGCGTCCGATACGCATCTGCGCCGGGTCGCGCAGAATCCGCAGTGTTGACAACACCTCGTCGCCGTCGGCCGCCCACATGAGCTCTGCGCCCGGCTCGATGTCGCGGCCGTCGAGCTCCGGGTAGGCCGCGCGCTGCTCGACCACGAACACGCGAAGCCGAAGCCACAGCATCCGGTAGAGCGTCTCGGACGGGATGTCCGCGGCGGCGGCGCGGTGGTAGGTGACGGGCATGGCCATACCCTAGAGCCTTCCGCAGGCTGCTTCAGGGTCCGAGCGTCGGCGGTCGATGGCAGCATGGATGCATGCAGCAGCGCCCCCTCGGAAGAACCGGCCGTCTCGTCTCAGCGATCGGCCTCGGTACGTGGCAGCTCGGAGCGGACTGGGGCGCGGTCGACGAGAACGACGCGCTGGCGGTGCTCGCGGCATCCGCCGATGCCGGCGTGACCCTCTTCGACACGGCGGATGTGTACGGCGATGGCAGGTCGGAGAAGCTGATCGGACGGTTCCTCGCCGAGCGACCCGATCACGGCATCACCGTCGCGACGAAGATGGGCCGGCGCGTCGACCAGTTGCGCGAGAACTACACCGAAGAAGCGTTCCGGGGCTGGACGGAGCGTTCCCGCGAGAACCTCGGTGTCGAAACGCTCGACCTGGTGCAGCTGCACTGCCCACCGACCGAGGTCATTGCCGCCGACGACCTCTTCGATGCGCTCGACAGGCTCGTCGAAGACGGTCTCATCGGTGCTTACGGCGTCTCTGTGGAGACGTGCGAGCAGGCGCTCGCCGCGATCGCGCGCCCGGGCGTGACCAACGTGCAGATCATTCTCAATCCGTTCCGACTCAAGCCGATCGACGAGGTGCTCCCGGCGGCGGAAGCGGCACAGGTTGCGATCTTCGCGCGGGTGCCGCTGGCATCCGGCCTGCTCTCGGGCAAGTACACGACAGCCACGACGTTCGCGAGTGATGACCATCGCTCGTACAACCGTCACGGCGAGGCGTTCGATCGCGGCGAGACGTTCTCGGGCGTCGACTTCGAGGTCGGGATCGCCGCGGCATCCGAGTTGGCGGCCGCACTGCCCGCGGGAGTCTCGCTCCCCGCCGCGAGCCTGGCCTGGATCGCCGCGCAACCCGGTGTCACCTCCGTGATCCCGGGCGCACGGACGCCGCAGCAGGCCGAAGCCAATGCCGCAGCGGGGGCACTGCTCGAGCCCGGCGCCTTCGACCTCGACGCATTCGACGCGGCAGTACATGCCGTCTATGACCGTCACCTGCGCGAAGCGATCCACCCCCTCTGGTGACTCTGCGCCGCCGTCGGCGCGGGTCGCGGGTGTGACCGCGAAGCTCAGGCCCGCCGAGAAGGCCCGCATCGACGAATAGACTTGAGTGTTGTGACCAGCGCTGCACCCCTCCGCACCCTCGAGGTGAGGCATCTTCAGCTGGCGCGAGCCTTCTTCGCCGCGCTGGCAGCGGTCATGATCACGTTCTCCCCCGATCACTCGGCGGCGGTCGGCCTTGCCGTGTTCAGCGGCTTCGCGATCGCGACGGGTCTGGTCTGGTTTGCGGCCGTGTGGCTGATCTTCCCGAAGGGCGACCGGTGGGCAGCGGTGCTCCTCGGCATCCTCGCCCTCCTCGCGGGAATGGCGACCGGGATGCCGGGGCTTCGCACCGACACGATGTTCTTCGTCGTCGTCATTGCCTGGGCTGTGCTCAGCGGCATCGTCGAGCTGGTCGCGGGAATCCGGGCCCGACGGATGACGCACTTGCCGCGTTCGCAGAGCCGTGATGCCATCACGATCGGCGCCATCGGCATCCTGCTCGGTCTCGGCCTCCTGGCCGTTCCGGTGCAGTACGCCCTGACCTACACGATCGAAGAAGCGGGACAAACCTTCACCCTGACCGGAATCACGATCGCCGTCGGCATATTCGGGGGCTACGCGGCGATCGTCGCCGTCTACCTCGGTATCGCCGCGTTCTCGCCGCGCCAGACGGATGCAGAGGCTATCGAGCCCATCGCCGAGGCACCGGCGGAGAGGAAGCCATGACCGACAAGCCCACGCGCCGGGAGATCATGCGCCCCGTACAGCTTCTCGGTCTGGCTTTCGCCGCGGCCCTGTTCGCGGGAATCGTGACGCTCGTGTCGATGGGGTTCTTCCAGCAGATCCCCGCCGAGGATGTGCAGAACGCTCTGGTCGTTGCGCTTATCGTCGCCGGAGTGACCTTCGTGGTCACCCTCGTCGCGCTCGCACTCCTGCTGCTGGCGATCGACCCCGCGCAGGTGACCAAGACCATCGATCGGCCCGTGCTGCTGGACGAGGAGCCTGACGGCGACGCCGCGTCGGCGACCACGCCCGAGGACCGTGAGGCCGGAGGCTCCTCAGCACCGACCGCCTAACGCGCGGTCGGGGCTCAGTCGATCTCGGAGACGAGCTCCGACGCGAGACCCGTGTACGTCGCGGGGGTGAGCGCGAGTAGGCGCTCCTTCGCGGCATCTCCGATGTCGAGACCCCGCACGAATTCCGCGAGTTCGGCAGCTCCGACCCGGCGCCCCCGGGTGAGGTCCTTCAGCAGCGCATAGGGGTCGCTGATCTGCGAGCGTCCCGCGACGATCTCGGCGCGCACCACGGTCTGGATCGCCTCGGCCAGCACCTCCCAGTTGCCGTCGAGGTCGGCATCCAGCGCGGCTTGCGCGAGCGAGATCTCGGTGAGCCCCCGGGCGAGGTTGTCGAGCGCGAGAAGGGAGTGGCCCAGGGCGACGCCGATGTTGCGCTGCGTCGTCGAGTCGGTGAGATCCCGCTGCAGGCGCGAGGTCACGAGTGTCTGCGCAAGGGTGGCCAGCAGCCCACCCGAGATTTCGAGGTTAGCTTCGGCGTTCTCGAAGCGGATCGGGTTGATCTTGTGCGGCATGGTCGACGAGCCCGTGGCGCCCGCAACGGGGATCTGCGAGAAGTACCCCAGCGAGATATACGTCCACACGTCGGTCGCGAGGTTGTGCAGGATGCCGCCCGCGTGCCGGATCCGGTCGTAGAGCTCGACCTGCCAGTCGTGTGACTCGATTTGGGTCGTAAGCACGTTGAACCCGATCCCGAGCGACTCGATGAACTCCCGCGAGAGAGCAGGCCAGTCGGTGTCGGGCTCTGCGGCGAGGTGGGCTGACCAGGTTCCGGTGGCGCCCGAGAACTTCGCGAGGAACTCGGATGCCGCAATCTGCCGCTCGACGCGCTCGAGCCGCCACACGAAGACGGCAAGTTCCTTGCCCATCGTGGTCGGGGTCGCCGGCTGCCCGTGGGTGCGTGAGAGCATCGGGGCATCCCGGTGGTCGTGGGCGAGCGCCGCGAGCCGGTCGATCACGACGCGGAGTCGGGGCAGCCAGACCTGGGTGACGGCGCGCTGCACCGTGAGGGCGTACGAGGCCGAGTTGATGTCTTCGCTCGTGCAGGCGAAGTGCGTGAGTTCGGCGATGTGCTCGAGCCCGAGCTCGGCGAGCCGGTCGCGCACGAGGTACTCGACGGCCTTCACGTCGTGGCGAGTCACTGCCTCTTTCTCGGCCAGCCATGCGATCTCGTCGGCGCCGAAGCCGCGGTACAGGGCGCGGAGGCGCTCCTTCTGTGCCTCATCGAGCGGTGCCGTGCCGAAGAGCGAGCGGTCGGTGAGGGCGATCAGCCACTCGACCTCGACCTCGACGCGAGCCCGGTTGAGGCCGGACTCCGAGAGGTAGTCGCTCAGGGGTGCCACCGCGGTGCGGTACCGCCCGTCGAGGGGACTCAGCGGCTGCTCGCCGAACGAGATGGCGTCGTGCTCACGGGGCAGGGAGGTCACGGTACTCCTGTCGGATCTGCGGTCCGGGCTCCCGATACGCCGGGCGATGATCGCCTCAGGGCGCGGGGCGAAGCGCCGGCTCCAGCTGGCGGAAGAGTGCGCGGCTGGCGCTCTCGATCATACCGAGCACCTCGTCGAACATCGCTTCGTCGGCGTAGTAGGGGTCGGGCACGTCGAGGGTTTGGGCTGCAGCGTCGAAGGACATCAGCAGGGCGATCTTGTCAGCATCCGCGTCGGAGTGTGCCCAACCCCGCAGGATCCGCTCGTGACTGCGATCGAGTGCCAGCACGAGGTCGCTGCGGTCGAAGTCTGCCCTGCCGAACTGGCGTGCTCGATGGCGGGCGCCGTCGTACCCGCGCCGCGCGAGCGCCTCGATGGTACGTTCGTCGGCGCGCTCGCCGACATGCCAGTCTCCGGTGCCGGCGCTGGTGGAGAGCACACGGTCGCCGACGCCCGCGCTGTCGGCCAGGGCGCGGAACACGACCTCGGCCATGGGAGACCGGCAGATATTGCCGGTACAGACGAAGACGACGCGAAACGGCTCGACGGCGTTCGCAGTCATGCGTTCATTCATACCCCTCCTGCCCGGCGAGCGCATCAGTTCGTCGTCTCCTCCCCGGTTTCGCGGGAGGCCGAACCGTCGACAATACGTCACGGATGCCGCCTCCCGCGCCCCGAGGGTCGGGACCGTGGAGGAATGGATGAGCTGTGGGCATCACCGGCGGCAGGCGTCGTGCAGGCACAGCTCGCGGCACTCGCATCGTGGGCTGACGACCTCGCTGCCGACGCGGAGGCGATCGCGCGGGTCGGCGGGTGGGAGACAGCGGCAGTCGCGGAGTTCCAGATCGAGATGGCGAACCTCGTTGCAGCGTTGCGGGGGCTGCGAGAGCGCGCCCTCGATCTGCGCGCCGATGTCCGCGCGCAATCTCCGTGGCCCGTCGTGGGTGGGTACCCCGGCTTCGGTCTGGCTGGAGCCGGGGCGTGAGCGATCTCGAGATCCGCAGCGGCGGTGCGATCGCTGTGGACACCGAGCAGCTGCGAGCGGTGGCCTGGCGGCTGCGGGAGTTCGGCATCCGTCTGGGCGAGTTCGCGGACCGGGCGCGCTGGGTGGCGACGGATGCCGAGGCAACCGCGTCCGGGTTCGGCGTTGATCTCGAGGCACGGTGGCTGGCGAGCGGTGCGGAGCGGGTTGCGGAGCAGCCGGCCGCGCTCGCTGCAGCGCTCGACGGGCTTGCTGCGGCGTATGAGCTCATCGAACTGCGGGTGCAGCAGGCAGCTGCGACGGCTGCTGGTGACACCGACGCGGCGAGAGCTATCGAATCCCGGATGGCGGTCCTGCAGCAGGACCATCCGGATGCTGCGCGTGCCGCCGATACCGCGGTGTATGACTGGCGGGGGGATGGACCGATCGAGATGGCCCGCCAGGTGGCCGCTGCCACGTGGTGGATTCCCGGCATGGCACTTCCCCTCGCTGTGGGTGCCGGCGTGCTCTGGAGTGGTGTCGCGCTCGCAGGACTCGGTCGAATGTCGCGGCCACCAGGATCGACGGGCCCTCCGGCGGCGGATGCGGCAGCTACCGGGACACCGACCCCTGGCACAGGGCACCGCGGTGGGACGCGGCACCCTGTGCCAGGTGGCCCGGCGACTTCCGTGCCACCCGCACCGACCGTCGTGCGCGCGGTAGCCCCGGCGGCAGTATCTGGGCCCGTGACGGGCTTGGCGGATGCCGCCCGCCGCGTGCCCGGGGCCGCTGAAGCCCGGATCCGCGTCGAGCGCTACGCGATGCCTGGCGGCGGGTCGCAGGCAGCGGTCTATATCGCCGGCACGCAGGCCGTCTCGGGCGGTTCGGGCGACCCGTTCGATATGCGCTCGAACCTCGAGCTGTACCGCGGTGAGCGTTCGGCATCCCTCGAGTCTGTCGAACTTGCCCTCCGTGAGGCGGGAGTCGATCCGGGTGAGCCGGTTCACGTGTTCGGGCACTCGCAGGGAGCGATGCTCGCTTCGGCTCTTGCGCTCGAAGGCACCTACGACGTGCAGACCCTGATCACGTACGGCTCACCCGTCGAAGCTGCAGTCCCCGACGGCGTGCTCAGTGTCGGCATCCGTCACACCGACGATCCCGTCGCGGGACTCGCCGGCGGCGGTCATGCCGAGACGGTGGGCGCACCGGGCAGTTTCGTTGCCGAGCGCGTGGCCGACCCGGTCGGGGGTGTACAGGACCTCACCCTGGCCGCGCACGGCATCGAGCGCTACGCCGAAACGGCGGCGATGGTGGATGCCTCAAGCGACCCGCGCGCCGCAGCACTGCGAGATCTGTGGAGCACGCTCGGCTCGGCCGAACGCGTCACCGTCACCGAATACGCCGCGAGTCGCGGCAGCGGCTAACCGTCAGCGGTCAGTCGTTGTTGCGGCGGGGCCGAAGGAGGATGCCGATGAACCAGTTGATGACCGAGATCAGAAGGGCAGCGACCACGCCCCACCAGAAGTCCTCGACCCGCAGACCCCAGTTCCACCACTGCGTGAACCAGGCAGTCAGCCACAGCAGGAAACCGTTGATCACGAGGGAGATGAGCCCCAGCGTCAGGATGTAGATCGGGAATGCAAGCACCTTGATCACCGTGCCGATGATCGTGTTCACGAGCGCGAAGATGAGCGCCACGAGCAGCAGCGTCAGCACGAGCTGCAGCGTCTCACCCGGGGCGAACGGAATCACGGTGACCCCGAGCGCGGGAATCAGGGTGACGATCCAGATCGACAAGGCATTCACGACGATGCGGACGAGAAAGCTCATGTCCGCAGTCTTTCACGAGGGCGCAGACGGGTAACAGCCCGGTCGCACACTCACCCCGGTCCTAAAATCGCAGAATGACCGACCCCGACCCGATCCCCGTTCGCGTCCGCCCCGCGATCGCGGCCCTGCCGCCCTACAAACAGGGTCGGCAGGCGGCTCCCGACGCATTCAAGCTCTCGAGCAATGAGAATCCCTACGATCCGCTTCCGGGCGTCATCGACGCGATGCGTGCGGTGACCGGGGTCAACCGCTACCCCGACGCGAGCGCGGCGCGGCTGCGCGACCGACTCGCCGCCGACTATGGCGTGAGCCCCGACGCCGTGCACATCGGCGCCGGAAGCGTCTCGCTCATCGCGCAACTCATCGCGGCGACCGCCGGACCCGGCGACGAGATTGTCTACGCGTGGCGGTCGTTCGAGGCCTACCCCTCCCTCGTTGAGGTGGCGGGCGCGACATCCGTGCGCATTCCGCTCACCCCGGATGCGGGCCACGATCTGGCAGCGATGGCGGATGCCGTCACCGACCGCACCCGCATGATCCTGGTGTGCAGCCCCAACAATCCGACCGGGCCCGTTGTCACCCAGTCCGCCTTCGACGACTTCGTCACACGTGTCCCCCGCGACGTACTGATCGTGCTCGACGAGGCGTACGCGGAGTTCGTGACGGCGCCGGATGCCGTCGATGGAGTCCGCGTCCTTCAGGCCGGGCATCCGAATGTCGTCGTGCTGCGCACCTTCTCGAAGGCGTATGGCCTCGCGGGACTTCGCGTGGGCTACGGGATCGGTCATCCGCGGGTGCTGGATGCCGCGCGCAGCACCGCCATCCCGCTGTCTGTCACCGCCCACGCCGAAGAGGCTGCCCTCGCTAGCCTTGACGCGCGCGCCGAGCTGCTCGAGCGCGTCGCCGAGATCACCGAGCGCCGCGACGCGCTCGCGGCTGGCCTGCGTGAGCAGGGATGGCGCGTCCCCGAAGCCCAAGGAAACTTCGTGTGGCTCGCCACCGGACCCGACACGCTGGCGGTGGCTGATGCCTTCCACGACGGCGGAATCGTCGTCCGACCGTTTGCGGGCGAGGGGGTACGCATATCCGTCGGAGAGCATGAGTCTGTGGACAGAGTGCTACGGATCGCGGGTTCCGTTGTAGAGGACCTCCCGGAAGGGCACCCCGCACGCGGGTAGCGTAGGGACCGTGACCCAGCCAGAAGAACCTGAGCTTGTCCGCATCCTTGCCGCTGACGGCTCCCTCGCGCCCAATCCGGCAGCGGAGCCCTACCTCGATCTCGTGAACGGGCTCGCCGACTCTGACCTCGAGACGCTGTACCGCGACATGGTCGTGATCCGCGCGATCGACCGGCAGGCGACGAACCTCCAGCGCCAGGGTCAGCTTGCCCTGTGGCCACCGAGTCTCGGGCAGGAGGCGGCGCAGGTCGGCTCGGCTCGCGCGGCACGGTCGCAGGATCACCTCTTCCCCTCCTACCGCGAGCACGTCGTCACCCGCATCCGCGGCGTCGATCCGATCGGCATCATCAAGCTGATGCGCGGACTCTCGCACGGCGGATGGGACCCGACAGACCCCGCAAACGGCAACACCCACATCTACACGCTCGTCCTCGGCGCCCAGACCCTTCACGCGACGGGCTACGGCATGGGGCTGGTCTTCGACGGACGCTGTGGCACCGGGGACCTCGAGCGCGACGAAGCCGTCATCGTGTACTACGGCGACGGCGCCTCCAGCCAGGGCGATGTGCACGAGGCGATGGTCTTCGCAGCCAGCTACCGCACACCCGAAGTCTTCTTCCTGCAGAACAACCAGTGGGCGATTTCGGTACCCGTCGCAACCCAGTCCCGGACGCCGCTCGTGCGGCGCGGCGAGGGCTACGGGATGCCGAGCATCCGCATCGACGGCAACGATGTGCTCGCCAGCTACGCCGTCACACGGCGTGCGCTCGACGAGGCGCGGAGCGGCGAGGGGCCCCGAGCGATCGAGGCGATGACCTACCGCGTTGGGGCCCACACCACGAGCGATGACCCCACGAAGTACCGCACCTCCGAGGAGGAGCAGTCGTGGGCACAGCGTGACCCGATCGCTCGGATGCGCGCCTTCCTGGAGAATCGCGGTGCCCCCTTCACCCTCTTCGACGAGGTGGATGCCGAGGCCGCCGCTGCCGCCGACGATCTGCGCGTGCGCACGAATGAGCTCGGCGGGCTAGAACGCGACTCGATGTTCGCTCACGTGTACACCGACCCGCATCCGCTGATGGACGAGCAACGCCGCTGGCTTGCCGAGTACGAGGCATCCTTCGAGGGAGGCACCCGATGACCACCGTCTCGACCTCCACTAACCAGGCGGCCGCTGCGACGGCGGCTCCGGTCTCCGGACCCATGCCGCTCGGGCGAGCGCTGAATGCCGGCATGCGACAGGCTCTGGCCACGAACGACCGCGTCCTGCTCATGGGTGAAGACATCGGCCGGCTCGGCGGTGTGTTCCGGGTGACCGAGGGTCTGCAGGCAGAGTTCGGCGAGCGCCGTGTACTCGACACGCCCCTGGCCGAGTCCGGCATCGTCGGCACGGCCATCGGGCTGGCGCTTGCTGGATTCCGTCCCGTGTGCGAGATCCAGTTCGACGGGTTCGTGTTCCCCGCGTTCGATCAGATCACCTCGCAGCTGGCAAAGATGACCAACCGCCTCGAGGGCGCGGTGTCGATGCCCGTCGTCATCCGTATCCCCTACGGCGGGCACATCGGCGCGATCGAGCACCACCAGGAAAGCCCCGAGGCGTACTTCACGCACACGCCGGGCCTGCGGGTCGTGAGCCCGGCCACCGCTGGAGATGCGTACTGGATGATCCAGGAGGCGATCGCCTCGAACGATCCAGTGATCTTCCTCGAGCCCAAGAGTGCCTACTGGCACAAGGGTGAGGTGGACACTACTGCCCCGGCGCTGCCGCTGCACGCCTCTCGCGTCGTTCGGCGCGGCACTGACGTCACCCTCGTCGGCCACGGGGCGATGGTCGGCACCTTGCTGCAGGCAGCGGCACTCGCCGAGTCCGAGGGGACCAGCTGCGAGGTTATCGACCTGCGCTCGCTCTCGCCGGTTGACTACGGTCCGATCCTCGACTCCGTCCGCCGCACGGGACGCATGGTCTACGCGCAGGAGGCTCCCGGATTCACGAGCCTCGGCAGCGAGATCGCCGCGACCGTGACCGAGCGCGCGTTCTTCTCACTCGAGGCGCCGGTACTGCGGGTGTCGGCGTTCGATACCCCGTTCCCGCCCGCCAAGCTCGAGGGTACGTACCTCCCGGATGCCGACCGCATCCTCGAAGCCGTCGACCGCGCCCTCGCTTACTGACACCCCATGGCGCTAACTCCTGCAATTTCAGCGCGGACACGGCGATACTGAGGCACAGACCACCGAGATGCAGGAGTTGGTGCACCGCGAAAGGACCGCCATGAGCACGCAGACCTTCGTTCTCCCCGATGTCGGGGAGGGCTTGACCGAGGCCGAGATCGTCACCTGGAAGGTCGCCCCCGGCGACGCCGTGCAGGTCAACGACGTGCTCGTCGAGATCGAGACCGCCAAATCGCTCGTCGAACTGCCCTCGCCGTTCACCGGCACGGTCAGCGAGACGCTCGTCGAGGAGGGCGTCACTGTTGCCGTGGGGACCCCGATCGTGACGATCGAGGCGGCTCCGGCCGAATCCGCGCCGCTGTCACAGACTGACGCTCCCGGTGCCGGCGGATCGCAATCCCTGACAGCGGCAGCCACGGGGGATGAGGGTGGCGGCGCGGTGCTCGTGGGATACGGGACGGGTGGTGCTGTCACCTCACGTCGCCGCAAGCCCGCCGAGCGGCCGGTGACGGCATCCGTCGGGGTCATCGCGAAGCCCCCGATCCGCAAGCTCGCGCGCGATCTCGGTGTGGACCTTGCGGCCGTCACGCCCTCGGGCGAGGCCGGCGAAGTCACCCGCGAAGACGTCGTGAAGCACGCGTCGCAGGCAAGTGTCTTCCGCAACATCGAGACCCCCGACTGGCCCGAGGTACGCGAAGAGACGATTGCTGTCGCGCCCGCTGCGGCGCCGGTGTCACCCGCCCCCAACGGTGTCGCTTCCCCGTTCGCGCAGGCCGCGGGACGGGTCGAGTCGATCCCGGTCAAGGGCGTGCGCAAGGCAACCTCGACCGCCATGGTGCAGTCGGCGTACTCGGCACCGCACGTGTCGGTGTGGACGGATGTCGACGCGACGCGCACGATGGAGCTCGTCAAGCGTCTGAAGGCATCCCCCGACTTCGCGGACGTCAAGATCTCGCCGCTGCTGATCATGGCGCGCGCCGTCATCTGGGCGGTGCGCCGGACGCCGATGGTGAACGCGGCGTGGGTGGACGGCGACGGCGGTGCCCAGATCAGCGTGCGCCACTACGTCAACCTCGGGATCGCGGCAGCGACACCTCGAGGACTGCTTGTCCCGAACATCAAGGACGCCCAGGACCTCAACATGCGCGAGCTCGCTCGCGCCCTCGAGAAGCTGACGCTCACGGCGCGCGAGGGCAAGACCACCCCGGCTGATCAGCAGGGCGGCACGATCACGATCACCAACATCGGCGTGTTCGGAATGGATGCCGGAACCCCGATCATCAACCCCGGGGAGTCGGGCATCGTCGCGATGGGCACCATCCGGCAAAAGCCCTGGGTCGTGGATGGCGAGGTGCGTCCTCGCTATGTCACAACCGTCTCGGGCTCGTTCGACCACCGGGTCATCGACGGCGATGGGATGAGCCGCTTCATCGCCGACGTCGCGTCGATCCTCGAGGAACCCGCGCTCCTGCTCGACTGACGCGTCCACGGCGCCGTCGGGTGAAGGATCGCGCTCGCTCGTTTTGATAATGATTCTCACCTCCGTTATCGTTGTCGGTATGACGACCGGACGACTTTCCACGCTGCTCGCGCTGGGCGCGGCATCCGCCCTCACCCTCACGGCCTGCGCCGGCACGGGCGGACCATCGGAGACCTCGGGCCCGGATGCCGCCACGCTGAGCGTCGTCGCGTCAACCAACGTCTACGGTCAGATCGCCGAAGAGATCGGTGGTGACGCGGTCACGGTCACCTCGATCATCGCCTCGGCCGCTCAGGACCCGCACGAGTTCGAGCCGACGGCTCAAGACCAACTCACGGTCTCGGAAGCCGACCTCATCATCGAGAACGGCGGCGGCTACGACGGCTTCATGGATGCCATGATCGAGGCGAGCGGCACGACTGCTCCGGTCATCACCGCTGCCACGTTCAACGCCAATTACCCCGGCGACGATGGCGCAGCGGAGACCGAAGACGCTCACGCCGATGAGGACGGTCACGACCACGCGCACATCGAGGGATTCAACGAGCACGTCTGGTATGACCCGCACACGATGGAGCACTTCGCCGAAGCCATCGCTGAGGAGCTCTCGACGCTTGACCCCGACAACGCTGACCTCTTCGAGACCAACGCTGCAGCCTTCATCGACCAGATCGCCGGGCTGGAGGCATCCCTCGACGAGATCTCGGCAGCTCATGCGGGCGAGGGGGTGTTCGTCACCGAGCCCGTGCCTGTCTACCTGATCGTGGCGGCAGGGCTCGAGAACCTCACCCCCGAGGCCTTCAGCGAGGCCGTCGAGGAGGGGCAGGACGTGCCCCCCGCAACCCTGCTCGAGGCGCTGGGCATCGTCGAAGACGGCTCTGTCAAGGTCGTTATCGCGAACGCGCAGACCGGTGGAGCAGAGACCACGCAGATCATCGACACTGCAACCGCGCAGGCAATCCCGGTGCTGGAGTTCACGGAGACCCTCCCGGAGGGCCAGACTTACATCTCGTGGATGCAGCAGAACATCGCGGAGCTCGCGGACGCGCTCGGCGCGTGAGCTCCAGCGCGACCTCGGACGCCCAGCCGCCGCTCCGCATCCGCGGGGCGGCGCTGCGCCGTGGCGAGCGGGAACTGTGGGCGGGACTTGACCTCGACGTCGAGCCCGGCGAGTTCATCGCGGTTCTCGGGCCCAGCGGCTCCGGCAAGACGACTCTGCTGCGGGCCATCCTCGGTCTCGAACACCTGAGCGCCGGGACCATCGAGACAAGCGGCCGCCGGGTTGAACGCCGGGGTAACCGGCACATCGGCTACGTGCCCCAGCAACGCCCCCTGCCACCCGAGACCGCGCTGCGGGGTCGGGACCTCGTGACCCTCGGTGTCACCGGCCATAAGTTCGGCTTCAGCCTCCCGCGTCGGAGTGAGCGCGACCGGGTTGACGCGTTGGTGGCGGACGTCGGTGCCGAAGGGTTCGCCGACCGGCCCGTCGGTGAACTGTCCGGGGGCGAGCAGCAACGGCTGCGCATCGGGCAGGCGATCGCCGACGACCCCGGCCTGCTGCTGTGCGATGAGCCGCTGACGAGCCTCGACCTTGCCAACCAACAGGCGATCGTGGCGCTCATCGATCGGCACCGGCGCGAGCGCGGCACCGGTGTGCTGTTCGTCACGCATGACATCAACCCCGTCCTCGACGTCGTGGATCGCATCCTCTACATCGCCGGGGGCCGGTTCACGCTCGGAAAGCCCGACGAGGTCTTGCAGACGAGCGTTCTCAGCGACCTCTACGGCGCTCCCGTCGCTGTGCTGCGCGCCGGCGACCGGCTCGTCGTCGTCGGCGCGCCGGATGCCGAGGTCTCACACCATCACCACCACGACGGCGACGAACTCGGTGGGGTGCACGCATGAACTGGTCTGACATCGGTGACGCCATGTTCGGGGGGGTGTCCGACTACGGTGCGATCCTCGCGTTGGTCTCGAACTCGGTCATCGCAGGCGCCGTGCTGGGCCTGGTCGGAGGCCTCGTCGGCGTCTTCGTGATGCAGCGCGACATGGCCTTCGCGGTGCACGGCATCAGCGAGCTCTCGTTCGCGGGCGCCGCGTTCGCGCTCCTGATCGGCTGGGATGTCGTGACCGGGTCGATCGTGGGCTCGCTCATCGCTGCGGGACTCATCGGATGGCTCGGTGCCCGCGCCCGCGACCGCAACTCGTTCATCGGCGTGCTCATGCCGTTCGGCCTGGGGCTGGGCATCCTGTTCCTCTCGCTCTACAGCGGCCGCAGCGCCAACCGGTTCAGTCTGCTGACGGGTCAGATCGTCTCGGTGCAAAACGCACAGCTCGGGTGGTTGATCGCGATCAGCATCCTGGTTCTGCTCGGTCTGCTCTTCATCTGGCGACCCCTGCGCTTTGACTCCCTCGACCCGCAATCGGCGGCAGCGCGCGGCGTGCCGGTCACGGCGGTCTCTCTCGGGTTCATGCTGCTGCTCGGGCTGATCGTCGCCGTGGCGATCCACATCATCGGTGCGCTGCTGGTCATGGCGCTGCTCGTGACCCCTGCGGCGGCTGCCATGCGAATCGCGTCGGGACCGTGGAGCGTGCCGCTGCTGGCAGCTGGATTCGGATTCGTCTCGGCGGTGGGCGGCATCCTGTTGGCTATCGCCGGCACGCTCCCGGTGAGCCCCTACATCACAACCATTTCGTTCCTGATCTACCTCGTCTGCCGCCTGGTGGGAGGACGCCGAGGTCGGGTGACGCGGGCGCGGTTCACGTGAGAGCTCCCACGCGCTCCCAGCCGGCGCCGAACGTGGCTCGCTAGACTCCCGGCCATGGCGCAACGCAATACCTGGCAGCGCGAACGCGTGCGCACGGCGCTGGGCGACGCCCCTGGCTTCATCAGTGCCCAGTCACTTCACGCGGTGCTTCGCGACGAAGACACCGGGATCGGCCTGGCTACGGTCTACCGCGCTCTTGCGAGTCTCGCCGACGAGGGCGCAGCCGATACGCTGCACGGCCCCGACGGCGAGAGCCTCTATCGTGCGTGTGAGACTTCGGGGCATCACCACCACCTGATCTGTCGCTCGTGCGGCGCCACGGTGGAGATCGCGGCGACCCCCGTCGAGCAGTGGGCGCGGTCGGTCGCCGAACAGCACGGGTTCACGGATGCCGAGCATGTGGTCGACATCTTCGGGCTCTGCCCCGAATGCACGGCGCGCGCCCGGGCGGCATCCGGCGACGGGAACCGTGCGCGCTGACGCTCCGGCGACCGATCGCGCGCGCGCGGGGGGCGCGAGCCCGGGTGCCCGGGCAGCGGTCGGCGTCGGAATCGGCATCCTCTTCATCGCGATCCTGGTCGCGATCGACCTTCTGTCACCGTCGCTGTTCACCTCACCCCTGTCGACGCGAGCGCAGGACGGTCTGACCCTCGCGATCAGCGTCCTGATCGAGTCACTGCCGTTCGTGGTGCTCGGTGTGGTGCTCTCGATCGTCGTGCAGGTCTGGATCCCGCCAGGGGTTCTCGAGCGATGGATGCCGCGCACGCCGTGGCTGCGGCGCGGCGTGCTCTCCCTCCTCGGCATGTTCATCCCGGTATGCGAGTGCGGCAACGTCCCGTTCGCACGCGGCCTGCTGATGCGCGGGTTCACGGTGCCTGAGACATTGACCTTCCTCATCGCGGCGCCGATCGTGAACCCGATCGTGATCATCACGACTCATCAGGCTTTCGGCTTCAGCGACGGCATCCTGGTGGCGCGCCTGGTGGGAGGGTTCCTGATCGCCAACCTGCTCGGCTGGCTCTACAGTCGGCATCCGAGCCCCGACGCCTTGCTGACCGACCGGTTCCGCGACACGTGCGAACTGGTCACGCACGAGCCCGGCGGCAAGGGACGCCGAAGCCTTGCGCAGCTGGTGGTCGAACTGCGCGCCGTCATGCCCGCGCTCATCATCGGGTCCGCCATCGCCGGAGCGGTGCAGGTGCTCATCCCGCGGGACGTGTTGCTGGCGATCGGGTCCAACCCCGCACTGTCGATCGTCGCCATGATCGCTCTCGCGATGGTCGTCTCGATCTGCTCCAACGTCGACTCGTTCTTTGCGCTCTCGTTCGCCTCGACCTTCACTCCCGGTTCGATCGTCGCCTTCCTCCTGGTCGGGCCGCTCGTCGACGTGAAGATGCTCGCCCTGCTGCGCACGACCTTCACGACCCGCACCCTCGTCGGGATCGTCGTGGTCGTCGTTCTGTCGGCCTTCGCCATGGGGACGGTGGTGAACCTTCTTGCCTAGGCTCGGCTCCCTCGGAACGCGCTGGCTCGGCGTCGGACTTGCCTCAGCGCTCGCCGTCCTCACCGTCGGGCTTGCGGTGACGGGCCGACTGTCGCTCTACATCAACCCCGAATCGGCGTGGTTCGCGGTCGGGATGTCGGTGATCGTGCTGGTCGGAGCTGTCGCATCCTTCGCGCTTCCGCTGGGCGCCGAAAACGACCACGGACACGATCACGGGGAGGCGAGCGCCCACGAGCATGACCACGCGCACATTCGGCATCCGGTAGCCCTCGCCGGCACGGTCGTCGCCGGAGTGCTTGCGAGCGCCGTCGTGATCGGCGCCCTCGCCCTGCCGCCGTCGTCGCTGTCGCCGCAGTTCGCTTCGACGAGTACCTCCACCACGCCGGTGTTGTTCGGCGGGAGGGATGTCGTCACCCTGGCATCCACGGGAGATACGGCGACCTTCGGGGTGGGCGAGTGGGCGACGGTGTTCGCGACGGCGACAGACCCGGCATCCTTCGACGGCGACGCCGTCACCTTGACCGGGTTCGTCGCCCCCGGAGATGCCGGGACCGGCTTCCTGCTCTCGCGGTTCGTCATCACCCACTGCGTCATCGACGCGCAACTGGCAGCAGTTCCGATCGCCTGGGGCGGTACGGCAGCGCCCGAAGGCGAGTGGGCGACCGTGACGGGCACGGTTCGCTCGGACTCGGACGGGCGCCTGCACATCGCCGCCGAGTCGGTTGAGGCTGTGCCCGAGCCCGAGGACCCGTATGAGTACTGAAGCCAGCCCGCGCGGTAGCGGCGCGGTCCCGTCGCGGCGGCAGCGGGCGGTACGACGGCGCCTGCGCGGGTTCGTCCTGGGCTTTGTCGGGGTCGCCGCTGCGATCGGCCTCGTCGGTGCTCTCGGGGCCGCAGCCACTGTGCTCATGGGGCCACGCGTGACCACCGTTCAGGTCGACCCGTCCGCCGCGATCTCGGCATCCGGATCCCGGCTGATCGTGACGACCTCGCAGTCGCTCGCCGACGTCGATCCTGCCTCGGTGACCGTGACTCCAGCAACGCCGTTCGATATCGACACCTCGGGTCGCAGTATCGGCGTGCGCTTCACGGTCCCCTTGGATGCCGACACCGAATACACCGTCACGATCGACGGGGTGACCGGAGTCTCGGGTGGCCCGTCATCCACGATCACCGAGTCGTTCACCACCCCGCCGAGCGAGGTGTTCCTGCTGCAGCGCGGCACGGTCGACGGCGACACCATCTTCCGCACCGACCTCACCGGCGAGGCAGCCGTCGCGGTGTTCGCTCACCCGCACATCGAGGACTATCGCGCGACCCGCGACCACCTCGTCGTGCTCGTCGACGAAGACGGCGAGAGCGCGCTCATCATGACCGACCTCGACGGGCAGAATCCGGTCGAGCTGACCCTGCCGGGCACCGGATACATTGCTGACCTGCAGATCGCCGACCGAGGGGAGCGGATCGGGTACCTGTTCACCTCGGCGACGGTCGGGACAGGAACCGGCGACGAATCGGCGCTGTACACGGCATCGCTCGATACCCCGACCGCCGACCCTACGAAGGTCGTCGTCGCAGGGGCCGACGAGCGGGTCGCACAATGGTCGTTCGTGCCCGACACCGACAGTGTGCTGCTGGTCGCCTTCGACGGGACCCTGTTGCTGACCGCCCCCGACGGATCGGCTCCGACAGCTCTCGGGCTCGCGCTCGCGATCGATGGCATCGCGCCGGGAACCGCCCAGGCGATCGTCGAGCGCGTCGACGGGCTCGTCGTGCTCGACCTGCTCACCGGAGAGGAGACACCGCTGGATGTGGGCGACGACCCGGCGGTGATCGGCAGCGTCATGCCGCTCCCGCGCGGCGGCACCCTGCGCACGACGTTCCCGATCGCCGATAGCGGACTGCCGACCGGTGCGACATCCGTCGTTCTCGTTGATGACGCCGGTGCATCGGCGGAGGTGTTCTCGGCGCCGGATACCGACGCCGTCCTGCAGACGTGCGTGTCGCCCAGCGGTCAATACGCGGCGATGCTCGTGGCGCCCGACCTGGCATCCAACCCATACGACACCTACCAGCTGCCGCTTCCCGCGACGGTGGAAACGCACATCGTCGAATTGCCACGGGACGAGAGCTCACAAGCCCGCGAACTGGTCGCGCTCGCCGGCTCGTCGATCTCGTGGTGCCGGCAGTCGGTGTCGTGGCGGTGATGATTCCCGACGGTCTGCGACCTGGGACGCGCTCCGACCTCTCGGCGTTGCCGGTTGACGTGGCCCCGACACTCCTCGGTGCGCACCTGATCGTCGAGGCTGGCGGTGAGCGGGTCGTCGCCCGTCTCACCGAGGTCGAGGCCTACCACGGCGTCGGAACCGGCGAGATTCCCGATCCCGGATCCCACGCGCGGTCGGGCAGAAGCGCTCGCAATGCGACGATGTGGGGTCCGCCGGGCCACCTCTACGTGTACCTCAGTCACGGCATCCATTCGTGCGTCAACGTCGTGTGTGCACCGGCGGGCGTCGCCGGCGGTGTGCTGCTGCGGGGCGCCGAGATCGTCGAAGGCGAGGAGGTCGCTGCGCAGCGCCGATTCGCCACCCGCGCGGTGGGACACGTCCGCGACCTGGCGCGCGGGCCCGGCCGTCTCGGGCAGAGCCTCGGTCTGCGTCACGCGGCCCACGACGGCATCGATGCCGTCGCAGGCATGGGTCGTGCCGGGGCCGTCGCGCGGCTGCTCATGCGCGAGGAGCCACTGGCGCCCGTGGCGACCGGGCCGCGGGTCGGGGTCGCCGGAATCGCGGGCACGGATGCCTACCCCTGGCGGTTCTGGATCCCGGGAGATCCCACGGTCTCGGCGTTCCGCTGGGGCCGGGGTGCAGAAGGGGCGCGCCCAGCCGCCGTGCTAGACTGACTCTTTGTCTGCGCGCACTCCAGCACGCAGTTCGTGCCCTTCCCTCATCATCCGGCCAGAAATGGTCTGTCGAGTGCGGGGTGCAGACAAGGGATCTTGGGTGGGGCCGTCCGGCCTCACGGTACAGAAGGAGACATCACCATGGCTGCAGTGTGCCAGGTGACTGGAGCGGTTCCCGGCTTCGGTCACAACATCTCGCACTCGCACCGCCGGACGAAGCGCCGCTTCGACCCGAACGTGCAGAAGAAGACCTACTACGTGCCTTCGCTCGGTCGTAAGGTCACCCTGAACGTGTCCGCCAAGGGCATCAAGGTGATCGACGTGCGCGGCATCGAGTCGGTTGTGAAGGACCTGATCGCGAAGGGTGTGAAGCTCTAATGGCGAAGAAGGCTCAGGACGTTCGTCCGATCATCAAGCTGCGCTCGACCGCCGGCACGGGGTACACCTACGTGACGCGCAAGAACCGCCGCAACAACCCTGACCGCATCGTGCTGAAGAAGTACGACCCGGTCATCCGCAAGCACGTCGAATTCCGAGAGGAGCGCTGATCCATGGCTAAGAAGAGCAAGATCGCCCGTAACCAGCAGCGCCAGGCGGTCGTCGACCGTTACGCAGCCAAGCGCCTCGAGCTCAAGAAGCAGCTCGTGGACCCCAACGCAACCGACGAGCAGCGTGAAGCCGCCCGCGTCGGCCTGCAGAAGCTTCCCCGCAACGCGTCGCCGGTGCGTCTGCGCAGCCGTGACGCGATCGACGGTCGCCCCCGCGGTGTGCTGACGAAGTTCGGCATCTCGCGTGTGCGCTTCCGCGACATGGCTCACCGTGGCGAGCTGCCCGGTGTGACCAAGTCGAGCTGGTAAGCCAGCCCGCAAACAAGCACTGTCGAGCTGGTAAGCCAGCTCGCGAACAAGCACTGTCGAGCTGGTAAGCCAGCCCGCGAACGCCAAGGCCCGGCATCCTCAGGCGGATTCAAGGGGTGGTCGCAACACCCGGTGAACTAGACAAGTTCTAGCAGACGCTCGGCTGGGGTTCTCCAGCCGAGCGTTTTGCGTGGTCGGCCGTTGAGCTTGTGGGCGACGTGTTCGAGGTCCTCTGGCCCGTAGACGGTCAGGTCGGTGCCCTTGGGGAAGTACTGCCGCAGTAGGCCGTTGGTGTTCTCGTTCGATCCGCGTTGCCAGGGCGACGCGGGGTCGCAGAAGTAGACCGGGATACCGGTGGCGATCTTGAACTGCTTGTGCGCGGCCATCTCCGCGCCCTGGTCCCAGGTCAGCGATCCGCGCAGGTGCTCGGGCAGCGTGCCGATTAGGTCGACGAGGACGTCGCGGACGGTCTCGGCGGTGTGGTCTCCGTCGGGCAGGTGCCCGAGCATCACGTAGCGGGTAGTGCGTTCAACGAGAGTGAGGATCGCGGACTTGTTCAGTTCCCCGGTAATGAGGTCACCTTCCCAGTGCCCCGGGACAGCGCGGTCTTCGACTTCGGCGGGACGGTCGCTGATCATGACCATCGGGTCGATGAACCGGCCCGTGCGATGCTCCGGCGACCGGTGCGGTTTGCGGCGGGTGCGACCGGTGCGTAACGCTGCCTGGACCTCGCGCTTGAGCCCGCCGCGAGCCTGGACGTAGATCGCCTGGTAGATCGTCTCCGTGCTCACGCGCATGCTCTCATCGTCTGGATGATCCTGGCGGATCCGGTTGCGGATCTGCTCCGGAGACCATTGTTCCCGCAGCCCGTCCATGACGTAGTCCCGCAATGGACCGGGGTGGGCGAGCATCGCAGGTTTTGGACGTGCCCGTGCGTCAGCGGCCGCCCGGTGCGCTCCGTTCGGCAGATATCGTCCGGCAACCGTGTGCGCGTCGAGCTCGCGCTTGATCGTCGACGTCGACCGACCCAGCTCCCTCCCGATCGCCCGCAACGACAGACCGGCGCGGTGCAGGTCGGCGATCTTCTCCCGCTCGATCAGCGACAACAGCCGGGAACCGACCTGATCCGGTACCAGCGGTGGTGGGCTCTGCATGGTCTCCATCGTGATGCGTCCGGTCGTGTAATCCACACGCCGCCCATCCGGATAAAACCGCGAGTTCCGGGACTTGCCGATCCCGCCTTCCCAGTCACGGGCGGTGCGCTCGTTGACGCCGACGCGCTCCACGGCCTCGCGCCGTCTCACGCCCTGCTCACGCAGCTGCAGATACTCGGCCTTCCGTGGATGCCCCAGCCGTCGCGACGACAAACCCGCCTGCCGAGCCCACCCAAAAGCGGTATTCCGATTAAGTCCCAGACGCCGCGCGACCTCAGTCACGCTCCCGATCTGGTCCATCAACGCCATAAACCGCGCCTTCAACGACGCGGACTCCTCCGAAAACGACACGGTGGTCGCAACCTCCCGAAACTCGGGGTGTTGCGACCACCGCTAGAACCCGCCCTCACGGATGCCGGGCCTTTCGCGTTTGATCAGGCCGAGTGGGCGTGCGACGTGGCCCAGTCGAGGGCGAAGTCGGCGACCTCTTCCCAGCCGTCCTGGCTCACGATACGGTGCGTGCGGCCCGGGAACTCCCGGTACTCCACGACTGCGGGGCTCCCGGTTGACGTGTACTTCTTGACGATGGCCCGGCCGATGGCCGGCGGCACGACATGGTCCTTCTCGCCGGTGATCACCAACAACGGGGCACGGTCAGCGCGTCCGAATTCGACGTGTGAGACGCCGCCCTTCTCGTTGAAGGCCGCGCCGACGCCCTCGAAGAAGACCCGGTTGTAGGAGGGAACCGCGAACTCTTGCCAGAGCTCGTCGGATGCGGCCCGCGACAGGTCGTTTCCGAATGTGAAGTGGAAGTGAGCCTTCGAGAGCTTCTTCGCACCGTTCTTGCCGAAGGGGTTCGAGAGGATCGGGGTCCCGGTCCACAGCGTAGAGAGGGGGAGCGTGGTGATGCCCGCAGGTTGGCCGGGAGTCACGGCGACGTACGCCGCACCGAGCCCGCGGTCGGCGAGCATCTGGGTGAACAGTCCGCCGAAGGAGTGGCCCATGATGATGGGCTTCTCGGGGAGCGCGCGGATGATCGCGTCGTAGTGGTCCACGATGTCGCGGATGCCGATCCCCTTCAAGGCGTCCGGGTTCGACCGGATGTCGTCAACGGAGCGGTCGTCGATACCAGGCCAGCCCGGAACGATGACCTCGTGGCCCGCAGCGCGGAAGCGCTCAGCCCATGTGTTCCAGCTCGTGGGGGTCATCCAAAGACCGTGGATGAGGACGATCGGGGTCTTGTGGCTCGTGTCCATTGGTTCTTCTCCTTGTGGGGTTCTTGTGGGGTCGCTGTGGGTGCTGCGGTTTGCGCGAATGCGAACTTCGGCGGCCGTGCGTTGCTACAGTAGACCGAACGTTCTATCTACACAAGTTTGTTTCCCGACATCTGTTCTGTGGCGTGCTAGTGCGTCGGGACGAATGACACGATGGGAGAGATCCGTATGAGTACAGACACACCACCGATCCCGTCTGCGCGCGAGCGTCTGCTCGCGGCAGCGACCGACCTGTTCTACAGCGAAGGCATCCATTCCGTCGGCGTCGACCGCATCATCGACGCTGCCGGAGTGACGCGAGCCACCATGTACAAGCAGTTCGCGGGCAAGGAGGACCTCGTCCTGGAGTACCTCCGCGGTGAAGACCGGATTCTGCGCGGCATGTTCGCCGAGGCATATGCCGCGACATCCGAACCTGCCGAGCTGCTCGAGCTTGCGATCGGGGGTATCGCCGCGGATATCGAGCAGCGCCATACGCGTGGATGCCCGTTCATCAACGCTGCAGCCGAGTACCCCAACGAGGGGCCGGTCCGTGAGCTGATCGA
Source organism: Microbacterium sp. F2 (assembly GCF_052274505.1). Lineage (NCBI taxonomy): Bacteria > Bacillati > Actinomycetota > Actinomycetes > Micrococcales > Microbacteriaceae > Microbacterium > Microbacterium sp. F2. The sequence continues at coordinate 57,984 of NZ_JBNVBV010000009.1, forward strand.
CGAACACCGAGTCTGGTTCCGGGCCAGCGTGACTGAGGTCGCCGCCGCTGCCGGGCTGACCGACCCCGCCGAGGTCGCTGCTTCTCTCGTGCTCCTGCGCGACGCCGCGCTCGTCGGCGGGTACCTCGATGGCTCAGACACCGTCGCAACCGCGTTCATCCGCACCGCGCATACCGTCGTCGACGCGCACCGTCCAGACTGACGCGACAGCGGCCCGAAACCGAAGCAGCCGGATCCGCTCGAGGCAGCCGGCATTGCGGGCCGGTTCGCGCAGGCGCGGCTTGTTCGGGGTTGGTGACCGAGACAGTCACGGCAGTCACATGCGTCACTCCCGTGACGCGACACGCCGCGAATCGGATGCCTATGGCGGGGAAATCCGCGGAATTCCGGGGTTCGTGGGTATATTCGAGGTCGGTCGGCAAGAGACCAGCCGAGAGCCACCAGCTTTCGGTCCATGCACGAGGGCGGGGACTTCACCGCCTTGGAGGACAACCACAATGGCTGAAAAGTCCATCACCAAGACCGAGCTCGTCGCGAGCATCGCAAGCGCGACCGGTCAGAGCCAGGCCACCGTTTCGGGTGTCGTCGACGCGCTGTTCACCACTGTCGCCGAGGCCGTCGCCAAGGGCAGCAAGGTGTCGATCCCGGGCTGGGTCTCGTTCGAGCAGGTCGCCACCTCCGCTCGCACGGGCCGCAACCCGCAGACCGGTGAAGAGATCAAGATCCCCGCCGGCAAGCGCGTCAAGGTTTCGGCTGGCGCCAAGCTCAAGGCTGCCGCCAAGTAAGACCCTTCGTCTTCACCTCGAAAGGGGAGCGTCCGTCCGCGGATGCTCCCCTTTCGCGCGCGTAGGCTGAGGGGATGGATTCCCGCCTGCTGCGGGCGATCGGCCCGGCGACGCTCGTGACGGTCGCCGTCGTCGTGATGGTCGCCGCCCTTGCGTACGGCGGCGGCGCCGCTCCGCTGGTGATCGCCGATGCGGGTCCGGTCGTGCGCTGGGGTTTGCCGGCAGCGACGCTGGTCTTCAACCTCGCCGCAGCCGGGATGCTGGGATCGCTCATCCTGGCCCTGTTCGCCCTCAAGGCCGGCGACAAAGCCTTCAATACCGCCGTGGATGTGGCATCCGTCTCGGCGGCAGTGTTCACCGTTGCTGCCGGTGTCACCGGGTTCTTCACGTTCATCGACGCCTTCAATGCTCAGGTGGCGCTCGGCCCCGAGTTCGGTTCGCAGTTCGGAAGGTTCCTGACAGACACCGATCTCGGCCGTGCGTGGCTGATCACCACGATCTTCGGGGCGGTGCTGACGGTTCTCACGTTCGCGGTCCGCTCGTGGACGGGCACCTTCCTGGTCGCCATCCTCGCGATCGCCGCCCTCGTGCCGGTGGGCACGCAGGGTCACTCGGGTGAGGAAGCCAACCACAACGCTGCCGTCATGGCGACTGTGCTCCACATCGAGGGTGCGGCGCTCTGGCTCGGCGGTCTGATGCTGCTGATCGTCATCCGTCCGTTGCTGCCGACGGAGCGGATGACGACGGTGCTGCGCCGCTATTCGACGGTCGCGATTGTCGCCTTCGTCGTCGTTGCGGCATCCGGGTACGTGCGCGGTGTCATCGGCGTCGTGACGTGGGAAGCGATGCTCTCGCCGTACGGCGCGATCCTGACCGTCAAGATCGTCGCCCTCGTTGCGATGGGGCTGCTCGGCGCGTGGTATCGGCTTCGGCTGATCGATCGACTGCGCGAGAGCCGTGCGTCCCGGTTCTTCTGGTGGCTGATCCTCGTCGAGGTCGGCTTCATGGGCCTGGCCAGCGGCGCAGCTGTCGCGCTCGCCCGCACGCCTCCGCCGGTCGACACGTCGCTGCCCGAGCTGCGTACGCCGGCGCAGTTCCTCACGGGCGCCTCATTGCCACCGGAGCTGACGCCCTGGCAGTGGGTGGCCGCGTGGGAGATCGATCTGCTGTGGGCGCTGCTGTGCGCCTTCGCGGCCTTCTTCTACCTCGCCGGCGTCTGGCGCCTTCGTGCGCGCGGCGATCGCTGGCCGCTGTACCGCACGGTGCTGTTCCTGTCGGGCCTCGTCATGCTCGCGTGGATCACTAACGGTGCCCACAACGTCTACCAGGAGTACCTCTTCAGCGTTCACATGTTCGGGCACATGGCCCTCACGATGGGCATCCCCCTGCTGCTGGTCGCCGGTGCTCCGGTGACCCTTGCGCTGCGGGCCGTTCGCAAGCGGGATGACGGCACGCGCGGCGGGCGAGAGTGGATCCTGTGGGCCATCCATACGCCGTTCGCGAAGGTCGTCACCAACCCGTTCTTCGCCGCGGCGAACTTCGTTCTCTCGCTGTGGCTCTTCTACTACACCGACCTGTTCCGCTGGAGTCTGTACGACCACCTCGGGCATGAGTGGATGATCTTCCACTTCCTGATCACGGGTTACCTGTTCGTGCTGTCGCTGATCGGTATCGATCCGGTGCCCTACCGCCTGCCGTACCCGTTCCGCCTGCTCATCCTGATCGGCGTCATGGCGATGCACGCCTTCTTCGGCATCGCGATCATGATGAACAGCGGTCTCATGGTGGCCGAGTGGTTCGGGGCCATGGGCCGCACGTGGGGGGCGACGCCGCTCGAAGACCAGTACATCGGCGGTGGGATCGCTTGGTCGATCGGGGAGATCCCGACCCTCATCCTGGCGATCACGGTCGCCATCCAGTGGAGCCGCAGCGACGAGCGAGCGCAACGGCGCGAGGACCGACAGGCCGATCGCACAGCGGATGCCGAACTCGAGGAGTACAACGCACGGCTTGCTCAGCTCGCCGAGCGGGACGCCCGCGTCGGCCGCTGAGCGCGACCCTCCCTCACCCGAGCAGGATCGATGCCGTGCCGTCGGGAAGGATGTCGATGGTGCCCGTGACAACGAACGGGACGTCGACGCTCACATCGCTCACGCTGCCGTCGAACAGCGAGCGGGAGCGAAGCTCGATGTGGGCCATGGCGGCCGACTCGGCGATACGCCACCCGGCGCCGTCGGCGACGAGCGAGACCGTCGGATCCTGCACGATCGACCACGTCGGCAGGGTCACGATGCGGTCGGTGAGATCGAACCCGAACGGGCAGGCGGTGGGCTGCAGGACCTCTTGCTGCGTGCACTCGTCCAAGAAGGCATCCACCTTCTCTTGCACGAGTGCGACGAACTCGTCGGATGCCGTCGCCGTGACGGTGACCGGGACACTGGTGAACGGGACATCCGAGAGCATTGCCACGCCCGGCGAGGTGGCCGTGGGAGTATCGACGGTCACGGAGTAGATGCCGGGCGAGAACACCAGCAGGGGGATCGGCGCTGACAGGTCGGCGGCGGCTCCGTCCGGTGAGACCTGCCGTTTGTCGACGCTGAAGCCGTTCACCGCGAACTGCGACGACCCGTTCACGGTGAGTTCCATGACCGCGATCGGGCTCTGCGCGAACTCCCACCGGGGGAAGATCCCGACCATGCCGTCCTGCACCACCGAGAACGTCGTGGACGCCTCGTGCCCGCCCGCCGAGTAGGCGAGGGTCACGACGACGGTGTCGCCGTTGTTCGTCTCGGAGACGACGTGGATGTCGCTGAGATCGCCGAGTGCGCTCGATCGCAGGAAGTCCTCGGAGGCATCGGCGGGGAGGCCGGCAGCCTCCAGGTCGGCTGACGAGACCGCGACGCCCGGAACGGCGAGGGCTTGCGTGGCATTGCCGTCGGCGAGCAGGTTGGCGTAGCGGACCACGAACGCCGACGGGCCGTAGAACTGGGCGTAGAGCGTCGCGCCCGCTGCGATGAATGCGGCGATGAGCAGTGCGCCGATGGCCGAGAGAATCACGAGGTCGCCGGCAACGGCGCGGCGCGCATCCCCGCGGCCGCGATGCGATGCGCGCGGCGCAGAGTCCGCCGTGACCGTCGAGTCGGGCGCGGTGGCAGCACTGCCCGACGCCATCTCCCCCGTGGTGCTCACGGCACCAGTCTAGAAACGACCCGCTGTGAGGACGCCCTGCCGCGGCGTGCGCTGGGTAGCATGGCCCGGTGCAGGCGCCCGAACTCTCCGCAGAGCAAGAGGCGCTGTTCCGGCTCATTGAAGACACGCGCGACCACGTCTTCGTCACCGGTCGCGCCGGAACCGGCAAGTCCACGCTCTTGCAGCACCTGTCCTATCGGACGAGTAAACAGATCGCCGTCTGCGCGCCCACCGGTGTCGCTGCGCTCAACGTCGAGGGCCAGACGATTCACTCCTTGCTGCGCTTGCCGATCGGCCTGATCGCGGATGCCGACCTCGAGCATCCTGATGCGACCCGCAAGCTGCTGAACGCGATCGACACCCTCGTGATCGATGAGATCTCGATGGTCAACGCCGACGTCATGGATGCCATCGACCGCTCCCTGCGACAGGCCCGCGGCCGGCGCGCCGAGCCGTTCGGCGGGGTGCAGATCGTGATGTTCGGTGACCCATACCAGCTCGCGCCGGTGCCGCCGCGTCATGGTGATGAGCAGCGATACATCCGCGATCACTACCGGTCGTTCTGGTTCTTCGACGCGCGAGTGTGGGCCGGGTCGGATGCCGCGCTTCCCGGATCGGAGGGGTCCTCGCTCCTGGATCTCGGCCGGTACGGGGCGTCCCTCCAGATCCGCGAGCTCGCTGAGATCCATCGGCAATCCGATCCGGAGTTTCGCCGGATGCTGGGAGCGGTCCGTCATGGCCGCGTCACCGCCGATATCGCGCAGGTGCTCAACGACACCGGTGCCCGTACCCCGCCGGCGGGTGGGGACGACGAACCTCCGATCATCACCCTCGCCACACGCAACGACATCGTCACGCGCATCAACCGCGCACACCTCGATGCGCTGCCGGGCGCTACCCAGACGGCGCATGCCGAGATCAGTGGCGATTTCGGTCGCGGGGATGCCGCCTATCCCGCAGACGCGGAACTGCAGCTCAAGGTCGGTGCGCAGGTCATGTTCCTTCGTAACGACGTCTCGACGTTCGGCCAGCCGCCGCGGTGGGTCAACGGCACCATCGGAACCGTGACGCGTATCGCGGGTGGCACGGTGCGCGTGGAGGTGGATGGCGAACAGATGGATGTCGAGCCGGCCGTCTGGGAGAGATTCCGCTATGCCTACAACGCGTCGACGCGGTCGATCTCGCGCGAGATCGTGGCGGAGTTCACCCAGTTTCCGCTGCGCCTGGCGTGGGCGGTGACGATCCACAAGTCGCAGGGAAAGACGTACGACCGCGCCATCATCGACCTGGGATCGGGCGCGTTCGCACCGGGCCAGACCTACGTCGCGCTCAGCAGACTGACCTCGCTCGAGGGGCTCTATCTGTCCAGGCCCCTGCGACCTCGGGACATCCAGGTCGACCCCGATGTGCAGCGATTCATGGCCGCTGTTCGGGCCCGCGCCTGAGGATCGTTCAGGCGATCTCGGCGATACGACCCGAGGCTTTGGCTGCGGCAAGGTCGACGAAGACATCGGTGTTGAACTGGTAGGCGCGCAGCACTTCATCGATGACGCGCTCCTGTTCGTCCGCGTCCCACGGAGCGGCATCCAGTTGCTCGCGGTACACATCCTTGAAGGCGCGGGGGTCGGCGATGTCGTCGAACACGTAGAAGCCGATCCCGTTGGTCTCAAACCCGAACTGCCGTGCCATGAGCTTGCCGATGAACTGCCCGCCCGAGAGGTCCCCCAGGTAGCGGGTGTAGTGGTGGGCGACGAATCCGCCGGCCCACGTCGAGCCGACCTCGTTGATCCGGTCGACGTAGCGCTGGGTGCTCGGGAGCGGAGCGATCCGCTCGCGCCAGTCCGGTCCGATGAGGAACTCGAGGTCGGCCTCCAGTGCGGGGATGCGGGTGAGCTTGTCGCTGATGAACGGGGCCGCAACGGGGTCGTTGCGCATCACATCGGCGGCGCGCTCGATCGCGTCGTACATGAACCAGTGCTGGGCGACAAGCGCGATGTAGTCCTCGCGCGTGCCCTCGCCCTTCATCAGATCGCTCATGAAGCCGGCGTGTTCACTGCCCGAGTGGGCGGTGCTCGAGCGCTCGCGCAGGGCCGTCGAGAACGGGGTCACGGGTGTCATGCGCACCAGTGTACCTTCAGGTAAGCCGAACCTTACAAGACCAAAGTCCCGATGGTGCGAGAGTCGGCGCCGCTCACTCGTGCGGACGAGGCTCGATCCCGAGACGCTCGCACGCCGCGTCATAGAGCTTCACGATCTCGGCTCGGATCTGGGGCCGTTCTGTGATGCTGCCGCCGGGCCACGGAACAGCCACGGTCACTGTCGTGCCGTCGCCGAGCTCGGCATCCCACACCCCGCCGTCGCCATCGAGATCGGACATGACCGCGCCGACGGCATCCGTCTGTCCGAACGCCCGCACGATCAGGAGGTTGTCGCCACCGTGGTCGCCGTTCATGTGGGCGAGGACGCCGGTGCGGATGCTGTCGTCGAAGCGATACGTCATGGTGCCAGCGTAGGGCCGTGATCATTGCGTGATGTTGATGTGTTTGAATGCTGAATGCACGAACAACGGGGGTTGGGTATGGGTGCGACGATCCTCAGGCGGCGTTGGAGCGCCCTCGGGATCGCGACGGTTGCCCTCGCGACGATGCTCGTTGGGTGTGCTCCCACCGGAACCGTCGAGATCGACGTGCCGGCTCAGGTGGAGGGAGATTTCCCCGCCGAGACCCAGTCGCAACTGGATGCCGCGCTGGCCGAAGCGATGGCCGCGACCGGATCCTCGGGTGCCATTGTGGGAGTCTGGGCGCCGTGGAGCGGCTCGTGGGTCGCCGGTGTGGGAACCCAGTCTCCGACAAGCTCGCAGGCTGTCACTTCCGACATGGAGTTCCGCGCATCCCGCGTGACGCGGGCCATGACGTGCGATGTTCTCTACGCGCTCGTCGACCGCGAGGTCGTTGCCCTGGATGACAACGTCTCGGAGTATGTCGTCGGCGCGTCGGGACTGGAAGACGTGACCTTGGGCCAGCTCTGCGACAGCACGTCGGGCATCGGGGCATCGGCGCCGTCGCTGTGGAACGACTGGCTCAAGACCCCGAACCGCCAGTGGCCTCCGCTCGAGCTCGCGGCCTATGGCATGGGACGTGAGCGAACAAGCAGTCCGGGCGCCGCTTTCGTCGACTCGGATGCCGGCTACATTCTGCTGGGGGTGGCCTTGGAGGCGGCGACGGCAACGTCTCTGCCCGAGCTGTTCGAGCAGTACGTCACGGCTCCTCTCGGCCTCGATTCCACGTGGCTTCCGGGCGCCGCCCCGGCAACGCCCGCCGGTGATACCGGTGGCTCGTCGCTGCAGGGCAACAACTCGCTGCCGGGCGAGGACGGGCAGCTACTGTGCACTGATCCCGTCGACATCACGGAGCTATCCGCCAGCATCGGCTTCGCCGACTCCGGTGCCGTCTCGACGATCGCCGATCTCGGTCGCTATGCGCAGGCTCTTGCCACCGGCGCGCTGCTCGGGGATGACCAGACGCGGTTCGACAGTCCTCGCGAGGCCTACCCGGGCGCACCGACCTGGTACACCTACGACGGCGGAGCGTTCGCCGCCGGAGGCCTGATCGGTCAGCACGGCGCGATTCCCGGCTACCTCACGGCTGCGTACGCCGACCCCGATACCGGGCTGACGGTCGCTGTCGTCCTGAACAACTCAGCCGCACCCGCGGGGATCGCTGCCAACCTCGCGTGGGAACTTGCTGCGATCGCCTCGAAGGCCCCCGCCGCGGCCGGCGAGACAGCGCCCGCGGCGGGCCTGCCCTGGACCGCCGAACAGCAGGCCGAAGCCATCCGCGGCGCGGCGGTCTGTCCGCTGCCTCAGCCGTGATCCCGGACCCAGGGTGAGCGCTCCGCGCGCGGCAGCCATGTCGTCGCCGCCGTTCGCGGTCGGGATGGTTGTCACGGGCCTGGTGTGTCAGGAGCTTGGTGCCTCCCTCGCCGTTCTGCTCTTCCCCGCGCTGGGACCCCTCGGAATCGTGTTCCTGCGTCTCGGTTTCTCGGCCGTCATCCTCATGGTCATCGCCCGGCCCCGCCTTCGCGGTCACACCCCGCCAGCCTGGCGCTCGGTCGTCGGCTTCGGGCTGGTACTCGCGCTGATGAACGGCCTGTTCTACCTGGCGCTCGCGCGGCTTCCCCTCGGCGTCACGGTCACCATTGAGGTGCTCGGACCGCTCGTGCTCTCGGTGATCGCCGCGCGTCGTGCCAGCGCCTGGCTGTGGGCAGGGCTGGCGCTGATCGGAGTCATCGCGCTGGCCGGGGGCGGGTGGGACCGACTGGACCCGATCGGCGTGCTGTTCGCCCTCGGGGCGGCATCCAGCTGGGCGCTGTACATCCTCGCCTCCGCGCGCGTCGGGCGTGAATTCCCGCGCCTGGACGGACTTGCGCTGGCCATGGTGGTGGGCGCGCTCGCAGCGCTGCCCTGGGGACTGATCGCAGCAGGCGGCTCACTCGTGCGCATCGACCTTCTCGCATTGGGCGCGGCAGTCGCGGTGCTCTCTTCGACGATCCCGTACGCGCTCGAGCTGTTGGCGTTGCGGCGGCTGGCGGCATCCGCGTTCGCGATCCTGATGAGCCTTGCCCCCGCGACAGCGACCCTCGCCGGCTGGTTGCTGCTCGGACAGGCCATGACGTGGCTCGAGATCGTCGGAATCGCGCTGGTCATCGCTGCGAGCATCGGAGCCGTTCGGGCTGCATCAGTCCGAGCAGCGACCGGCACGCGCGGCGCGGAAGCTCCTCCCGCCGAGCCCCTTCCGTAGGTCTGCGCTCCGCCTTCCGCTAGGGCGTGGCCGTGTCGCCGAGGATGGTCGACACCAGGTGTTCGGTGAGGGCATCGGCCCCGTCGAAGAGCACGCGGGTCCTGACACCGTCGTGATCCCGGGGGCCGAGGCGTTGTCCCCTCATGTCGACCACGGTCGAGCCGCGCGAGGGACCGTCTGTCGTATCGATGACGATGGGAACGCGCAGGCTTCGTCCAATGCCCGGCGCCCCCGCCGCGGCCATCGCCGCCAGCGGGTCGTGCAGGGGGCTGAGCCTCTCACCGAACTGCGGCACGTAGAAGTCGAGGTAGTGGTCGAGGATCTCACCGACCGCGCGCGCGAACGGATCGGCTGAGGCGAGCAAGCGGCCTCGGTCGCCGTCGGTGAGGACATGGTTCATGGTCACATCCAGGGGCACGAACGTCACGTCCCAGTCGGCCCGGGTGAGAACATCAGCAGCCTCGGGGTCGTTGAAGATGTTCGCCTCTGCCGCGGGAGTGATGTTGCCGGGAACGAGGGCTGCGCCACCCATCGTCGTGACACCGGCAATTCGCGACGGCAGCGTCGGGTCGCGTTCCAGGGCGAGCGCGATGTTGGTCACCGGCCCGATCGTCAGGAGGTGGAGCGAGCCTGCGTAGGCGTGGGACAACTCGAGCAGGAGGTCAGCCGCGTCGCGTGGGTCGGGTGAGACGCCCGAATCGGGGAGGATGACGCCGCCGATGCCGTTGTCGCCGTGTACGTGTGGCGCGCCGCCGCCGTAGGCGTGGGTGAGGTGGTCGTGTGCGCCGACTGCCACGGGGATGTCGGGGAAGCCCGCCACCGCCAACAGATCGAGGGTGTTGCGGGCAGCTTGCGCGGCATCCGTGTTGCCACTGACCGTGCCGACCCCGACGAGCTCCACCAGGGGTGAGCGCAACAGGTAGGCCAGGGCGACGGTGTCGTCGATACCGGTGTCGCAGTCGAGGTACAGCGCAAGAGGCGCAGTCATGTCGCTCCCGGGGGTGATGAGGTGAGCGGACGGCGCCGTCCGGGGCGCGTCGCGCACCCCTTCGGTTATATCGCGCGGTGAACCGCCGGTCGTACCGGGAGCCACGGTGCGTGATGGAATGTCGGCATGACATCCCGAGGTCTGGGCCCGCTCTGCGTGGTCGGAAGCATCAACGTCGACATCTCCGTCACGGTGGGTGAACTTCCGATTCCCGGCGAGACCGTGCGTGGGCGCGGACCGATCCGCGGCGCCGGCGGCAAGGGGGCGAATCAGGCGGCGGCAGCCGCTCGGCTCGGTGCGGCGGTGCGGATGCTCGGCGCGGTCGGAGACGACACCGACGGGCAGGCCATGGTCGAGAACCTCCGCCGCGCAGGCGTCGACACGTCCGGCATCCGGGTCGTCGCCGAGCCGACGGGAACGGCACTGATCACGGTGGACGCGGCCGGTGAGAACACGATCGTCGTGTGCGCCGGTGCCAACGACGCGGTCGAGGCGGCGGGGCCGTTCGCGTCCGACGAAGCGGTGCTTGCGCAGTTGGAGATCCCCCCGCACGCGATCGAGGCACTCGCGGCATCCGTGCCCGGATTCTTCGCACTCAACGCGGCGCCTGCCCGCGACGTGCGGCCCTCGGTGCTGCGGCGCGCAGACCTCGTGATCGTCAACGACGCCGAGTTCGCCGCGCTCCCCGCAGTGTCGGCGGCGCGTCTGGTTGTCGTCACCCACGGGGCTCGTGGAGCGTCGCTGTGGCGTGAGGGTGAGCGGGTGCTGACCGCACCGTCACCCGCGGTCGAGGCCGTGAGCGCTGTCGGCGCCGGGGACGCCTTCAGCGCCGCGATCACGCTCGCCGTGCATGCCGGGTGGTCCGATGAGGTTGCGCTGGCCGCGGCGTGCGCGGTGGGCGCCGACGCGGTGACCCACGTCGGCGCCCAGCCGCCCCTTCGTTCTCTCGCTGAGTACCGGTAGCGCTCAGCCGGTGACGTCGCGGGAGCGCAGGGCGAGAGCCGCAGCTCCTGTGAACAGAATCGCGACACCCCAGACCGCTGCGATGCCCCACGCGAATCCCGACTCGAGCGGCGCCTCGCTGTAGGCCCAGGAGTAAGGCGAGAGCCGTTCGACCCACCTGAGATCCTCGGACTGGTTCGCGACTGCCTGCAGTGCGTACCCGTAGACGGCTATGCCCGCGCCCGCCGCGACCCCGGCGATCCGGCGACCGGTGATGGCACCTGCAAGGAGCGCGGCAGTGGCTGACAGTGCGCCCAGTCCCGCGAGGGCTGCAATCGCTGCGATGATCCCGGATGCCTCCAGCCCGAGTTCCGAGGGACCGTTGAGGAGGCCGATCACCACGCTGATGACGACGGCGAACACGACGAGCTTCAGAAGGATCGCCAGGGCGTTCTCGAGGACGTAGGAGACACGGCCGATCCCGTGTGCCAGGTCGAGTTCGAGGCGGCCGTTCTCTTCGGCGCCGCCGATCGCGCTCGCTCCCCACGCGGTGGTCGCGATCACGATCAGCGCGAAACCGATCAGGCCGAAGAAGGTCGCTTGCGCATACCCCGAGCCGGTGCCGATCTGGTCGTAGCCGAGGGCGTCGACCAGCTCTGGCGGCAGCGTCGCGATGATCTCTTCGAGCGAGCCGCTGCTGCCGAACGACGGAAACAGCGGAAGGTAGAGCGCGAGGGCAGCAGTGAGGCCCAGTGCCCACGCGAGCAGTCCGCGCCAGGAGTCACGGAGGCTCCGGGCTGTGATGGGGAGCAGGCGGCCCATCTCACTCGCCCCCCATCGCTGTGGGGGTATCGGTGCTCGCGGACCCGTAGAGGCGCAGCACCGACTCCTCGAGGTCGGGCTCCTCGATCAGCAGTTCGGCCACGTGGAAGCGGGCCAGTGCCTTTACGAGCGGGTCGATCTCGCCCTCGAGCGTGGCGTGCACGATCACCCGGTCATCCTGCGCACGCACCTCGGGGGGCGTGCTCGTCGACAGGGGCGCGAGTACGCCGCGGACCGCGTTGGGGTCGGCATCCGTCAGCACGGCACGGATGCGACGCACGGCGCCGAGCCGCAGCTCGTCCACAGCTCCCGCCGCGACGATCCGGCCCTGGCTGAGCACCGCGACCTCGTCGGCTGCCTGTTGGATCTCACTGAGCACATGGGAGCTCAGCAGAACCGTCTGGCCGTTCTGCCGCGCCTCGTGCACGAGGCCGAGGAACTCGCGCTGCATCAGGGGATCGAGTCCGCTCGTGGGTTCGTCGAGGATCAGCAGTGGCGGCTCATGCATGAAGGCCTGAATGAGTCCGAGCTTCTGCTTGTTGCCCTTCGAGAGCGTGCGGACGGGGCGGGAGAGATCGCACGAGAGCCGCTCAGCCAGGTGGTCGATGCGCCCGGGGCTGACCGGTCCCGAGACGCTCGCGTAGAAGTCGAGGAGGCGCCGCCCGGTCGTCCTTCCCTCCATCCGCATTTCGCCGGGAACGTAGCCGATGCGGCGGCGGAGGTCTGCCCCGCCGGTTCGCGGATCGGTTCCCAGCACGCGGGCGGTGCCGCTGGTCGGCCGGATGATGTCGACCAGCATCCGGAGGGTCGTGGTCTTTCCTGCCCCGTTGGGGCCGATCAGGCCGAACACCGTGCCGGGCGTGACAGACAGGGTCAGGCCATGGAGGGCGGTGCGCCGCCCGTACTGCTTGCGCAGGTCGTTGAGTTCAATGGCAGGGGTCATCCCCTGCTCCTTTCGTCGCTGGTGTGTGATGGATGCCGAGAGTCAGTCGGCCAGCGGCGGGTCGGGGTCCTGGTGCGGGTCGTTCTCGCCCTTGCCCGAGGGTGGACCGATCGGGCGCTCCAGCGCGTCGTGCGCAGCGGTGAGCAGCCGGTCGTCGGCATAGAGACCGTGGGTGTAAAACTCGAGCAGCGGCAGGGTGAGCCGGCGAAGCAGCGTCTCGGTCAGCCCGTCCTCGCCGAGGCTTCGGGCGAGCTGGCGGCGCAGGAGCACCGGGGCGAGGCCGTAGAGCGTCACCGCGGTGACCGTGACCTCCATGTCCGACTGCGGGCGGAGCATCCCGGCCGCGGCCTGTTGCTCGAGGAGGGTGCGCGTCGCGGCCGTCAGGGAGTCGAAGAGGTCGTCTGCCGCCGCGGTGTCGGATGTCAGCATCCGGGACATGTAGTCAAGAAGTGGCTCGTAGCGCTGGCGGTCGGCGAGGGCCTCGCGCATCATCGCTGAGGCGACGCCACCCGCGATTCGGCCCTTGTCGGTGACCAGCGTCTGGACGACGTAGGCGTCGCATTCCTCGCGCAGGCCTTCCTTGGAGCCGAAGTGGTGCACGATCAGCGCTGCGCTCACCCCGGCGCGCTGCGCGATGTCGCGCAGGCCCGCTGCGTCAAAACCGCGCTCCGCGAAGGCCGCGATGGCCGCGTCGCGGATCCGCTCACGGGTGGGAGCGTCGGGTGCTGAACGCATGTTCAACACACTAAACAGTCGTTCAGTGTGGCGTCAAGGGGTAGACCGCGTGCTCACGGATCTGCCGACGCGGGAGCGTACTATCGCCGGTTCGAGGCGATCGCGCAAGCCCCTCCGGACTGGCGCGTCGAGCCGCTATCGTCACCAACGCGACATGACGTCGCGCTCTGCAGATGGAAGGAGACCCCATGGGATTCATGGAAGATGCGAAGAAGAACATCGCTGAGGCTGCGGAGAACACCGCCGACGCCGTTAAGGACGGCGTCGACCGGGCCAAGGACAAGGCCGAAGAGCTGTCTGCCGAAGCCGACGTGAAGAAGGCAGAGGCCGAACGCGACGCAGTCAAGGCACGCAACGACGTCAAGGAAGAAGCCCGAGACTGACGTCCCCCTGAACCCGAAGGCCCGCGCAGAGTACTGCGTGGGTCTTCGATGTTCTCGGGAGGGGTTTCACTTCCCACGCGATCTGGCTAGAGGTCGCTGAAATCGTTACCGTGTTGGAGACTCGAGACCGCTCCGTCAGAGATCACCACAAGAATGTACTCCTCACCGGTCTCACCGGGCCGGCTTAGCGATCGAGTATCGGGGACCACGCGTGTCTCGAGACCGAGCTGGTCGAACGCGCCGTCACCGTCCTCATCCCATACTTCAAGCGGATCAAGAGCTTCAACCTGTTCGCGACTCGACCCCACCGCGATGCCGTCGCGGGTGGACACCGGAACGCCTCCGATGGAGGGTGCCGTGATCGCCGTTGGAGCCCATGTCGAGTTTTCAAAGACGACGAATGACGCACCCTCCCAGCTGTAGCGGTGGGCGACGACGGTCTCCCCACCCCACCAATCTTCAACATCCTCGATCTGAGGATCCGCGTCGGTGAGCTCAGTAAGGAAAGCGGTCATCGGCTCCACTTCAAACGCGACCGTTCACTCGTCGCCATCGATTCGGTATTCGAGTCCGTCGAGCGTGAACACAATGGAGTCGGCTTCGTCTGGCGCTGGTGCGGGTTCGGACGTTGACTCCGGCGAGATCGGTGTTTCGTCTTGGCCCGAGGCCGGAGTGGCTGCCTGGCAGGCGCTGAGCAGAAGGGCAGCGGCGGCAATCGCGAAACCTACGAACGGACGCATGCCCTGAGCGTATCGCCGCACCGCCGGTGGCGGCGCAACGGGCGATTGGAGGGGCTGACGGGAATCGTCCCCACCGCCCCTCCACCCGCCGCTGCGCGGCGCGCGGAGCCTCGGGCGGCGTGGGCCCACCCGCAGGCGGGTCGGTTCCTACGGCAACCACACGAATGCCCTCCCGCACGGCCTGTGGCCGCACGCGAGGGCATTGGAGGGGCTGACGGGAATCGAACCCGCGCTGTCTGCTTGGGAAGCAGAAGTTCTGCCATTGAACTACAGCCCCATGCGCCGAGGCGCCCCGCCAGCATATCAAGGTGGGTCCGGGGATCACCCGCAACCCCTTCACGGCCCCTAAGGCCTCGGTTCACCGCTGCAACAGGCGTGCTTTACCCCCCGGACGCCACCCGTTGGTGCCCGGTGCACGATCGCGAGAGAAACTCGCGCGTCGCCCGCGATATGTGCTCGGTCATCCGTGTCATCCGCGGTGATCGTGAAAGGACCGTGGTGAGAATTCGCGCACTCGTCGCCCTGGTAGTCATGGCGGGATTCGGCCTGGCAGGCTGCACGGCCACGTCTACTCCGCTGCCTTCGCCGACGCTCACGCCGCTGGAGGGCACAGCCAGCGGCTCCGTCGGTGTCGTGCTCCCGGCAAGCGGCGAGCTGCGGTGGACCATGGCCGGCGACGCGCTCGAGTCGCTTCTCAATGAGGCGGGCGTGACGGTCACCGTGGACTATGCCGATGCCGCCGAGCAGGATGACCGGATCGAGGAGCTGATCGCGGCCGATGTCGACGTGCTGATCGTGACCGCCGCGGACGAGCAGGGCTTGGTCGACGCCTTGGCGACGGCAGAGGCTGACGGCATCGATGTCATCGCGCTCGACCGGCTCCCGATCAATGCGACCGGCATAGATTTCTTCATCGCTCCAGACCGCTACGGGTTCGGATACGAGGCGGCGGTCGCTGCTACTTCTGCTCTCGGGCTCAGCGACGAACAGGGCAATCCCACGGGCGTGGTGGTCGACGACCCGCTCCGGATCGAAGTCTTCGGCGCAGACATCGACGACTGGGACTACTGGTTCTTCTACAACAGTTCGGTCCGCGACAGCCTCGCCGCCTATCTCGAGTCCGGCGATCTCGTCGTGGGCTCGGGCCAGATTGAGGGCGAGGATGTCGACACGACGGACAGCTCGAGCGAAGCCGCCCAGGCGCGCATGACGTCGATCCTCGAATCGTCGTACGCAGACGGCGAGAAGCTGTCTGCCGTGGTGACGGCATCCGCTGAGATCGCCGACGGCGTTCGTGCCGCGCTGGCCGATTCCGGCCGGTCGGACATCATCGTCACGACCGTCGGTGACGATCCGGAAACGATCAGATCCCTCGGCAACGGGCTCGAAGCGACGGTGTTCTCCGACATCCGTGTCCTTGCCCGAACTGCCGCCGAAACCGCTGTTGCGGAGCTGAATGGCACAGAGGCGGCGCTCTCGCGCACGGAGGATTACTTCACGAACACCGGCTCGGTGACCACTCGCCTCGTATGGCCGGAGATCGTGACCGAGCAGTCTCGCCAGGCCAAGATCGTCGACACGTGGTACTACACCGCGGACCAGCTCGGCTGACGCTGAGCGAGGGGTCCTCTAGGCTGGCCTCGTGCTGCTCTCGGACCGCGACATCCGTCATGAAATCTCCGCCGGTCGGGTCGGACTGGACCCGTGGGACGCCGAGATGGTGCAGCCATCGAGCGTCGATGTGCGACTTGACCGATTCTTCCGACTGTTCGACAACCACAAGTATCCGTTCATCGATCCGGCCGTCGACCAGCCCGACCTGACGCGACTCATCGAGGTCGCACCCGACGAGCCGTTCATCCTGCATCCGGGTGAGTTCGCGTTGGGCTCGACATTCGAGCTGGTGACGCTGCCCGACGACGTCGCCGCCAGACTCGAGGGCAAGTCATCGCTCGGGCGTCTAGGACTGCTCACCCACTCCACTGCAGGCTTCATCGATCCCGGTTTCTCGGGACACGTGACACTTGAGCTCTCCAACGTCGCAACACTTCCGATCACACTGTGGCCGGGCATGAAGATCGGGCAGCTGTGCTTTTTCCGGCTGTCCTCCCCGGCAGAAAACCCCTACGGATCCGGCCCGTACGGCAACCGGTATCAGGGGCAGCGTGGACCGACCGCCTCCCGCTCTCACCAGAATTTCCATCGCACGGATGTCGGAGCGCGCCAGGCTGGGGCGACCGGCGTTAGCTGAGACCCGTACGGAAGGAACTGGACACCCTTAGGACACCTGCCCGAAAGCTGCGCGAAAGCGGCCGAGCCGATGATCACGATCACGGCCCGCTGAAGCGAATCACCCGACGATGTCCTGGGCCGGGAGCCCCAATCACCTTCTCCCGGAGGACAGCGTGGAATCGCCCGGTTCCGAACACGTCCCGCACGCGCCGCTCGCCGCTGCGGTGAGCTTTCGCGTCATGCCGTCGGTTGATGATCCGATGGTCCAGAAGTGGATGCGGTTCCGAAACGCTGTCGTCCCCGGTGTCGCTGTTGCTCACCCTCCCGAGAAGTCGGGTCGTTCCGCAGACGGCTCGAAGGTGAGCGGCGAGACGAGCGGGGCCGTGTACTGGCGTCTCGTCGCCTCGAACAACCGCGAGCTCGGGCGGAGCTTCTACCTTTACCAGAACGCCGAGCAGGCGCGGAGGCACGTCGAGCGGATCGCCACCATTACGGGTCGGTTGGATGTTACGGCCGTCGTCGATGGGGCCACGACTCGGCGCGGGTGGGTCCTCAACGCCGAGGGAGGTCCAGTCATGACGTGCGCCCGGTGGTACACCTCGTCGTCCACGGCGGCAGCTGCAGCCGTGTCGGCACTCTCGGCTCTTCGTACTGCGAGGCTTCTCCCGGCTCCCGCCGCGCATTTCTCTGCCCGTCGTCGCCCGATGAGTGCCGGTGAGGGCGCGGTGCTCTAGGCGTTGTCATGGCCGATCTGATCGCCGGCAGGTTCCGGCTCATCGACCTCCTGGGGACGGGGGGCTCGGCATCCGTCTTCCTCGCCGAGGACGCGATGAGCGGGCAACGCGTGGCCCTGAAGATCCTTCACCCACACTTGACGGAGCGCCCGCTGGCGCGCGCCCATTTCTTGGCTGAGGCTGCGCGTTCCGCACGCTTCCGGCACCCGCATTCCGTGCAGGTGCTGGATGTCGGGGAGGACCTCGATCGGTCCGAGCCTGTCGTGTGGATCGCGCTCGAGTTCGTATCGGGCGCGACGCTCGCCGAGCATGTGCGTGCCACCGGACCGCTGTCTCCCGAAGCCGCCATCAGCGTGATGGTCCCCGTGCTCGATGCGTTGGATGTCGCTCACGCGGCCGGGCTGGTCCACCGCGACGTGTCGCCGACGAATGTCATGGTGGCTCGTGACAGCAGCGGCGAGCTCGATCCGTCGACCGTTCGCCTGCTGGACTTCGGGATCGCGGGCGACGTCGGTGAGACGGCAGTCGGATCTGCCGCGCTGCTCGCCGCACGCGACGAGGGGGGTGTCGGAGTCCTCGGCAACGCCAGCTACGTCTCCCCGGAGCAGGCGCGCGGGGACGCTGTCGACGAGCGGGGTGATGTCTACCAGGCGGGAGCGTTGCTCTATTTCGCACTCGTCGGGCACGCGCCGTTCCGGCGGGATGATCCGACCCATGTTGCGCGCGCACACGTGGAGGCTCCACCACCCGTTCCCTCGGTGGGCCGCCCGGGTATCCCGCGATCCGTGGATCGCGTCGTGGTCAAGGCGATGCTCAAGGATCCGGCCGATCGCTTTCCGACGGCGCGCGCGATGCGCGACGCGCTTGCCGCAGTAGCAACCGATGCAACAGCCGGCACCCGCGCCACCACGGCTGCAAAGCCGATCTCCCCGCCCACGTCGTCCGCCGCGCACACGACCGGCACTCATGAGGACCGAACGGGGGTAACTCGCGTACTCGGTACGACAGCTACCCCGCCGCGCGCATCCTCGCCCGTGGTGAGCCCGTTCGCGGCCGTGCATCGGCGTCGGCGACCGGCAGGCATAGCGATGTTGGCGACAGTCGCAGCCGCCGTCACCTTAGGGGTCGTGATCTCGTTGGCGACCTCACCCTCGGCATCCGTCACCACGGAACCGACGCCCGAGCCGTTGACATCCACGCCGTCGCCGGAGCCGACGTCCCCTGCCTCGGTAGCCGACACCCGCCCGCGCGTTCCGGATGTCGCGCAGCTCCAGCTAGATGAGGCGAGCGAGCGAATCGTCTCGGCGGGATTCGTCGTCGGTGTGGTGACGTCGGCAGACAGCCGCTGGACCGAGGGCACGGTGATCGAGACCTCGCCCGTCTCGGGGGATCGGGCGGCTTTCGGCAGCGCCGTCGCGGTGACGGTTGCCTCGGGGTACAACGCGGTGCCGACCGTCATCGGGCTCGAGGTGCACGCGGCGCTCGAAAGTGTTGCGGGAGCCGGCTTCACGACGGCCTCGGCCCCGACCTCCACGGTCGGGATCGGCGTGATCCGTACCGACCCGGTGGGTGGAACGCGGCGGGTCGTTGGTTCGACGGTGACGGTTTTCGAGCCAGCATCGGCGCCCTCGCCGACACCAACGGCAACCCCGACGCCGACCCCGACGCCGACGGCAGTCCCGTCCCCCACGGTGAGTCCATGACCACGCGATGCTCGCCGCACACGTGCGAGAAAGCGCGCCTTAGCGAACGCGACGCCTTTCGTTCACCGGCGCAGATGACGATCACCAGTGTCACCGAGCCGCGGCTCGCGTCCGAGCGGTGCTCTGATCCATGCGTCGCTCCTCGGCAGGGGCGGCGCCTTCGACCCGAAAGAAGTCCCATGTCCGCGTTGCGCACCCCTGGTGGTCGTTCATGACGCGAGTGGAACGTTCACGTGACGGGTCCGGTGAGGCGGTCGAAGACAGCCACGACGAGGGCCTGACGGTCTTCGATGAGGTGGCTGACGTCTTTCTCGCCAACGACGTCACCCAGATCATCGATGAACCCGCGACCGCGCACCCCGACGGTGCACGATCGCTGACGTCCCGGCCGTCCACCTCCGACCGCATCTTCCGCTCCGTCGCGTTCGCCGCTGGTGGCATCACGGTAGCGATCATGCTGGCGGTTGGCCTGTTTCTGGCGGTTCGCGCGGGGTCCGCCCTGCAGGTGTCGGGCATCAGTTTCTTGTTCGAACAGCAGTGGTCGCCCGAGACCGGCCAGTTCGGGATCGCTGCTGTCCTGTTCGGCACCGTCTCGATCGCTCTCATCGCGATCACCATCGCGCTTCCACTCTCGCTCGGGACGTCACTTCTCATCTCGGAGGTGTTGCGCGGCCGCCTCAAGCAGTGGGCGATCACGCTGGTCGATCTCATGGCGGCGGTGCCGAGCGTGGTTTTCGGACTGTGGGGCGTCTTCTTCCTGCAAGAGAACGTGATCCCGGTTTCGCAGTGGATTTCGACGTACTTCTCGTGGATTCCAATCTTCGCCGTCACCAATCCGGACGGGACAGCCGCGTCGGATGCGAGCGCGTTCACCTCGTCGGCATTCATCGCGGGAGTCGTCGTTTCGCTCATGATCGTTCCCACGCAGACCTCGATCATGCGTGAAGCCTTCATGCAGGCGCCTCCCGGTGAGCGTGAAGCTGCATACGCACTCGGGTCGACCCGCTGGGGGATGATCACCGCTGTCGTCCTGCCCTTCGGCCGCGGCGGGATCATCGGCGGCACGATGTTGGCGCTCGGACGGGCGCTGGGGGAGACCATCGCGATCTACATGATCATCTCGCCGATCTTCTACATCAACTGGGAAGTTCTCAAAACCGGAAGCAACTCCATATCGGCGCTCATCGCCCTGCGATACGGGGAGGCATCGGAGTTCGCGCTCTCAGCTCTCATGGCGGCAGGTCTCACCCTGTTCCTGATCACTCTGGTCATCAACTTCACCGCATCGACCATCGTCGCCAGATCGCGCTCCGGCGCCCAGAGTGAGGCATGATGTCGACCACGCTGGAGAGTTCGCCGGTACAGGATGCCGAAACCAAGCCGCGCCTCACTCAGACGCCTGATCCTGGCGACACCCCTACCGGGCGACGGCGTCAGCTGCGTGCAGTCCGGGTCGATGATGTCTACCCGGTTGTCGGGGCCGCCGCCGGAGCGATGGCAACCGCCACGCTCATCTTCGGCTGGATCGCGCCCCTAACCGGGGTCATCGGGTGGTTCGTTGTCGCCTTCATCCTCTTCTTGGTCTTCTATGCACTGCTTCTCTCGGTCGTCGCTGAGGTTCGCGAGGTCATCGACCGCCTCATGACCGTCGTCCTCGCCAGCGCCGGCATCATTCTGGCCAGTGCGCTCGTGTTCGTTGTCGTCTTCGTGATCACGCGGGGCGCTGATGCGTTGTTCCACGCCAACTTCTTCTTCTCCGATATGGAGTCGGCAGGTCCCCTCGATCCCCTCGACACGGGCGGAATCGCGCACGCCATCATGGGAACGCTGATCCAGATCGGCATCGCGCTGGTGATCACGATTCCTCTCGGCATCCTCACCGCAGTCTTCTTGAACGAGGTCGGCGGACCGTTCGCGCGATTCGTGCGCACCGTGACGGATGCGATGACGGCGCTCCCGTCGATCGTTGCCGGCTTGTTCGTGTACTCGGCGATCATCCTTCTGATCACGGGGCAGCGGTCGGGCTTTGCCGCGTCACTTGCGATCACCGTCATGATGCTCCCGATCATCGTGCGCGCATCGGACGTTGTGCTCCGCCTGGTTGCCGGCAACTTGCGCGAGGCAGCCTACGCCCTCGGGGCGTCCCGTTTCCGCACCGTATGGAGCGTCGTACTCCCGACCGCTCGGTCCGGACTCGCGACGGCCGTCATCCTCGGTACCGCCCGCGGGATCGGCGAGACTTCGCCCGTCCTGCTCACTTCCGGTGTCACGGCGGTCATGAACCTCAACCCCTTCCAAGGTCCGATGATCTCGTTGCCGCTTCAGGTGTTCGACTTCGTCAAGTCGCCGGAGCCCAACATGATCTCGAGAGGTTTCGGCGCGGCGGCCGTGCTGATGCTGCTGGTGCTCGCCCTCTTCGCTATTGCCCGCGTCATCGGCGGTCGGGGCCCAGGGGAGCTCACGCCACGGCAGCGGCGAGCTGCGGCGCGACGGTCGCAAAACGATCTCATCCGCATGGACAGGGCGCGCTTCACGCGGCCCCTTTACGGGCACCATCCCGAGGAGAAGCAATGACCTCTTGGCGCACACTGCTCACGCGAATGGCAGTCATCACGGTGGTTGCGTCGCTGGCGCTTGTCAACACGACGCCGGCCTACGCGGCAACCTACGAGCCGATCACCGGATCGGGATCGACCTGGTCGCAGAACGCACTGGACCAGTGGCGGGCGAATGTCAAGGCCAACTACGGGATGACGATCAACTACTCCGGCACCGGTTCGACGGCCGGTCGCCAGGAGTTCATCCTCGGCACCGTCGACTTCGCCGTGAGTGAGATCCCGTTCCAGTCGGCGCCGGAGGACGGCTCGGCCCCCGAGGTACCGGGTCGGGGTTACGCGTACGCGCCGATCGTGGCCGGTGGGACCTCGTTCATGTACAACCTGAAGATCGGCGGCAAGCAGGTCACCAATCTTCGCCTGTCGGGCGAGGTCATCACCAAGATCTTCACCGGAAAGATCACCAACTGGAACGATCCCGCGATCAAGGCCGACAACCCTGGTCTCGCCATGCCGGACAAGAAGATCACGCCCGTCATCCGTTCCGATGGCTCTGGAACGAGCGCTCAATTCACCCTGTGGATGTCGAAGCAATACCCCGCGTTGTGGAGCGAGTTCGCGGCATCCATGGGCCGTGGATCCGGCCTGACCTCGCAGTATCCGCTCTTCTCCGGTGCAAAGGGACAAAGTGGCTCGAACGGCGTGGCGGGATACGTTGCACAGACCTACGGTGAGGGCGCGATCACGTACGTCGAGTACTCGTACGCCCTGAAGTCGGGTTTCCCGGTGGCCAAGGTTCTCAACAAATCCGGCTACTACATCGAGCCCACGGCTCAGTCTGTCGCGGTGGCGATGCTGTCGGCCCAGGTGAACACCGACCTCACGCAGATCCTCGACGGCGTCTACAACAGCGCCGATCCACGCGCCTATCCGCTGTCGAGCTACTCGTACATGATCGTGCCGACTGAGGAGAAGGGCGTCTTCACCGCAGCAAAGGGCAACACCCTCGGCGCCTTCATGAGTTACTTCCTCTGCGAGGGTCAGCAACAGGCATCCTCGTTGGGATACTCGCCACTCACGATGAACCTCGTGCTCGCCGGCTTCGAACAGATCAAGCGGATCCCGGGGGCCGGCTCGGCCAACGTCGACCCGAACAAGTGCAACAACCCCACCTTCACCGCCGGTGACTCCCCGTCCTCGAATCAGCTGGCCAAGACCGCACCCCAGCCCGCGGCCTGCGATAAGCAGGGACCCGATCAGTGCACCACCGGCACGGCCGGCGCTTTGCAGTCGACGCCGGTCAGCGGCTCGGGCAACGGCGGGTCGGCATCCAATGCCACCGGCGGTGGGACAACCAGTGGGGGCGTGACCGGCACGACGGACGGTGCGGCGACTGGCGACGGCAGTGTGCCGTTGTATGACGAGAACGGTAACGCTATCGAGGGCTCGAGCACCGGTGGGGGTGCAGCAGCCGTCGCATCGCCCTTTGCCGTCAAGGACGAGGGATGGGGCTGGCAGCAGACGGCGATGCTCGCCGCGGTGGTGTTCCTCTTACTCGCCGTCATAGCGCCGCCCGCGATGATCCGAATCCTTCGGTCCGGTGCGAGTAAGGGCGGCACGAAGTGATGACCATGTCGGCTTCGTCGAGGCGGGAGCGTCGAGCACGGCGGGGTCCGTTGAGCGGCATTGCGCTATGGATGCGTGCTTTCGTCGCGGGCTCGCTGACGGCCGTGCTCGTCGGTGGAGGCGTCGGTCTGGTTGGCTCACAGCTCTCGGTCACCACGGCCGCTGCCGAGACGGAAGAGTCGTCGGCAAAGACCCTGACCGCCCAGGATGCCCTCGACCCGGCCGGCACGCCGTTCCCGGATCTGAAGGTCACGGTGTCCAAGACCGAGGGCCTGACGAACGAGGGTCTGCGCATCACCTACTCGGGGGGTGCGCTCTCCACTGACACCACGAACTTCTTGCAGGTTGCGCAGTGCTGGGGAACAGTCATCGAGAACGGCGTTCCCGGCCCCGCTCGCGAGACATGTGTGTTCGGGGCGCTGACTGCCAACGGTGGCCTCAGGGCGAAGACTACCGTGCGGTCTGCAGTTGCGGCCCCTGACCGGAAATACACCTCCTTTCAGGTGGGCGCATACACTGCGGTGCCTTTTGTGGCATACAACGACGAACTGGTCACTGACCCGGCAACTGTGCCGGAGACCTATCTCGTATCCAATCTCGTGACCAACTCAGCAGGGGACGTGCTCACGAGATCACAGGCAGGGCTCACCCCCGTTGACGTGAATCAGAACCGATACTTCACGAAATTTACGACCAACGAAATCGACTGGGCTCCTTTCTCCGAGGATGGCACTGGCGAAGCCATCTTTGAGGTCCAGACCGCCCTCGAGTCGTCGGGATTGGGCTGTGGTTCGCCTCGAGGTCTCAACACGAGCGAGGTCAGTGGCCAGCCGTGTTGGCTCGTGGTGATACCGCGAGGAGGCGCGGACAATGGCGTGAACTCGACCACAGGATCGGGCCTCTGGTGGGACTCGTGGCGGCATCGGATCGCCTTCAAGCTGGACTTCGTGCCCGTTGGGTCGCGGTGCGACCTCGCACAGGGTGAGTTGCAGGTACAGGGTAGTCCTCTGCTAGCCCAGGCAATGTTCTCGTGGCAGGGGGCTTACTGCGGGGCGCAGGCCGGCAGAGCCATTGCATACTCACAGGGTGCCGACGAGGACGCTGCCCTGCGAGCAGCCACCGTCAGTGGCGCGCCAATGGCGCTTGTATCGCGTCCACTGGATATCGACGGGGTGGATGATGCATTGGTCTACGCCCCCCTGGCGGTGACGGGAGTCACAATCTCGTTCTCCGTTGACCGGCGAGTAAACATATCCGCGTCGGAGGAGGAGCAGAAGAAGAGTAAGACTCCGTTCACTTCGATGAGATTGAGTCCGCGGCTGGTAGCGAAACTCCTCACCGATTCCTACCTCGAGGCGATTACTGGTTCCATCCCGAGTGACTACGTATCCGAGTTGGACTACAGCACGGATCCGGCGACGCGGGTGTACACCCACGATCAAGACGGGGAGAAGGTCTCCTACCTGCGTAATCCAGTCACCGGGACGTTGAACCCGACGAACGTGACCCGAGATCGTGAATTCCTTGCGCTCAATCCCGACTGGGGCAACAACTCATTGCTTGGTGTAGGGCTGGCGTCGGCCGTGACTCCAATCGGTCGTGCGGACGCGATCCGGGCAGTGTGGGAGTACGTACTCGCTGACGCCGACGCGCGCGCCTGGCTTTCCGGCACTCCTGATGAGTGGGGCATGGTGGTCAACCCCTTCTACGCGATAGCCGATGACGCAAACGCGCTGGGGACCGCATTGGCCCTTCCCACAGATAGCTTTCCGAAGGCTGATCCTTGGGAGCTACCGAATACGTTCAACGACGTTACCAAGGCGGGCGACATCGCAATGAACCAGATCGACTTTCGTCCGTACGCCGACAGTTTCGAGCAATCGGCGCAGTTCGTCCTTCGCGGTGACGATCGCAGAATTCTCGGGGTTGATACGACGGCTAATCCCCCGAAGTGGTCGAGGACGGCACCCTCCCCGGTCGGCCAGCGTACGGCTATTGGGCTCACGGACTCGTCCGCGGCCGCGCGATTCGAGACGTACACGGCTCTCCTAGAGAACTCGGCTGGACAGTACGTGGGCGCGACAACCGAGGCTATGCTCGCGGCCGCCAACGCGATGACGGACGTCCCGGGTGGATCGGGGGTAAAGGCGTTCGATAGCCTTTCGGGTGCCGCAGAGAGCGCCGCAAGTGCTTATCCGCTAACGGTTCCGGTGTATGCAGCGTTGAATCCGGCCGATCCGGACGAGGAGATGCGTAGCGACTACGCGTCTTTCGTCGAGTTCATCGTCAACGAGGGACAGCAGCCCGGACAGAACTCGGGGGATCTGCCTCGTGGGTATGCACCGCTCCCCACAAGCTGGGCCACCCAGGCGAAGTCAGCTGCAACCTCCGCTCGGCAGGGTGTGGTGGCGAGCCCCGCGCCGACACCTTCCTCTTCAGGCCTCGGTACGCCGGCTTACGCGGGCGGCTCGAGTTACGTGACTCCCGTGTACGCGGTGCCCGCCGCTGAGGGCGAGGGGGGAACGGCAGGTCCTGCAGCCGAGGCACCGATCACCGTGGCACAACTCGGCGTGACACAAGATGACCCAGACACTGAGCCTCTCGCTGCCGCGGTGCCAATCGGGCTGGCCGCGGGTCTCGTCGCGGCGCTTGGTGTGCCGCTGGCATCCCGCGTTCGCCGGCCACTTTAGGTGACACCCAGGTGATTCAGGGAGAACCCGTAGATGCCGGAGTCGAGACCACTCCTTCAGCATCCGCTCGCTCACCGTTCACCTGCCGGCACGAGCGTAAACAGCGTCTGCGAGGACACTCCCCGCTTGAGCTGGACCCGATCGAGCGGTCGGATACATCATCCCCAACAAAGAAAAGGAACACCGTGAAGAAGCAGTTCATCGGTGCCGCAGCGGCCCTCGGGGTTCTTGCGTCGCTTGTCATTGCAGCTCCGGCTGCGCACGCCGAACCGGTCTGTGACGGATTCGCCGTCGTCGGTTCGGACACCATTCAGGACGTCCTGACCGGTATCGCGAACGGTACCAATGTCACGGGATATAACGTCCGCGCGAGCGGGAACGGCAAGGTTGCGTGCAACTTCAACGCGATCGACCCCGTCTACCTCGCCCACAGCGAGAAGTCGTTCATCCAGACGAAGGCATTCGGACACTCTTTCCTTCGTCCCAACGGGTCGGGAAACGGTCAGATCGCGCTCAGCCGCTCGATCGACGGTGGATCGATCAGCTCCTCCCGAAGCCTGTCCATCGTGGACCAGGTTGATATCGCACGCTCGTCGTCGGCGCCGTCGGGGAGCATCGACCCGACTGTCGGCAACCTCGCCACGACGCTCGCGGCCTACCCCTTCGCTCGGGACGCAATCTCCTTCGCGACGAACGCATCGGGTCTCACGCAGCTTACCCAGCAGCAACTGACCTCGTTGTTCACGTGCACGAACCTCGGCCCGAACAAGCTCCCGCAGGTCAACGGTGTCGAGTACACGCCTGTCCTTCCGCAGGAGGGCTCTGGCACCCGCGAGTTCTTCGCCAAGCAGATTGGACTTTCGGTGGACGGCAAGATCACCGACGCCAACCTTCCCAAGGGTGGCGAGCCGACGACCTGCATCAAGATCGGCCAGGAGCACCAGACTTCATCGCTCTACAACGGAAACCCGATGCCCGCTAACGCGGTTGTCGTGCACTCGGTTGCGCAGTGGGTCGCTCAGGTAAACGGGGTAGGCGCCGATCGTCGTGGAGCCGGATTCACGCTTGGCTCCGCAATCGCAGGCAAAGTGCCTGTCGACACCGTGGCGGGCAAGCTCGTTCCGAACGCTAGCTACTACGCTGACACCGTTTTCGGGCGTGACACCTTCCTGATCACCCAGGCATCTCGTACCTACCCGGGGTCGTCGACCTTCGACAACTCGCTTGCCGCGCTGTTGGGCGTCTCGAAGGCCGCTGGCTACACGACTGAGGACATTCCGGGAAGCTCCCTGCTGAACCAGTCCACGGACCCCGACACGGTCGGTGGAGTGAAGCTCGCCTATGGCTTCTTCCCGCAGACGGTCAAGGACGCGATCGATGAGGCAATCTACGCTCCCCTCAAGTCCGGCAACCTCGGCGCCTTCTGAGCACCGCTAGATAAGGAGAACTGATCTAGATGAAGAACATCACGAAGGTCGGGGTCGCGACCCTGGTTACGGCGGCCCTCGTCGCGGGTGGCTCAGCTGCCGCGAACGCAGCGACACACAACCCGGGCGACGCGATCAGCACGGTTCACGGGTACTCGGCAGTCTTCCCCGTCGGTGCTCAGGCACCCGCCGGAATGACGGTTGACCCGAGCACCGGTGTGGTTTCGGGTACCCCTGTCGCCGATGGCTCGTTCTATGTGTGGTCAGGGTCGTCGCTGGCAGCTGCGGACAAGGTCTACGGTCTGTCCACGTCCGCGCAGGTTTCAGGCTCGAGCTCCACCAAGTTCGCGGCATTGACGCCTTCCGCAACTGATCTCGGTGCAACAGGACAGAATGCCCTGTACGCATTCGTGGCTACGCCGGAGGGCATTGGATCCGGCACGAACGGATGGGCTGCATACACCTACGTGGGTGACGCGGCGGCCAACACCGCAGCAGTCAACATTGGTATGGGCAACCTCGGTGTGTCGGGCAGCAACAACGGTGGCGTCGCGGCCCTGTTCTCCGGCACCGGTACGAAGACCGCCTACGTCGGTGTCTCCCTCACGAAGGCCTCGGGTGTTGTCCCGGTCGTGACCTGGGCTCGCCAGATCACGATCAACGCGGACACCGACACCTACACCTTCGCTGCGGACCAGATCATCATCGATGCCCCGCCGCAGGCGCCGCTGTTCTCGGCAGTCTCAGCAAAGGCGGCCGCAAGCGCCGCATCACACTCGCCCGGAACAACGAACTTTACGAATGTGTTGCCAGGGACCTACACCGCGTTGATCTACAACGAGGGCAACGACATCCCAGTCCAGGTGCCAACGCAAGCGGTCGTGGCGGCGTCCGGAGACGTGACCGTGGACCTGACCGGTGTATCAGGGCTCCCGTACAACACGGACCTCTGGGTGGCGTTTGTTCAGCCGGGAGATATCGAGGCAATGGAAGATGCCGTGAAGTTCCAACTCACATCACAGACGGCATTTACAACACCGCTGGAGGTCAACATTCAGGCGACCGGAAGGTTTGAACTGACCGGACCGTCAACAGGCGTCGACTTTGGAGACGTCCTGCGTGACACGACGGCGACTGCCGCGCTCGGTGGGTTCACCGTCATCGACGACCGCAACACCCTCACGGGTTGGTCGGTCAACGTGTCGGCGAACGACTTCACTGGCCCGAGCGGTGCGACCATCTCGAAGGACCAGCTCGGCTACGTGGCCACCGTCGTCGGCGGGAACTCCGCGGGCTCGGCTCCGACCACGGGCAAGACGGCTGGCGCGGGTGCGTTCGGTTCTGCTCTCGCGGCGACCACCGGTAACGGTACGGCGGCCTCGGGGGCGAACTACGACCTGAACCTGTCGTTCCTCGCTCCGGTCTCGGCCACCGCCGGATCGTACACCTCGTCGGTGACACTCACGCTCGTTCCCGCGAGCTGAGAGCCGCCGCTCAGGTGATACCCGACTGGGTGGGGGCTTAGGCCCTCACCCAGTCTATTCATCTGTCCTTTACCGGGTGTGACCCCCGGTTCACCTGATGACACGACACCAGAGAGATACTCCGCATCATGACCCTTGCCACGACGACCCGCAGGGTGGTCTCGCTCTCGCTTCGTGCCGCCGCCGTCGCGCTCATCGCGGCATCCGTGGTCGGCTCGATCTCGCTGCCGGCCGCGGCGACAGATGACCAGATCGGTGTGTCAGGGCTGCCTGCGGGCACGGACGGCGTGGTCGACGGACGCGCACGCTATACCTTCTCGGTGTCCCCGGGCGAGACGGTGACCGATCAGTTCCTCGTGAGGAACACGGGCTCCGTTGCAGCGGACTACACCGTGGTGGCCTCGGATGCCTTCAACAACGACAAGGGTGACTTCGACCTCACTGCCACCGCCGATGCGGGGGATGTCGTCGACAACTGGGTCACGTTCGAGGGCGGTGCGACGTCGCTGACATTCCCGCTCAGCGCTGGCGAATCGCGACTGGTGCCCTTCACCGTTGAGGTCCCTGCTGATGCGACCCCCGGCGATCACGTCGGTGGCGTCCTCGTGTCCGTGACGGCGCCCGGTGTCGTGCTGGACGTCGAGAACCGCGTGGCAGCTCCGTTGTATGTGCGTGTCGCCGGTGAGGTGGTGTCGCAATTGTCTATCAGCGCGCTCAACGCCGAGTACGTCGGCGACTGGTGGAACCCCTTATCCGGATCGATCCACATGTTCTACACCGTCGAGAACACGGGGAACGTCGCCCTCGCCACCAACAGTAAGGTCGGCGCGAAGACGTGGTTCGGCATCCCGGTCGGCGAGGTACAGGGCGGTGGGATTGGTGAGGTCCTCCCCGGCAATGGACGCAACGTCGAGGTCGAGATCCCGGGCGTCGCGGCCCTGCTCTACCTGAACCCCTGGATCACCCTCAATCCGTTCGTGAAGGACCCGACACCCGAGACGGATCTCGTCAGCATCACCGCGACCAATCGCGACGCCATCGTCTGGGCAGTGCCATGGCCGCTTGTGATCGTGCTCGCCATCGGCGCCGGGATCGCCGGCCTCGTGTGGTGGCGCCGTCGCAAGGATGCCGAACGCGCTGCCGAATGGATGCGATTCACCGAGCGCGAGGCGCAGCGTCAGGCTGCCGAGGAGCGGCTGGCAGCCGCGACCGCAGGACGGGATCGGACCTCCGAGTGACAGCGCGCCGACCTGGCCGCACACGTGGTGCGGGCCTGCGGCGCCTCCTTGCTGTGACAGGGGGCGCCGCGGTAGCGCTCGCTCTCGTCGCTACGGGCGTCGTCGCCGCTGCGGCCGATGACGACCCGGAGATCGACGGAAACGTCACCGTCACGATCACGGATCCGAGCCCGACTCCGACCCGCACTCCGGTGCCACCCGTGCCCAGTGAGGTGCCGACATCCGTGACCGGCGCCGCTGCACTCATCGGCGGCGTGCGCCAGAGTGTCGTCCGTCGCCCCAACGCGGACGGCACCGGGATTGTCGTCACGGTCGGGGGGCTGACGATCGAGCTGAAGGCACGCACCGCGTCGGGAGGCGAGGTCGCGCTCGACTCCGACGGCGCGGTTCTGGTCCAGACCGATGGCTCCTACCTCGTGTCCGGTTCCGGCTTCGCGGCCTTCAGCCCGGCATCCGTCGCGCACTACACGGATCCGACGCTGCTCGGAACGCTCACGACCGACGGCTCCGGAGCGTTCAGTGGATCGTTCCCGGTGCCGCCGGCGATCGCGGTCGGTGATCACCATGTTCAGTTGCTCGGGTACACCAGCGCTGGATCGCCAGCGGTGATCACGATGGGCGTGCGCGTGAAGGCCGCGCCAGTCACTACGACCCCCGCCATAAGTGGGCCCGGGGGCACGGTTTCCTACCCCGGCGCCTCGGCCGGCTCGCAGACCCCCGTCACAGTCACACAGGAGCCCACCGGCGAGGATCTCGGCACCGGCGCGCTGGATCTCGGCGTCTTCGCCGTCAGCGCACTGCGGGCAACCGCGGTGCCGACCTTCAATCTTCAGGGCGGCACGGTCTCCCTGTCGATGATCGTTCGCAACACCTCTCCGGAGGCGTTCGACGGGACCATCGCGTTCCGCCTGGACTCGCTGCTCGGTGGCGCGGTCGCGCAGGTGGAAGGCATCGGTGTGCCGCACATTCAGCCCGGGGAATCCCGCCGCATCGCCGCCACCTTTCAGCCCGTCGGCAACTGGACCTTCTACCGCGGCTATGCCACATTCACGCCCCCGGAGGTCGTCGACAACACCGCTCTGTCGGCCGTGAGCCGGCAGGCTGACGTTCTTGTGCCCCCTCCAGCCGCGTTGCCCGTGCTCGCGCTCCTGATCCTCGCGACGCTCGGCATCCTCGTGTGGATGCTGGTGACCGGCCGGTTGCAGGCGATGTTCGCTGCCCGGCGCCGCAGTGACGACGAGGATGACGAGCCGCCCGCTCCCGCTGAGCGGCGCGGCGAACTCGTGGGAAGTGGAGCAGCGTCCCGATGACGACGACCGAGCCAGCCCCGTCCTCGACGCCTCAGCTGCCGAGCCAGAAACCGCCGCAGAAGTGGTGGCAGCGCATACCCTTCCTATCCCCTCGTGTGCCGCTTCCCCCCACCGACCGTGCAACCGACGCGCCTGCTCCCCCCGCGCCGGTTCCGCCGCGACGCTCCGCGCCACCGAAGCCGCCGCGAAGGCCGCCCGCATCACCGCGGCCGCCCGTCGAGCTGACGCCCGGGCAGCAGTACCTGAGGATCGCCTTGATGGTGCTCGCAGCCCTTCTGCTCGTACTGGTGCTGAGCATCACCGTGCTGGGGCAGTTCCGCCACTTCGCGGCACAGCAGCAGTTGGACGATGCGTTTCGCAAGCAACTCGCTGAGGCTGTCGCGCCAGTCTCAGAAGGGGACGTTGACGACATCTTGCTGCCGGATGGCGTGCCGGTCGCGATCATCGACATGCCCAGCATCGGGGTGCGGGAAGTGATCGTCGAGGGGACGGATTCCGAAACGACCCAGTCCGGCCCGGGGCACCGGCGTGACACCGTCCTTCCCGGCCAGGTAGGACTGAGCATCGTCATGGGGCGTGCGGCTGGATACGGCGCTCCGTTTGGCCGCATCCAGGAGCTGACACCCGGAACCGAGTTCACGGTGATCACCGGTCAAGGCGAGAACACCTACGAGGTGATCGGGCTGCGCTACGCCGGCGACCCGATGCCGCCGTCGGTCAAGGCCGGCGAAAGCCGTCTCGTGCTGATCACCGCTCGCGGACTTCCGTTCGCGCCGACCGGTCTCGTCCGCGTCGATGCGCGACTGGTGAGCGAACCGCAACCGTCGGGCGTCCGGCAGACCCGGTTCGCAACGCTCCCGGCGGCGGACAAAGAGATGGCGGGGGACACGTCAATGGTGTGGGCCCTGGTGTTCGCACTGCAGTTCCTCATCGTCGTCGAGATCGCGGCGGTCTGGTCGTTTCGCAGGATCGGCCCCGCACGCACCTGGATCGTTTTCGTGCCGTTGACGCTCGTTGCCTGCCTGTGGGTTGCAGGCGAAGTGGTGCGACTACTGCCGAACCTCATGTAAGGAGAACCGATGGATGCCGAACCCGACGCCGACAGCGTCACCGAGGTGATCGCCCCGCAGGGTGCACGTGCACACCTGCCCGCTGCGACAGCGGTCGCGGGCGACCCGACGACTCCGCCAGCCCCGACCTCGACTATCGCACCGGCACCCGTGGAGCCCGCGCCGATGGCGGCATCCGCTGTGCAGGCTGCGAAAGCAGACGGCCGCAAGGATGCCCGCAAGCGTCGTGGACGTTTCGCTTGGGTCGACGCGAGCACTCCGCTCGCGCAACTCGAGGGGCGGAACGTCTCGGCCTGGTTCGGTGAGCGCAAGGTGCTCGACCGGATCTCCCTCACGATGCCGGCCGGTCAGGTCACGGCTCTGATCGGACCGTCCGGATGCGGAAAATCGACATTCCTGCGGATCCTCAACCGCATGCACGAGCTCGTGCCCTCGGCATCCCTCGCGGGTGAGGTTCTGCTGGACGGAGACGACATCTACGACCCGAGCAAGAAGCTCGTCGACGCGCGCAAGTCGATCGGGATGGTCTTCCAGAAGCCCAACCCGTTCCCCGCGATGTCGATCTACGACAACGTCATCGCCGGCCTCAAGCTCACCGGTCTGAAAGCGGGTCGCGACGAGAAGGACGAGCTCGTCGAGACGTCTCTCATCAAGGCCGGGCTGTGGAAAGAGGTCAAGGACCGTCTTCGTGCGCCCGGCGGCGGTCTGTCGGGCGGTCAGCAGCAGCGACTGTGCATTGCCCGTTCGCTTGCGGTCAAGCCCCGCGTCCTGCTGATGGATGAGCCGTGCTCGGCTCTGGACCCTACCTCGACCCGCGTGATCGAAGAGACCATGGTCGAGCTCAAGGAAGAAGTCACGATCGTCATCGTGACCCACAACATGCAGCAGGCCCAGCGGGTCTCGCAGCAGTGCGCATTCTTCCTAGCATCCCAGGGGACCCCGGGTGTCATCGTTGAGCACGGCGACACCGAAGCCATGTTCGCCGATCCGATCGATCCCCGCACCTACGACTACGTCAACGGCCGATTCGGATGACGCGACTTGCGCCCTGACACCAGCAACGGTTCGGTCGCGCCGTCTTGCGGGTTGACGTGAGCCGTACCCGCAAGACGACGCGACCGAAGTGGGTGTGTGAGGCCAGGTCGCGCTAGCTCGCGGCGGACTCGCGACCGCGCGCGAAGCCGGCGTCGAAGCCCCGCTCGTACGCGCGCTCGCCGTGGCGGTGCTCGCCGTGGTGGTGCTTGCCCCGACGGTGACCGTTTCGGTGCGCGCCGTGGTCACGACCGCTGTCGCAGTGGCGCGCATCGTCGTCGGCCTCGAACGCCGGTCCGAACCCCGGACGGAAGCCGGGGGTGAAGCCGCGCCCGAATCCGGGGCGGAATCCGTGTCCGAACGGGTGGCCGTGCCGGCCGCGGCCGAATCGGCCGAACCCGTGGCCCGGGTACGAGTCGTGTTCCTCTGCTCCGCCGAGTTCGCGGGCCATCGCCTGCAGTGACGCGATGGTCGTGGCGTAGTCTTCGGGTGAGACCGCGCTTGACACGCGCTCACGGATGCCGGACACGGCCTCGGCGAGGCGTTCCTTCATCTCCCGACCGGCGTCGGTGAGAGTCCAGTCGCCGGATCCGTTCTGCTCGATCCAGCCGCGCTCCTCGATCCGGCGCGTCCGCTTACCTCGCGGTGCTCGGGCCCAGGCGTAGGTGCCGTCGATGACGTTCAGCAGCATCCAGTCACGGCGGTCCGCGCCGGACTCGGCCAAGCGGATGTCGAACTCTCGGCTGACCAGGGCGTCGACCAGGCGCAGCCAGTACCCGAGTGGGCGGTCGCTTCCGCCGGGAGCGTCTTCGTGGTGTTCTTCGTGGGTGTTCATGGTGAATCCTCTCTGGCGGGCGGAGCCCGCGTCAGTTCCGGTGGGCGTTGTCGCAGCCTCCTCGGAAATGCATGTGACTATGCATATAGTTGTATGGTGACATGTAATCCGAGTCCATGTCAACTCGCATGTAAATTGGAAGGATGCCGAGCTCGCCGTCCGACCCCATCGATCAGATCGCGGCAGCACTCGTTCGCCTGCGAGGTCGGCGCGGCCCCCGGCCGTGGATGCCCCACGAGCCCTCCGAGTCCCACGACCACGGTTCCGACGAAGAACGTGACCACCGCAGGCGCGGGCATCACCGAGGAGGACCGGGCTTCGCGCCGGGCGGCGGCTGGGGTCCGTGGGCGGGACCGATGGGTCCGAGGGAACAGCGGGGAGATGCCCGCATCTCGGGCCCGGCACGGATGCGGGTGCTCGAGGTGCTGGCATCCAGCGACCACCCGCTGACCGTGAGCGAGCTCGGCGAAGCCATCGGCGTCGATCAGCCTCGCGCATCACGCCTCGTCCAGCAGGGGGTCGAGTTCGGACTCGTGCGTCGCGAAGCCGACCCCGACGATGCCCGCCGAACCCGGATCGTCCTCACCGACAAGGGCGAGGCCTTCGTTCGCGGCTTTCGCGATCAGCGCCGGGATGCGATCACGACGGCGCTGACATCCTTCACGGATGCCGAACGCGCCGACCTCGCCCGCCTGCTGACCAAGCTCGCCGACTCCTGGCCAAGCTGACCCGCCCCCGCCGAATCGCGCAGGTCGGAGACATCACCGACGTAGGACGGATGCTGGGCACGTCGTCCTACCTCCGAGAGATTGCCGACCTCCGCGATTCAGGTGCCACGCCCGGGCGACGCCTGTGCCGTCAGCACGGAGGTAGGAGAAATCACCGAGGTAGGACGGATGCTGCCGCCACCCTCCTACCTTGCGGATTTTGCCTACCTCGAGGATGCCGGAGCCGCGCTCAGGCCGCCGAGCGCTTCGGCAACCGCACGAACAGCAGCAGGATGAGGCCGAGCAGCAGCACCAGTCCGATGCCGAGGACGCCGAAGATGGTCGAACCGAAGGCGGCGATAAAGACCGTCCACATCGCCGGGGACAGGAAGCTCGCTACGCGGCCGGTGGTGGCGTAGAGACCGAAGATCTCACCCTGCATCCCCGTCGGGGTGACCCGGGCGAGCAGCGACCGAGACGCGGCCTGGGCCGGACCAACCATCGCGGAGAGGATGAGCCCGCCGATCCAGAAGATGACGGCGCCGAGGTCGTGGAAGGCGAAGACGACGAAAGCGACGAGCACGAGTGTCGTCAGGGCGAAAACGATGACGGCCTTCGCTCCGAATCGGTCGTCGAAGCGACCCGCGATGACCGTCGACAGGCCGGCCACCACGTTGGCGGCGATCGCGAACAGGATGACGTCAGTCGGCCCGAACCCGAAGGCGACGGCGGCGAGCACCCCGCCGAAGGCGAAGACCCCGGCGAGCCCGTCGCGGTACACGGCGCTGGCGATGAGGAACCAGAAGGTCGGACGGTGCTCCCGGAACAGGCGCGCGATGTCGTGCACGAGCACCACATAGCTGCGGAAGAAGCCCACGCTTTGGCCGGGCGCCGAGGGCGGGGGCTCGGGGACGTTCCGAAAGAGCGGGATGGAGAAAAGGATCGTCCACACACCGCATCCGACCGCGATCAGGCGATACGCGAGGCCGTCGGAGGTGTCCATCCCGAACCAGTCCGCGAACGTGAGAGCGACGACGATCACGAGGGCGACGATTCCGCCGATGTAGCCCATGCCCCAGCCGAGGCCGCTGACCTTGCCGACCGTCTTCGGCGTTGACACCTGGACGAGCAGCGCGTTGTAGTTGACGCCGGCGATCTCGGAGATGACCGCACCCACGGCCAGCACGGCCGCGCCGTACCAGAAGAAGCCGGGCTGGGCGTAGACGAAGAACAACGCGAACTGCGTGAGCGCGAGGAGCATCGTGAACACGAAGAGCCAGCGCTTCTTGCTGCCCCGGCGATCGGCCTGTTGGCCGAGGACCGGCGCGAGAAACAGGATCAGCAGCCCCGCGATGGTGGTGACCAAGCCGTACCCGCTGGTGAGGTCGGCCAGCGCCGCCTCCTTTACAGGGGAATCATCGGGGAGCGAAGCGACGTCAGCGGGCAGGAAGCTGTCGGAGACGAGGTACAGGGCCGCGAAGACGAAGGTGAGGATGACGGAGTTGAAAGGCTGGGTCGCCCAGTCCCAGAACGCCCACGAGATCACCTGCTTGCGCGGGACGTGCCGCTCCTCGGTGGAGTCCTGGAAGAGCACCGCCAGGCTCTCGAGGGCATCGGTGTCGGTGGTCGGCGGAGGAGTCGGCACACCGGTTGCGTCGGGTGTCGGGGCCTGGGCCTCGCGGAGTTCGGGCTCGCTGTCGCTCACTCGCCATACGCTAGGGGTCCAGAGTGAACATTGGGTAGCCCTTTTGGTGGGAAGATGGGCGCATGCCCGTTCACGTGGAGCGCGCCGAGCTACCCGGCATCGGCATCCGTCACGACATCCTCACCGACGATGGTCGGCGTCTCTCGGTGGTGAACTTCCGCGAGGGCGGTCGAGAGATAGCGATCTCCGACGAGGACGACCCCGACCGCTGCGGTGACACCCTCGCGTTGACGGATGACGAGGCCACCGCCCTTTCGGAGGTTCTGGGTGGATCGGTGATCCTCACGCAGTTGGCGGGACTGCAGGAGGCCTTCGCCGGCCTGCAGATGGAGAAGATTCCCGTGCGGGCAGACTCCCCGTACGTCGGTCGCCCCCTCGGCGATACCAAAGCACGCACGCTCACGCGCTGCTCGATCGTCGCCGTCGTGCGCGAGTCAGGCGTCATCCCTGCGCCCGAGCCCTCCGACGTGCTTCGCGCCGGTGACACCCTGGTCGTCGTCGGCACCCGCGAGGGCCTGGAGCATCTGGTCCGGATTCTGAACGGCGCTTGATCGATGCATGATGGCGCGCTGCTCTTTCTCGAGATCGGCGCGCTGCTGTTCGGCATCGCGCTGCTGGGTCGCCTCGCAGGGCGCATTGGTATCTCCCCGATTCCACTGATCCTCCTGGGAGGTCTCGCGTTCGGCGAGGGCGGGATCCTGCCGATCTCGCAGGGCGAGGAGTTCATCGAAGTCGGCGCCGAGATCGGCGTCATCCTGCTGCTCGTGATGCTGGGCCTGGAGTACAACGCAAAAGAGCTGATGGGTAGCCTGAACAGGTCGCGCATGGCTGGCGGCCTAGACATGGCTCTCAACGCCATCCCCGGAGCGATCGCCGGCTTCGTCCTCGGGTGGGGGCCGATCGGTGCGCTGGTCCTCGCGGGGATCACGTGGGTCTCATCATCCGGTGTCGTTGCCAAAGTGCTGCAGGATCTGGGTCGCCTCCCCAACCGAGAGACGCCGACGATCCTCTCGATCCTGGTGATCGAGGACCTGGCGATGGCCTTCTATCTTCCGGTGCTGACAGCTGTCTTGGTCGGCATGGACCTTGCTGCCGGGACGATCAGCGTCACGATCGCGCTCGCCGCGGTGCTTCTGATCCTCTGGGTGGCCCTCCGGCACGGACCCCTCGTCTCCAAGCTCGTCTGGTCCAAGCGGGCGGACGTTCTGCTGCTCTCGGTGCTGGGGCTCACCCTGATCGTTGCGGGGCTTGCCGCAGAGGCGAACGTGTCGGCAGCGGTCGGCGCCTTCCTCGTGGGGATCGCGATCTCGGGTCCCGCGGCCGAGCATGCGACGCAGGTTCTCACTCCGCTGCGCGACCTGTTCGCGGCAGTGTTCTTCCTGTTCTTCGGGCTTTCCACCACCCCCTCCGATCTCCCTCCGGTCCTCGTCCCCGCACTCATCCTGGCGATCGTCACGATGGGCACGAAGGTCTTGACCGGCTACCTTGCGGCGCGTAAGGCCGGGATCGCCGAGCCCGGTCGCTGGCGTGCCGGCTTCGCGCTCACGCCTCGTGGGGAGTTCTCGATCGTCATCGCGGGGCTTGCGGTATCGGCCGGGGCCGACCGATCGCTTGCCGCGCTCGCCACGGCCTACGTCCTCATCACGATCGTCGTCGGGCCCCTCCTGGCACGTATTCCCGATACCGCGCGGTTCGACGCCTGGGCCAAGGCGCGGCAGAAGGCGCGACGGATGCGACAGCGGGCGGCGGCGGCCGGCGGGTGAGGGGCGGCCGGGCGCGGTCCCAACTCCTGCAACTCGGTGGGTGAGGGGCGAGCGCCGCCCCGGACGGCTGTGAATTGCAGGAGTTAGCGCCCGTCCGCATCCCGAAACTCGGAGTGCGCGCGTCGATAGTCCTGTTCGAGGATCGCGTAGATGGCGGTGTCGACCCACTCTCCCTTCAGCCACATGTTCTCGCGGAGGTGCGCCTCGTGGCGCATTCCGAGGCGCTGGCAGACTGCGGCTGAGGCGTCGTTGCGCGGATCGAGTTCGGCAGAGATCCGGTGCAACCCGAGTTCTTCGAACCCGACGCGCAGAAAGATCTCGGCAGCCTCGGTGGCATAGCCCTTTCCCCGCGCGGATGCCGACAGCAGCCATCCGATCTCGGCGGTGCGGTCATCGGTGCTGACGAGGGTGAAGTACAGCGTTCCGACCAGCTGGCCATCGGCATCCCGGATCGCCGGCTGCACGTAGTCACCGGCCCTCTCGAGGCAGTCGTGGGCGCTGTCGCGCTCGATCGCGGCAATGACCTGCTCGCGCGACCGCGCTTCGTAGAGCATGTACCGCACGATCGCCGGGTCGCCCTGGATGGTACTCAGCACCTCCACATCGTCGGCTCGCAGAAGGTCGAGTGTCACGCGCTCGCCGCGCAGCGGAGCGAAGTGCCAGGGAAGGTTCACGCAGACATTATCGTCGCCGCAAACTTGATATGAGAAGACTCAACTCCGATTGACATGCCATCGACTGCTCGCTAAGCTTGAGTCATCGCGGCTCAACCTCTCGTGGGTGACGCGAGTCGACTTTCAACCGGAACATCGCTTCCACGCAGAACAAGGAGAAACAGATGCCACGTGCAGTGGGAATCGACCTCGGAACCACCAACTCCGTCGTCAGCGTCCTCGAGGGCGGCGAGCCCAAGGTCATCGCCAACGCCGAGGGCTTCCGCACCACCCCGTCGGTGGTCGCATTCACGAAGGACGGCGAGGTGCTCGTCGGCGAGACCGCCAAGCGTCAGGCCGTCACCAACGTCGACCGCACCGTTTCGTCGGTCAAGCGCCACATGGGCACCACCTGGACCTTCGATGTCGACGGCAAGAAGTACACGCCCCAGGAGATCTCGGCACGCATCCTCGCCAAGCTGAAGCACGATGCCGAGCAGTACCTCGGTGACACGGTGACGGATGCCGTCATCACCGTCCCCGCCTACTTCAACGACGCCGAGCGTCAGGCGACGAAGGAGGCCGGCGAGATCGCGGGTCTGAACGTCCTGCGTATCATCAACGAGCCGACTGCTGCCGCTCTGGCCTACGGCCTGGACCGCGGCAAGGAAGACGAGCTCATCCTGGTGTTCGACCTCGGTGGCGGGACCTTCGACGTGTCGCTGCTCGAAGTGGGCAAGGATGACGACTTCTCGACCATCCAGGTGCGTTCGACCGCGGGCGACAACCGCCTCGGTGGTGACGACTGGGATCAGCGGGTCGTCGACTACCTGATCAAGCAGTTCAAGGACACGACCGGCGTTGACGTCTCGGGCGACAAGATCGCGCTGCAGCGCCTCAAGGAGGCCGCCGAGCAGGCGAAGAAGGAGCTCTCGAGCTCGGCATCCACGAGCGTGAACCTGCCCTACCTGTCGCTGACGGAGAACGGCCCCGTGTCGCTGTCTGAGACGATCACCCGCGCCAAGTTCGAGGACCTCACCAAGGACCTGCTGGACCGCACCAAGAAGCCGTTCGAGGACGTCATCCGCGAAGCCGGCATCAAGGTCGGCGACATCGACCACGTCGTGCTCGTGGGTGGTTCGACCCGTATGCCAGCCGTGAGCGACCTCGTCAAGAAAGAGACCGGTGGCAAGGAGCCCAACAAGGGTGTGAACCCCGATGAGGTCGTCGCCGTCGGTGCGGCCCTCCAGGCGGGCGTCCTCAAGGGCGAGCGCAAGGACGTTCTGCTCATCGACGTCACCCCGCTGAGCCTCGGTATCGAGACCAAGGGCGGCATCATGACCAAGCTCATCGAGCGCAACACCGCCATCCCCACCAAGCGCAGCGAGACCTTCACGACCGCCGACGACAACCAGCCGTCGGTGGCGATCCAGGTCTTCCAGGGCGAGCGCGAGTTCACCCGCGACAACAAGCCGCTGGGTACGTTCGAGCTCACCGGCATCGCGCCGGCCCCGCGCGGCATCCCGCAGGTCGAGGTCACCTTCGACATCGACGCGAACGGCATCGTTCACGTCTCGGCGAAGGACAAGGGCACCGGCAAGGAGCAGTCGATGACGATCACCGGTGGCTCGTCGCTGCCGAAGGAAGACATCGAGCGTATGGTGCGCGAGGCCGAGGAGCACGCCGCCGAAGACAAGAAGCGCCGCGAGTCGGCCGAAACCCGCAACCAGGCCGAGACCCTGTCGTACTCGATCGAGAAGCTCATCAAGGACAACGAAGACAAGCTGCCCGACGAGGTCAAGACCTCGGTGCAAGCCGATGTCGACGCCCTCAAGGCCGCGCTCGCGGGCGATGATGACGACGCGGTGAAGGCTGCGTTCGACAAGCTGAACCAGAGCCAGTCGCAGCTGGGCGAAGCCATCTACCAGGCAGGCCAGGCCGCGGGTGAGAACCCCGACCCGGCCGCGAACGAGCCCGGTTCGGGCGAGGTCCCCAACCCCGACGAGGACGTCATCGACGCCGAGGTCGTCGAGGACGAAGACGACAAGAAGTAAGCGGAAGAGATCATGGCACGCAAGGACGACGAAGAGCCCACCCCTTCGGAGAAGGACTCCGGAGTCGGACCTGACGGCGCCCCTGACAGCGCGAGCGCTGACGATGGCTACGCGGCTGCGTCGGAGGATTCGTCCTCCGGCGCCGCCGGTGCCGGGCAGGATGAGCTCACGGTCGACGACATCCTCGGGGCCGCGCAGTCGGCAGACGCTGCGGCGGCCGAGGATGTCGTCCTCGCCGACCTCGAGTCGGCACTGTTGACCGACCTCAAGCGCCTCCAGGCGGAGTACGCCAACTACCGCCGCCGCACGGAGGAGCAGCGGGAGATCGAGATCGAACGCGCCAAGGGCGCTGTCGCCAAGGGCTTCATTCCAGTACTGGACGATTTGGACCGCGCCGAGAAGCATGGCGACCTCGAGGAGGGCACTCCCTTCGCGGCCATTGCCGAGAAGATCCGCTCGGTCGCCGAGCGGCTCGGTGTCAGCTCCTACGGCGAAGCCGGCGAGGTCTTCGACCCGCAACAGCACGAGGCGATCTTCCAGCAGCCCACTCCCGGGGCTACCGAGACCACGATTCTGGAGGTCGTGGAAGTCGGCTATCGGCTCGGGTCGATCGAGCTTCGCCCCGCGAAGGTCGTCGTCGCCGTGCCGGCTGAGTAGCACGGAGGACGATCGATGGCCAGTCAAGACTGGTTCGACAAGGACTTCTACAAGGTCCTTGGCGTCTCGAAGGACGTATCAGCTGCGGACCTGAAGAAGACCTACCGCAAGCTCGCCCGCCAGTATCACCCGGACTCCAACGCCGGTGATGCGAAGGCTGAAGCGCGCTTCAAGGAGATCAGCGAAGCGTACGCGGTGCTTTCGGATCCCGAACAGCGCGAGGAGTACGACCAGATCCGCGCGATGGGCTCGGGCGCTCGCTTCACGGCGGGCGGTCAGGGCGCCGGCGGCTTCGAGGACGTCTTCAGCCGGTTCGGCCAGAGCCGCGGCGGCTACAGCTACCAGAGCGCCGACTTCGACGACATCTTCTCGATGTTCGGGCAGGGCGGTGGCAGCTCGTTCGGCTCCGGTCGGTTCGGGCAGGCATCCGGTGGATACCGCGGCTACGGTGGACCCACGCGTGGTGCCGATGTCACCGCGCGGACGACGATCGACTTCGTCACCGCGACCAAGGGCGAGACGATCACGTTGCAGTCCGAGGACGGGCAACCGTTCAAGGTGAAGATCCCAGCCGGCGTCGCCGACGGGCAGAAGATCCGGCTCCGCGGCCGCGGTCGACCCTCGCCGGATGGCGGGGAGAGCGGCGACATCGTCGTGCAGGTGACGGTGCGGCCGCATCCGGTGTTCACCCGCGACGGGCTGAACCTGCGGGTCGTCGTGCCGGTGACGTACACCGAGGCGGTCTTCGGCGCGACGATCGAGGTCCCCACCCTCGGCGGCGACCCCGTCAAGCTGCGCGTGGCCCCCGGCACGCCGTCGGGGCGCGTTCTGCGGGTCAAGGGCCGCGGCGTGCAGGCGCAGAAGGGCACCGGAGACCTCCTCGCCGAGGTGCAGATCGCGGTGCCGACACACGTCGACGGTGCCGCGCGGGAAGCGCTCGAGAAATACCGCGAGGCCGAGCCGAAAGAGAACCCGCGCGCCGAACTGCTCGCCCGCGCAGCAAGCTGACACGCCATCGAGGACATCCGGATGCACGAAGACGAGATTGACGACGAGGCCCCGATCCTGGCGATCGCGGCAGCGGCCGAGCTCGCCGGCATGCATCCGCAGACCCTGCGCCAGTACGACCGGCTCGGCCTGGTTGTACCGGGGCGCACGCAGGGCGGGTCGCGGCGGTATTCCATTCGCCATGTCGAGCAGCTGCGCGAGATCGCCCGGCTGTCGAGTGAGGGGATGAGCCTGCCGGCGATCGCGCGAATCCTCGAGCTCGAGAACCGGGTGCGCGAGCTCCACACGCGCGTGCGCGACCTCGAGGCCCGCGTCGAAGCGGAACTCGCCAGTAGGCCCGGCGCGCGGGTGTTCGCGGCAGGATCGAGCGGATCGGTCATCACCCTTCGCCACGGCCGCCGCGTCCGCCGCGCCACTGAGATCGTGTTGTGGCGCCCGCGTCACGCGCTGCCCCCGGCATCCGACACCCCGGAGGGTGAGGGCTGACTCACGCAGCGGCCGCTGCGCTACTCTCATGCCGTGACAGCGACACCACCGAGCGAAGTCCCCGCACCGCAGGCTGAGACGCGCCGCGCGCACCGCATCGTCGCGGCCGAGGGCTCGGGCCCCGACCAGGAGCGGACTCTCGAGTCGCTCAGTCTTGGCGTCGGAGCCGTTGCGTTCGTCCTTGTCGCGCTGGTCGCGCTGGTCGCGTTCCGGTTCGAGAGCGCGCCGATATCCGGCCCCGGCTCGGTGGGCCAGTTTTCCGCGATCGCCTCCGCGGTTGCGGGCATCCTCGCGTTCATCGCGGGCAGGTACGTCCTCCACCAGCGCCAGTCCGGCGCTCGCCGCCTCGGGGTGCTCGACTACCTGGATGCCGCAGCTCTTGCCTTTGCCCACGGGATCATCGCCCTGCTGTCGTGGACGCTGCTCGCGGTGATCCTCGAGGATGCGTTCATCGGCGCGGAAGTGTACGCGCTGCCGCTGCTTGCCCTCTCGGGTGCCGCAGCATCCGTGACCGCGTACCTGGTCTTCTACTCGGCCACGCACATGGACCTGTCGCTGCTCGCGCTGATTCTCGCGGTCTTCCTGGTCGAAGGGGTGCTGGCGGCGATGCTGACGGCCAGCGATCCGTACTGGTGGAAAGACAATCTCTCCGCGCTCGGGATGACGAACGACCTGTCGGCGATGACGTTCAACCTGACGCTCATCGTCGCAGGCTTCATCGTCACGACCCTTGCGAGGTACACGACCCGAGGCATCCCGAGCTCGCATGCGAACGGCATCCGGTGGGTGCGGCTGTGCCTCATCCTGGTCGGGATCTTCCTCGCCTTCGTCGGGGTCTTTCCGGTCGATCGGTTCTTCGCGATTCACACCGGCTTCGCCTCGGGGATGGCCGTCGTGTTCGCCATCCTCGTGATCCGACTCCCCGCCTGGATTCCCGGAATCCCGCGACCCTTCGTCGCGCTCGGCTGGCTGTTCATCGCAGCTATCGCAGTGTTCGCCGTGTTTTTCGCGGTCAGCT
Organism: Microbacterium sp. F2; assembly: GCF_052274505.1. Lineage (NCBI taxonomy): Bacteria > Bacillati > Actinomycetota > Actinomycetes > Micrococcales > Microbacteriaceae > Microbacterium > Microbacterium sp. F2. Next base: position 102,297 of record NZ_JBNVBV010000009.1, read on the forward strand.
ACTACACCTTGACTGCCGTCGAACTGGTGGGCCTTGACCCTTGATCGTGGACACGGTGTCGGGTGGGTTATGCCGCTTCCGCGAGGGTAGCTGATCTCGCGGCTT
>NZ_JBNVBV010000010.1:0-73089 GCF_052274505.1 Microbacterium sp. F2
GAGATCACCGCCGCCTAAACTAACGACAGCTGATCATCGCAACGAAGCGAAAGACCACCACTCAAACGGACGCGGCCCTACCGGGAGTCGAAGGTCCGAGTCTCGGAACGGCACCGGCGCCAGGTTGTCGTCGAGATCACGTTCGCTTCCCCCCATGACCTCATCCGGTGGGAGGACAGTAAGGAGCGGCAGGCGCACCTGCAACAGGCCGTGCCGCTCACGATCGGGCAGGCCCGTCCACTGACTCCGGACGCCCTCACCGGTGCAATCCCGACGGCCGGTCCCGCGCGCCCGCGGTGGTGGACGGCGCGATAACGCTGCACCCGAGCGCCCCGCCGAGACGATCCGGCGGGGCGCTCCCGTGTCCACCCCCCGTGTAGGGACCGCTCGGAGATGTCCGCGGACTCCGCGGCGGGATGCGGCAATCCGTCGCGAAATGTCCACCGGTCCCAGCACATCGAACTGACCGAGATGTCCATCGCTGGAGAGCTGTCCTTCGTTGGGACTGGTCGGGTCCGCATCAACGTCCTCGTCGCAAGAAATGAGCTACGCCCCGCTCCGGCACCCAGCGCTGCCTGTGGGCGCAGGCCGAGTGCTTCAGTCCCGGGCGGACGCTGTCAGCTCCATCATCCTCTGTGCATAGGTGTCACTGTCGATCTCCCCCTCGTCGTACTGGCGCATCAGCTCATCAATCTGGGCCTTTAATTCAGCTCGATCCATCCTTGACTCCAAACTCGTCGTTCGTGAAGAAGCTGACCCCAGAAACGTCTACTGAAGAGGGGGACGTACCCGCCGGCCGAAGCTGCACTACTCATCCATCTCGTCCTCGTGTTCGCACCAGTGGTCACCGTCGTGGCCAGCCGGCAGGCGACAGAACACGCCGCCAAACTTCCGTCGGCCGTGCGGGAAATAGAGCGCATTGCACCACTCAACTGAATCTGTCACGGACTCCCCAATCTCACGTCCACTCGATGCTCGACGGTCGCATGGCTCCACGACGGCCATACGTCCGAGACCAACGCCTCATCGGGCCGCCGGCAACTCACGAGCCAGTACCGCCAGGCTGCAGTCATCCTTCGTCGCGTTCCTGATGGTCGTGCCCAACAGGCGCCGAATCTGGAGTCTGGAGACCGGAACGGAGAGCCCCCCGCCGGCGCCAAGCAAGTTGATCATTTTCCGGCACGCGGTCGCTAGCTGCTGCGTCTTCTGGTGGTAGAGGCTGGTCTCGGCTCCGTCGCTCATCAACACGAAGCCGGCTACTTCAGCTGTTGACCCACGGAGGAGCCTCATCGACGCGACAGCGGCTTCGGAGGTCACAAAGGTGGTTTGGTTTGCTATCTCCACGTTGTCAGGAGCGGAGACGACCTTGAGCACTCCGGTTTTCAAGTACCCAATGACGCCATCACCCACGTGCACAGCGATGAACCGATCTCCGCACACCGCTACGGCTAGGAATGTAGAGGCGAGATCCCGAACTTCGCATCGCTGCCGCCTCGCCGTCTGATCCAGTCGTTGGCGTAGCTGGTGGACGATCTCTCGCTTGACCTGTGCGCCGTCGTCTCGAGAGTTGAGTTCGTGGAAGCGTTCAACGAGCAACCTGGAACCTTCACGCACTACCGCTTGAGCTCCATACTCAGACCTGGCAGCCGACCCAGCCCCGTCGGCAAGGCACACAACCTGGACACCGGAGCGCGCTAGGTAGGCCGTCCGGTCCTGGCAGGGCTTTCCTTCGGCGGTGTGTCCACGACCGCGAACCTGATGATGGAACTCGCGGAACAACCTAGAGTTCCGCCCAACCAGCGAGGCCCTCCAGGTCGAGCTTTGGTGCCGCCGCCCCGGGGCTCGACCGGGACACTCGGGACACCGACTTTGATAGCCACTCGAAGAACTCCTTGAAGCTCAGGCCTTGGAGTCGGAGGGGAGGCTTCGACGGACTGAAGCGGGCGAGAACGTTCATGTCGGCGTTCGCGCCGATCCCAATTGGAAAGATCGTCAGCTTCTTGTTCCCGATAAGGTCTGTCACTCGCTGCACTGCCCGCTCAAGCTCTGCTGCGCTTCCGTTTGGTGCGCCATCCGTCATGAGGACGAGCCAAGGCTGGTAGTAGAGAACACCGTTGTCCGAGTAGACCCGCTTGCGTGCGTCGAGGGTGTCGAGGGCGAGATTCACTCCTTCGCCCATTGAGGTGCCACCCGTCGCGCGAATGGAACTGATCCGCTGGACCCGGTCTACGCTCGCGAATTCCTGGATGACCTTCGCACCCGAGTTGAACTCGATGATGGAAACTTCGGCGGCATCGTGTGCATCGTCATCGTCGTTGATGGCGTCGTAGAACTGATTCACGCCATTGATCAGTTCGAGAATCGGAGCGCCGTCCATCGACCCACTCGTGTCTATGCATAGCGCGACAGGCACTCTCGGGGTCGGGTTCTCAATTAGGTCGTCTGTTCCGATGTCGAGCTTCGCCATGAGGGCTCCGTTCTTGTTGCCAGTCGAGGTAGGGGGTTAGTTGTCCGTGTACGGAGTGTCGGAGTAGCCGATCCGCTGCAGGCGACTCACAAGTCTGTTCAGGATTGCTTTCACAGGAACCGCAAACACACGCCTGGTTCCCAACACTGCGACGAGCCTCGGGCTCACGACGTAATAGGCGCGAATGAATGCGCGACCCGAAGCCGATGAACTCAATGCCGAGTCCCGCCACCGACGCAGGACCCAGACGGGCCCACAGTCGTATGAGCCGTAGACGGCGGTCGCAAGATAGCAACCTCCCGACTTCTTCTCATCGGTGGAATCCGAGGATGTGGAACTCGAGGTCGTGGCCGGCGAGTTCCTAGAGGACGTCGGCAACGGAACACACTCGGGCGGATAGGTGTATCCGTAGCCCGGCTTATGGGTTGTTGGGACCGTCTTCCCAAGGCGCTGATGCCACGCGACGTTCCCACGGCTGATGAAGGGCTTGCCGCACCGCGTACAGAGTCGTCCGGGATCGAGTTCGGCGTCATGCTTTGCCTTCGCTGCCGACTCTGCTCTCGCGCGCGCGGCTCGCTCCACGTCTTCCTGGTGGCATTCGGCGCACCGCCCATATGTCAGAGAGGACTTCTTGAACTTGAGGCCACAGTCCTTGCAGGCAACTGGAGCGCATCGGTCGCACAGCCCGTCTGTGAGGTATCGCTTCGGTATGGCTCGGCCGCAGTCATCGCACTCACCCTGATTGCAGTCGTAGCACCGACCCTCGATCAGGGACGACTTCGGCTTCTCCTGCCCACACTGCGCACAGTGGGCGAAGTTGCGCTTTCGGTTACAGTCCCAGCAGACTCCATCCCTGAGGGACGACTTCGGCTTGCCGCAGTCGTTGCACCTGGGAAGCCTTGCGCGGCACTCGTTGCAAAGCTTGGGAGTCGCGTACTTGCCGGTCTCTCCGTTGTATATGCCGACCATCGACTTGCCACACTCGGCGCAGTCGTAGATGGGGGTGGTCCTCGCCATCGCCTTGAAGCGGGTCGGATAGACATCACTCGACATCGGGTCGAAGTTCTCAGGACCTCGAAGCCAGCGCCGGTAGTTTCGGAATGCCTCAAGCCACTCGGCGTCAGTGGGTCGGTCGCGGTAGCGACTGCCTTCACGGTGGAAGGTGTTCCAGAACAGTCCCTTAACCGTCGGCTCGATGTGACTCCACATGTACTTCCAGTTGCCAGCGGGCTGATCCTGATTCGAGTACTCCTTGTATTGGAAGGCGAAGTTGCCGTCCTTGATCAGTCGGACGATGTCGCCGTCTGATCCGGAGCGGGCATAGGGGAACTGGCCCGTGATCAGGATCATGAAGGCCATAGTCGCGATGGCGAAGTTTTCGTGCTCCAGCGTGCGCAGGAAGTCGGGGTAACGCAGCCCTATCACTTCTGGAGCACTAAACATCTCGGTTCCCACCGGGCAGGGGAAGCCTTCGATCTGCCACGAGTCAGCATCAATGATCCAGATCTGCTTGTTGGCGTCGACCTGCAGATTCTTCGGATTGATGTCACCGAGAATGATGTTCAAGGAGTGAAGGTAGGCGACCTTCTCGAGAAACCCGATTGCCACCTCCACGAGATCCGACTTTGTCCACGTTGGGAACTCTGCCTTGAACCGTCGAGGGCTGAAGAGGGCCTTCGAGAATTCTCGACCAGAGGCTCTCGGCATCGCGTAACCGACGAACTCCCCGTGTGTATTGTTGGCGACCGCCTGCGGGAAGCAGATACCTTCTGCAGTCAGATCGCGGGACACCAAGAGTTCGATCTTCGCTCGACGATGTGTGGTTATGTTCGACGCGTCGAAGATCTTCACGACAGCGGTGTCGGATATCGAGTAAACGCTGCCTTCACCGCCCTCTCCAAGCTTCTCGCCGAGGCGAACGACCGTGCTCTCGCCGAGTGTGGTGAGGACTACCTCATCGCCTTCGCCAGGCACATCAATCACAGCGAGCACCTCATCCGGACCCATGAAGGTCGCGGTTGAGGAGAACGGGGCCCCGTGCGGCGCGGCCGCCGCGGGCGCATTCACGGCGGGGATCGATTCGGGCTCGTCGGACGCGATTGCCCCGAAGTACTCCGCGAACTCGCTGAGCGCTACCTCCAGGGTGGCGACCTCGAGGTGGTCCTTCGCGTTCTCCCGCCCTTCGGCGATGCGCTTCTGAATCCGGCGCAACTTTGCGAGTCCCCGCTCATAGAGCGCCTGGGGTGGAGAGCACTCGATCATGCCTTCAGTCGTTAGTCGCCCCGCAACGATCCAAGCGTTGCGTCGGACACCCAATGCATTGATCCTCAGAGAAAGCGTGATGTCGTTGGTGACCAGCGCCATCGCGTACTTGCCTGCGTAAGCGTCAAACAAATCGACGAAGAGATCATCCGCGTAGGGATTCGAGCCGTCGCCGAGGTTTGTCCGAACGAGGCCTCGTTGAGTCGCTGCCTCTAGAAAGTCCAGCGCGTTCGCTGCCTTCTTGATCGCCTCGGCGCGCTCCTCGTCTTCGCCCGACGGATCCGCCTGGCTCTGCTTGGCCAACTCAGACATGACCTTCGTAGGAACAACAACCGGGCTTCCGCCGGATCGAACCCTCTCATCGATGCGCAGAAAAAGCTGCTGTAGCCCGCCCTTTCGTGTTCGGTCGGTGTCCATGAAGACGTTGGTGTCAATGAACAGCCTCGCATCTGGACCGACCAAGTCTGCTGGATCGAATTCGAGCAATTGCTCAGTAGCGCTACTCATCGAACCGAACGCCGCTCTGGAAAGACGGGCTTCGCGATACGGGCGCCTCGTCTCCAAAGGTGACGTTGCTGACGAACCGCACGCTGACCTCTGGATCTCCCGTGTAGTCGCGGCTACGAATCACCTCGGCCTCGAATACGATCCGCGGGGTGCGCGGGTCAGACTCATCCGGAGCAACGTTGAAGGTCACGGCCCGTACCGCATCCTCGCCGGTCGCATCCGCCGACGCGGAGTGCTGTTCCAGGGCGGCTGAGAGAATCGACTGGAGATCGTCAGGCACCCCCAAGAGCTGCGACAGAAATGACGACGGCGAGTACGAAGGCGAAAACCTCGTGGGGTAGGAGTTGCTGTCAGAACCGGCCTGCCTCGGTGATCCGCCAGACGAAGAGCGACCTATCGCTTGACTCGCCCTGCCCATCGAGTAGTACTTGCCGTCGTAGTTGCCATGCGCCTTGAGCGCCGCGATCTGTCGACCCGTGGCCGGACGAGACCAGCGCGCCGAACTTCCTTTGCCCATCTCGCAACCCCAAACCTGTCGGGCAGACCCCATGATGCTTCACTGTAGCGGCGGTGCGGGACGTTGCCCTCTCCCGTGGTTGGCTCCCGCGATCGAGCCTGTTCGCGCACTCCAACCGCCGGCGTGCTGATGTTGGGAATGTCGACGCAACTCTGCAACAAAGCTCATGGATTACTCGATCACAGGGAAGACGGCTTCGTCGCTGTCACGATGACTCAGCGATTCGTAATCCCACCGCGCGTAGATCCGCAGGTGCGCCAGGTTGATGTCTCGTTCCGAGACGGTCTTCAACGACGCCAAGCTGATTCCATCCGCTGAGCCCACGAGCTCGGCGACATCATCACCGGCGCTACTCACCTCTGCGAAGAGCTCTGGCACGTCGAAATCATCGGTCGTCATCGTGAACGCCATCACCACTCGATATGGAGTCCCAGCGGGGAGCTCTTCCAGAGTCGTGGCCACGTAGATCCCGGAGATGTGCTTGCCAGCGACCTTGAGAATCTTTTCGATGCCTCGACGAGCAGGCTCGAGGCGACGATTGAACTCGTCAGCGAATGCCGGTCGTGCATACCTGGCCGCCAACCAGGATGCCAACATCCGGCGCTGCGGTTCGGCGATGGTGAATTCCGGCATCATGCGGGTGAGAATGGTGCGGTCGACGGTGAAGATCTCGCCCACCCGGACCTCGACGCGCTCCGTCCCAAGCTCCATCTGGAGCCGCCGCGGGTTCTTGCCGAAGGTGAGGTTGCCGTCGACGACGTCAACCGTGTGCATCTGGATGAGTTGCACGGACGGATCACGTTCAAGACTCGCGGACACTACCTCGCACGGGTGCGACACCACCATCCCGGAGTCGCCATCCTCAAGCCCGTGAACGCCGACGTCGCCATCAATCCTTAGGACGGAGCCCTGCGTCCAGCCCGCCTCGCGGATCGATTCCACACCACCCACAAGCGAACCTCAAAGCTCGGGAGCCAGGGGGCGGCCCGTGGCGATGTCGAATTCTCCTTCGGGCCTGGCCGCGAGGCCAAGCTCCTCTGCGAGGACAAGCAATCCTTCGGAGCGAGTCTCGTCGACCGGTCCCGCGGCGGCCTGCTCGCGCAAGTTCAAGTCAATTTCCGCGCCCCATAGGTGCGCCTCACGCAGCGCCGACCTGAGATCCACCCCGGGCGCGACTTCGGACGTCAAGGTCGGTGTGTTCCGACCTACGCCGAGCTCACTCCAAGTGTCGGCCAAAGCTAGAACCTGCTGTACTCGCGCCAGTCGAGCGGGCGCAGGAGTGGAGCCGTCCTTGAGCCAGGAGTAGATCGTCGGTCGCTCGACACCCAACACCGCAGCCAGATCAGTAACCGACAGGCCGAATGCCAACCTGATCCTGTTCACCATTGACGAGATCGGGGCATTCGGCTTGACCACCGGGCTCTCAACGCCCCCAACCACGACCCTCACGCGAGAGCCCGTGCGCCGCGAGCTGACCATTTTGATCAAATGATCAGTAAGGAAGCCGCCGGTCCCGTTCACGCATCCGACGTAGTACTGGCTCTCGACAAACGGCGACCAGTCGCATTCGACGAACCGTGCTCGAACTGGCTCGCTCCATGGAGTAGTAGCAGGCACGACCGATTCGGGGACAACGCTTCGCGGCTGGGAAGGGCGGGTAGCGAGAGCGTTGGTCACTCTGATGCTCCAGTCTGCTCGCCCCAAGCATTGAGCGCTTCGGGTGTAACGGATTTCCAGAACGCTGTGCCGGCATGCTTGTGAACGCCCCACAGCCTGGCCTCTAGCGTGGCCCAGTCAAAGTCGGTGCGACGCTCGTCGGCGCTATCGATGTCCAAAATCGCATGAACGCCTGGGCGCGATGACCCCACCGAAGCGAGCTCTGGCGAGTTGAGATCGGGAGGAAGAAGCGGAGCGTTCTCGACTTGATTCAGTCGAATCTGCAGATGCCCGCGCTCAGTGGTGGCGACGATGTGCTGGTTCAGCAACAACGACTGCACCTCAAGATCCGCAGCGGAGAAGGTCAGCACTGTCTCGTTGAAGTAGCGCGACATCTGTTCGCCGACATTTGGGATGGCATCGACGTACCGAAGGCCAACTCGGTCGGCAAAGCTTGGCTCCGCGATCGAGGCCACGACGTTCACAGCGCCACTCACGAACTCCAAGAACCCCTCGAAGTCGTCGTAGGCGGTTGTCTGAAACGAGACACCTTCTGTCGTCAGCGTGATGGTGTGATGTCGATTCGTCGAGGTGAAGACCCACCTGGAGGCGGTCTGCAAGGTCGGTTCTCCACCAGCCAGAGACAGTTGGAACTGTTGGACCACGGAAGTAGCGAATCCTGGGAACCCTTTGCGTCTCAGAGACTCTTGAATCTCAGGGATGAGATTCCCCATCGCGAGGATGGGCGCGAACCTTATCTCCGTGAGGACAACAATCAGTGGCGAGTTGACCAACTTTCGCTTGTTCCGCGGATCCCTCGACATACGTGGAGTTTACACATCGCTTTACAGCGTCGGCCAACAATCGGATGGGTGTTGACGCCGCAGCGCGCCCGCGCCCCGGCAGGGCAAGCTGCCATACCAATTAGGCCATACCGAGATGCGTTCCCAGGAACGCTGTATCGGTGGCGAAGCGCACTAGACCCGAGGATGCGGCCTGGAGGGAGTACGCCGGCCAGCTCGCCGCGAACCTCCGCCGCCTCCGCGCCGAAGCTGGTCTCAGCCAGGAGGATGTCGCCTACCGCTCGGGGCTGACCCGCTACACGTACCAGAAGTACGAGAAGGGCGAATCGAAGCCCGGAACACCAGCGAATCCGACGATCCGCACCCTTATCGCGATGTCGCAGACCCTGGGCGTCGCGCTCACGGACATTCTTCCGACGGAAGCTCCCGACCTTCGGCTCCGCTGACGCCGAACGCCGCGGCCAGCTCGCGCCGCACCTCGACCCCCCGTTCCGTCAGGGTGAGCGGCTGTCCCCGCTGGGCTCGCGTGATCAACGCACCACCCGCATCCGACCCAATGCGCTTCATCTGATTCGCCAGGATGCTGAGCGTCACGCCAATCTCATGGGCGGCCGCCGTCATGGTGTCGTGGCGAGCGACGATGAGGAACCGCTCTGCTCGCTGCGCGGCATCCTGACCGACGAGGATCCTGCGCAAGAGCCGCGAGTCGCCAGCGCGCGGGTCGACGCGGATCGCTGTCGCTCGGCTCGCGCTCCCGCGGGCACGACGCGGGATGCCGGCGGCCTCGAGGTGGCGATTGATGGTGGTCATCGTCACTCCCACCTCGGCCGCGATCTCGGGGATCGTGTGGCGCTCGACGATGTACCGCTCGCGCAACCACACCGGGTCGATCGCCGCGCTCCTGCGACCGCGGTGCGTCTCTACCCCCTCAGCAGCGAGCACGCGACCGACAGTCTGACGGGCGACACCGTGGTCGAACGCGATCTCGCCGACCGAGCGCCCGGCGGAGTACGCCGCGACCGCACGCACCGAGTTCACGGCAGCCCGAGCGGGGCGGGCTTGCGGCCACTGTCCTTCGTTGGGGCCGGCGGCCTCGTCTGAGACCCCGACGACCTCCAGCTCCGGCATCCACGAGACGGGCTCGTCGACGCCTTGCAGCCTCAGGAAGTCAGCGCCAGCCGTGTCGAGTGCCGCCGCGACGGCAGCCGGCATACTGGCTCGAAGTTCCCGTACCGCCGCGTAAGGAGGGAACCCGAGCTCGTCGGCGAACGGTGCCCGCGCCAGCCTGTTGCCGCTGAGCAGCACGTAGAGGTGTGCTCGAGCGACCTGCCAACGGCGAACCCCACCCGGCAGCACATTCTTGCTCCGGCAGATCTCGCGCCACTCGTCACGAGGCAGAATGCCGGAGTAGTCGATCGTCCGGCGGCGTGCGAAGTCGATCGGCGTCGGAGTTTCGTCGAGGAACGCAGCGAGCCGTGCGATCGCGCGGATCGTGTCGGCCTCGGGCGCATTGCGGCCAAGGGAGCGCATGACGTGGCTGACCTGACGTCCCTTGGCCTCCTGATCGAGGAGCTTGATCGCTGAACCGTGAGTGAGTCGTGTCCCAACGAAGACCACCGCCGCCGCCAAAGCGCCGCCGGCGATCTCAGCGTCGAGCCGCCGTGGTGCGAGCCGGGCGGTCCATTCCGGCCAGAGAACCGCTGGGAGCTTCGCCGCGCGAACTTCCGGGTCGGTCAGCCACACCTTCACGGCTTGAAGGGTCGCGGTCGGGCGTCTCGTTCGTCCGAGCGCACGACTCACGTGGTCGCGCAGGGATGGGGAGTAGTGGTCGAGTGCCGTGTGGATGCTGACGCGTCCGCGCAGCAGGTCGGTGATTCGTTCGCCGGCCTGCAGCGCCTCGAAGGCGATGGTGTTGCCGAGCGCAACCTCTCGGGCGGTATTTGGCCGCAGATCTACCTTTCCGGTACGTCGGTGGGACGTGATCGGGCTCGCGTCAGCCTGGCCTTCCGGCATCCACTCGAATCGCTCTCCGTCGACGAGCGCCTGTCGTCCCGCCCGAGACAGCAGCAGCGTGTCGGACAGGACCTGGATCGTGCTCGGTCGGCCGTCTTCGTAGATGCCGAACTCGCCGACGCCGGTGGCTATGACCCTCAAGATCAGTCGTTGCGCTTCGCGCGTCTCGGAGTGCGCCGCCACGAACTCCTCGCTCGAGGCCAGGTCCGCACCGCAGCGCGCGCGGAGCACCGTCGTTTCGGTTGCTGGTCGGTTGTGGCAGCGTCCCGGCTCCGGGACAAGCGTGAGGGGATGTCCGATGAGCCGCGGAGGCTGGCCGCAGCCCGGGCACGCGTCGACGAGCAGACGCTTGTGGCGGAGGCAGGCGAACCCGAATGGGAACTGCCACGACAGGCGCCATCGACCCCCGGAGTCGGCGAGGCACTCCGGGCAATAGCGGGCGGCTACTCCCGTGGCCGGGCAGGACGCGCTGATGCGTCCCTGAGGTGTGAGGCGGATGGCGTTCGCGGCGAACGTGGTGCGGGTCATGGCACGGAACTCGTCGCCCGACCGCCCGGTCGTCAGCTCGAGGTTGCGGAGCTGCTGGGGCTCGAGCGCGGTGGACCAGGTCCGTGAAGATTGAGATCCCGCGCCAGGCACACCCTCGCTGTCGCTGAGCCCCAGCGCTCGAGCCATCTCGCCGACAGTGGCCCCGTAGCTGTGGGCCATGAACTCGACCCACGAGTCGAAAGGTTCATCCGGGAGCGGCATAGCCACGTGCAGCAGGCGTCGAAGGCTCATGCGACGGACCGAGGCTTGCTCCGCTTGGCGGCGGCAAGCTTCTTCTCCTCGAGCTCCATCGCAACGACCTCCCGTGCATCCTCCGCCGCCACGTCGATGTCGATCTCATCGAGCACGTCACGGGTCAGCTCCTCAGTGCCGTCACGCATGGCGTGCACGGCACCGAGAGTGATCAGCTTGAAGAGCGACCCGATCATCCCTGTTGAGCGTTCGTAGAGGTAGTCCGCTTGCTCACGGAGCATGTGCGGTCGTGCGTTGGCCAGCACGAGGCGCGAGTCGATCGCGCCCAGCAGAGTCATCCAGGTCTTTCGGTGCTCACCGACCGGGTGCGCGAATGGCGGGAGGGTCAGGCGTGTCCAACGCCGCGCGATCTGCGACATCGCGAGCTTCTTGTCGGTCTTGCTTTCGCTCAGCAGCCCTGTGCTGCTCATGTTGACGCCGGTGAAGAGGAAGGTTGCCGGGTACTCGTTGGCGAGCCACTTCAGCTCGTTGGCCAGCGCGACTCCCTCGTCGGTGTGGATCTTCAGGAAGTGCACGTCGTCGACGATGATCAACCGTGTGCCGTGACGGCGAACCGACTCGGCTGCCAGCGCAGCCAGGTTTCGGTTGCGCAGGTATCGGCTCCTCGAGGCATCGGCGGAAGGATGGTTGTAGAAGTTCAGGATGGACTCGTTCAACGCGCGCGTCGTCGTGTTCCCGGAAAACGCCACCCTGCAGACGGGGATGTGGAGCGTCTGCCCGTCGTCGAAGTCACGCCCGTGCCGCAGGATCTGCCGTTGGTGAAACGCCCGCCCGAACGCGTCGACTGCGGTGGTCTTGCCCAGTCCGGGTGGCGAGTCGATGACTGCGGCGCCCTTCACCCGAGACGGGCCCTGTTGGTTCGCATCGAGCAGGTCCCAGAGGCGTCCGTTCAGCCTCACGATCTGCGGAGTCTTCACCAGGAAGTTCGCGTGGTAACGCTCGCGGTGATAGTCGTAGGCGACACGCGCGTCCTCGCTGAGCGCCTCGATCTGTTTCACCGACAGCCGCTCGGGCTGCTCAAGGGCCGGCGCTTCGGCGAAGTCCCGCCATCCCTCCCAGCGAGAGAGGAGTTCGTCGCGCTCGAGCGGAAGGATCACAGGTCCTCCAGGAGGTCGATATCGTCGAGGTCCTCTTCGATGAGCTCGTCAGCGGTGAGCGCGAGAGGATCGTCGTTCTCGCTCGCCGGTGCTGGTGAGAGAGAGACCATGCCCAGCTCCTCGCTCAGATCCGGTCCAGCCATCTGCTGCGCGATCTGCTTGGCGATGTGCGGGAAGAACGGGCTGTCCGGGCCGTCGGCGGTCTCGGCAAGCTGGGCGGCAAGTCGCGCGCTGATGCGCTTCTCGGCGGGCGTGCTCGCACGGCCTGCACCCCAGCGTTCGAGGAGTTCACCGAGCACTTCGGACACATTCACACCGTTGCGACGGTCGAGAGCGATGCCCTTGGCGTACTCGAGGGCGTCGAAGCTGAACGGCACCGGGACCTTCGGCGCGTGCTCCCACCGCAGCACGTGCCAAGAGTTGTCGTCGGGGTCGTTGAAGTAGATCTGCGAGAAGTCGTCCGGGTTCACCGAGAACTGCCACTTCCGCTTGCGCTTCGCCATCGCCCGCGATCGGTCGTAGTACTTCCCGACGATGTCACCGTTGTAGCGGAGAGTGCCGACTTCGACGCCGTAGTGGTTGAACTTGCGCTTCACGACGGGGAGCATCTCGAGCAGCAGGTTCGGGTTGGACGGGACACGGATGCGGCCTGCCACCGCGATCCCCTGCTCGAACTTCTGAGCGGGGCTCATCTTGGCCGCGGGCAGCTGCGAGTCGACAAGTCCGTCGTGTGGGCGCACGTGGTAGATCGTCGCGATCCACTCCCGCAGGATCTGCTCCAGTTGCGGGATCGTGTAGACGGCTTCCACCTCGGGCGCCTCACCCCTCGACGCGATGTCTGAGCCCTTGTAGCCGGGTAGCTCTTGCAGTACCTCGTTGATGGTGCGGAACCACCGTTCCACCCACGCCTTGTCGGTGCCGGTATAGACGTGCGCGGGCTGGATGGAGATCCCGAGTCGCTGGCACACGCTCGCCACGTGGATCGACATGAACGGCTTACCGTGATCGATGATGATCGTGTCGGGAAGGATGCCGGGACGCCGGAACCGCAGCGCCTTGAGGTTCTCGACATCGATGACGATGTTCTCGGGTACGCCGTGGAACGGCCAGGTCGCTCGGTCGCCCCACTCCGCCGGCATCTCGCGCGGCATGAGCGCCTCCATCAGCACTCCCGCGACATCCACCGCCTTGGTCGAGACGGGCGCAAGGCGAAGCCCGAGGATCGACCGGTCGTAGAGGTCGAGGGCAACGGTCAGCTCGGCGCGAATCCACTTGCCGGTGACCGGCGCGACGCCGAAGACATTGAGGGGTGTGGTGTCGAGGACGACGTACTCACCGGGTCTTGTCGCGACCAACCGTCCGTACGGCACGGGCGGCCGGGTGTCGATGGATCGTTGCGCGCGCATGCTCGCGCCGAACGTCCCCTTGCCACGGGTGAGTTCGGCGACCGCGTCGCGAGCGGTCGAATCGGAGGGGATCCGCACATCGGCATCCGGGTACTCCCGGTTGACCCTTGCCAGCACGATCGCGAGGGTGGTCGTGACGCTGCGCTTGGCGCCGCGCACGTTCTCCTCAACGACGCGCCGGCACATGTCGACCCAGCGCGGATCGAGGCCGGAGAGCGCCGGCGTCCACGATGTCTTCCGGAAGTCGAGCAGCGCGAGATCTTCGCCCTCGTCGAACCGATCGTCCCAGCGCTTCAACGTCTTCGGACTGACTCCGAGCTCTGCAGCCTTGGTACGGCGACGCTGGTGGATGGTTGTGAGCTTCGGGTTGTACTCCGGTCGAGGCTCGTGCGGCTGAGCGAGCGTCGGCAGCCCCGACGCGAAGCCCGTGCGCATCTCGCGGATGTGCGCGGCCTTTGTCCGTGCCTCATCGCGTTGCGCTTCCGTCGCGTCCGCCCAGATCAGCGCGAGCGGTGTGAGTGCGGCCTCCTCCGACGGCAGTCCGAATGCGTCCATCGCGTCGCGAAGGAGCTCGACGAGTCGAACCCGTCGGGTTCTCTTGGCGCCGTCGACGAGGACGACGGCATCGCCGGCGATCTCGATGACGGTGCAGAGGCAGCCGTCGTACGAGACGGTGCTGCCGACCCGGATATCAAAGCTATGGCTCATGGCATCTCCAATTGGGTGTGGTTGGCAAGGGCGGAGGTGAGGTCGCAGAGAATCGAGCGGCGCCACAGCAGGTGCAACACGACCGCTCGCGCATAGGGAGCGTCAGTCAAGGCGGCGCCAGCACTCCGCAGACCCGCGCCGAGTGTGGGTGCCTCGCGAGTGGCTTCCTCGACCAGGTCGACGTCTCGCTGAGGGAACTGCCAGGGACGCCTGTAGCCCGCGAGGAACCGGATGTTGGAGAGCAGTGCAGGGGCGGGTTCTGTGGCGATCCGGTATGCCCACCCGCGCGACTGGATGATGTCGCCCGCCCACCGGAGAGCACCCGCGATCTCAGGGTCCTCGAGCCGGCGCTTGGGCTTGACTTCGATGACCGTGAATCGATGGTCGTCGTGCTCAATCAGGTAGTCGGGCACGTAGCTTCGCTCGACACCGTCGCGGTCAGCGATCAGCTCGAACGGCTGCGAGGCGATGCGAACGGCCCGGTGGTCGAAGTCCTCCAGGAGTAGCGCCGCGAGTTCAAGGCGGCTCTCGTACCCGACGAAGCCCTCCGTCGTTGCCGACCAGTAGCGCCCCGGGTAGTGGCGCTGTCCGCGATGCCAGCGGAACGTCCGCCGAGGCTCGGCCTCGAAGACATGGGGAGCGTCCAGGTCCGATAGCTCGCCCCGTTCGAGGTCATCCCGATCGAATCTCAGCGTGTAACGCGGCGACGACATGGCCATGTTCATCTCCCAAAAATCACGAACAGAGAGTCATAACTCTTGAGTCGTAAACGTACGGACATCACCGACGATCCGCAGCTTCGACACGCGGGCCGAGGTACTCGTGTTTGGGGCTTCTCGCACGGCGGAGGAGGCGAGTAGTGAATGTGACATTTACGCTTGGGGGCGTCAGATACACAACATGCGCCACGCCGTTGGATACCGTCCTGCGATGCTCCTGCTGCGTTGAGCGCCTCATGCGAAAATGAGGCGGTGGAGACCGTGCCGAGCGAACAGAGCGAGGAGCTCTCGAAGCTTGCCTTTGGCAGCAACCACATGCTCGCGCTCATGGCCGAGATCGCGCGTTCCTCCGACGGGAAGTTCTCCACTCCGTCCGTGGCGAGTGCCACTGGACTGTCAACCAGCACGATCCACGCCCTGCTGAAGCGCCTCAAGCAGCTGGGACTTGTCCGACGCACCGATGAGGTCACCCCTGAGCGGATCAGGATCTACCAGCGTGCGGTGCATCCAACTTGGGACTACGCACTGCGACTCGAGGCCGAGGCTGACGCGCGAGCAGCCGGAACCTTCACGATCCAATGGGAGCCGACGCCCGCGGGACGGTAGCTCCCGCATCGACCGAGCACCTGGATGCCTAATCGGTATGGCATTCTTCCTCTATGAGCGTCGGCGAAGATCGCTACGAGTCGTTCGCGACCGCAGTTGAGGACCCGTACTTCGGCGCGCTCCTGGGAACGATCGACGAGCCAGGTGGCGCCTTTACCGCGAATCGCGCTGGACTCGCGACGATCGAGTGGTGGGACGCGCACGGAACGGGACCAACCTGCGCCGAGCTCATCGACGCTGTCTTCGAGATCGATGACTGGGACGCCACGATCGCCGATCCGGGCAGGACTGCTTTCGAGCGCCACGAACAACTCGAACTCCTGCACCGCTGGCTCATCAGCTACTGGACGAGGGTGGGAACAATCTCGTTCGTCCCCGGACACGATGACATCGTCAGGCCCGGCCGCATCGACATCACGACCGACGCGGGTCGCACGGAAGCCGAGTAGGTGGCTCATTTCGGATCAAGGAGGGCGCGTGCGAAAGGTCATGATCGGTGACCGCTCCGTCGTCGTCACCCATGCCGGCACAGAGGCAACCGAGTTCGGCGACATCCAGCGATTCCGCGTCGAGATGCCTGAGTCGGATGCCGTCACGCACCTGTCGATCCTGCGCTCATCCGCTGAGGTCGATGAGCGTGTGATGGCATCGGCGATCGACGCCGAGCTACTGCTCGGATCCGACGGAAGCACCGAGTCGGGCCTCCTCCGTGACCCCGGCGTCCGCGCCTGGCGCGATGAGAACCGATTCGCGATCGAGGCTGCTCTCGGCGAGCTTCGTGACGTGATCGCCGGGATGCCGCCCGAGCAGGTGAGCGACATCGAGCAAACGCTGCTACGCGCATTCGGGAAGGATGCTGACGCCGAGGAGCCTCGCCCTGCGTGAGGCCCCGCGGTTCGCGCTCGCTCGGGTCGACTTAGCATCGCGAGCACACGGGTAGCGGGTGAGACAGCCACTGTCCGATGTCACTAACAGGCGCGGCATCGACCCGTACCACCACAGCCTGAACCAGCGCCTACGCGTGAACCGAATGCATTCTGCGAGCACTGTGAATCCGATTTACTTGCATTAGTCCGAGGACTGCTCTACAGTGAGTTCAGCCCCGAGCAGAAAGTGGGGATCCGATTCACAAGCAGATTGGCTGGTAGCATGTACACACCCAGGGAGGCGCGCAACCGTCGTCTCGTCCTCGTAGATATCGAGAACATCGTGGGAGGTGGAATTTCCATGGCAACCCAAGTTCGTGCAGCCCAGATCGCGATCGAGGTGGTCGTCAGCCCTCGCCTCGATGACCAACTGGTGCTGGCATGCGGGCGCTTCAGCGTCGACATCGTCGGCTTCGAGTGGACGGGCCCCCACCGCCTCAAGTTCCGAAGCGGAATCGACGGCGCCGATCTGGAACTCCTCGATGTCCTCGAGAGCGAACGCGTCGGGGAGAGGTTCGCTGAGCTTGTTCTCGTGTCGGGCGATGGGATCTTCACCGACGCCATCTCGCGGTTGGCCATGACGAGTGGCATCGACGTCACGGTGGCGTCGCGACCAGATGCCTGTTCGCGCCGCCTTCGAATGGCGGCCAAGAGCGTTCTTCACATCGAATTCGACCCGAGTGCATTCATGGAGGCAGCATGAACATGCCGGCGCACGAAGGGCTTCTCGCCCCCAGCGACATCGCCGACCTTGCCGGCGTCTCGCGCGCCGCTGTCAGCAATTGGCGCAAGCGAATGAGCGACTTTCCGGAACCTACGGAGGGCACTGCTAGCAAGCCGCTCTTCGCCGCAAAGGATATTGAGGCCTGGCTCACGGCTCATCCCGACAAGCGGAAGCCGGATAACTCCGCGGACTCGAGCACGAGGGCGTGGGAGGCACGCCTCTGGGGAGTCGCGAACCTCTTCCGGGGGCATGTCGACGTGCATGACTTCGGCGAACTCTTCCTCCGTACCGCGGGCGAGTTCGTCGACGGACGACCCTCGCTCGCGTCACGCAACGTCAGTCAACGATCACTGGACGAGCTGCGCGATGCGCTCGAGACTATCCCGAGAGCGGATCTTCCCGCGGCGATCGACGGACTCCTCGAACGCACGTCCCGCGCTCTCGGCAAGGCGGGTGGCGAGACCGGATTCGTGGGATCACGCACCAGCACTTTGCTCGCATCCCTGGCGGCTGACGTCGATGGTGGAACCTTGTATGACCCCGCGTGCGGCATCGGCGTCGCACTGTTGCAAGCCCTCGACATGGGGGCAACGCCAAATCGCCTCGTCGGCAACGAGATCAACGCCACCGCCGCGGAGATCGCCCTCGGCCGCGCGGCGTTGCGTGGCGTAGACCTCGAGCTGCGAATCACCGATGTGCTCCGGAACGACCCCGATCCCGACCTGCGCGCGGACGTGATCATCGCCGAGCCTCCGTATGGGTTGCGTGTGGACCCCGAGACCACCCTGCTCGACCCGCGCCTGCGATTCGGGATCCCGCCGCGGTCCAGTGGCGACTCGTACTGGCTGCAGCATGTGGTAGCGCACCTGGCGCCGGGCGGTGTCGGCTACGTCCTCACGTCGCCCGGAACACTATTCCGCGGCGGCGCAGAGGCGAAGATCCGGAGGAACCTTCTGCTCGGGGGATGGGTACGAGCTGTCGTGGCCCTCACCGGCAAGATGCTGCCGCAGACGTCCATCGCACCGGTGCTGTGGGTTCTTGGCGAGTCGGAGCCATCTGCTCGCGGGAGCGTGCTCCTCGTCGATGCGTCGAAGGTCGAAGCGCCCGAGGCAGACGTCGCCGAGTGGCTCACAGACGAATCTTCGCTCGTTGGCGTGCCTCACGCGCGCGTGTCCGTTGACGAACTGGCAGCCGGAAACGCCGATCTCAGCCCCGCGCGATGGATGCTGGCAGAAGAGGTCGACAGCGCGCGACTGGTCGAGGACTTCGATCGGGCGTCCGCCCTGCTGCTCCAGGCGTCCACCGATCTGCCCACCACAGTGCGGTACTTGGAGCCGCCGCACATCCCCGGCGAACCTCCGGTGCTGACTGTCGCAGCGCTCGTCGAGGCGGGCGCGATCGAAGTCGCCCCAGCACGGCCGCCGCGGCAGGGAGACCCCGAGTTCGAGGATCGACGCGTCGACGCCACCGCGGTACGGACTCGCAACTTGGTGCCCGTCGCGCCCAGAGCGATTGACGAGCACGGGGCGCTGACCCAGCCCGGGGATGTGCTGCTGACAACCGTGGACAATGTCCGAGCGATCGTCGATGACGAAGGCGGCCACCTTCCTGTCGGGAGCATCTCCCGCATTCGGATCGTCGATCACACGAAGCTGGACCCCAATTATCTTGCCGACGTTCTCGCCGGCGAGTGGAACTCGCGGTTCGCCGCAGGCACCGCCATCCAGCGCATCCCAGTGCGAGAGATTGAGATCCCAGTCCCACCGCTGGCTCAGCAGCGGGCAATTCACGCCACCATCGACAAAGCACGCGAAGCGAAGCGACTCGCGAAGCAGGCCTCCGAGGCCGCCGATAGCCTGACGACAGCGATCCTCAATGCTGTACGTCATGGCGCTTCCCTGGCCAGCAACACCACCGAAGGAACCACCCGATGACGGAACAGCTCACGTTGACCGAGCTGGAGCAGTACCTCGCCCGCGCTGCCGACCTCCTTCGCGGCAGCATCGACCAGGCCGACTTCAAGGCGTACATCTTTCCGCTCATGTTCTTCAAGCGGATCAGTGACGTCTATCTCGAGGAGTTCGAGCAGGCACTCGACGAGTCCGGCGGTGACCACGAGTTCGCTGCGTTCGCCGAGAACCACCGATTCGCGATCCCCGCCGGCAATCTCTGGTCGGACGTCCGGGAGAAGACCGAGAACATCGGCACCGCGCTGCAGACCGCGTTCCGCGAGATCGAGAAGGTGAACCCCGAGACCCTCTACGGCATCTTTGGCAACGCGAACTGGACCAACAAAGACAAGCTGCCCGACCGCAAACTCGCTGACCTCATCGAGCACTTCTCGACCAAGACGCTCAGCAACGCGACCGTCGCACCAGATGTCTTCGGCAACGCCTACGAATACCTCATCAAGCGGTTCGCTGACCAGTCGAACAAGAAGGCCGGCGAGTACTACACCCCGCGCACAGTGGTCGGTCTGCTGGTGAACATCCTCGCTCCGCAGGAGGGTGAGAGCGTCTACGATCCCGCATGCGGTACGGGCGGAATGCTCATCGAGGTCATCGAGCATGTGAGGAATGCCGGCGGGAGCCCGAAGACGCTCTGGGGCAAGCTCTACGGTCAGGAGAAGGTGCTCGCAACGTCGGCGATCGCGCGCATGAACCTTCTCCTTCACGGCGTTGAGGACTTCAAGATCGTCCGCGAAGACACCCTGCGCAATCCCGCGTTCTACACAGGCAACCGGCTCGCGCGATTCGACAATGTCGTAGCCAACCCCCCGTTCTCGCTCAAGGCATGGGGCGACGTCGAATGGGCATCCGACCGGTGGGGCCGCAACCAGCTCGGCGGAGTCCCGCCGAAGGGCTACGCCGATTGGGCGTGGGTGCAGCACATGCTCACCTCGGCCGACCCGAACACGGGCCGGGTCGCGGTCGTGCTGCCACAGGGTGCGCTGTTCAGGCAGGGCGCCGAGGCGCGCATCCGCACGCACATCCTGAAGGCGAAGAAGGTCGAAGCCGTCATTGGTCTCGCACCGAACCTCTTCTACGGCACGGGCCTCGCAGCCTGTGTGCTGATCCTGCGTCATCAGCGACCCGTCGACCAACAGGACAAGGTGCTGTTCATCAACGGCGAGGACCTGATGAAGAAGGGCCGCAACCAGAACACCCTCGAATCCGAGCACGCGAGGGCGCTGTTCGACGCCTACCGTGGATTCGCAGACATCGAAGGCCGTGCCTACGTCGCCGACCTGGCCGAGATCGAGGGCAACGAGTTCAACCTCAACATCCCGCTCTACGTCGCACCCGCTGACACCGGCGAGAAGATCACTCTCGCCGACGCCCTGGCGAACCTCGAAGCCGCGCACGCGCGCACGCTGGAGACTAGAGCAGCGTTGGAAGCGGAGCTCGCGAAGTGGGGGTTGAGCGCATGACCGGCCGGATAAGCCAGCGTGAGCTGGAGAACTACCTCTGGGGCGCCGCCGTCATCCTGCGCGGACTCATCGACGCCGGCGACTACAAGCAGTACATCTTCCCGCTGGTGTTCCTCAAGCGCATCTCGGATGTCTACGACGAAGAGCACGCGACGGCGCTTGACACCTATGGCGACGAAGAACTGGCCGACCTGCCCGAGAACCACCGCTTCGCGATCCCGAACGGATGCCACTGGCGCGACGTTCGCGCGGTTACCGAGAACATCGGCGCGACCGTCCTGCGGGCCATGCGGGCCATCGAGTCCGCCAATCCCGACACGCTGCCCGGAGTGTTCGGCGATGGAGACTGGGGCAACAAGAACCTGCTGCCGGACTCGACGCTCGCCGACCTGATCGAGCACTTCTCGACGCAGACTCTGTCGATTGCGAACCTGCCCGAAGACGAGCTCGGCAACGGGTACGAATACCTCATCAAGAAGTTCGCCGACGACTCCGGCCACACCGCGCAGGAGTTCTACACGAACCGCACGCTGGTGCACCTCATGACCCTCATGCTCGAACCTCAGCCAGGAGAGTCGGTCTACGACCCGACCTGCGGCACCGGCGGAATGCTCATCTCGGCGACGGCCGAGGTGAAGCGCCAGGGCACGGAGTGGCGCAACCTCAAGCTCTACGGCCAAGAGCTCAACTACGGAACCTCGGCCATCGCCCGCATGAACCTCTTTCTGCACGGCATCGCCGACGGCCAGATCGCCCATGGCGACACCCTCGCGAGGCCTGCGTTCCTGAACGGCAAAGGCGGGCTGCGCACGTTCGACGTCGTGCTCGCAAACCCGCCGTACTCGATCAAAGCCTGGAATCGGGATGCCTTCGCGAAAGACCCGTACGGACGGAACCTGTGGGGCGTGCCACCGCAGGGCCGCGCCGACTACGCGTTCTTCCAGCACATCGCCAGGAGCCTCGACCCGACGACGGGGCGCGCCGCGATCCTCTTCCCACACGGCGTGCTGTTCCGCCGCGAAGAGGCAGCACTCCGCGAAGCGCTCGTGAAGTCCGACCTCGTCGAATGCGTGCTCGGACTCGGTGCGGGACTCTTCTACAACTCGCCGATGGAGGCCGTCGTCATCACGCTCCGCACCACCAAGCGCGCTGCGCACCGCGGCAAGGTGCTATTCATCAACGCTGTCAACGAGGTCGCGCGCGAACAGGCGCAGTCGTTCCTGCGCGCCTCACACCAGACCAGAATCCTCGACGCGTATCGAGGCTTTGCCGACGTTCCGCAGTTCGCGGCGGTCGCCACGCTCGGCGAGATTGCCGACAAGAGTTACAACCTCGCGATTCCGCAGTATGTGGCCGGCGTAGGTGCGACGAACGCAGGCAAGCAGGTCAACGTGGTCGGCGCACTCGCAAGCTGGCGTCACGCTACCGAGGCTACGGACGATGCGATCGTTGACGTACTCTCACTACTTCGCGAGGAGGTGAAGCCGTGAGCCTCGGCACTACCACTTCGCCCGGGAGCCGCGTTCGGTTCGGCGACCTCGTCGCGAACATCAACGACTACTTCTCGGCCAACGGCGACGGAGTCATGCCGTATGTGGCCGGCCCGCACATAGTCGCACGCCAGCCAAGTGTGGCGACATACGGCTCGACCGCCGACGAAGACTTCCCGCCGACCTTCAAGCGGAAGTTTCAGAGCGGTGATGTGCTCCTTCACTCGCGCGGAGTTGACAAGCTCGGATCAGTCGATCGAGGAGGAGTCACGGGCGAGAAGCTCTTTGTCCTTCGGTCCACGGACGAAGCTCGTCTTCGCCAACGCTTCATACTGTGGCTGCTGATGAGTACGCGGGCGCAGCAGCACATGGCGGACCATTTCACTGGCTCGGTGAATAAGTTCCTGAACTGGCGACCACTTGCGGACTTCGAGTTCGATCTCCCGACGCCCGACGAACAAGATCGGATCTCTGACCTGTTCTGGGCAATAGAGCGACACCGCCTCAGCCTGACATGCCTGGCTGATGCGCTCACGACCGCGGCCGACGTCCAGCTCGCTCAGTTGTGGGATGAGAAGGGGAACAAGCAGTCGATCGCCTCGATCGCCAGTTGCGTGACGGGATCTACCCCTTCAAAGGCGACCACCGAGTACTGGAACAGTCAAGACGTGCCGTTCTACACGCCTTCAGAGATCGAAGGCGACACCGTGCGACCCGCACGCCAGCAGGTGAGCCGAGCCGGTGCCGCCGTTGGAAGAACGCTCCCGAAGTACGCCGTCGCCGTCGCGTGCATCGGGGGCGACATGGGTAAGTCAGCCGTCGTTCTACAGCCGGGAATCTCCAATCAGCAGATCACCGCCATCGTCGGACTCCCCGAGGCGGACGCATATGCGATGCAGTCGTTGCTTGCGCATCCTCATGGCCGCCAAGCGATGGAGGCGCGCGAGACGACCACAATCGTGCGCAAGCTCAACAAGAGCGACCTGATGAAGGTGAAAGTCCCATGGCCTGTCGATCGTGCACCGTTGCAGCGACTGGTCGCCAACCGACGGCGGGCGGCGGCTGAGCTAACGGCGGAGATCGACGCGCTCGGTCAACTAAGGTCCGCCATGCTCGTGGATCTTTTCGGAGGAGACTGATGGCGCAGTTCAATGAGGCGAACTCCGTTCGTGACTTCGTCCGCGATCTGATCGCGTCACCTGACGTGGACTTCCTGCCAGGAAACCAGCTCCCGCGTCGCACCGACGAGGTGCTGCTCGAAGGCCTCGTAACGGGCGCGTTGATCCGCCTGAACCCCGAGATCTCGGCTGATCCGCGCAAAGCGGACGAGGTCATCCATGTGCTGCGAGCGATCCTGATCTCGGCGCGCAACAGCCCGCATCCCGTGGTCGCGAACGAAGAGTTAATGGCGTGGCTGACGGGCCAGAAGTCCATGCCGTTCGGTCCGAATGGCGAGCACACGACGGTGCGCCTCATCGACTTCGACCACGCCGAGAACGACTCATCGAACCAGTGGATCGTGTCGACCGAGGTGACGTTCCAACTGGGGCGTCTGGGTAAGCGGTTCGACGTGGTCCTCTGGTGCAACGGCTTTCCTCTGGTTGTCGGCGAGGCGAAGACGCCGATCCGGGCGGCCTACTCCTGGATCGACGCGGCCGCGCAGATCCACGACGACTACGAGGCGAGCGTTCCGCAGTTCTTCGTACCGAACGTGCTGTCGTTCGCGACCGAGGGTAAGGACTTCCGTTACGGCTCCGTTGGGATGCCGGTCGAGCTCTGGGGCCCGTGGCGCGAGGAAGGCGCCGCCCCCGACGCGCCGGCGAAGGTTGGCCTCGAGGTCATGAAGGACGCGGTGAAAGGCGTGCTGGC
This sequence comes from Microbacterium sp. F2, assembly GCF_052274505.1. NCBI lineage: Bacteria > Bacillati > Actinomycetota > Actinomycetes > Micrococcales > Microbacteriaceae > Microbacterium > Microbacterium sp. F2. Next base: position 24,002 of record NZ_JBNVBV010000010.1, read on the forward strand.
GCCGGCATCCGTTCTCGACTTCTTGCGGTTCTTCACGGTGTTCGCGACCGATGCGAAGCATCGCAAGATCAAGGTGATTGCGCGGTACCAGCAGTTCCAGGCGACGAACCTCATCGTGGAACGTGTGCTGCACGGGCGGATCAAGCAGGGGCTCATCTGGCACTTCCAGGGGTCGGGCAAGTCGCTGCTGATGGTGTTCTCAGCGCTGAAACTGCGCGCGATGGCCGAGCTGACGAACCCGACGATCCTGATCGTCGTGGACCGGATCGACCTCGACACGCAGATCACGGGCACGTTCAACGCCTCAGATGTTCCTGGTCTGGTCTCTACAGACTCGCGCAAGGAGCTGCAGACGCTGCTGACCCAGGGTGCTCGGAAGATCATCATCACGACGATCCATAAGTTCGGTGAGATCGACGGTGTGCTCGATGACCGGCACAACATCATCGCGATGGTCGACGAGGCCCATCGATCGCAAGAGGGCGACTACGGGCAGCGGATGCGCGAGGCGCTGCCGAACGCGTTCCTGTTTGGCCTTTCGGGCACGCCGATCAACAAGCGCGACCACAACACGTTCATGTGGTTCGGGTCGCCCGAGGACGAAGGCGGGTACCTGTCGCGGTACTCGTTCCAGGACTCGATCCGCGACGGCGCGACACTTCCGCTGCACTTCGAGCCCAGGCTGAGCGAGATCCACCTCGACCAGGAGAAGATCGACGCCGCCTTCGAGGAACTCGCCGCGGAGCGCAACCTGACAGAGGCCGAGAAGATCACGCTGTCCAAGAAGGCCGCTTCCATCGAAGTTCTCATCAAGGCGCCCGAGCGCATCCGCCAGATCGCCGACGACGTGGTCACGCACTTCACGGAGAAGGTCGAGCCGGAGGGGTTCAAGGCGCAGCTGGTCGCCTACGACAAGGCATCCTGCGTCGCATACAAGGAGGCGCTCGACACGATGCTGCCGCCCGAGGCATCCACCATCGTCATGTCGAAGGCGCGCACAGACCCCGCGTCATGGGCGCAGTGGACCCCGGGGGCCGACGAACTGGAGCAGGTCGTCGCACGGTTCAATGACCCGGCCGACCCGCTGAAGATCATCATCGTGACAGCGAAGCTGCTCACCGGGTTCGATGCACCGATCCTGCAGACCCAGTACCTCGACAAGCCGCTCAAGGAGCACACGCTCCTCCAGGCGATCACTCGTACCAACCGGGTGTACCCGCCGAGCAAGACGCACGGGCTGATCGTCGACTACCTCGGCATCTTCGACGATGTCGCCAAGTCGCTCGCCTTCGACGAGGCCGCCGTTCAACGGGTCATCTCGAACATCGAGGAGCTGAAGGCGGAACTCGCGCCCGCCATGGCCGCAGCCCTCTCGTTCTTCCCCGGCGTGGATCGCTCGATCGGCGGCTATGAGGGCCTGATTCAAGCGCAAGCTGCAATCGCCGACGACGGAGCCAGGGATGCGTTCGGGCTCGCCTACAGCGTCGTCTCGCAGCTGTGGGAGGCTCTGAGCCCGGACCCGATGCTCAAGGGATTCCGGGACGACTACAAGTGGCTTACGGATGTCTACGAGTCCGTGCGGCCTGCCGATATCACCGGCCGCCTCGTGTGGCACGCGCTGGGCGCGAAGACGATCGAGTTGATCAACGAGAGCGTGCACGTGGAGATCCCGCAGGGCGACGAGACGATTGTCCTCGACGCGCAGACGATCGAAGACCTGATGACAGGCAAGCGCAAGGACGTCTCCACCGAGGAGATCGAGAAGCAGATCACCGCGCGTATCGCCCGGCACCTCAATAACCCGGTCTTCATCGAACTCGGTCAGCGCCTCAACGCCCTCCGTGAGAAGTACGCCGACATCCAGCAGTCGAGCCTCGACTTCCTTCGCGACCTCCTCGAGCTCGCGAAGGACACGGTCGCTGCCGAGAAGGCCGAGAAGGAGATCCCGCGTGAGGAGCGCGGGAAAGCTGCGCTCACCGAGCTGTTCGAAGCACTCAAGGGCGACGAGACGCCGATCATCGTCGCCAACGTTGTCGATCGGATCGACGAGGTCGTTCGGGCCGTGCGGTTCGACGGCTGGCAGTCCACCATCGCCGGCGACCAGGAGGTGCGCAAGGCGCTCCGCCAGACGCTGTACATGCAGTTCAAGATCCGCGACAACGACGTGTTCGAGAAGGCACTGGGGTACGTGCGGGAGTACTACTGAGTGAGTGTTCGCCACGCGCCGCATTGCATGGCCGCGTCGAGCGAGAGGAGCACGCAGAGGCGTCGCAACCAGGTCAATGGGAGGGAGAAGCATGTCAGTCGTGTCCATGAAGCTCGACGAGTCCGTCGTCAACGTTTGCCTCGCCCATCAACGCTGCCCTCAGATTGGCAGAACGCCGTCTGTCGACTGTGACTGGCGTTGGATCTACGGGGTTGGGGTCGCGGTATACGAGTCGATCGAGGACCTGCTGGAACTTCGACAGCGCCTCTCGGTGGTGCGCGAGGGGATTCTGGCGCGCACCGGCATCGAAGACGCGCCTCGCATGCCTGGGTTCAGGGCGCATGGGTGGCATGCCACGAAGGACGGACCGGAGTTCGCCGAGCCTCTACTCAACGAGCTCGACCGGGGCGCCACCTTCAAGGGCCATGTCCGCTTCATCGTCACAGCGATCGCTTTGACATCGACGCAGAAGGACCAGGTCTTCGACTCGCTCTTCATCGAGTTGCTGCGAGTGCTGATGCCGCGGTACCGAGCGCATGAACTGATCGACATCGTCTTTGAAGCAGATCAGAGTCCGCTCTCGCGGTACGAAGCGATCATCGCCCAGACGCGACCTGGCACCGACGTGGCAGTGGGCACCGAGCCCAAGGGCGACTCTGGCCTAGCCATGGCCGACTACCTTCTATACGCAACGCTGAAGTATGTGGCGCGCGTGATGGAGTGCTGCCAATTGGAGGGCTGCGAAGTGCCGCACAACCCGCCCGAGGCGAACTCTGTCGATTACAGCCCCGAAGGCGGCGTCGAGCTTGCAGGCCATCTGACTGGTGGGGACCACGCACTCCGCATGTACAAGACGTTCGTTCGCAACATGTCCTCAGTCATCGAGCTGCCGGGCGTGGTTGGCCGTATCAAGTAATGGCGCTAGCGTTGGTTCCGCCCTTCGGGGAAGACGATTCGGTTGTATTCAACCGTCGAAACGTCCGCCCACAAGCGGGCGTCGGGCTACCGACAAGGTGCGATGCCTCGAAAGAGGTATCTGCCGTGGTATATATGCTTCCCCGGAGGGCACCTTGATTTCGTGGGAGTTGTTCTCCGTCCGAGCCCAGCTTTGGGGTCTGGAGCCCCGCTCGGTTGCCGAGTGGGGCACGTGGGCACGCAGCAACGAGCGATCCGTGTCGTTCCGGGCGAAGGGACGCTGGAGGCAAGCGCACCGTGCAGTAGGCCGCTTGGACACTGCCCATAAGCAGGCGCGCGCGATACTCGCGACCGGGTGGACGCCGTCTGAGGCAGTGCACGGGTTTGTTCGCGGAAAGAGCACCAAGTCCGCCGCCTCGGTGCATGCGGGATCGAGATCTGCATTGGCGCTCGATCTTGAGGACTTCTTTGGGCAGGTCACGTTCGACCGTGTCGCGGACGCTCTGCGGGCCCAGTTCGACGAGCGTTTATGTGACTGGATCGAAGGCGCTTGCTTCCGGGAAGGTGCTATCCCGCTGGGCTACCGCACAAGTCCCGTGCTATCGAACCTTGCGTTCCACAGGATGGACGACGAGATCCAAGACGTTGCCGACCGGTACGGCGTCCGCTACACACGGTGGGTAGACGACCTCACATTCTCTGGCACAGGTGTTTCCGATCAGTTGCTCGCTGACATCAAGGGGGTGCTTGCCTCCGGAGGATGGACGGTCAATGATCGCAAGACCAGATTCATGCGACGATCACCCTATGTCCTTGGGCTTTACGTCGGCCACGACGTTGACAAGCCCCGATTACCTCGCCGGATGAAGCAGCGGATACTGATCGAGACGTATCACTTCTCGCGGCTCGGCTTTGAGCACTTCGCTCACGAAGGTGTCATGTCGCCCAGTCGCCTGTTCGGTCGCGTCGCCTACGCAAGCGTGATTGAGCCAGAGCTCGCGAAGCTGCTCAACGAACGAGTGAGCGCAGGTCACAGGATCGGTCGTCCTCCGACAACGCCTTAGGCCGCGTCTGCGGCGGAGCATTGCAGACGCGCCGTCGATCACTCTCACGGACAAAGTGCCGACGCGGAACCGCACGCGCAATCTGAAATGTCCATATGGACACACCGTGGACATTTCATCTGCGAAATGGACAACTTCAAAAAAAACCTACACCTACAAGCTGTAGGAACCGCTCAGAGATGTCCACGACGACTCGACGAGACCGAGGAATCGCGGCTAAAGTGTCCGCGTCCAACGCGTGTGTCTACTCCTCGAGTTGTCCATCGCGGTTCGAGCTGACGACACCCGCCAGAAACATGTGCTCGCAGCTCATCGTTTACAGAGTGGTGACGACGGTACCTGCTGGTTTGTACAGCACAGCCAAGGCGGTAACGCCGACGATGGCGAATCCGAGCAGCGCGCTAGCCGCGATGGGCAGTCCAATGACACCGAGCCAGCCCGCGATCGGGTAGCTAACCAGAAAGCAGCCGTGCGAAAGTGCGAATTGTGCGGTGTATACCAGGTTGCGGTTAGCGGGGGTGGACGCGTCGGCTAGAAGCCGTGACGAAGGGGTGTTAATCAGCGAGGTACTGGCACCGAGCAACGCCCAGGTGGCAAGCAGCATCCACCAGCCCTCTCCCGTGGTCGTGGCGATAATCGTCATCGCGATGGCCGCGATCAGACCCGAAACAAGCGTCCAGGCACCGATGCTCATGGCGCACAAGACACCGATGCGGTCGACGATCCACGGGACGTTGAGGGCAATGATCAGGGAGCCGACCCCATACGCGCCGAGGGCGAGGGCGAGGGCGGTGTCATCCAGGTCGAACACGCCTTTGGTGTAGACGACGGAGTTGACCAGGACGATAGCGGTGCCGGCCGCGACGACCACGTTGGCGGCCATCAGGAAGCGGAGGCTGGGCGTGCGGGCGAACACGCGCAGCCCGGTTGGCAGCCGCTCCCAGAACGTGCCGGTGGACGCATCGGGTACGTGTGCGGGAAGGCGGGCGATGAGGACGAGGGTGGCGGAGGCGGCGAAGCCGACGGCGGTGCCCACGAACAGGTTGTTGTAGCTGATCACGGCAAGTAGGGCTGCGGCGATGACGGGGCTGAGGATCGAGTCGAGATCGTAGGCGAGGCGTGACAGCGCGAGGGCACGAGTGTACTGCTGGGGGTCGGGCAGCACGCTCGGGATGAGTGATTGGAAGGCGGGGGTGAAGGTCGCGGACGCGGACTGCAGCACGAACACGAGCACGTAGATCTGCCAGGTGTCCTGGACGAAGGGCAGGGTGAACGCGATCGCGAGTCGAACGGCGTCGGCGCCGACCAGAACGGCCTTCTTGGGGAGCCTGTCCACGAGCGCTGCAACCAGGGGTGCGACGCCGACGTAGGCGACCATCTTGATCGTCAACGCGGTGCCGAGCACCGATCCGGCGGCATCTCCGGCGATCTCGAACGCGAGCAGTCCGAGGGCAACGGTGAGCAGGCCGGTGCCGACAAGGGCGATGACCTGGGCGAAGAACAGCGCCCGGTAGGTGCCGTTGCGTAAGACGGTGATCATGGCGCCACAGGGCGGCTGGCGTCGGCTCCGGCGTGGTGGTGCGGGGCGGCGCCACCGAGGGAGTGCTCGGCTTGGAAGATCGCGTCCGTGACCAGCTGGCGCGCGTGTTCGTCGGCGAGGGCGTAGAACACGCGGGTGCCGTCTTGTCGGGTGGTGACCATACGGGCCAGGCGCAGCTTGGCGAGATGCTGGGAGACGGCGGCGGGTGACTTGTCGACGATGTCGGCGATGTGGTTCACGGACAACTCCCCGGCTCCCTCGAGCGCGAGGATGATCCGCACGCGGGTGGCGTCAGCGAGCATCGCGAAGACCTCGACGGCGAGCTCTACGTAGAGGCTGTCGGGGTCGCGGCCGCATGTCACGTTATCTGCATTCATACGCAGATTCTTCCATATGGAGGGATGGCTCGCCGCTGACGATGATGCTCAGTCGAGGTGGCGGGCGCGGTGCAGGAGCGCGTCCATGCCGAATTCAAGGTGTGCGGCGGCGTTGTCGTCGAGGAAGAGATCGCGGACGCTGGTGAGTGCGGGGAACGAATGTGCGGCGAGTTCCTGCTCGAAGCGGTGGGCGCCGTCCTCGGGGGTGGTCTGTTCTTCGTGGACGAGTCCGACCACGAGGTAGTTGAGGCTCCAGAAGGTGGTGACGGCGAGGTCGGGGTCGACGCCGGCATCGAGCAGCGCGGCAATCACCGCCTCCCCTAGCCGCAGGGTGTTGGTTTCGGAGACCCTCGTACCCGAGACGAGATGTGCGCCGTCGCGGTGGTTCAGAAGGACCTGGCGGTAGCGGCGGAAGATCTCTTTGACCCGGTCGATCGGCGGGTGTGGGAGGTCGTCGAAGGAGAGCTCGCCGAGAATGGCGTCTGCCATCAGGTCGAAGAGGCGCGCTTTGCTCCCCACCTGCAGCGACACCGAGTTGAGGTGAACGTCGAGATGTCGGGCGATCCCACGGAGGGTGATGGCGTCCGCCCCGCCGCGATCGAGCAGGGCCAAGGCGGCGTGGATGACGTCGCGGCGGGATAGTCGGTCGGCCACAGGTCTCTCCTCCGAGCTTGGTCAGTGACCAACACTGTAGTAGCTTGGTCACCGATCAAGGAAATTGGTCACTGACCAAGTAAGGAGTGGGACATGGGTGCGGGTCACAACCACGGTGCACCGACTACCGAGGCAGGAGCGCCCGGGGATCACCGAGCACGACTGTGGATCGCGTTCGGCCTGACGGCGACGATCGTGATCGCGCAGGCGATCGGTTCCATCGTCACCGGCAGCCTGGCGCTGCTGACGGACACCGCACACGCGATCACCGACGCGTCCGGTCTGCTGGTCGCGCTGATCGCGGCGACGCTGATGCTGCGGCCGGCTAATCCGAAGCGGACCTGGGGATTCCGACGCATCGAGGTGATCGCCGCACTCGGGCAGGCCGCACTGCTGCTGGTGGTGGGCACTTACGCCGCCGTCGAAGGTATCCGACGCCTGTTCGAGCCGCCGGAGGTCGCCGCGGGAGAGATGCTCGTGTTCGGCATCGTCGGCCTCGCGGCGAATGTGATCGCGATCGTGATCCTCTCCTCGAGCCGCGGCGCGAACTTCAATATGCGGGCAGCGTTCCTGGAGGTGATCAACGATGCACTCGGCTCGCTCGGGGTGATCGTGGCCGCGATTGTGATCGCCACGACCGGGTTCCAGCAGGCCGACGCGATTGCAGGGCTCCTGATCGCGGGACTGATCGTGCCGCGCGCGATCATTTTGATGCGCGACACCACCCGGGTGCTCATGGAGTTCACCCCTGCCGGGCTCGACTTGGACGAGGTACGCCGGCACATCCTTGAGCTCGAACACGTCACCGACGTGCACGACCTGCACGCATCGACGGTCGCCACTGGCCTGCCCACCCTGACCGCGCATGTGGTGGTCGAGGATGAGTGCTTCACCGACGGGCATGCCGCGGAGGTGTTGCACGAGGTACGCGAATGCGTGGCCGGTCACTTCCCGGTGTCGATTCAGCACTCGACCTTCCAGATCGAGACCGCGCACCTCACCGAGGACGAGCCAGCCCTTGTCCGCCACCGCTGAGCCGGGCCCCCCAGCGCCGCGGTAGCGGTCGGCGGAGGAAGGGTGTCAGAGCGTCGCGAGCAGGTTAGTGCAGGCCTGTTCACAGCGGCGGCAGGCGTCGGCGCAGACCCGGCAGTGCTCGTGCATGTCCGCGTGGGTGTCGCACTCGGCGGCGCATGCGGCGCACGCTGCGCGCAACGCCTCCAGCGCGGCACGAAGCACGGTGGTGTCCGTGCCGGTGTGGCGAGAGAGCAGGCGCGCGGTGGTGTCGCAGAGGTCGGCGCAATCCTGGTTCAGACGGATGCAGGTGGTCAGATCGGCGACCATCTCCTCGCTGAGACAGGCGTCGGCGCAGGTCGTACAAGCCTGGCCGCACTCGAGGCACGCGTCGATACAGGCCAGGAGCGCGTCTCGGTTGGCGATGTCGTTGGCTCGGGGGTGGGTGTCGAACATTTGGGCGGTGACGGTCACGGCCTTCTCCTTTGAATCGGTGAGGGGGTTACGTTACGTCGCTGTTCCGGATGCCGGCGACCCCCTTGGGTTACGGTGCGGGGGTATGGTACGGACGGTAGGCTGGACGGGATGATCGGCCTGTCCGCGTTGCGCCTGCGGCTGCCGCACCCGGTGCGGTGGCTGGTTGCCGTGTGCTTCGCTGCAGCGGTCATCGTCGGGTTGATGGGGATGCACACGATCTCCTCGGGACACACCGCCCCTACGACCTCGGAGAATGTCGAGATGCCGGGCGGGGCACCTCACCACTCGTCGGCGCCCGCGACCGGCGATGAGGATGCGGAGGCGTGCGCGTCGTGCAGCCCGAGCGGGGGCCATGACGTTCTGATGATGATGTGCGTGCTGGCGTTGCTGGCAGCCGCCCTCGTGCTGCTGGTCCCCCGCGCCGCATGGTCGTCTGTGTGGGAGCGGCATGCATTGCGTCCGCCGGTGACGCGGTGCCGGCCGGCCCCGGACCGGCCTCCCTCACTCCTGGAGCTGTCGATCAGCCGAACGTGACACGCACTGTCCCTGCCCTCTGGGGCGGGGGTGAGGTTCATTGCCCGTACGCGGGTTTCACGAGTGTTTGAGAGGACTGATGATGAACAAGAAGATGCGTTTGGCAGCGGTCGCGGCCGTACCGCTGGCAGCGGTGCTGTTCCTGGCCGGCTGCGCGGACAACGGAGGCAGCATGCCTGGAATGGATCATGGTGGGTCGTCGTCGGCCCCGTCGGAATCGGCGGAGGCGGACTTCAACATGGCGGATTCGATGTTCGCGATGATGATGATCCCGCATCACGAGCAGGCCGTCGAGATGAGCGACATGATCCTCGCCAAGAGCGACGTTGATCAGCGGGTGCTGGATCTGGCTCAGCAGATCAAGGACGCCCAGCAGCCGGAGATCGAGACGATGCAGGGATGGCTCGCCGAGTGGGGCGTGTCCAGTGACGACATGGACATGGGTGAGATGGAGCACGGCGGCGGGATGATGTCTGACGAGGACATGGCGGCGCTGGAGTCGGCGTCCGGGGCCGAGGCGGCACCCCTGTTCCTGGAGCAGATGATCGCCCACCACCAGGGGGCGATCGAGATGGCCGAGACCGAACTCGCCAACGGGAAGAACGCGGACGCGTTGGCGCTCGCGCAAGCCGTGGTCGATACACAGTCCGCGGAGATCGAGACCATGCAGGATCTGCTCGGCCAGCTCTGAGCCCGATCCGTCGAGTGGGGGCGCCGCTGCCATGCGCGGTGCCCCCACTCTTCGAACGCGGAGGTACGCGTATGCACGTCCATACGAAGACACTGGCGGCGGGCGCCGCTGCTTCCGCCCTCCTGATGCTGGCGGGGTGCGCGGACACTCCGACGTCGCCGCCGGCTGGGGACGGGCGCACCGGGGTACCGAGCCATGTCCACGCGGTGGTCGTCGCCCCGGACACTGACCAGCTTCTCCTGGGAACGCATGAAGGCATCTACGAGGTCACCGACACCGGGGAGTGGGGTGGCCGGGTCAGCACGGACAGCTTCGACGCGATGGGACTCACCGCCACTTCGCAGACACTGATCGCGTCCGGTCACCCCGGCCCCGGAAGCCCCGCCGAGTGGGGGGCACCGAACCTGGGCGTGATGCGCAGCACCGACGCAGGGGTGAGTTGGGAGTCGGTGGTGTTCGGTGGGGAGAAAGACTTCCACGCCCTCGCCGCCGGCGCCGATGACACGGTGTACGCCATCGCCACGGACGTCAGCGACGTGATCCGCAGCGACGACGCCGGGCTGACCTGGGAACCTACCGGTGCGGATCTGGTAGCGGCCAGTCTCGCCGTCGACGGTCGCGGACGGGTGATCGCGGCCACCGAAGAGGGTGTGCAGATCAGCACGGACGGCGGTGCGTCCTTCGCGGCGTGGCCCGAAGCGCCGCTGCTGTACACGTTGGGGGCTGCGGCCGACCGGACTCAGGTGGTCGGTGTCGGCACCGATGGGCAGATTTGGGTGACCGGAGCCGGTGCCGCGAGCTGGGAGCCGGCAGGTCGCGTGGACGGCCGGGTGCAGGCGGTCGGTATGGACGCCGCGGGCCGCATCGTGATCGTCGACGAGACCAGCGGCATCACGATTCTGCCCGGATAGCCCGCCGGGCACGCGACGGGCCGTATGCGAGGTGCCTACGGGAGTCGAACCCGTCTAGACGGCTTTGCAGGCCGTTGCCTGACCGCTCGGCCAAGGCACCGAGTGTCCCCTTACCGGGGACGTGGACGCAGCAGCGTGGGATCGCCCGTCTGGTCCGGTTAGGACCGGACCAGACGGGCGATCGCGTCGCTGGCTTCCTTGATCTTCTGCTCCGCCTGGTCACCCTCCATGCGCGCCGCGTCGAGCACGCAGTGTTTCAGGTGGTCGTCAAGCAGCCCGACGGCCACGGCCTGCAGGGCGCTGGTCAGAGCGCTGATCTGGGTGAGGATGTCGATGCAGTACTTCTCTTCATCGACCATCTTCGAGATGCCCCGCGCTTGACCTTCGATCCGCTTGAGCCGGTTCAGGTATCGGTCTTTGTCGGTGATGTACCCGTGGGGGGCGTGAGCGGTGTCGGGTGCGGGTGTGGTCATGGCCGGGTTCCTTCGGGTTTAGCTGTCCAGCGCTGCGCGGGTGCTGGCTTCGGGGCTGAGGTCGATGCGGCGCAGCAGCTGCGCGTTCAGGGCGACCACGACGGTGGACAGGGACATCAGGATCGCACCGATCGACATCGGCAGGACGAACCCGATGGGGGCGAGCACGCCGGCGGCGAGCGGCACGGAGATCAGGTTGTACCCGGCAGCCCACCACAGATTCTGCTTCATCTTCCGGTACGCCGCACGCGACAGCTGGATCACCGACAGCACACTGCGCGGGTCGGAGCTCGCGAGGATGACCCCGGCGGACGCGATCGCGACGTCGGTGCCGGCGCCGATCGCGATGCCGACGTCGGCCTGCGCGAGGGCGGGGGCGTCGTTGACGCCGTCGCCCACCATCGCGACCTTGCGGCCCTCCTTCTGCAGCTCGGCGACCTTGCTGGACTTGTCCTCCGGGCGCACGTGCGCGAAGACCCGGTCGATGCCCAGCTCGGCGCCGACGGCGTTCGCGACGGCTTCGGCGTCGCCGGTGATCATGACCACCTGGACACCCAGCTTGTGCAGGGCATCGACGGCTTCACGGGACTCGGGGCGGATCTCGTCGGCGAGCTTGAGCCCGCCGATGACTTTTCCGTCCCGGGTCACGTGCAGGATGATCGCGCCCTCGCTACGCCACGCGTCCGCCGTGTCGACCTCGCTGGCACCGACGTCCTCGAGCAGACGGGGACCGCCGACACGGATCTCCGCACCGTCGACGGTCGCGGTGACACCGACCGCCGGGGAAGAGGAAAACCCGGTCGCCTTCGGCAGGGTCAGGTTCTTGTCCTTCGCGGCGCGAACGATGGCCCTAGCGAGCGGGTGCTCACTGTCGGCCTCGGCCGCCGCGGCGATCGCGAGCACCTGGTCAGCGTCCAGGTCACCGACCGGTTCCACGGCGGAGACGGTGGGCTCGCCCTTGGTGAGGGTGCCGGTCTTGTCGAACAGCACGGTGTCGACGGTGCGCATGCTCTCGAGCGCGAGCCGGTCCTTCACCAACACCCCGCCACGGGCGGCGCGCTCAGTGGCGATGGACACCACCAGCGGGATCGCCAGGCCCAGCGCGTGCGGGCAGGCGATGACCAGCACGGTGATGGTGCGCACGACCGCCGCATCGGGATTGCCGACGACAGTCCACACCACCGCGGTGATCGCGGCGGCGCCCAGCGCGAACCAGAACAGCAGCGCCGCCGCCTTGTCGGCGATCCGCTGCGCCCGAGAGGACGAGTTCTGTGCCTCCGTGACCAGCCGCTGAATACCCGCGAGGGTGGTCTCATCCCCCGTGGCGGTGACCTCCACGCGAAGGCCGGAGTCTGTGGCGACGGTGCCCGCGGTAACGGGGTCGCCAGTGCCGCGGGCGACGGGGCGGGATTCACCGGTGACCATGGACTCGTCCATGTCGGCGCGGCCGTCGACGATCTTCCCGTCGGCGGGGACGCTGCCGCCGGGGCGGACCACCACCACGTCCCCGACCTGCAGGTCGGCGGGTGAGACCTTGACGATCTGGTCCCCTTCGACGCGCTCTGCCTCATCCGGGAGCAGCGCCGCGAGGGTGTCCAGCGCGGAGCTGGTCTGGGCGAGGGAGCGCATCTCGATCCAGTGACCGAGCAGCATGATCACGATCAGCAGCGCCAGCTCCCACCAGAACTCCAGCTCGTGGTGCAGCAGGCCCAGGGTGGCGCCCCAGGACGCGAAGAACGCGACCGTGATGGCCAGACCGATCAGCAGCATCATGCCGGGTTTGCGGGAGCGGAGTTCGCTGACCGCACCGGTCAGGAACGGCCACCCGCCCCACGCGTACATGACGGTGCCGAGGACGGGGGCGATGAACAGTGCCCAGTCGGGGACGGTGTAGCCGAGGATCATCGCGAACATCGGGGAGAACGCCACGACCGGGACGGCGATGATCAGGTTGATCCAGAACAGTCGCCGGAACTGGCCGACGTGATCCCCGTGCCCACCGTGCCCGCCGCCGTGGCCACCACCATCGTGACCTGCGTGGTCCCCGTGGCTGGCCTGCGTGCCGTGGCCGGTGTGGGTGTCGTGCTGGGTGGGCGGCTCGGGGGTGTGGTCGCCGTGGCGGGTGTCTCCCCCGGTGGCGGTGGCGGCCTTGCCGGTGGGGTGGTCGGTGTGGTGTGCGTGCGGGTCAGTCATCGGTTCACTTCCCTGTGCCTAGCGTTGGTGTGAGTCTGCCGTCGCGGTTCCCGCGGAGGCGAGGTCCTGCGGATCGGTCGCGGCAGGAGTATGAAGGTTCGGCATCCACCCGAACACCGCGGGCACGGCGTCCAGCCCGAGCACCCCGACGGGGACACCGTCATGCTCGTGGACGACCAGGAGCGGGTCGGTAGTGTCGATGCGTGCGGAGGTGTGACCCCCGGTGATCCCGGCACCGGCGACCATCATGCCGTGCACGGTTGCCGTGAAGGGGGCGCGGGGCTGGTAGTCGCCCGGGTGGGTGCCGGCGCCGAGGTCGGCGAGCATGGTGCGTGCGGCATGTTCACCCTGCGCGGCCGCGTCCGACCAGTGATCGATGCGCCAGGCGCCCAGGGTGGTGTCATAGTGTGCGGCGACCCCGCCGGCGCTGTAGACGCCGGGGGTGGCGGTGCGCAGCTTCCCGTCCACGATGACCCCGTCTTCCCAAGGGGCGGGGCCGGTCGGGGTGGTTCCGTGGGCGATGATCAGCAGATCCGCCGTCAGCTGTGTGGTGTCGTCCAAGGCGAGCTCGAGCTGTGTGCCGGTGTCAGTGACGGCGGTGAGGGTGCGGCCGAACGCGACGTCCACGTGCTCCCGGTGCGCGGCGGCGAGGCGCTCCGCGGCGCCGGCGCCGAACACGCTGACCCCGGGGGTGGTCGCGCGGGCGAGGAGGGTGACCTGATGTCCACGGTCGCGGAGCAGCGTGGCGGTCTCGGCCGCGACCAGACCGGCACCGGAGATGACGATCTGCGCGGGGCGGCCAAGCGTGCCCAGGAGGTCGCGGACGGCGACCGCGTCTTCCAGGGAGTGCAGGGTGGTGACCCGTCCTGCCTCCGTGGCGGCGGTCAGGCCGGGCAGCGTGTCCGGCAGCAAGCGGGGGGTGCTGCCGGTGGCGAGGAGGAGCGCGTCGTACGGTTCGATCCGGCCGGATGCGAGCCGCACGGTCTTTCCCTGTGGGTCGACCTCGACCGCGGTGTCACTGATGACCTCCACCCCGGGGGTGACGACCTGTTCCGGGGTGAGCAGCCCGATCGCGACCCCCTTGTTGACCAGGGTGCGGTTGTACGGGGCCTGTCCGGTGCGGTCGACGAGGGTGACGCTCACCGTGCCGGAACCGTGAAGAACGCGCGCCGCGGCCGCGCCGGCGGCGCCGGCTCCCAGGATGAGGACCTTCTGGGGTGACAATGTTGCTCCTTGCGTCTCGCGAATGTGGGGGCTGGTGACCGGTATCCCCGGCCTGTGGTCGGTTAGGCGGCCGTGGCGTACTTGGCGGGGTCGGCGTCGAAGAGGGGGCCGCAGGCGGAGCAGCAGAACCAGTACCGCTGCCCGTCGTAGTCCCGGTAGAGGCCTTGGGCTTCCGCGGTGCTCTTGCTGACGGTGCTGCCGGGCATCACCGGGCAGGTGACGATGTCATCGGCGGGGGTGCCGGCGGGTGCTTCGTGGTGATGGTCGTGGCTCATATCCGTTGCTCTCCGTGATGTGGGTCCGGGGCGGCAGCCGTCGTCGCTGCCTCGTTTGTCTGCGTCCGAACCCCTCCAGGCTATACCCCGTACGGGTATGACAACAGGTGGGGTGTGGCGTGTATTCCCTGGACTGCTGGTGCTCAGGGGCGGTAGGCGAGCACGGTCATCATCCCGGCTTCGCCGTGGTAGATGTTGTGGCAGTGGGTCATCCATTGGCCGGGGTTGTCGGCGTCGAACTCGAGGTCGAGGGTTTGGTTCGGCAGCACGATGGAGGTGTCTTTGCGGGGGCCGCCACCGGCGTGCTGATAGGTGTGGCCGTGCAGGTGGAAGGGGTGCCACATGTCGGTGTCGTTCGTCACCCGCAGCCGCACCCGTTCCCCCGCGACCAGTGCGTGCGCGCCGCGCAACGGGTTGTGCATGTCGAACTGGGTGCCGTTGAACCCCCAGTCGTAATTGGCCATGCTGCCGGTGAGGGTGAGGTCGAGGGTGCGGTCCACGTCACGACGGTCGAGGGTGACCTCGGGTGCGGCGAAGAGCATGCTCGCCACCGCGACGACGCGGCCTTCGCCCAGTTCGGCGATGTCCGCGTCCGGGGTGGGCGCCTGTCCGCTGCCGGTGCGGATGATGGCGAAGCCGCGTTCCCGCTTGCCTTCGGCCTCCGCCACCAGGGGGAACGCACCGTCGCCCAGGGTGACGATCACGTCGTAGCGTTCCCCCATTCCCACCAGGACGCTATCGGCAGCGACCGGGTCGACGGGGAACCCGTCGGTGTGGGTGACGGTCAGCCGGTGCCCGCCGATGGCGACGCGGAACGCGGTGTCGCCGCCGGCGTTGATCAGCCGGATCCGTACCCGCGTGCCGGGCGTGCCGGTGAATTGGGCGGGGTCGGCGGCGGGTTTGCCGTTGATCAGGTAGTGCGGGTAGTACACGTCGCCGGCGTCGCCGCCGAGTAGGTCGGAGTCGGCGCCCATCAGCATGTTCCCCATCCGCATGAACATGTCGCCGTGCCCGCCCATGTCGCCCATTCCTTCTCGCAGCTGCTCGAGCACCGCGTCGGGGGTGGCGGTGACCCCGTCCAGCCAGTCGTCGAGGACGATGACCCATTCGTCGTCGTAGCGCAGCGGCTCATTCGGGTCTTCGACGATGAGCACCCCGTATAGGCCGGTGTCCAGCTGGGCGCCGACGTGCGGGTGGAACCAGTGCGTACCGGGGTCGGGGGCGATGAACTCGTATTGGAACGACTCGCCGGGGCGGGTCGCGGTCTGGGTGAGTGGGGGGACGCCGTCCATGTCGTTGCGGAGTGCCAGGCCGTGCCAGTGCACGGACGTGTCGACGGGGAGGGTGTTGCGCAGGGTGGCCTGCAGGGTGTCTCCTGCCTGGACGCGCAGGACAGGCCCGGGGATGCTGCCGTAGGAGAACGTGGACGCGGGTGTTCCTGCCAGATCGAGGGTCGCCGCCGCCGCCGTCAGCGTCGCGGTGACCACGCGGCCGGTGCCGCCACGGCCCCGTTCGGTGCGGTCGACGGCCGCTCCCGTCGGGCTGACCCAGGCGGGGGTGGGGGTGCAGGCGGCCAGAGCTCCAACCGCGGCGGCGGTGGCGCCGAGGGCGAGGAAGCGTCGCCGGGTGAGGTGGGGGGAACGGCGGGGCGCGGGGGCGGTCATGGTCGGCGGGTCCCTTTCGGTCGATGTTGCGTGGCGGGCGGTGTGAGCTCCGTGGGGGTGCGCAGGTGGGTGAGGGTGGCGGTGATGCTGAGCAGCACCACCACTCCCCCCAACACGGCCGCGGCTCCAGGGAGGGTGAGAGCGGGGACGAGGAAGCCGGCCAGCACGACGGGGACGGACATCGCGAGGTAGGAGATCGTGTAGATCACGGCCATAACGGTGGCGCGCTGCCCGGGGTCGACGTGCGGCAGCAGGGTGCGCATCGCGCCCATGAAGGCAGTCCCGAACCCGGCACCCACGACCGCGACACTGGCGAGGTACCCGGGCAGAGTTGGCACGGCCAGCGCGGCGAGGCTGAGCACGGTGCCTGCGCCGAGAGACACGGCCCCGAACACGCTGATCCGCCGGGCGGTGGCCCCCTGCAGTGCGGTGGCGGCGACCACCCCGGCCGCGGCGAGGATGATGATGGACCCGGCCTGGTGCAGGTAGGTGTCGGCGTGGAACCGGGTGGCGATGATCCCCGGTCCCAGGGCGAGGAACAGACCGTTGGTGACCCACCCGGCGATGATGGCGGGGGCGACCGAGACGATGATCCGCCGCGTCGCCGCCGAGACCCGCCGGGCCCGTGGGTCCGGTCCCGCGTCCCCGGGAAGGACGGGTGGGGTGGGAATGGTCCAGGCGGTGGCGGCGAGGAGAGGGAACACCGCGGCGAGGAGCAGAAAGATGGTGCCCGCGTCGATGCCGGGTAGGTCCAGCAGTCCAGCGGCGGTGAGCGCCCCGAGCCCGAGACCGGCCATGGGGGCCACGGTGTTGGCCAGCGCGGCCGCCCCCAGCCAGCGGGAGGGTTCGTGGTCGACCATCATGGCGTTCAGAACCGGGACCAGCAGTCCCGCCGCCAGGCCTTGCAGGGCGCGGGCGGCGAGCAGCAGCAGGAAGGAATCGGCGGCCCAGAACATCAGCAGGCTCACCGACAGGGCCACCGATCCGACGGTGAGGATGCCGCGACGCCCGACCCGGTCAGAAAGCGACCCGAGCGTCAGCAGTGCGAGCAGCAGCGGGATGGCGTAGATCGCGAAGATAAGAGTGGTGGCCACCGGGGGCAGCTGGAGCTGCTCGGTGAGTTGCGGGTAGAACGGGGAAGGCGCCGACGCGGCCGCCATTAGCACGACGGTGCCGGTCACGGCGAGACAGAACCCGCCGCGGGCACGAGTGGCCGGGGTCACAGGGGTGGCGGCGGTCATGCGGCGCTCTCGTGCAGGTGCTGGGCGGTTTCGTGGACGGTGGCGACCGCGTCGACACCGCTCACCCCCACCAGAGCACCGTTGAGCGTGTGCGTGACGAGGGTGCCGGGTCCTGGGCCCTGTCCTTCGGTGGCGGGCGTCATGGTGTACCCGATGCCGGTGATGGCGGTGCCGTGGATCAGTGACGTGTAGGAGCTACGAGGACGGTAGGGTCCCGGGTCGGCGGCGCCGGTGCGGTCGTGGAGCACCGCGGCGGCGGCGTGCTGTCCTTGCGCGGCCGCGTCGGCCCAGTGATCCAGGCGCCAGATCCCGAGGTGGTCGTCGCGGTGTATGGCGGTGCTGCCGGCCGCGTACACGTGCGGGGCAGTGCTCCGCAGCCGGTCATCGACAGGCACCCCGGAAGAGAACGGTCCCGGTGCGGTGGGGGCGTTGCCGAGGGCGGTGATGAGCAGGTCGGCGGAGAGCGTGGTGGTGTCATCCAGGGTGATCCCCAGCAGCGGGCTCCTGTCACGGACGGCGGTGATCGTGCGGCCCAGGAATGTGGTGATTTTGCCGCGATGGATGCCGGTGATGTGGGCGGCGATCTGCGCGCCGAAGGAGGCCCGCCCGGGGATGCGGGAGCGGCTGATGAGGGCGACGTGATGTCCGGCGGCGTGGAGTGCGGACGCGGTCTCCGCGCCGGTGAATCCGCCGCCGTAGATCGCGACCCGGGACGGCCCGGCGGTGCGGGTGAGGTGTTCTCGGATCTGTTGGGCGTCCTGGATGCTGTGCAGGGTGACGACCTGGTGCCGTGCAGCGGGAGTGTGCCGCCCGGGCAGGCCCGGGGTGAGGGTGTCCGGGCGGCTGCCGGTGGCGATGATGACCGCGTCGTAGCGCAACTGTGCGCCGGAGGCGAGGTGCACGATGCGGCTGATCGGGTCGAGGTGGGTGGCGGTGTCTGCCAGCACGGTGACGGGCGGGAGCGGCGCGTGGATGGTCTCGGGCAAGGTGGGACCGAACGCGACGCCGGTGATGTGCATCCGGATGTACGGGGTCTCGTGGGTTCTGCCGACCAGGGTGACGTGGATGTCCTCGTGGCGGGCGAGGGCTGTTGCGGCGGCGACGCCGGCTGCTCCTGCCCCGAGGATGAGGACATGGTGGGTGGGCATGAGGTGCAGTTCGCTTCCGGGGTACGGGGGTCGCGGCGCTGCGAGGAGGGCAGGGTCAGGACCGGATCAGCTGGGTGATCGCGGTCGAGGCGGCATCAAGGACGGTGTCGTCGGTGAGGGTGCCGGTGGCGTGCGCGTGGCGCAGGTAGTCCGTCAGCAGGGCGAGACCGACACCCTGGAGCGCGCGTTGGGTGGCGGAGATCTGGGTGAGGGTATCGATGCAGGGGCGTTCCTGCTCGATCATCCCGGTGAGCCCGCGAATCTGCCCTTCCAGACGGCGCAGCCGGTTCCGGTAGGTGCGGGGGTCGGTGATGTAGCCCGGTTCGCGGGCGGCCGCGATGGTGGAGGTCATGAAGGGTCCGGTCTCCCGGTGCCCGCACGGGGTGTGTGGGCACCGGGAGTGAGGCTCAGGCCATGGCGGCGGCGTAGCGGGCCGGGTCCGCGTCGAACGCGGGACCGCAGCCGGCGCAGCAGAAGTAGTACCGCTCGCCCTCGTAGTCGCGGAACAGGCCGGCCGCCACGGCGGTGGCCTTGTTGACCGGGGTGCCCTCCATCACGGGGCAGGTGGTCATGTCGGCGCCACCGGCGGCGTCGAGGAGGTTCTCACGGCCGCCGGGGGCGGGGGCGCTGGTGCTGCAACAGCTGGACATGGGTGGTGTTCCTTCCGATGTGGGTGGTAGGTGCTGCCGGGTTGCCCGGTCAGCGGGCGATGCTCTTGAATCCGCGCAGACGCAGGCTGTTGCCCACGACGAACACGCTGGACAGTGCCATGGCGGCACCGGCGAGCATCGGGTTGAGGAGACCGAGGGCTGCGACCGGGATCGCGGCCGTGTTGTAGGCGAAGGCCCAGAACAGGTTGGTCTTGATAGTGCCGAGGGTCTTGCGGGACAGCCGGATCGCGTCAGCGGCGCTGCGCAGGTCGCCGCGGACCAGGGTGATGTCCGAGGCCTCGATCGCGACGTCGGTGCCGGTTCCCATCGCCAAGCCGAGGTCGGCCTGCGCGAGCGCGGGGGCGTCGTTGACACCGTCTCCGACCATCGCGACGACCTTTCCCTCGCCTTGGAGGCGGGTGACGACATCGACCTTGTCCTTCGGGAGGACTTCGGCGATGACCTGGTCGATACCGACCTCGGCGGCGATCTGGCGGGCGACCGCCTCGTTGTCGCCGGTGAGCAGCACCGGAGTCAGGCCGAGTGCCTTGAGCTGGGCGATGGCCTCCTTGCTGGTCGGCTTGACGGTGTCGGCGACGATGAGGATGCCGCGAGCGGCACCATCCCATCCGACGGCGACGACGGTCTTGCCTTCGCTTTCGGCCTGCGCCTTCGCGGCGGCAACCTCGGCGCTCAGGCGCAGCGACCACTCGGCCAGCAGCGATTCCCGGCCGACGATGAGTGCGTGTCCGTCGACGACACCCTGCACGCCCTTGCCTTCCAGGTTCGTGAACCCTTCCACGGTGGGGAGGGTGCCGGTCTGCTGGGTGGCGCCCTTCGCGATCGCCTGCGCGATGGGGTGCTCGGAGGCGTCTTCGAGTGCACCGGCGAGGCGGAGTAGCTCGTCCGCATCGGTGCCCGGCTCGGTGACGACGTTGACCAGGGTCATCTTGCCGGTGGTGACGGTGCCGGTCTTATCGAGCACGACGGTGTCGACCTTGCGGGTGGATTCCAGCACTTCCGGGCCCTTGATCAGGATGCCCATCTGCGCGCCGCGGCCGGTGCCGACCAGCAGCGCGGTCGGCGTGGCAAGACCCAGGGCGCACGGGCACGCGATGACCAGCACGGCGACGGCGGCGGTGAACGCGGCAGCGACAGGGAACCCGGCACCCAACCATGCCCCCATCGCGACGACGGCGATGAGGATCGCAATCGGGACGAACACGCCGGAGATCTTGTCGGCCAGGCGCTGCACCTCAGCCTTTCCGGTCTGGGCGTCCTCGACGAGCTTGGCCATCTGCGCCAGCTGCGTGTCCGAGCCGACCCGAGTGGCGCGAACTACCAAGCGTCCGCCGGCGTTCACCGTGGCTCCGGTGACGGGGTCGCCTTCGGCGACCTCGACCGGGACGGATTCGCCGGTGAGCATGGAGGCGTCCACGGCGGACGTGCCGGAAACCACGACACCGTCGGTGGCGATCTTCTCGCCCGGGCGGACGATGAACTCGTCCCCCGCCTGCAGGTCCTCGACCGGGATCTTCGTCTCCACCCCGTCGCGCAGCACGGATACTTCCTTCGCGCCGAGCTCGAGCAGCGCGCGCAGCGCGGCGCCGGCCTGACGCTTGGACCGCTTCTCGAAGTAGCGGCCGGCGAGGATGAACATCGTCACCCCGGCGGCGACTTCGAGGTAGATGTTCGCGGCTCCTTCCGAGGGGGCGAGGGTGAGCTCGAACGGGTGCGTCATCCCGGGGGTGCCGGCGGTGCCGAAGAACAGCGCGTACAGCGACCACAGGAACGCGGCGGTCGTGCCCATCGAGATGAGCGTGTCCATCGTCGCGGTGCCGTGCTTGAGGTTCGCCCACGCCGCCTTGTGGAACGGGAACGCCGCCCACACGATGACCGGCGCCGCCAGCGCCAACGACGCCCACTGCCAGTAGGTGAACTGCAGGGCGGGGACCATCGCCATCGCGATGACCGGGACGCTCAGGACGATGGAGACGATGAGCCGATTGCGGAGGCTGGTCAGCTCCGGGTCGGCATCGTCCGCGTCCCCGCCCTCGGCGGTGTCGTTCTTGGCCTTCTTCGGGGCCGGAAGCGCCGCGCTGTAGCCGGTCTTCTCGACCTCGGCGATCAGCAGGGCCGGGTCGTATCCGGCGGGGATGGTGACCTTCGCCTTCTCGGTGGCGTAGTTGACCGTGGCGGCGACGCCGTCGAGCTTGTTCAGCTTTTTCTCGATCCGCATCGCGCAGGAGGCGCAGGTCATCCCGCCGATCTGGAGTTCGACGGCGGAGTCCGCGGTCTGTTCTGCGGGGGCTGTGGTGCTCATGGTGTTCCTTCTTCTCTCAGATCACCGCGGGGCGGTCAGTGACCGTCGCCCGTGTCGCTGTGTGTGTCGTCCGTGTCCGTGTCGCCGGTGCCGTGCCCGGCGTCCACGACGAACTCGGCGGTGTGGACCTGCCCGTCGACCTGGAAGTCGAGGTAGAGCAGGTACCGGCCGGTGGTAGGCGCCTCGGCCGCGAATCGGATGTCGGGTCCGGCGGTGTCGCCGTCCTGCGGGTCGTCGCCTTCGGCGTGCACGTGCAGGTAGGCCAGGTCCCCATCGCGCAGCGCGACGAGGTGCCCGAAGGCCCCAAGGTACGGCTGCAGGGTGGTGACTGGCTGCCCGTCACGGGTGACCGACAAGGTTAGCTCGGAGCTCTCCCCCGCGGTCAGGTCCCCATCGAGGGTGACCGTGTACCCGTCGACCTCGCTTGTCGTCGACGTGGCGGTCGCCGGGTTCGGGGTGAACGCGCCCGCGACGTCGACCGTGCGGGTCAGGGTGACCTTGTCGGGGCCGTCGGCGACGTCCGGCACGAAGTCGGCATAGATCCGGTAGCTGCCGGCTTCGGTCCACTCCCAGGAGGTCGTCCAGGTGCCGGTGGCCTCGTCGAGCGTGGGGTGCACGTGCCGGAACTGGGTTCCATCGGTGCGCACCACGATCAGGTGCAGGTCCTTCTCATGCGAGGACTCGTACGCGGTCAGCGCAGTCCCGTCAGCGTCGAGGATCTGGAAGCTCAACTCGCCTGACTCGCCCGTTCCGGTGGGCGCGGCGATCGGGCTGAGTTCGTATCCGTAACCGGAGAGGGAGACGCCGGGGATGGTGGCGGTCTCGGCGGTGTCCTCGCCGGTCATGCCGGCGTGATCGGCCATCGAGCTGTCGTCAGCCGCGGCCGTCCAGTTGGCGACGGCGCTGTCCGGGACGACAGCTGCCGCGATGCCGAACGCCCCGCCGAAAGCCACGACGACGCCGGCGCCATACAGGCTGAGTCGTCCCGCAGCGTTCATCAGGCGCGCACCGCGGAGTAACCAGCCTCGTCGACCGCGGCCAGCACGGCGGCGTCATCCAGAGCACTGGTGGAAGACACGACGAGCTTGCCGGTCTGGGCGCTCACCTGGATCTCGTCCACGCCGGGGATCTGGGAGACCTCTTCACGGATGGACATCTCGCAGTGTCCGCACGTCATGCCGGTGACCTGGTACTCGCTGGTGGCCATGATGGTTTCCTTCCGTCGGTGATGCGCCAGAATCGGCGACACCCACCCTAACACCCCTACCCCCCTAGGGTATTCCGGAGTACTGAGGAAATCGTGGTGTCCATGCTCAGATTTGTTTGTGGCATCGCGTGAGACCTACCGCCTCGAACCGGCCGCCTGTGCGTGAATTACGTCTCCCGCCCAGCAGCTATCCCCTTGCTGCAGGAGAGATCACCCGAACCACCCGACCGAAATGTCCATATGGACACCACGTGGACACTTCATCTGCGAAATGGACATTTTAGAAAAATCCCTACACCCCGGCCCGTCAAATGTCCGACCCCCCCTACTACTGTTGTGTGTGTCAGATACACAACATGGCGCGAGCCGTTAGGCGCGGGCGGCGTGTGCCGGCATGCCGGACCGCCCCACCAGGGGCGAACGGCCGGCTTCGCCGACGCGATGACGCGCCGGCCGCGAGCGGGCGGATTTGCTCAGCGCGCCTGGAGGAGGCGCGCTTTCAGACGCTCTCCCCGCGCCTGGCGTTGGCTCTCCAGATCTCCCAGGCCCTCGTGAGCTGCCCGTTGTTGGATTCCGCGGCCGCGGCGCCCTCTTCTGCGGTGAGGGCGGTGTAGCCGCCGAGCTGACCGGCCGTCACCTGTGCTCGGGCGTTGAGGTCCGCGTAGACCGCGCGGGCGACCGCCTGCGGGATCGAGTCGCCCACGGCGACGAATCCGTGTCCTCGCATGAGTGCGACCGCCGCGCCCCCGAGGGTCGCAGCAAGGTCCGCGCCGAGCGAACCGCTGCGGATCAGCAGGTCGCTGGAGGACCCGACGCTGTCACGGATCTCGAAGACCGGGACCGCTTCGCCGAGGAAGCCCGCCATGTGCCACACCGCCTGCAGAGGCGTCCTGGAGATGCTGAAGGGCACCATCGACGCGGAGTGGCTGTGGACAACGGCCTGGACATCGGCGCGTGCCCGGTAGATCTCGCCGTGGATGAATCGTTCGAGATAGCTCGGTCTGTCGTCCGCGGTCGTCCCGTCCAATCCGATCACCTGAATGTCGTCGGGCGTGACGAGGCCGGGGGCCAGGTTTCTGGAGATGAGGAACCTGCTCGGGTCGTCGGGGTCACGGACGCTCACGTGGCCGAAAGCATCGAGGATGCCGTGGCGGACGAGAATGCGATTCGCATCGACGAGATCCTCTCGAACCCCTAGTCGATCACCAGTTGACATCCTTCATCGCTCCCTACTGCAGACGTACGTGTCGCTGTCAGCCCGAACACGCGGCTCACTCACCGTATACGGCGCTGTCACTCCTGCTCGACATCTCACGCGAACGCCTGCCCGAAGACCCGGACATCGCCCATCGCAGACGCGACCTGGATCAGCGTCGGCCCATCCTCGGCGAACGCGGCGGCGAACGCGCTCTCGAGCTCCTCCGGGTTGGACGCCCGCCAAGACTTCAGTCCCAGGCTTCGGGCGTACGATGCGTGGTCGATCGGGGGCCGGAAGGTCCAGCGCATCGCATCCTCTGCGCCGGGCTCTCCGAGCGAGCTGCCCATCGCTCCCGTCACGGTCGCGACGTCCCGCCAGCCCCCGTTGTCGAGGACGAGGTAGACGACCGGAACGTCGTACGCGGCAGCGGTGTGGATCGCTGTGGAGTTGAACATGAACCCGCCATCGCCGAGGACGGCGATCACTCGACGATCGGGACGAGCCATCTGGATGCCGACCGCCGCCGGCGCGCCCCAACCCTGAGCACTCGCCTTCCCCGAGAGGCCGAAATACGTCCACGGTGCGCCATAGTCGACGAGTGTGTCGATGAAGCCCTCCGCGGATCCGCACTGGTTGACGACGATCGTCTCGGAGCCGCCGAGGCGATGGATGAGGTCCGCGATGTGGGCCGCCGATACCGCGCCATCAGCCTCGCCGAGCAGGCGCGACCGCAAGGCTTCGCGGCCCGCTTCCCAGCGCTCTCTGAGCCCTCGCACCCGCCCGCCCGAGCTCACGGGTACCGCTCCGCCTTCAGCGAGGCGATCGGCGACCGCATCGAGCAGGCGCCCGGGGTGGCTGAGGATGCCGACCTGACCTGCGTACTGCCGGCGCAGAGCGAGCGGGTCCACGGTGACCTGCACCACGAGGCTGTCACCGAAATCCGGCAGGGGCATCGCCAGCCCCTCGGTGAGCTCGGCGCCGAGGAGGACGACGACGTCTGCGCCCTCCAGTGCAGGGCTCGATGCGGTCAGCTTGCCGACGTACCTCGGATTGGTGTTCGGGAAGGCGAGGTCGGCGCCCTTGATCTCCCCGAGCACGGACGCGTCCACCAGGTCGGAGAGCCTTTCCAGCGCGGCAATCGCACCGTACCGCGCGACCTCTGTCCCCACCACGATGACCGGACTGGCCGCCGTCCTGAGAATCTGGGCGAGACGCTCTACCGCATCCGGATCGAGCGCCTCATGCAGATACTCGGTCACCGGTCCCGGGGTGAACTCGATCTCCTCTTCCAGAAAGTCCATCGGAATGCCGAGGTGCACCGGACCGTAGGGAGGGGTGGAAGCGATCTGGAACGCTCGCTCGAGGAACTCCGGAAGCCGCTCCGCCCGGGGGATCTCAGCCGACCACTTCGTGTACTGCTGTGTCGCCTCTGTGATGGCCCGGGGAACGTTTTCGGCGCCCAGGCATCCCTGCAGGCGGCCTTCGCCTCGACGGGGTTTGCCCGAGGCTGACGGGAACAGCGCCTCCCAGCACCGCCGGCATGGATCGCGCCGCGCTTGCTGCGACGACGTACAGCGCGCAGCGCTGCCCCCCTACGAGAGCAGAACGGTCACGGTCTTCGTCTCGGTGTACGAGATCAGTTCGTCGAGGGACTCCTCGCGGCCGATCCCCGAAGCCTTCACCCCTCCGAACGGCAGTCCCCAGAAGTGCCGGCTGCCACTGTTGACGAGGATGTAGCCGGCCTCGATCTGCCGGGCGACGACGTGGGCGCGCGTGACGTCGCGCGTCCAGATGCTCGAGGTGAGCCCGTACTGGACGCCGTTGGCGATCCGTACGGCCTCCTCGTCGGCGTCGAAGGTGGTGACGGAGAGGACGGGGCCGAAGATCTCGTTCTGCTCGACGAACGACCCGGGGCTGACACCGGTGAGCAGCGTCGGCTCGACGAACCACCCCTCATCGAGGCCGGCGGGACGGCCGCCGCCCGTCGCCACGGTGGCACCCGCCTTCCTGCCTTCGGCGATGGCGCTGATGGACTTCTGGAACTGTGCCTCCGACACGAGCGGGCCCATGTCCACGGACGGGTCCAGCGGGTCTCCCACCCGGATCGCGGCCATGCGCTCGGCGACCCGGCCGATCACTTCGTCGGCCACCGAGGAGTGCACGAGCAGGCGGCTCGTCGAGCCGCAGCTCTGTCCGGCGACCCACGTGAAGTTCATACCCGCGACGGCACCGGCCGCAGCCGCCTCCAAATCGGCGTCGGCGAAGACGATCTGAGCGTTCTTTCCGCCCAGTTCGAGCGACACGTGCTTGACTCCGGTCTCGGCTGCATCCCGCTGGATCGATTGCCCCGTCGCGGTGGACCCGATGAAACCGATCCGGCGGACCTCGGGATGACGCACCAGCGCGCGTCCGGTCACCGCGCCGCGACCGCTGACGGTGATCAACAGATTGTCCGGGAGGATCCCGACCGCGAGCTCGGCCAGGCGCAACGAAGACAGCGGCGTCTGGTCCGGGGCCTTGAGGACCACGGCGTTGCCGGCGACGAGGGGCGCGGCGACCTTCGCCGCCGCGAAGAAGAAGGGATGGTTGAACGCACCGATACGCGCGACCACTCCGTAGGGCACCTGCATGGTGTAGTGGAGGTTCGTGCTCACCGGAATCGTCCGGCCACCGAGGTCGAGCGCCATGTCGGCGAAGATCTCCATGAGTTCCGCCGCCGCGTCCACATCGCCCCTCATCATCGAGAGGGTGAACCCGCCGTCCAGTGCGTCGAGAGTGGCGAGCTCCTCACGGTGCTCTCGGATCGTCGCAGCGAGTTGCCGGATCACGGCGGCCCGGGCTCGGGGCGGCATCGCGCCCCAGGCCGGCTGCGCAGCCTGCGCCGCCGCCACCGCGCGCCCGACCTCCTCCTCGGAGAGGTCGGGGGCGGAGGTCAGGGGACGCCCGGTCGTGGGGTTCTCGACCTCGTAGCGCGCGGCACTGGCCCACGGCTTGCCATCGAGAGTGACGGTCCATTCCCGGTCTGCGACATCGGTCGACGGGCTCATCATTGACTCCTCGTTTCCAGCAGAAGCGGTTTCTGTGTTCCAGAGGAGCATGCCCACCCTCTGGGACGGGAGGATGGTCCTCGCAGCCGCGACGCATCGCCTCCTCCTCCGAGCGCGGCCGCGAAGGCCTTCCTCGGGCCCACTTGACGTAAGGCGCGCGTGTGTGGCAGAATCAATTTCTGCACATCAGAAACTATGCCTCGGCCCGCTTCGACGTGCGACGTCGGAGCGGTGTCGAAGCATTACACTACGGATAGGCGCGACGATGAGCACTTCCAGCATGACGATCTACGACGAGATCCGTCGCGGAATGATACCGGCGTACATCTACAACGACGCGGAGATCTTCGCGCGCGAACGAAAGAACCTTTTCAGCCGCGCCTGGCTGTTCGTGGGCCACGAGTCCGAGATTCCTCAGGCCGGCGACTACGTCGTCCGGCGAATACTCGACGACTCGTTCATCATCGTCCGCGACGAGAAGGGTGAGATCCGCGCCCACTTCAACATGTGCCTGCATCGCGGCATGCAGGTCTGCCGGGCCGAGATGGGGAACGCCTCGCACTTCCGCTGCCCGTACCACGGGTGGTCCTACCGCAACGACGGACGCATCGTCGGACTCCCCTTCCACGAGGAGGCCTACGGCGGCGAGGCCGGGTTCAGCCGAAAGGGCGCACGGCTCCTGCCGGCGCCGAACCTCGGTATGTACAACGGCCTGATCTTCATCAGCATGGACCCGGATGCGCCGAGCCTCGAGGACTACATCGGCGACTTCAAGTTCTATCTCGACTACTACACCCGGCAGAGCCCCAGCGGCATCGAGCTCCGGGGCCCGCAGCGGTGGCGCGTCAAGGCGAACTGGAAGATCGGCGCCGAGAACTTCGCCGGCGACATGTACCACACGCCCCAGACGCACACCTCGGTCGTCGAGATCGGGCTGTTCCGCGAGCCGAAGGCCGAGAAGCGCAAGGACGGCAACACATACTGGGCCGGCAACGGAGGCGGCACGACCTACAAGCTCCCGCCGGGCACGCTCGAGGAGCGGCTGCGGTACGTCGGCTACCCGGACGAGATGGTCGAGCGGATGAAGGCGACCTGGTCTCAGGAGCAGCTCGATGTCATCGGCCGCGACGGGTTCATGATCTCCGCGGCCTCGCTCTTCCCGAACATGTCCTTCGTCCACAACTGGCCCAAGGTCGAGGAGGGTTCGGACGAGGACGTGCTCCCGTTCATCTCCATCCGGACGTGGCTTCCGATCAGCGAGGACGAGACCGAGGTGTACTCCTGGTTCGCGGTCGACGCTGAGGCTCCGGAGGAGTTCAAGGCACTGTCGTACAAGGCCTACCTGATGTGCTTCGGGTCGACGGGCATGTTCGAGCAGGACGACGTGGAGAACTGGGTCTCGCTCACGAACACGGCGAAGGGATCAATGGCGCGGCGCCTGCTCCTGAACAGCCGCATGGGCATCCTCAAGGATGGATCGCCGGTCGTCGAGCCGCTCGGCCCCGACCAGTTCGCCGGCCCCGGCGTCGCGCACGTGGGCTACGGCGAGTACAACCAGCGCCATCTGCTCCACCGCTGGGCGGACTACCTGGAGTCGGAGTACGAGGGCGTCGACTTCCGTGCCCTGTCGATCGGCGGCGAGCCGCCACTGGATGTCGAGCCCCGACCTGCGGGCATCACGAACAATGGTCAGAAGGTGGTCCGATGATCGAGGAGACCGGCAAGGCAGTTTCCGAAGTCTCCCGGCTTCGCAAGTCGTCAACCCTCGCCGACCGGGTGGGCTCGTCCCTGCCCTTCACGAGCGAGCTGCACGCCACGATCCATCGCTGGCTCGTCGAAGAGGCCTACACTCTCGACCAGCAGCGGTATGAGAGCTGGCTGGACATGCTGACGGAAGACATCCACTACGTCATGCCCGTCCGCGTGACCACCGCACTCGGCACGCCCTTCAGCACGTCCCCCGGGATGGCGCACTGGGACGAGAACAAGTACTCGCTCAGCCGGCGCGTCGCACGGTTCCTTACCGAGCATGCCTGGACCGAGGACCCTCCGTCCCGGCTGCGTCACTTCGTGACCAACGTGCGGGTGTTCGAGACCGACGTGCCCGGCGAGGTGCTCGCCGACTCCGCGATGCTGCTGTTCCGCAGCCGAGGAGACGTGAACGAGCCGTCGATCATCTCCGCCCACCGGGAGGATGTGTTCCGTGACGTCGGAGGCGAGTACAAGCTCGCGCGCCGCGTCATCCTCGTCGACGAGTCGGTGCTGCGCACCCAGAACCTGGCGATCTTCCTGTGACCCTGGAGTGGGAAGGCGCCGACGTCGATCGGGCCGCCGCGATCGCCGCCGCCGAGGAGCGCGCACGTTTGGTCGCGCGCACCGTCGGCGAGCCGCTCACGATCGCCAACGAGTTCTCTGAGATCACGGTGAGCCGGGTCGAGACCCGCAACGGGACGCGTCTGCTCATCGACTCTCCGAAATCCGGACAATGGATCGCACTCGACCCGCTCGAGCTGGAGGCGCTCACCTGGCAGACCGTCCAGACGTTCTCAGCGATGATCGGGTCGCCGTACGCGCCCGTGTTCCCCGACCCCGACCCATCATCAACGAGGAATGACCATGGCCACGGTGAAGGCTGACCTCTCCCTCTGCCAGGGCTACGCGAACTGCGTCGTGGCCGCGGGAGACTACTTCGACATCGACGACGACGGCAAGGTCGTGCTCTTGCAGCTCGAGGTGCCGGACGCGGAGCGCACTCGCGTCGAGGAAGCCGCCCGAAGCTGCCCGGTCTCGGCGCTGTCTGTCGAGGGTTGAGCCGATTCGCATGTCTCACGTCGTCGTCGTCGGTGCTTCCGTCGCCGGAGTCAAGCTCGTACAGAATCTTCGTTCGGAGGGGTTCACCGGCGCGATCACGCTGGTGGACCAGGAGAGCCATCCCCTCTACGACCGTCCCCCGCTGTCGAAGAAGTACCTCAGCGGCGCCGCATCCGACCCGGAGATCGCGCTGACGACGGCGGAAGCGCTCGAAGGCCTGCGGGTCGAGACCCGTTTCGGCGTCGCCGCGACCGAGCTGGATCCTGCCGGCAAGACGCTGACGCTCGCCGACGGCAGCGAGCTGACCTACGACATCCTCGTCATCGCGACGGGTGCCCGAGCTCGCCGAACCCCGTGGGCTTCCACTCCCGGCGTCCACGTGCTGCGTACCCGCGCCGATGCCGACGAGCTGCGCAAGGAGCTCGTTCCGGGCCGCCACCTCGCGGTGGTCGGCGCCGGATTCATCGGCGCCGAGGCGGCCGCCACAGCGCTTGCGGCCGGTGTCAAGGTCACCATCATCGAACCGATCGGTGCTCCGATGGGCCGGGCGATGAATATGGAAGTGGGCGGTATCTTCGCGGAGAAGTACCGCAGGGAGGGTGCTGAGCTACGCTTCGGCGTCTCCGTCGAGAACGTCGAGCGCACGGGTGACCGCGTCCAGGTCACGCTCACCGATGGCGCGACGCTGGATGTCGACGCTGTCCTGCTCGGTATCGGAGCGGTCGTCAACACGGAGTGGCTCGAGTCGTCGGGCCTCGCGCTGGATAACGGTGTCGTCTGCGAAGGCACGCTTGCCGCCGTCGGCGTCTCCCACGTGTATGCGATCGGCGACGTGGCACGATTCATGAACCGACGGCATCCCGACCCGATCCGGTTGGAGCACTGGACGAGCGCGACGGATCAGGCGCTGATTGTCGCGCATAACATCGCTCACCCGGATGACCTGCGCAGCTACGACCCGACGGAGTATGTGTGGAGCGACCAGTACGACTGGAAGATCCAGATCGTCGGGCATACCGGATCTGATCACTGGACGATGGTGGGCGACCCTGCGCAGGACCGCTTCGCCGTCGTGTACGGCGAGAGCCAAGGGCAGGCCGAAGGTGCCGTCATCGTGAACTGGCCGCGTGCCCTCGTCGACGCCCGCCGCTCGGTCGCCTCGCGAGCGAAGGCGGACGAGCTGATACATCGGCTGCGCGCCCTCCTCGAGCCCTCGAGCACGGCTCCGGCGAAGGCGGCCGCCCGATGAGAGCTGACGACACCACCCTCCCCCTCCTGCACGGTCACCGCATCCCGCGAATCGGGGTGGGCACGTGGCCACTCACGGGAGACGAGTGCGCAACGATGGTCGAGAAGGCGGTCGGCTACGGTTACCGCCTGTTCGATACGGCGTACAAGTACGCGAATGAGGAGGCCGTCGGTGCCGGTCTGCGTGCATCGGGCATCCCTCGTGACGAGGTCTTCATCACGAGCAAGTTCAACAAGGAGGACCACAGCGTCGAGGGAGTGCAGCGCGCGTACGACCGATCGCTGAAGACCCTTCGCGTCGACTACCTCGATCTGTTCCTGATCCATTGGCCGGTTCCGGCCCTCGACCGATACGTCGAAGCGTGGAAGGGTCTGGTGAGACTGCTCGAAGAGGGACGAGTGAAGGCGATCGGCGTCTCCAACTTCAAGTCTCACCACCTTCAGCGCGTCGTCGACGCGACCGGTGTCGTCCCCGACGTCGATCAGATCCAGCTCAGCGTCGACATCGCCCGTGTCGAACAGCGCAGCTTCCAGCGCGCTCACGGCATCCTGACCGAGGCGTGGAGCCCGCTCGGACGCGGAGGAGCCCTGCTGTCCGATCCCGCGGTGACCGCGATCGCGTCGAAGTATGACAAGTCGCCCGCACAGGTCCTACTGCGCTGGCACATCGAGGAAGGGATCGTTCCCGTCCCGCGCGCCGGCGATGAGAAGCATCTCGCGCAGAACATCGACGTCTTCGATTTCACGCTCAGCTCGGAGGATATGGCGACGCTGAGTGGGCTGGATCAAGGCGAAGAAGCCGCCCGCGACCCGGACGATCCGGCCAACGGGCACTGAGGCCCACGGCGGCGGGTCGGTCGCTCCCGCAGCCACGCTCATCAGCGGCGTGTTCGCGTGCGCAGCGCATCCATGGGCGCTACGACGACCCGGGCCGGTTCACCCCAACAGTTCGGCGAGGCGGATCGCGGCGTCCTGCAGTGACCGCGCTAGGGACTTGACCTTGCCCGGCGGTAACCGCTGCACGGGCGCGGAGGCGTTGATCGCCAGTCGCAGTCCCGACGAGACG
Organism: Microbacterium sp. F2; assembly: GCF_052274505.1. NCBI lineage: Bacteria > Bacillati > Actinomycetota > Actinomycetes > Micrococcales > Microbacteriaceae > Microbacterium > Microbacterium sp. F2. The sequence goes on from NZ_JBNVBV010000010.1 coordinate 56,150, forward strand.
TGGACCGGGACCGCGACGCTCGCCACGCCGTCCTCGCTTTCCTGCCGATTCACGGCATAACCGTCCAGTCGTGTCCGAACCAGTTCGGCGACGAGTTCGTCTCGGGAACGTATGGAGTTCGGTGTGACGATCTCGAGCTGCTCGTCCGGGTACAGCCGGAAGAGCTGCTCGTCGCTCAGCTCGGCAAGCAGCGCCTTGCCGGTCGAGGTGCAATGCGCCGGCAGGGTCTTGCCCAGTCTCGAAACCACGCGCACGGCCACATCGGGCTCGGCAACGGCGAGGAATCGGACATGGTTGCCCTCGAGCGTGCCCAGGTGGCAGGTCTCACCGAGGGCGGCGCTGAGGTCCTCGAGGATCGGCTGCGCCAGTCTCGGGACATCCATCCTGCGCAGCACCGAGAAGGCCACCGTCGTCAGCGCCGGGCCAGGGCCGTAAGCCTTGGTCACCGGGTTCTGCCGCACGAAGCCGCGCCATGCCAGCATCGCGAGAAGTCGGTGCGCGGTCGAGGTCGCCACCCCGAGGAGGGCACCGGCGTCCGTGAGCCGCAGCTCGTGCTCCTCACCCAGCAGCAGGATCAGCTTCAGCGCGTTGTCGACCGACTCGATCGGATACTGGGGTGGATCGCCCGGCGACCCGAGCTGTCGATTCTGCACGGCAGAAAGCTTACTTGCAACGTGGGCGCGCTCCTCCTGCACCGCGCGCTCCGATGCCGACCCGACAGGCGGGAGGATCGTCTCCGCGGTGCCACTGCAGCCCGCGCCACCCCACGCCGCCCGCGTGGCTCCCTGTGACGGCCCCGACGGCCCAGGCGCTCTACGGTCGGAGCAGGACCTTCAGGCTGCTGGACGCGTCGCGGGACTGCTCGAAGGCGGCGGCGGCATCGTCGAAGGCGAACTCGTGGGTCGCCAGCGGCGACAGATCGATCCCCTGGGCGTCGGACGCCTGACGATCGACTCGAGGACGGCCTCGTACTCGCGATGAGCGATGGCGAACGACTGCGGGTGCCACAACTGATAGATGTGTAAGCAGCGTTCCGGGTAGGAGTCCACTACCCGCCCCAACGGGATGTCTGCACGCGCGACGCAGCAGCGGAGGAACGCGTGGTGCGCCACCAGCCAGGCGCCCATGTCACCGACTGCCAGCGCCGCATCCATTAGCGTCCCGTACTCGCGCGAAGCGCCGATCTCGGAGCGCAGCATCCGTCCACCGTCCGGCGCGCGCCTAAGGACTCCAGCTGAAGCCGGACACCGTAGAGCTGGTCGACCTCTTCTACGTCCGGGTGATACACCGTCGCTCGGCGATGGTATCGGCCTCGTTTGAGCCTTTCTTCCCGCAGCAAGCGAAACGCCTCGTGCAAATGACCTCCCCGTCGATCCAGGTCTTTCAACTTTCCATCCTGCGTGAGGCGGCAGTGGCGGTGACACTCCACTGCTCGGAAGAGCACTATTTCGCGCTATTGATCCGGACCCCGATGGTCGGAAGCTGTTCAGTGCCGCGTCATCGGCGCAATACGCTGGGAGACGGGGCTTCCTCTGCCCCGGGAGGACACCATGCAACCAGATAACCTCACGGTCACGGCTCGGGTGGCGCGCACAGCCGTCCCCGGGCGGCTGGACGATCTCACCGAGTGGGCGCATGGTTTCACCGGCCGGGCCCAGTCGTTCCCCGGCTACCGGGAGTCGAAGGTCCGAGTCTCGGAACGGCACCGGCGCCAGGTTGTCGTCGAGATCACGTTCGCTTCCCCCCATGACCTCATCCGGTGGGAGGACAGTAAGGAGCGGCAGGCGCACCTGCAACAGGCCGTGCCGCTCACGATCGGGCAGGCCCGTCCACTGACTCCGGACGCCCTCACCGGTGCAATCCCGACGGCCGGTCCCGCGCGCCCGCGGTGGTGGACGGCGATTTTAGTGTGGATCGCGCTGGTACCGCCTGCCATGTTCAACGCCTACTTCATCGCTCCGCTCCTGACCGGCCTGCCGCCGTACCTCCAGATCCTATGTACGACGCCACTGACCGTCGCGTGCGTCATCTGGGTGATGTTGCCTCTATTGCACGCGCTCGAGGAGAGCATCCGCCACTGGCTCGCGTGGCGGCGCGGGCGCTGAGCGTCTGCCCCATTAGGCGCTGTCGCGGCGGGCAAAGCCCTCTCCGCTCCCTCTTGTCAATCTTGCCTACCTTGGTGAGGGGCATGTCGTCGACGGCGATCAGCCGCTCGGGGTGCTTATGCTTAGCCACCCCGGCGGACTCCATGGCGGCGCGGATCCGTTCGAGCCCGAGCGGGCCGCCCTCCTTGAGACTCACGTAGACGCATACCCGCTCGCTGAACACGGGGTCGAGCATCGCGACGGCGGCCGCTAGATCGAAGCTGTCATAGCGGTAGACGAGGTCCTCCACCTCTTCGCACGAAATCTTCTCGCTGCCTCGGTTGATCATGTCGAGATGTAGCCATCCTCGGTGAAGGACCGCGCGTTCGTCTCAGGTGCGCGGTAGCATCCGCGCGGGGTGTAGCGGATCGGTTTCCTGCTCGAGCATAGATCGACGGCTCATCAGATGCCTCCAGAGTTCTTTTCGTCGGTTATGTCGGTGTGGTGATCAGCGGCGGCGCTGGCGCTTGCCGCCCCAGAACGCGCGGACTGCCATGGTGATCGCTTCGTCTTTGGTGAGGCGATCACCACGGGCCGCGGCTTCGTCGCGTGCCTGGTTGATGTACTCGAAGACGTCCGGAGGTAGTCGGAAGGTCGCGGGGTGTTTTTCGATGCGCTGGACATTGTACGGGCCGCGCTTCTTGCCGGTGCGGGGCGACGTGTCACACCCCAATCAGGGCGGCTTCGACGTCGTCATCGGCAACCCACCCTACGTCAACCGGCGCGAGCTCAGCTACCGCATCACCGGCTTCGAGACAGACAACGTCGACGACATCTACGCCTCCTGCTGCGAGCGCTCGGCGCAGATCACGCGCCCGGATGGCCGGCTCAGCCTGATCGTTCCCATCCGCAGCCAGTTCGCCGATCGCGACGAGTCACTGCGGAAGTTCTACGAGCGGCGGTTCGATGCGATCTGGGTGAGCACCTTCCAGGAACGCCCGGCTGCCCTGTTCCAGGTGAAGGTGCGCAGCACGATCATCACCGCCGCCGGGTATGGCAGCGTCTCCGAGCTGCACACGACGCTCACCCACAGCTGGATCGAGGCGTTCCGTCCGCATCTGATGGCGACACTGCGGTATTCGCTTCGGCCCGCCGGCTCGCGGACCCCGAACTGGATGCGCGCCAGCAGCGACGCGATGTTCGAGCTGATCGACACGCTGCTTGCGAAGGGCACGATCTCCTCGACGCCGCTTGTCCGTGTGAGCGACTACTCCGTCGGTTTCAAGAAGACCGCCACGTACTTCCTGAGCACGTACACGGTGCCGCCGGTCACCTACGACAAGACCACGCACGCCACGGTGCCCCTCAACGAGGGGAAGCTGTTCGTTCAGAACCGGAAGGACCAGCTCGCGGCCAGCGCGATCGCGGCGTCGCGGCTGGCGTTCCTGTGGTGGACGTTCACGGGCGACTGCTTCAACGTCACCAAGGGCACGATGTCGCAGATCCCATTCTCCCCGCACGCTTACGGGCAGGACACGTTCGATGCTCTGGTGGAGCTCGGCGAGAGGATCGAGGAGGCGCTGCCGGCCGTGCGCTCCTGGGATCTCAACTCCGGGAAGTACGTGGGCGGGTACGCGATCCCCGAACTGCGTCATCTCACCGGTCAGGCCGACGAGATCATGCTGGAGGCGATCGGCCGCATCGATCTGCTGCCGGAGATCCAGTACGCCCACGCCCGGATGTACAAGAGCACCGGGATTTCCGCGACGACACTGCGAAAGTTGCCGTTCGAGGTCGAGGTGTGACGCGCGACATCCGCACGGGTCCTTTGCCCTCGAGCGACTGCGATCGTTCGTCCGGGTCAGGATCCTCTGAGTGATGGATATGACAGGTAGGCGCTACCGGATGAGTTGACCCATCTCCCAGTCGCCGAGAGGGATCGTCCGACAAGTTCTGTCAGCGGTCCAAGCGGGACGGTGGCGGTCAGGTTGATCATCGCCGCACAGCATAGAACGCGTTCTCGAACTCGATGGGCGGGACGACACACCGACAGCGGTGGGGTGCCTACCCTTCTCAGGCGGAGTCACGGAGCGAGGTGACAAGCTCCGCGGGGAGGGCAAAGACCTTCTCGAGCAACGGGAGAAGGTCCCGGACTGCCTCGAGGTGCTGCTCTTCGGTCAGATCGTCGATCGCCGGAGGCTCGTCGCCAGTCCAGCCGATCGCTTCCGCCACGATCGTCAGGGACCAGGAGTCCCACCTGAGCCGCCCCTCGGATCGCAGCTGCTCCCGGAACTGACCGAGCACGCCCACGGGCTGAAACGCATTGCGATCGCGCGCGAGCTCGTCGCGAACGTACAACATCGCCGTTTCGAAACCGAGCAGGAACGTGTGCACTCGCTCGAACGTGACGGGCTGCCCGATATACATTCCGGATCGCTTCACGAATGCCTCGGCGATCGAGTAGACCGGCAACTCGGCCGGCCCGTTAGTTTCACTCATCTCGACTTCCCTGCCAGCAGCTCAGGAGACGGTCATTACCCGCGGCGCCGTTTGCGGCCCCAGTAGGCGCGAAGCGCAACGGTGACGATCTCGTCCTTGGTGAGGCGGTCGCCGCGGCTGGCTGCATCCTGCTTGGCCCAGTCCATCAGTTCAAGCGCGTCGTCGGGGAGACGGATCGAGACGGGCTTCTTCTGGACGTAGACGACGTTGTAGGGCCCCCGCTTCTTCTTCGCCGGCGGTGGCGTCTCCGCCTCGGCCGACTCAGGAGGCGTCGCGCTCGCCGCTGCCGGCTTCTGGCTTGCGCGAGGTGCGCGTGCGGGTGCTTCGGACGTCGCTGCCTGGTCGACGTCGCTGGTGACTTCCTCAGCGGGGGGCGCGGCCTTGCGTGCGCGGGGCTTCGCTGCAGCTGTGGGCTTCTTCGGGGCGGCCATGGTCACTGACCACCTCCTCGGTTTCCACGGCGGCGAGCGCGGCGCTCCTCGATGCGCCGCTTCTCTTCCATGCTGATGAGCTCCGCCGGCGACAGCGAGCGGGGGCGGCGAGTGCGGCCGCGCTCGGCCTGCCTCTGGTACTCGGTCGTCTTGGCCGTGCTGACGACGTTGAGGGTGACGCCGGTGATGGTGTCGCGGCTGGTGTCGAGGTTCACGTATCGGTTCTTCGACTCTTCGCGGAACCAGCCGAGGGCGTCGCCGCCGTTCTCGTGGATGCGCTTGAGCATCGTCGAGGCGTTGTACGAGTTGACCTCCATCACGCGGCCGTTGGAGAAGGTCAGGTGGGCGGTGATCTGCTTCTGCTTGTCGTGGGACTGGCCCTTGGCGGCGTTGCGGACCTGCTTGATCAGTTCGGCGTTCGCCTGCTCGCGGCCCTTCGCGGTGCGGCCCTTGGGGATGCGCATCTCGATGTACCGGTCGCCCCCGGTGGCGTATGCCACGTCGACGCGCAGCCGACCACCCTGGCGACCCTCAACGTAGGTGCCGCTGAGGTCTTCGGGGATGACGGGCTTGGCGCCGGCCTTGCCTCGCACGGGGGCGATCGAGCCGTCCTTGCGCCGGCGCCGCGGCGGGACGTGGGTGAGGCGTCCGGTGTCAGCGAGCTCCTGGAGCGCCTGGCGGTAGAGGGCGCCGCTGGTTTCGCCGTTGAGGATCTTGCGGACCATTCGAGGCGAGCGGTGCAGCTCCTCGGCGATCTCGGCCGTGCTGATGCCCTTGCGCCGCAGATCGCGGATGAGGTCTTGGGCGGTGCGCTGCTGGTCAGCCATCAGCCCTTCTCCTCTGCCTGCTCGAGCGCCTTGGCGATGCCGGCCCGCTCGGCACGTGCTTTCAGCGCGTCACGCTGCCGCAGCGTCTCCGGCGTGATGAAGGATCCGTTGAGGTAGCCCTGCAGGCGCAGGCGCCCGGTCTTGCCGTCGTCGCCGCCGCCGATGAACCGGTCCGGCAGGGACCACGCCGGCAGCTTGGTCGTGTAGATCGCATCACCCTGGATGCCGATGAGCGTCGAGGGGTCGACCGTGAGAGCACCGGAGGTGTAGCCGCCGAGGGAGCTGGGGCCGTGGAGGACGCGAGCGCGTGCGCGACCCCAGACCTGGGCGGCGAGCTCCGGGTGGTAGAAGCTTCGGGTGCGGTCGTTCGGGCGCGACGGGATGCGATAGATCCAGAGGTTGCCCTGTCGCAGCATCTTGGCCCTGTACTCGGGCGGGACGTCATCGGGCGACGCGGCGACGCGGGTCTCGTCGCGGCCCGCGGCGGCGAATGCACCGATCGAGTGCAGCATGATGTTCCGCAGCGCGGCGAGCACAGCGCGGCGCAGGTCCGGGTGCATCTCGTCCTGCAGCTGGACTCGCTCGCGGGCGCGCGTCATGCGCTCGGTGAAGGTGTCTAGAGGCTTGGCCTTGCGGAACACCACGGCCTCGTGAGGGCGGATCTCCCACCCGTGCTTGAGGGCGACGTGGATCTCGCTGCCGTCGGCCCAGGTGTCGTGCACCGCTCCGGGCCGGTTCGGATAGAACCAGCCTTCGCGAACGTCCAGGTGCTTCACACCGAGCAGGCCAACGTGGTTCCAGCCCTGAGGGACGCGGAACCGCACGTGGAAGCGGGCGCGCGCGTAGGGGTCTTGCTCGAGCAGCTCGTACGCGGCGGCCTGGTTCAGCCGGATCGCGGGGCCGATACCGAGCTCGCGCCCGACGCCGGCGAACATGAACCGGCCGTCGACGTAGGCGAACTCGCTGATCTTCTTCGTCTTGGCCGGGTCGATCAGCGGGACGCAGTCCTCGTGCTTGGCGAACGACTCCCCCGCGACCAGGTGGTCGTAGTGGTGCAGGCCCGAGGTGAAGTGGATCTCCTGGGCGATGTCGTCTTCGACCGGCACGGGGTTGATGTTCTTCGGCAGCGACAGCGCCCACAGGTTCGTTCCGGTGGCGGCAGGGCTGTTGAACAGGCGCGCGTTCTCGTCGGCGTGGCGAATGATCGACGCGGTGACGTTCCAGGCCAGACGAGCCTGGGCAGGGGTCAGCGGCCCGTCGCCGAACCACTCCTCCGCGGTGCGGACTTCGATCTTGAAGCCGGTGACCGCGTGCTCGAACCGACCGGTGGGCGGGCCGTTGTTGACCCAGTGGGCTCCGGGCTTCCAGTTCGGGGTCTGGACGTACAGCCAGTGCCGCACGCCAGGCGCAGGCTCGGGGCGCTTCCCGGTCAGCATGATGCGGTTAGCGCCGTACGAGGCAGCCGTGTCGAGCAGGTCCGTCAGGTTGGGGTTCTTGCGGCGCTCGCCGATGACGGGGCGAACGGGCGTGCCGGCGTCGGTGACGCCTTGCCCGGTGGTCTGGTCGACCCAGATCGTGGGCACGTCCTTCGGCGTCCACGGCTTGGGTCGGTAGTTCAGCTCGTCCATCTCACCCCCTCATTCGTCAGGTTATATTAGTCAAGAGTGCTTGAAAATTGCAATCAGATTTCGCAGTCGACGGGCGCTCCATGAAGGTCTGGCGGGGTCGCTAGGACGCGAGGCGGCCGCCGTAAGAGCGCCCGCGTCCGTGGTAGGACTTCTGCGCCTTCCGCAGCCCTTCCTCGGTCATCCCCAGCAGGAGGGCGATCTCTCGCTGGGTCAGCTCGGCCGCGCGCGCCTCGTCGACGACTTTGCCGCGGCGTTCGCGCAGCTCGTCCGCTTGCGCGAGCTGCTGGCCGATGCGACGGAGCTCCTCACGGATGGCGTCCGCGTCCTTGTTAGCCATGCGCCCCAGCATCCCCAACCAAGTTGGGTCTGGTTGCCGCGGCGCGCCGTAACCGCGAAAGTGGTTATATTCATCCAGCTGAGAGGAGCGCTGATGACCGGACGGCACCTCACCACGGCGGACGTCGCCGAGAAGCTCGGCGTGTCCGTCGTCGCGGTCTACAAGATGCGCTCCATCAGCAACAAGCTGCGCAGAGCCGGCCAGGAGGGTCCTCTGCTCCCCGAGCCGGTTGCCATAGAAGGCAACTCCCCGCTCTACGACGAGGCCGCGATCGACGCATTCGCGCAGGAGCGCGCGCGCAGGGCGCCCTCGCAGCGCGGCCGCCGGCCGCGACTGATGCCGGGACTGGCGCGCGATGCGGCTTTCGCGGAGCGGTTGCGGGCGGCGATCGCGGACGGGGCGGGGGCGCCCGAGGTTCCCACGCAGGCGGCTCTGATCGACCTGCTCGGCTTGAACGTCGTCACGTTCGGTGAGCGGATGCGAGGGCGCACCCGCTGGACCGACGCCGAGCTCGAGGTGATCAGGCGCACCCTCGGTGTCGACACGACGGATGCGAACGAGGTCGTAGACCGCGCTCGCGCGGCCAAGCGTCAGGCGCGCGCGGCGAGATCCCACGCGGGTTCGTAGCGGCTTCACGACATGCTCCCGCTCTCGTCGCTGGCTTGCTGGGCAGCGCAGGTTGAGAGCGTGTCCACGAGCGCACCGCGGTCGGCTTCGTCGACCGCGAGGTGCCAGGTGTCGACGATCTCCGTGTAGCGGGCGACGTAGGTGCACACGTAGTCGGCGTTCGATGGCAGCCACAGGGCTGGCCCGTGGTCGTTCTTGGCCGCATTCGTGTTGCCATCGACGGCGACGATGTTGTCGAACGAGTTGGCGAACTGAATGCGCTGCTGCTCGGTCCACGCCCACGCGCCCCCGGCGTGCGCCGCCGAAAGGCTGACGATGTGGTCGATCTGGACGCCGGAGCTTCCCGGGGCTCCAGGGGCGGCGATCCGGTCGTGCTCGAACTCAATGCGTGTGCCCGTGTACGGATCGGGGTCGAGCACGCCGGAGAGCACCGTGCAACCGTCACGGACGACGTCCTGCAGCTGGACGGCGAGGAGATCGTCTCGCTGATCGCAGCCGTTTCCCTCGATGTCGATCCAGCGCTCGCCGAACGTGGCGCGGCGATACTCGGGAATCTCCTCGGTGGGATCGATCAGCGGCAGCTCCTGCGCGACTGCGGCGAGCGCGGTGTAGTCGTAGGTCGGGTCCGGGGCGGGTGCCTGCGGGCGCGTCCATGTGTCGATCCAGGAGGTGATGCCCAGCTGGTGGGCGCCGAAGCCGAGCGCGAGAGCTGCGACCGCGGCGAGGGCTGTGCTGGCGCGGCGGGTGCGTCGGTTCATCTGCGCTCCTTTGCCTGTGCGGTGTCGGCTTGGTCGAGCAGCAGTATGGTTCGGGCGATCTGGGTGCGTGCCTCGTCGATGACCTCGAGGGTTTCGTCGTCGGCGTCGAGCTCTGAGAGTGCGTGGCTCTGGCGGCGGAGCTGGTCGCCGAGGTGGAACATGCCGGCACTGAGGAGGACCTCGGCGAGCGCGGCCGCGCGGGCGCCTTGGTGGTCGGCGCTGACGGCGAGGTCGTCGATGATCTCGATGAGGGTTGCGCGGGATCCCATCGTTGGGTCTTCTCCTGGAGTGAGCTCGCGGAGCGCTTCACGGTTGAGCAGCGTCTGGAAGAGCCTGTGCATCCGTTGGGTGAGGGGGCGGCCGTCGCGGCGGGTGCAGTTGAGCGCGAACTCGCGGAAGCTCCATCGGACGGTGACGGGTGTGCCGGTCTGGATGGTCATGGCTTCCTGGAGGCGCACGGCGATGTCGGTCATCAGTGCTCCTCGGTTCGGCCCAGGTGGGGGATCTGCTTGAGGTGGGCGCCGCGGCCGTTGCCGAGCTGGGGGGAGATCGCGCAGCTGGGCAGGTGCAGTCTCGCGTTCGGCCCGTGGCCTGCTGCCGCGTGGGGTGTGGGCTGCCGCGTTGGCCGGGTGTGCCGGGCGCCTCGCTGAGTCAGCGGGAGGGGGTTGAAGCGCAGCGACAGGGCCCAGCGATGGCCGCCGAGCGCGCGGACGACCCGCAGCCACTCTCCCTCTTTGGTGGAGTCGATGGTGAAGGTGTTCGGCTGGTCAGACATCTGCGGCTTCTTTCGGTGCGAAGGGGCTGTTCTTGGCGTCGCGGAGCATCTGCCGGGTGATCGGCTCGGTCTCCTCGAGCGAGGCGAGCGAGAAGTAGTGGCGGCGGGCGCGGGCCGCTTCGGTGCAGGTGAGCAGCTGGCGGTTGCCGTGGTTCGGGCATCCTCCCTTGCTGCGGCATCCGGCCAGGTAGCCGGCGGTGGTGCCGTGCAGGGCGGCTTCGAGGATGTCGAGCGTCTTGCTCATCAGGCGGCCTGCCGGAGTCCGAGGTCGTCACGGTCGCGGTCGATGGTGCGGACGTCGACGCCGAGCAGGTCGCTGAGCTGGGTGAGGCTGAGTCCGCGTTCGGTCCCGCGTCGGGTGGCTTCGAGGCGCTCGTCTCGGGTGAGGCGGACGTTCTGGCCGGCGAGAGCGAGCTCGATCGCGATCTCGTCGAGCAGGGGTTCCTGCCCGGCTGTGGGCGGTGCCGGGTCGGTGTCGATGTCGTCCCAGGCCAGCGGCGGCAGCCAGCCGTGCCGGCGTGCGACCGTGAGTGCGTAGGAGCGGCCGACCCGCTGCGCTCGGGTGTGGGTGGGGGGCTGCTGGTCCCAGAGCTCGTCGTAGAGCGCGGCGATGTCGTCGTGGACACGGATGTCCACGTAGGCGCCTTCGAGTGCCTTGTTGACCTTCCAGCGCGGGTAGCCGAGTCGGCGTGCGATCTCGTGGTGGTTCCATCCGATCGCGGCCAGAGCCTGGAGGCGCCGGCGGGTGCCGCGGCCGTTGACTCGGCCCTGCGCGGCGAGAGTGCTGCTGTCGGGGGTGACTGCGAGGAGTTTGCGGGCGGTGGCGCCGGTGACGAACCGTGCCGTCTCGCTGTTGAGCAGGCGACGGACCGTGGCGCCGCCGACGCCGGCGCTGATGGCGATCCGTTCGGGGATCATCCCGGTGTCGACCAGTGCCTGCAGGTGCTGCCGGATCGGCTCGATGGGTTGGTGCGCGTCCTGGTATCGCCCGTAGGCCAGGAGACGGTAGCGGTCGCGGCGGCGGCGCGCGTTGCCGTCCATGCAGGCGCGGCACCCGCAGAGGTGGACGACGTAGCAGGTGGAGGTCAGCCCGTGCTTGTGGTCCGGCGGGCAGGTGTGGGTCCGCATCTTCTCCTCCTCACAGATGGTTATATTCCCGAATATAACCCGTTCCCGAGGGTTTGGAACCCCCTCACTGCTAAGGGGTGGCCCCAGAGGCTCGAAGTCGACAATCTGAACGAGCTACAACGTTTGTTGCGGTTTCTCGCTACACTGTGCGCATGGCAGGATCAACTTTCGCTCGTCTGGGCGAGCTCGCGTCACAGCGTTGGGGCCTGGTGACCACCGCCCAGGCGCTCGAGGCTGGCGTGGCGCGCCCGACCCTGACGCGCCTCGCCAACAGCGGCGCGCTCATCCGCGTCGCGCGCGGCGTCTACCGCCTCGCCGGCGCGCCAGAGCACGAGCAGGAGGCGATCCTCGCGACCTGGCTCGCCCTCGGCGGCGCCGACCGTCCCCGCACAGACACCGGCGTCCCGCCCGTCGTCGCCGCAGGCCAGACGGCCGCGCAGCTGCATGGCATCGGCGACTGGTTCCCCGGGCCACTCGAGTTCGTCGTTCCCACCCGCCGCGGTACCCGCCTGGACGGGGTGCGGCTCCGCACCCGCGAGCTCGCGCCCACCGAGGTGGTCTCCGTCGACGGGATGCCGACCATGAGCGTCGAGCGCACGATCGCCGACCTGATCGAGCAGTGGGTCGACCGCTCCCTCGTCGCCGATGCGCTCGCCGACGCCGCGGACGCGGGAAAGCTGCTCTCCCCCGCCCGCCTGACCGAGTATCTGGAGCCGCTGGCCAAGCCCAACAAGTACCCCTCGGGTGCCGCGCTCGCGGCTGATCTGCTCGCTCTTGCGGGCGTCGACGCGGTGGTGCCGGCCGATGCCTGAGCCCGACGGCTACAAAGACTGGACGGGGCTTGCGCAGGCGATCAAGGCGGCCGCGACGAAGGCAGCCGGTGACGGCGCGAGCGCGCTGGATGTGAATGCGCAGATCGTGCAGGCACAGCACGATCGTTTCCTCAGCCGGGTCTTTGCGGAGGGGGAAGAGTCCGAGTGGCTGCTCAAGGGCGGCACGGCGATGCTCGCCCGGGTGCCGAAGTCACGGTCGACGAAAGACCTGGATCTGGCCTCGACCGGCGCCGCCGATCTGGATGCCGCGCAGCAGGCGCTCGAGCAGGCAGCCGCGCGTGATCTCGGCGACCATGTGCGGTTCCAGCTCACCCGTGCCCGTGCGACCGGGCGAGGAGAGAACCAGCCGGGTGTCGCGACCCGGCGCCTGGTGTTCACATGTCTGGACGCGAACACCGGCCGGAGGATCTCCGACATCCCCATCGACGTGGTCGTCGGCCCTCCCCCGGTCGGCCGCGTCGAGACGATCGAGCCGTCGACGCGGCTGCAGCTGGGGCGGCCGGTCCCGTCGCACCCCTACCGGCTGTTCCCGATCTCCGATCAGGTCGCGGAGAAGGTCACTGCGACGATGAGCACCTACAACGGCCGCCCCAGCAGCCGCGCGAAAGACCTGGTGGACATCGTCACCATTGCACGCACGCAGCGCGTCGACCTGCGCGAGCTGCAGATGGCCATCGACGCGAAGCGTGCACTGTCAAAGCTCGACTCGTTCACTACGTTCACGGTCCCGGACGGTTGGGACGGTCCCTACCGGGTGCTCGCGGCCGGCACGCCCTCAGCCGGCGGGATCACCGATCTGGGTGAGGCCGTGGCTCTCGCGCGTCAGCTGATCGATCCCGCGCTCGCCGACGCGCCCGTGCAACCGGGGACGGTCTGGGTCCCTGGCTCAGGCTGGACACAGAACCCTCCGCCGCCGGAGCCGGGCGGCAGCGGATCCCCTTCGGGGGAGGTCCACGTGCGCGCGCACGTGCGCTCCGGTTATCCCGTCACGGAGCACTGGCGCGCAGCGCGCGGCTCAGCCCAGGAGTGACCGCGTCAGTGCGCCGCGTCGTACGCCTCGAGGATGGACGCGGGAACCCTGCCGCGATCGCTGACCTGGTGTCCGTTCTGACTGGCCCATTCACGCACCGTGTTGAGATCGGCCCGTCCGCCCCGCGACGTCCTCGCCGGACGCCGGGTGGCTGCGCCGATGCGGCGCGCGCTCTTGGCCCAGGCCTCGAACTCGAGATCGATCTCGAGTTGCTTTCCGTCGATCGCGAAGGTCGCGGGATCGAGCCGCTCGCCAGGTCGCGCACACCACCGCGAAGGGCGGCGTCATCGCGATGACGAAGTCGCTCGCTGCGGAGGGCGCCCGCTACGGCGTCCGCGCGAACTCGATCTCGCCTGGCTTCGTCAGCACCCCGGCGACGGACAAGGCGGTGGATGCGGAGGGCAAGGCCTGGCAGGTCGGCAACGCGCTCATTCAACGCCCCGGCACGGGCGAGGACATCGCGTACATGCCGCTCTACCTGGCCTCCGACGAGTCCTCTTGGGTGACCGGACAGAACTACAGCGTCGACGGCGGCGCGACCGCCGGGTGGCGGAACGACAGCGAGACGGACCGACTGGCCGCGAAGAACGGCTGACACGCGGGTCGCGGCGCGACCGGTGACGGACGTGAGGCACGGTGTCAGCTGACACCGTGCCTCCCGTCCGTCGTGGCCACCTCGTCTAAATCGCGAGGTACCCGCCGTCGACGGCGAACTGCGCGCCGGTCGCGAAGGCGGCCGCGTCGGAACCGAGCCACGCGACCATCTCGGCGATGTCGTGCGGCGTGCCGAGTCGGCCGATCGGGTGCTTCGTCAGCAGCGCGTCCTTGAAGCCGGGGTAGGTCTCCTCCAGCGCGTCTATCATTGGCGTCTGGATCACCCCGGGCAGCACTGCGTTCACGCGGATGCCTTTGTCGGAGTACTCCACCGCGGCGGCTCGGGTGAGGCCGATGACGCCGTGCTTCGACGTGACGTAGGCGGACTGGTGGGCGATGGCGACCTGCCCGAGGGACGAGGCGGTGTTGATGATGGATCCGCCGCCCTGCGCCAGCATCTGCGGGATCTCGGCCTGCACGCCGGTTCAATATTCCGCACAGAGGAAGTTGGCCCCACGGCGTTACTGCAGTCAATCGTTCTGTTGCGCAAGCCCCCGCAGGTAAGCACGTGCGTCGTCGAGGCTGACGACATCGCCGTACTTCGCGTCGATGTCAAAGAGGCTGGCCAGGTGCGGAAGGGCTGCCCGGTCGCCGACTGCCTCTTCGACGACGATGGTGTGGAAGCCGTAGGAGCAGGCGTCAACCGCCGAGGCGCGCACGCACCCACTGGTGGTGCAGCCGACGATGATGATGGTGTCGACACCCCGTGAGATCAAGCGTGCGGCGAGATCAGTTCCGAAGAAGCAGGATGCGTACTTCTTCACCAGGGTCATCTCGTGGGGCAGCTGGCCCAGCCTGCTGTCGACCTCCACCCATTCGCTGCCCTCCACCAACAGGTGGTTGGACGGGATCTTCTTGATCCAGAGCCCCGCCTCCTGCAATTCGGTGTCGTACGCGACCGTCGAGAAGAAGATGGGGATCTCGAGTTCACGGGCGGGGACGAGTAAGGCATTGGTGGCGGCCAGCTGTGACTCCAGTTCGCCTGACAGGGGCGAACGGCTGTCCGTGAATCCGGTGATCAAGTCGACGATCAGCAGCGCCGGCTTCTCGCCGTAGCCGATCCGGCCGCCCAATCCCTTGGCCTTGAACTCGTCGCGCAGCCGTGCGTACTCATCGATCAGCTCCGTATTCGTCACGAATCGGCTCTCCTGTTCCCCGTCGACTGATAGTGCGCCGCGATGGCATCGCTCGTCGTCACCCAGACACCATCGTGAGACGTGATGTGCTCGAGGGCCCGATCAAGGTAGCGGTGGCGGAACGGCTGGCCGACGATGAACGGGTGCAACGGCAGCGACATGACGCGACCCGAGTGCTCGGAGTCTGAATAGAGCTGATCGAACTGGTCGATCACCGCTTCCAGGAACTGCGGGCCGGTATAGCTCTTACTCACGAACATCGTCACATCGTTGAGTTCTATCGTGTAGGGAACGCTGAACATCCCGTCGACGTTCAGCGGATACGGCTGATCGTCGTTCGTCCAGTCCAGGACGTAGTCATACCCCAGCTCCCGAAGGATCCGGCTGCAGCATCGCGGTACCGCCGAAGATGCTCGTGGAGGGCTTGTCGATCTGATAGTGCTCGATGTTCAGCCCGACATAGAACGCCACTCGGGCCCCATTCGGCCACGAAATCGTCGGTCGCTCCGTGATCGGGCTGTAATCGAAGCGGAAAGTGTCAAGGCGGGTGAGACAGATTCCGTCAGGCGGTCTGTATGAGGGCCTCCTGTGAGGGCTGGTTGATCCAGGCGGCCTCGGGCAGCTTGGGCGCCTGGGGTCGGCGGTGGCCGAAGCGCTCGGGACGGGCGGCGTAGGCCGCGTCCAGGGTGGCCTGGCGCTGGGCGCGGACCTGCCCGGCGGTGCCGAAGTGGACGCTGGCGGGGGTGTGCAGCCCGATCCCGCAGTGGCGGTGCTCGTGGTTGTAGTAGGCGAAGAACTGCTCGGCGAACGCGCCGGCGTCGGCCAGGGACCCGAAGCGCTCGGGGAAGACCGGGGCGTACTTCAGCGTCTTGAACGCCGCCTCGCTGTAAGGGTTGTCGTTCGACACGTGCGGGCGGGAGTGCGACCTGGCCACCCCGAGGTCGACGAGCAGCTGAGCGACCGGTTTGGAGGTCATCGAGGTCCCGCGGTCGGCGTGGATCGCCTCCGGCACGCCATGGATGCCCATGGCGTGCTCGAGCAGGTTCTTGGCGATCTCGGCGTCCTCGCGGGCCGCGATGGTCCAGCCCACGACGAACCTGGAGAAGATGTCGAGCACGACGTACAGGTCGTAGTACACGCCCCGCTCCGGCCCCTTGAGCTTTGTGATGTCCCAACTCCACACCTGCCCCGGCGCCGTCGCGACGAGCTCGGGCCGGGTCCGGGGCGGGTGGCTCGCCTGCCGGCGCCGTTCCCCGGCCATGTCGTGCTCGCGCAGGATCCGGTGCATCGTGGACATCGAGCACAGGTAGGTGCCCTCGTCCAGCAGCGTGGCCCAGACCTGGGCGACCGACTTGTCCGCGAACCGCTGGCTGGTCAACACGGCCAGCACGTGGGCCCGCTCGGCGGCGGACAGCTTGTTCGCCGGTGCCGGCCGCGGTGTCCGTGGACGTGGCGGTGGCGGGTTCTTGGCCCGGTAGTGACTGGCGCGGGAGCGACCCAGCAGCGCGCACGCAGCCGCGGTGCCGACGTGCTCGGCCAGCCCGTCGACGGCCGGGTTGATCACCGCGGCGACCGCGGCGGCTTGTCCGCGCTCTCGGAGAGCGTCTCCAAGAGCGCGTGTGCTTTTCCCATCAGGTCCAGCGCCGCCCTGGTCTTGGCCAGCTCGGCCTCGGCCTTCTCCGCCCGGGCCCGTAGCGCCTGCAGCTCCCGCTCGCGCCGGTCCCGCGGCTTGCTGCCCAGCCCGGACAGCGAGCCGGCGGCCGCGGCCTTGCGCCACTCGATGATGTGGGAGGTGTACAGGCCCTCCCGGCGCAGGATCTCCCCACGCCCAGAGCGGTCCGCGGCGTCGTACTCGGCCAGGATCGCCGCTTTGAACTCGGCGGTGAACGTCCGCCTCTTGGGCCGGTCAGCACGAGGAGCCATAGCCCCATCATCGGTGCCGACGTCAGCAACCGTCATCGTCATCTCAGTATTGGTCCGTTCTCGCCCCGTGCAGTGCGAAGGTCAGCAGTGCTGGTGTCTCACCCCATCCTGACGCACAGGGGGCGGCTGGACGATCTCACCGAGTGGGCGCATGGTTTCACCGGCCGGGCCCAGTCGTTCCCCGGCTACCGGGCCTGGAGTCCCGCGGGGTGGTGGTCTTTCGGGCCCGCGGCGTCGTGACCGCGACGGGGTGAGCCATCGTGCGATGGT
>NZ_JBNVBV010000011.1:0-50339 GCF_052274505.1 Microbacterium sp. F2
ACCATCGCACGATGGCTCACCCCGTCGCGGTCACGACGCCGCGGGCCCGAAAGACCACCACCCCGCGGGACTCCAGGCACGCTCGAGCCGGGGACGCCGAGCGCAGCCGCGCGCCTCGAGACCGTGAGAGCGGCGACGGATGCCGGATTCCGCGTCACCGTGTTCCTGATGCCGATCCTCCCCCACCTCACCGATTCAATTGCCACGCTCGATGATGCGCTGGGGCGCATCCGAGCGGCCGGCGCACACCGAGTGGTCTTCGGCGCGCTGCACCTGCGCCCGGGGGCGAAGCAGTGGTTCTGGCAATGGCTCGAGCGGGAGCATCCGGAACTCGTCGGGTCGTATCGCGGCCTGTACCCGGGCGCTTCCGCGTACGCGCCGAAGCCGTACCGTCAGTGGCTCGCCAAGCGCGTTCGGCCGCTGCTGCGGGTGCACGGCCTGACGGGGCACGCCGAGGAAGAAGCGCCGCCACGCGAGCCGGTGCCCGGTCTGGCAGCGCGGCGTGCCGCGGCATCCGTCGTCACGACCTCGCGCGGCAGACGTGCTGACGCGGCAGCGATGCTGTTCTGAGCCCGCCGCTTCTACGCATGGAGGTAGGACACATCCCGCAGGCAGGACGATCCGGTGCGGATTCGTCCTGCCTGCGGGATATTGCCTACGTCAGAGAGGTGGCGGCGGCGCGTCAGGCGTCGACGTCGGCGAGCTGACGGCCCGCGATCTCCTCGAGCAGGTCGTCACCGACGCGAGCGTCCTCGAAGGGCGCCTCGATCTCGGCGCGATCAAGCATCTCGGTCATGCGGCGACGACGCTGACGCGTGATGAGCGTGACGACCCGACCCTCGCGACCCGCGCGGCCGGTGCGTCCCGAGCGGTGCAGGTACGTCTTGTACTCGTCGGGAGCGTCGGCCTGCACGACCAAGTCGATGTCATCGACGTGGATGCCGCGCGCGGCGACATCCGTCGCGACGAGCACCCGCACCCGGCCCGAGGTGAGCTTCTCGAGGTTGCGCGTGCGCTTGGCCTGGTTGAGGTCACCGTGCAGGGCGAGGGACGGAATGCCGGCGTCGTCGAACTGCTCGGCGAGCATCTCGGCGTAGGCGCGGGTACGAGCAAACACGAGGGTCTTGCCGTCGCGGTCGACGAGCGAGGTCAGGATCTCGGCCTTGTCGCGGTGGTCGATCACGAGCACGCGGTGCTCGATGGTGCTCGAGTCCTGGTCTTCACCCGCAACCTCGTAGACGGCAGGCTCGACGAGGAACTCGTCGACGAGCGCAGCGACCTCGCGGTCGAGCGTCGCTGAGAACAGCAGCTTCTGGCTACCGTCAGCGGTCAGACGCAGGATGCGCTGCACCGGCTCGAGGAAGCCCAGCTCACACATGTGGTCGGCCTCATCGAGGACGGCGATCCGAACATCCGAGAGGTCGAGCTTGCCCTGTTCGACGAGGTCCTCGATGCGGCCGGGGGTCCCGACGATGATGTCGACGCCCTTCTTGAGCGCACCGACCTGGCGGGCCTGGGGTACACCACCGTAGATCTGCGTCGTGAACAGACCGACGCTGCGGGCGATCGGCTGGATCGTGCGGTCGATCTGCAGCGCGAGCTCACGCGTGGGAGCGAGCACCAGAGCCTTGGGCGATCGGCCGAACTCACGACGGCTCCCCGCCTGCGAGCGCAGGATGCTCTCGACGAGCGGTGCGCCGAACGCGATGGTCTTACCCGACCCGGTCCGTCCGCGGGCGAGCACATCGCGACCCTCGAGGATCGGCGCAACGGTGGCCGCTTGAATCGGGAACGGCGTTGCCGCACCCAGCTCGGCAAGCACGCGAACGATGTTCTCGCCGAGGCCCAGATCACCGAAGCTCACGCCCTCGACAGCATCGGCCTGGACAGCGTCAGCCTGCAACCGCTCGTGGACAACGTCGACGTGCTCTTCGTGTGCGGCCGAGCGCGTCGGCGCGTTCCAGTCGGAGCGGTTCGGACGGTCGTCGCGGCGCGGCCGGTCGTCACGACGGGGCCGGTCACCGTAACCGGCACGGTCGTCGCGACGCGGGCGGTCACTGTACGACGGGCGATCCTCACGACGGGGACGGTCTGCCTGGGAGGGACGGTCGTCGCGACGCGGACGATCCCCGTAGCGGTCCTGGCCCTCGCGCTGCGGACGGTCATCACGACGGGGCCGGTCACCGTAACCACCGCGGTCATCCCGACGCGGACGGTCACCGTACGAGGGACGGTCATCACGACGCGGGCGATCACCGTACGCGGGGCGATCATCACGCTGCGGGCGGTCGTCACGACGCGGGCGGTCGCCATACGACGAACTGTCATCACGACGCGGACGGTCGTTGTACGACGGCCGGTCATCCCGACGTGGGCGATCACCGTACGACGGACGGTCATCACGACGCGGGCGATCACCATACGACGGACGGTCATCACGGCGTGGGCGATCACCATACGACGGACGGTCATCACGACGGGGACGGTCGGAGTAACGATCCTGACCCTCACGACGCGGGCGGTCCCCGTACGCGGGGCGGTCATCTCGCGCGGGGCGGTCATCACGACGCGGACGGTCGTCCCGAGCATGGGAACGGATGGCGCGAGCCTCGTCGCGACCTGCGCGCTCCTGCGCCGTCCAGCGACGCTTGGGCTCGCCGCTCGACTCTGCGGCCTCGGGACGGTAGCCCCGGTGGCTCGGGCTCTTGCTACCGGGCTTTCCGGCCGACGACGTACCGGGCCAACGCTTGCGGTCCTGGTACGCGGTCTTCTCGCCATAGCGCGGTTCGAAGTTCTTGGCTGCGCGGCCGCCGGCCGGCTTCTTGCTCTTGGGCATGGGTGTGTTCTTCCTGGGTTCTCTCGCACGAGAACAGCAGTCGAGACGCGCTCGACAGGCCCGGACTCTCTTGGCCGGGGGCCATTCATGTGATGGTCATGTGCGCCGATCGGCGCTCACCATCGGCCCCAAGGACTCACAAACCCACTCGCCATACAAGGCAATGTCCAGAGCCGACCGATCCAGGGTACAGGCTCACCCTGAGAAACCCCCACGTCGGCACCTCGGCACCATCGGAACGGATGCGTCACTCAGGGCCTCTAGCATGGGCACGACGCCAGCCGAGGAGGACCCATGATCGACACGCGCCACGACCCCACCGGGGAGCAGTTCCACCTCTCGAGCGCCGACGGCCGGGTAACGGCGCACCTCACGCAGGTGGGGGCGACGATCCGCGGACTGACCGTCGACGGCGTCGACCTCATCGCACCCTACCCCCAGGGGATGCCCGCACCCGCGGCATCCGGAACCGTGCTCGTGCCGTGGCCGAACCGCGTCCGGGGCGGCACGTGGAGCCACGACGGCACCACCTACCAGCTGTGGATCACCGATCCGTCGGTCGGGGGCGCATCGCACGGGCTGCTGCGCTTCATGCCGTACACCGTCGCCGAGCAGTCCGGCGACAAGCTCACGCTCGCGGCGACCGTCTTTCCGCAGAGCGGCTACCCCTTCCAGCTCGATACGACTGTCACGTATGCGCTGACTGCCGATGGCATCGAGGTCACCCACGTCATCGAGAACGTCGGCACGGATGCCGCACCCGCGGCCCTCGGCACCCACCCGTACTTCACGCTCGGTGATGTTCCGACCGCCGATCTTGTCTTGACCTCGCCGGGCCAGAAGATGCTCGTGCTCGACGACGCGCTGATCCCGATCGACGAGGTACCGGTGGACGCGGCATCCGATCTTCGGGAGGGCGCCCGGCTCGGGGATGTCTCGCTCAACACGTGCTACACCGAGATCGCCCGGGACGCCGACGGGATGCTGCGCCACCGCCTGAGCGCGCCCGATGGGCGGACCGTCACGATCTGGCAGGGGCCAGACCTCGACTACGTGCAGGTGTACACGACTGACCGCTACCCGAACCGCGAGTTGGCCGTCGCCATCGAACCGATGAGCGCGGTGCCTGACGCCCTCAACTCCGGTCGAGGTCTGCGCTGGCTGGCGCCGGGCGAGACCTGGACCGTGAGCTGGGGCATCTCCTACTCGGGCTGACGTCCGTTCTGGTCGTCGTCCGAGTTCTCGGCGCCGGGTTCGTCGCCGGCATCGGTTGTCTCGGCGTGGGCAGTCTCGGCGCTGTCGGCTGATTCCTCGGTGGCTCCACCGTCGGTCTCGGTCTGATCAGATTCCGGCTCGTCGCCCTCCGACTCGACGGCCTCGGGATCGACAGCATCTGATTCGACAGCGTCTGTTTCGACAGCGTCAGGCTCGGTGATATCAGGCTCAATGGTCTCGTCGACGGCTGGCTCTGGACCATCGGCCGCGGTCTCGAGACCCCCCGGCTCACCGGCATCGGACTCGGTCGCCACCTCGTCCTCGCCAACCTGGTCCTCGCCCACCTGGTCCTCGACCCCCTCGGATCCGGCAGGCGACTGGATCGGGATCTGGCCGGTCCGCAGCGCCGTCTCACGCTCGCGCAACTCGCGACGCGTCAACGGCACGTCCTCGGCACCACCCGCGGCGCTGGCAACGGCAGCAACCCCGATGCCGGCGAGCACGAGCGCGCCCTCGGCATCCGTCTGCCCCGACCGCGCCGCGCGCTTTGCCTGCCGCCGCTCCTTCGCGCCCTCGACGAGGTTGTAGAGCGTCGGCAGCACGAGCAGCGTCAGCACGGTGGACGAGATGAGTCCGCCGATCACGACGATCGCGAGCGGCTGCGAGATGAACCCGCCCGTGCCGGTGATCCCGAGTCCCATCGGCGTGAGCGCGAGGATCGTGGCGAGCGCGGTCATCAGGATCGGACGAAGACGCCGCGTGCCACCGGCGATCGTCGCGTCGTGGGCACTCAGGCCCTTCTCGCGGTACTGGTTCACGAGGTCGACGAGAACGATCGCGTTTGTGACGACGATGCCGATGAGCATCAGCACGCCGATCAGCGAGGCGACGCCCAGCGGGATGCCGGTGACAATCTGCAGCAGGATCGCACCGGTTGCCGCGAACGGCACCGAGATGAGCAGCAGCAGCGGCTGGCGCAGCGACTTGAAGGTCGCGACCATGACGACGTACACGATCAGGATGGCTGCCAGCAGCGCGAGGCCGAGCTGGCTGAAGGCGTCGGCCTGGTCGGTCGCGACACCGCCCAGATCAGCGCTGGCCGAAGACGGCAGATCAGCCGCGTCGAGCGCTTCCGTGACGGATGTCGTCGCCTGCGTGAGGTTGTCAGTGGCGGGAGTAACCGTCACTGTCGCGGTGCGCGTGCCACCCTGCGTGGTGATCGATGTCGGTCCCTGTGACTCCTCGACAGTCGCGACCTCCGACAGCGGCACGGGCCCCTGCGCGGTGAAGACCTGCAGGTTGCGCAGCTCGTCGATCGTGGTCGGCGGGTCGTTTGAGGCCAGGTACACCGTCAGCGAGGTGTCGTCGACCTCGACGCTACCGATGCTCTGCGGCTGCATCGTGCTGGACACGATCGCACCGACGGCGACCTCCGACAGGCCGAGCGACGCCGCCTTGTCGCTGTCGACCTGCACCGAGATGAAGGGCAGGGATGCCGACAGGTTGCTCGTGACCTGGCTGACGTCGTCGAGGTCACTGAGGCTCGCGACGACGGCATCCGTCGCCGCTTGCAGTGTCGAGGCGTCGGGAGCAGTGACGTCGACCTCGATGTCGGTCGAGCCGAATCCGCCGTTGCTGCCAGCGACGGTGATCTCGCCGACATCCGGAATCGCCTCGACGGTGTCCTGGACTTCCTGGCGAAGCGCGACCTGGTCGGCACCTTCCTGTGTCGTAATGGAGTACGTGATTCCGCTGCCGCCGCCGGTGAAAGCATCACGCAGCGCGTTGCCGCTGGAGCCGATCGAGACCTGCACGGTCTGGATGCCGTCGATTCCCATGAGGGCTTCCTCGACCGGCACCGCTGCGGCGGACTCGGCCTCCAGGCTCGGCGCCGGACCGATGTCTTGCGTCATCGTGAACGTGTTCTGCCCGGAATCGCCGAGGAAGTTCGTCTTCATCAACGGTGCGACGGCGATGGTGCCCACGAGGACGAGGACCGCAAGCCCCAGAGTGACCCAGGAGTGGCGCAGCGTCCACCGCAGGATCGGGGTGTAGCCGCGCTGCAACCGATCGAGCGGAGCCGCCGGGTTCTCGGGGTCGATCTCCCGCCCCGCCTCATCCATCAGCGGCTTGCCGGGCTTGAGGAACCAGTAAGCCAGCACGGGCACGATCGTGAGGGCGACCAGGAGCGATGCCAGCAGCGCGATCGTGACGGTCAGAGCGAAGGGTCGGAACAGTTCGCCGGTCACGTCGCCGACGAAGGCGATCGGCAAGAAGACGGCGACAGTCGTGATCGTGGACGATGTGATCGCCGACCCGACTTCCTTGACGGCCCGCACGATCGACGTCATCTTGTCGGCCGTGCCGACGTAGTGGCGCCTGATGTTCTCAATCACGACGATCGAGTCATCCACGACACGGCCGATCGAGATCGTGATCGCCCCGAGAGTCAGGATGTTCAGCGAGTACCCGAACGCCTGCAGGCCGATGAACGTGATCAGCACGCTCGTCGGGATCGAGATCGCGGTCACGAGCGTCGCGCGCACCGACAGCAGGAAGAGCAGGATGACGAGCACGGCGAACAGCAGGCCAAATCCACCCTCGACGGCAAGGGTCTCGATCGACTGCTCGATGTAGGGCGCCTGGTCGAAGACGACGGTGAGGGTGACTCCATCGAGCTGCTGCTCGAGCTCGGGCAGGATGTCGACCACGCCGTGCGAGACATCGACGGTGTTCGCTGCCGGAAGCTTCGTGATCGCGATCGTCACCGCCGGCTCGCCGTTCACGCGAGAGATCGTCGTGACCGGGTCCTGGCCCTGCTCGACGGTGGCGACGTCGGCGATGGTCACTGTGCCGGCTTGGAACTGCTCGGCATCCGTGGGAACGAGCGGGAGCGCCGCCACCGCATCGACCGACGTGATCTTCGAGCCGGTCTGCACTGTGAGGGTCTGCTCGTTCTCGGTGATCTCACCGCCCGGGAACAGCACACCGTTCTGATCGAGGGCGTCGCGGATCGCCTGCTGCGTGTAGCCGGTCGCAGCGAGCTTCGCCGGGTCGGGGGTGATCGTGATGCGCTGTCCGGTGCCACCGACGATCTGCGCGGCGTTGACGCCGTCGACATCCTCAAGCTCGGGAATCGCGACTGATTCGAGTGTCGCCTGGATGGTCTGCTGATCGTCGTAGCCGGTGACGGCGATCTGGATGACGGGGAAGTCGTCGATGCTTGCCGAAAGGACATTGGGTTCGACGTTCTCGGGCAGTTGAGATGAGATCCGATTGATCGCTTGCGTGATCTTCTGCTCAGCGGTGCCGAGGTCGGTGCCGTAGGTGAAGGACGCCTGCACGATCGAGGCGTTGGTCGTGCTGGTCGCTGTCGTCGACTCGAGGCCCGGGACGGCCTGGATGGCTGTTTCGATCGGTGTCGACACGTCGTTGGCGACAACCTCAGGCGACGCTCCCGGATACGTCGTGACGACGATGAGAGCGGGGAACTCGATCGAGGGGATCAGTTCCTGCTTCAGGCTGGTCAATGCGAGGCTGCCGAACAGGGCAGCGACGATCGTGACCAGCGCGATGAGGGCGCGGTTTTTCAGGCTCAGGACGGCGAGTTTCGACACGGTGGCCTTTGCTGTGTTCGGTGCTGTCGGGACGCGACGATACGCGGGTGTATCGCCCCCATCTTCGCACGGTGATTCCGGGGGATATCCCGAAAACTCCCGATCAGCCGGCGCCGGGAGCGAGCGCTGCGCCCAGCGCAAGCCCGCCCGCAGCGGCAGCGAGCGAGAGCACGAAGGTTCCGACGACGTTGACGATCGCGATCCGTCCGCGCCGCTCTTCGGCGAGCAGGATCGTCGTGACCGAGACGGCGCTGAAGGTCGTGAAGCCGCCGAGGAGGCCTCCCCCGATGATGAGCTGCAGGTCAGCGGAGGGAGCGGCGCCGGTCAGGATGCCGAGCGCGAACGACCCGACGACGTTGACGACGAAGACTCCCCATGGCGGGCCCCACCAGCGCAGGATGGCGACGTCAGCGCTGTAGCGCAGTGCTGCACCAACGCCGCCGGCGAGCGCACCGAGAGCGAGCAGAAGCGGGCTCATGCGGAGTGTCCACGCGCTGATGCCTGCCGGGGACGGGCGATCCAGAGCCCGGCGAGCGCAGCTACCAGCCCGGCGAGCACGGTGACGACCGCGAGCGGCAGCGATGCCGGGTCCACTGCGAGCACGGCAAAGCTCGAGTAGGTCGTGAACCCTCCCATCACCCCGACTCCCCAGAACGTGCGCATCCTGGTGGCGCGGGCGGGGTCGGCCTGAGCCTCGGCCCGCCCCGTCACCACGCCAAGCAGGAAGGACCCGATGATGTTGATGAGCGGGATGGAAAACCACTGGACCGAGGGATCCTCGATGAGCAGGATGAGCAGTCGCGCGGCAGTACCGATCACCCCGCCCGCGAACACCAGCCACAGATGAGCCCCCGAGAAGCGCGGTCTGGTCGCCATCCGCTCAGGCTAACGCTCCGACCGGCGCATCGCCGCTCTCGCATACCGGTTTCGGGGCGCGGAAACAACCCCGTTGTCGCGCGGCGTCGACGGTGACATCGTCACGGGGTGGCGAGCGCGCCCGACACGTGTCGAGCATGCTCCCCGACGTCCAACGAAAGGTGCCCCATGAACATCGCACTTCTGCTCGTCATCATCATCGCCGTCGTTCTGGCTATCGTCGGCGGCCTCAACACGGCCTTGAACTGGCTGCTCTGGGTCGCCCTCATTGTCGGTGTGATCGCCCTGATCGCATTCCTGTTCAGGGTGATCAGCGGTAGCCGCCGCTGACGCACCCGCGACGAACGGATGCCGCGCTCCTCGGGGGAGGGGCGCGGCATCCGTTTGCCGTGGCGGGTTCGCGTGACTACAGCCGGGTGGTCACGTACTCCGTGAGCGCGTCGCGCACGAATTCAGCGCCGCCGTTCCCGCCGGCGGATGTCGCGTAGTTGGCCGCGAAGCGAGGGTCAGCCACATACATCTCCGCGAGGCCGAGCACGTAGGGTTTCAGCGCCGCGTCGCCCTCGTGAGCGGGAGTGCCGGGGATGGCGCGCAGCCACGTCACGTGACGCTCCGCCAGGGCCTGCGCCGCGGTCGAGCCTGGCGCGATTCCGGACTCAGCGGCAGCCGCCCAGGCCCGGGCGAGTTCAGCTGTCGCGTCCTTCCACGCCGACTGCTGCTCCGCTCCGAGTGAGCGCCACCACGCGTCCGAGCTGGCGTACGCCTCGGCGCCCCAGCGCTGCTCGACCTCGTCCTTGTAGACGGTGTGGTCGAAGCCGTCGAACATGTCGTCGTTCATCGTCGATTCACCTCCCTCCCATGCCCTGATCGTGGACTCCACCGCAGCGATCTGCCGGGCAAGTCTTGCCTGCTCCGAACGGAGCCATCCGATGTGTGTGCGCAAGGCCGCAGCGGGGTCCTGCTGCGCGTCCACGACCTCGGCGATGTCGCCGAGCGCGAGCCCCAGATCCCGCAGTAGCAAGATCCGCTGCAGTCGCACGAGGGCCTCAGCTCCGTAGTACCGATACCCGTTCGCGCCCGTTCGCGTCGGGGCCAGGATGCCGATGTCGTCGTAGTGCCGCAGCGTGCGTGTGGTCACGCCCGATCGCCGCGATACCTCATGGATGCTCCATTCCGTCATGGCATCCACGGTAGAAGTTGACGTTGCGTCAATGTCAAGAAGGCGCGCGGGGAATCTTGCATGACGCGTTATATCGCGTTATTCTCAAATCGCGTTATATCGCGTCTTTGCTTTCTTGCGACCAGAACGGAGCGGACCGTGACCCTCGAGAAGTGGCTCATTCATCCGGGAGAAACGCGCGTCATCGACCTCGACGATGTGCGTACCCTCAAGATCGGCCTCGTCGGTGGCCAGGTCGATGTCGTCGCCCACGACGAACCCGGGGTGCGAATCGAGGTCTACGGAGTGACTGTCAAAGACCTCCGCATCGAGGCAACCGGCGACGCCGTCGAGATCGATCACCCGCAGCTGCGCTGGGACAACTTCCTCGAGGCCTTCCGCAACTTCGGGTCCGGCGGCCCCAAAGCAGAGGTCAGCGTCGCGGTCCCCCGT
Source organism: Microbacterium sp. F2 (assembly GCF_052274505.1). Taxonomy (NCBI): domain Bacteria; kingdom Bacillati; phylum Actinomycetota; class Actinomycetes; order Micrococcales; family Microbacteriaceae; genus Microbacterium; species Microbacterium sp. F2. The sequence goes on from NZ_JBNVBV010000011.1 coordinate 10,157, forward strand.
TCGGTCGCCCTGAACCTCGGCGTCGTGAACGCCAGCGCCCTCGTTTCGGGGCTTGAGGCCGGCGCACGCCTCAACACCGTGTCGGGCGACATCATCGTCGACGGCCTGAGCGGCGACGTCACGGTCAATGCGGTGTCGGGCGATGCTCAGATCCGGGACCTCACCGGCACCCTGTCGGCGAACAGCGTCTCGGGTGATGTCGCCGCGACCGGCAGCATCCGCAAGGCGACGATCGACACCGTGTCGGGTGACATGCTGGTCGACACGACCGGCAACGCCCACGCCATCAGCCTGAACACGGTCAGCGGTAGCTCAACGATCCGACTCGATGAGGGACTTCCGGCCAACTTCGTCGTGCGCAGCGTGAGCGGTCGCGTCCAGATCGACGGCGTGATGCGGTCGGGAAGCGGTGTGACCAACTACACCGGCTCGACCGGCGAGCTGAGCGGCTCCTTCGTGGACGTGCGCACAAACTCCGTCGCTGGCGGACTCACGGTGCTGCGCCGCTCCCCCGCTTCGACACCGGCGGATGCCCCGAGCGAGGCGGAGGGCCTGTGATGGCCCCCGTCTTCTCTCACGGCGACCTGCGCCTGTACCTGCTCTCGCTCCTCGACGAGGGGCCGCGACATGGCTACGACATCATGCAGGCCCTGTCGGATCGCACCGGCGGCACCTACACCCCGAGTGCCGGCACGGTGTACCCGCGGCTCGCGAAGCTCGAGGAGGAGGGCCTGGTGACCAAGACCGTCGACGGTCGCAAGACGATCTACGAGATCACGGATGCCGGCCGCGCCGAGGTGGCATCCCGCGCCGACGACCTCAAGAGCATCGAGGACGGTCTTGCCGATTCGGTGCGCCTGATCGCCGACCAGGTACGCGGGTCGGTGCGTGAGGCGATGAAGAGCCTGCGCGCAGACCTCGCCGCCGCCAGCAGGGCAGAGCGCGAGGATCGCGATCAGCAGGTGCGGGACGTCACCGACGACCTGCGCTCCCTCTCGCGGGAACAACTGCACCGGGCCGAGGTTGCGATCAGCGAGTTCCGCGCCCAGGTGCGCGCCGACCTGCGCACGCACGTTGCCAAGGGCGGCACACTCGCGGCATTCGTCGTGGACGAGCTGGCAACCGGCCTGGACGAGGTGACCCGCGCCATCACTCGCTCACTGCGCGACTGAGGCGGCTCGGATCTCCGGACCGAGTGCAGGATGAACCTGCGTTCGGGGAGCTCAGCTGGTCGGCCAGAGGTCCTCGTCATCGGGCGCCGGCTCCCCGAGCGGCACGACGAGGATCGGGCGCGCCTGCCGATGGGCCAACCGGGCAGCGACCGATCCGGTGAAGAACTCGCGGATCGACTCGCCGATACCGCGCTTGCGGGTCCCGACGACGAGCAAACGGGCGTCCACCTGCTCGGCGAGGTGCTTGATGGCCAGTGCCGGGTCGCCGACGAGCTGATGGAGGCGCCAGTCGACGTCGATTCCGTCCAGCGCGTGGGCCACGGAGGCGCGCACGAGGTCGATATCTGCCTCGCCCGGCGCGATGTTCACGTCGATAGGAGCGGTGTGTACGTACCCGTCAGGATCTTCGTACGTCACGAACCGAGTGACGTCGACGTGGGCCACAACCAGGGGCGCCTTCATCATGGCGGCGTACTTCGCGGCCTCCTTCACGACGCGGGGGTTCTGGTCGGGAACGACCCCGACGATCACCGCGCCGCGCACCGCCGCCGCGTCCAGGGGCGCCGTTGTAAGCTCTGGCCGTTCGTCCGCCATGGGGATTCCCTCCTCGACATACGGAGCCGAGGGGTGCACAGCAGCGGGCCCTCGAGGGCTCCGTGATATTCTGAATGCTACTCTTCCCGGCGAAAGACCGGATCGTGAATGCACGGGCTGCGGAGCGCGGAGACCCGCGCTTCAGCCCGCGGGTCAGAAATGAGGGGGTCTCGCATGGGGCGTGGCCGTCAAAAGGCGAAACACACCAAGATCGCCCGCGAACTCAAGTCCTACAGCCCGAGCGTCAACTATGCGGCGCTCGAGAAGGAACTGGGTCACCCGTCCGACGATGATCTGTACGTCGACAAGTGGGCCGATGAGTTCGACGACGAGGATGACGAACTCGACGAGACCGCCTGAGCGCGCCTCGTCCCGTCATCGCGCTCCCACTCAGGACTCCTGACTGGCCTCGACCCAAGTGAGATACTCCTCCGTCACGGTTCCGGTGACGTAGCGTCCGTCGAAGCAGCTCATGTCGAGGTCCTCGACATCCGAGCCTTCGAGGATCGCCGCCTTGAGGTCGGCGACCTCCTGGTACACGACGTAATCGGCACCCAGCTCCTCAGCGATCTCGGGGATGGAGCGTCCGTGTGCGACAAGCTCGTGGCGGGTCGGCATGTTGATGCCGTAGACGTGCGGGTATCGCACGGGAGGGGCTGCCGAGGCAAAGGTCACGGATGTCGCACCGGCATCCCGCGCCATCTGGATGATCTGCTTCGAGGTCGTTCCCCGCACGATCGAGTCGTCGATGAGCAGCACGTTCTTGCCCTTGAACTCGCTCGACATGGCGTTGAGCTTCTGACGCACGCTCCGCTTGCGGGCCGACTGCCCCGGCATGATGAAGGTGCGGCCGACGTAACGGTTCTTGTAGAACCCCTCTCGGTACTCGATGCCGAGCTTGCGCGCGACCTGCATCGCGGCGGGCCGGGATGAGTCCGGAATCGGCATGACGACGTCGATCGTCCCCGCGGGGGTGTACTTCGCGATCGTGTCGGCGAGGCGGTCGCCCATGCGCAGCCGTGCCTCGTAAACCGAGATCCCGTTCATGATCGAGTCAGGCCGCGCGAGGTAGACGTACTCGAACGAGCACGGCACGAGCTGAGGATCCTCGGCGCACTGCTTCGTGTGCAGGTGTCCGTCGAGGTCGATGAACACCGCTTCGCCCGGCATGACGTCGCGGACGACCTCGAATTCGCCGTTCTCGAGCACGAGGGACTCGGACGTGACCACCCACTCGTACGATCCGTCGGGGGCCTGTCGCGTGCCGAGGATCAGAGGACGGATGCCGAACGGGTCGCGGAAAGCGAGCAGGCCGTGGCCCGCGATAAGGGCGATGGTGGCGTACGAGCCTTCCGCGCGGGCGTGGACGCGGGAGACGGCTTCGAAGATCTCGTCGGGCTCGAGATCGATCCCCGAAACCGTCGCCTGTAACTCGCCGGCGAGGACATTGACCAGCAGCTCGGTGTCAGAGCTCGTGTTCAGGTGGCGGCGATCCTTGTGGAAGAGCTCGTCGGTGAGCTCGCGCGTGTTGGTGAGGTTGCCGTTGTGCACGAGCACGATGCCGTACGGCGCGTTGACGTAGAAGGGCTGGGCCTCTTCTTCGCTGGATGCCGTGCCCTTGGTGGCATAACGCACGTGACCGAGCCCGATCGTGCCGAGCAGTGACCGCATGTCGCGCGTACGGAACGCCTCACGCACCTGGCCGCGCGCCTTGGTGATGTGAAAGACCCCGCTCGGTTCCGCCGTGGCGATTCCGGTGGAGTCCTGCCCGCGGTGCTGCAGCAGCAGAAGCGCGTCGTAAATCTCTTGGTTGACGGGGCCCCGCCCGACCATGCCGACGATTCCACACATGGGGTGTTACTGCGCTCCTTCGGCGAACGATCCGACCAGGCGAACGGCACCGCCGTCAACGCCCTTCGCCCCTTCCACGTACGTGCCACTGGGCCTCGGCCCGTCGGAGACAACGCCGATCTGCCACGCGGCAATACCTTCGGCGGTCAGCGCGGATGCCGCATCCGCTGCCCGATCTGCCGCGACGACCGCGACGAAGCCGATACCGAGATTCCACGTGCCCTCGGTGTCCGAGAGAGGGATGCCGCCAAGGTTGGCAAGTGACTGGAACACCACCGGCGGAGTCCAGGTCGCACGGTCGATATCGACCCAGGTGCCAGCCGGAAGGACGCGCGCGAGGTTCGCAGCAATCCCGCCGCCGGTCACGTGGCTGAGCGAATGCACCCCGCCGCCGGACTGTGCGATCAGCCGCAGCAACGGCGCCGTGTACAAGCGAGTGGGCTCGAGCAGAACCTCACCCCAGGTGGTGCCACCGAACTCGGCCGCGGCATCCGTGTACGACAGGCCGGATGCCGAGACGATGTGGCGCACGAGCGAGTAGCCGTTGGCGTGGAGTCCGCTCGAAGCGAGCGCGAGAACCACGTCACCGTTCTCGACGCGATCGGCCCCGAGCACGGCGTCAGCCTCGACGACGCCCGTTGCAGCTCCCGCGACGTCGTAGTCATCGACGCCGAGCAGGCCCGGGTGTTCGGCTGTCTCACCGCCGACCAGAGCTGTTCCGGTCTCTTCGCAGCCGCGCGCGATACCCGCCACGATGTCGGCGATGCGCTCGGGCACGACCTTGCCGCACGCGATGTAGTCGGTCATGAACAGGGGCCTGGCGCCGACGACGACGATGTCATCGACGACCATTCCGACGAGGTCTTGGCCGATGGTGTCGTGCTTGTCGATGGCCTGGGCGATGGCGACCTTCGTGCCGACGCCGTCGGTGCTCGTCGCGAGCAGCGGACGGCGGTACGAGCGGAGGGTCGACGCGTCGAACAGGCCGGCGAAGCCACCGACACCGCCGAGGACTTCGGGTCCCTGGGTGCGACGGACCGCAGCCTTCATGAGTTCGACGGCGAGGTCACCCGCTGCCGTGTCGACACCTGCTGCGGTGTAGGGATTGCTGGGGGCGTTGTGGGACTCCACCCGAACAGCCTACCGGCGCGTCCTCAGCTCTCGTCGCGCATCCATGGTGGCGGCTGATCGGTCATCGGCCGGGAGAGGTCGTCGACGAAGGTGACCTCCTGCGCAGCACGTGCGTCGCGGATGCGGCGGAGGGTGCGTCGCTCAGCGAAGAGGATGATGCCCGCGCTGATCAGCAGGCACACTGCGACCGACACCATGGCGTTCAGCCCGAACGCCCAGATGACCCCGGCTTCGCCGGACGAGGCAACACCGTCGCCCGACACCGCCCCGAGCGTGGTCAGGATCGCAGCGATGAGGAGGCCCCCAGCGATGCCGGCGCCGAGGATGCGCCCATACCGTGGCGATCGTCGCACGTGAACCCGCTGCACCTGGACGTCGATGATGTGCTCGTGTGGATCCGGTGAGGATGACTCGCGCTGGACTGCCATGTGACTGCCCTCACCCGGTTCCGGTCAGTCGGCCGAGATGATGCGCTCGTGCTCGACCCGCATCGTGCGGGCGCGGCGCGCGTAGATCCGGTCGAGGATGAGGGCCACCGCTCCGCCGAGGGCGACGCCGCTCGAGACGAAGATCAGCAGCAGGAACCCGAAGACCTGCATCTGGGAGTAGACGAGGCCCGTGTTCGGGCTCTCTTGCGTCGTCCCGTCGAACAGGAACGTCAGGATCATCGCGACGAGCAGGCCCAGGGCACCGCCCATCAGCAGGAAGACAGAGTACTTCGGGCTGCGCCGCACCGTCACCTGCTCGAGGTGGTCGTCACTCGTCGGGGACATGGTCTCCATTCTCGCACCCTCCCGCCCAGCGGGATTCGCGGGCGGGAGGGTGCGAGAGCGTGAGGTGTCAGTCGTCGTGTGTGCCGGGCCCGGCATCCGACCCGCGACGGCGGGCGATGAGCACGCCGGCTGCGACGATCACCGCGAGAAGTCCGACACCACCGGCGATCCAGGGCCACACCGGCGCTTCGGGGGCGCTGGATGCCGCATCCTCGGTCATCAGCGGCGCAGCGTCAGCGGGCTCCTCGGCCACGGCGGGTGCCGCCGTGACACAGTCCGAGGTGACGGGGATCACGGCCGAAATCGGGTCGAGCTCCTCACCACTGGAGTAGGTGCCGAAGGCGGCAGCTCCGGCATCCGTGAGTGTCGCCGGGACAGCATCGAGCGTGATGGCACCGTCCGCGACCTCGAGTGACGGCACCGCGAACTGCGCGAACCGCACTCCGGTCTCAGAGACCGAGGCGCCATCCTGCGTCTCACCCGCAACGTCGAAGACCAGAGCAGGTCCGGGGGCCGCACGGAGGTCGTCACGCTGCTGTTGACGGGCATCGCGATCAACGCCATCGCCGGCGCGGGCCTCGCGCTGCTGACCTTCCTCGGCACGACATCGACGCGCGAGCAGATCGTGTTCTGGCAGCTGGGGAGCCTCAACGGAGCCCTCTGGCAGAACATCGCCCTGGTCGCGCCGCTGGTGCTGATCGGATCGATCGTTGCGCTCGTGGTCGCGAATTCGCTCGACCTCTTCGCCCTCGGCGAGCGCACCGCACGGCACCTCGGCGTGCGGGTCGAGGCGTTGCGGATCGTCGTCATCGTGACCGTCGCGCTCCTGGTGTGCGCCGCCGTGGCGTTTGCCGGCATCATCGCCTTCGTCGGACTCGTGATCCCCCACCTGCTGCGGATGGCGATCGGCCCCGCGCACCTGCCGCTCGTGATCACGAGCGCGCTGGGCGGTGCGCTGCTGATCGAACTCGCCGACCTTGTCGCGCGCACCGCCGTTCCGTTGGCAGACCTGCCGATCGGCATGCTCACCTCCCTCATCGGCGGGCCGTTCTTCCTGTGGCTCCTGCTGCGAGCGCGCAAGAGCGCGGGAGGCTGGGCATGAGCATCCGGCTGAGTGCGCGCGGCGTCACGGTCCACCCGGATGCCGCCCCCGCACCGATCCTCGAGAACGCGGACCTCGAGCTGCGGGCGGGCGAAGTCCATGCGCTGGTGGGCCCCAACGGCGCCGGCAAGTCGACCCTGTTCGGAGTTCTCGCCGGAGACATCGCCCCGCGTCCGGGGCTGTCGACCTCGACGGTGCACCCCTGGCCAGCATCCCCCCGAAGGATCTCGCCCGCCAGCGCGCCGTGCTGCTGCAGCAGAACGACGTGGCGTTCGCCTTCACGGTCGAGCAGGTCGTGCGGATGGGGCGCGCTCCGTGGGCTCGCACAGAGCGAGAGGATGCGGATAACGACCTTGTCGACGCTGCGCTCGCCGCGACGGACATCGGGGCTCTGCGTCACCGCGCGGTCCGATCACTCTCCGGCGGAGAGCGGGCCCGTGTCGCCCTGGCCCGGGTGCTGGCGCAGGATGTCGGCATCCTGCTGCTGGATGAACCAACCGCAGCGCTCGACCTGCGTCACCAGGAGGACGTCCTGCGCATCGCGCGAGATCGCGCAGCGGCCGGGGCCGCGGTCGCCCTGGTCGTCCACGATCTGAACGCGGCGCTGGCCTACAGCGATCGCGCCACGCTGCTCTCCTACGGACGGGTCGTCGCCACCGGCACACCCGCCGAGGTGCTTACGGCGGAACGCATCGAGGATGTCTACGGGCAGCCCGTCGACATCCTCACCCACCCCGTCACCGGAGTCGGCGTCGTCGTCCCGAAGCGGTAGTCGGCCCAGCCCGGCACGGATGCTGCGCTCACGGTCGGAGCGGGAGGAGATGCGAGAAGTCGGCGCGCACTCCGGAGGCCCGCAGCGCCCCGGAGGTTTCGGCATCCGACCACCCACTCGCTCCCGTCGCGAGATCGATGAACGTCGCGGCATCCATCTCGACGACGTTGGGCGGGGTGCCGCGGGTGTGACGCGGTCCCTCGATGATCTGTGTCGCCCCGAACGGCGGAACGCGGACCTCGACCGTCGCGCCCGGGGCCTTCTCGGCGAGCAGCTGGAGCAGGTAGCGCACAGCTGTCGCGGTCTCGGGCCGGCCGGCCGTGCCGTCGGCCACGGCCCCGAGGGCGGCGCGTCCGGCTTCGGTCGTGATCTTGGGAGGCACGGTTCCACGCTACGCCGGTCGGTAGGCTGACCGGGTGCGAATTCTCGTCCTCGGCTCCGGTGCCCGTGAACACGCGATCATCACGTCGCTGCGCAGCGAAGGGGAGGCGCACGAGATCTTCGCTGCCCCGGGAAACGCCGGCATCGCCCAGGACATCACGGTGGTCGCCCTTGATGCAAACGACCCTGTCGCCGTCGCCTCCTTCGCACAGACGGAGTCGATCGGTCTCGTCGTGATCGGACCGGAGGCACCCTTGGTGGCCGGGGTCGCTGATGCGCTGCGCGAGCGCGGCATCCCGACCTTCGGGCCGGGTAAGGCCGCCGCACAGCTCGAAGGATCCAAGGCCTTTGCCAAGCGCATCATGACGGCAGCCGGCGTCCCCACGGGACGTGCCACCCACGCCGCCACGCTCGACGAGGTCGCCGCTGCCCTCGACGAATTCGGGGCCCCGCACGTCGTGAAGGCCGACGGACTCGCGGCGGGCAAGGGCGTCATCGTCACCGACGACCGCGAGGCGGCGCTCGAGCATGCAGCCGAGTACCTCGGCACCGGCGGTGTGCTGGTCGAGGAGTTCCTGTCAGGACCGGAGGTGTCGCTCTTCTTCCTCAGCGACGGCGACACCGTGCGGGCGCTCAGTCCCGCCCAGGACTTCAAGCGCCTCCGCGACGGTGACCAGGGCCCGAACACCGGCGGCATGGGCGCTTACTCACCGCTCCCATGGCTGAGCGACGACTGGGGCGGCGAGGCGGCCTTCGTCGAGCAGGTCACCCGTGAGGTCGCTGAGCCCGTCATCCGTCAGCTGGATGCCGAGGGCACGCCGTTCATCGGCCTGCTCTACGCGGGCCTCATCCTGACCGAGCGCGGCGTGCGCGTGATCGAGTTCAACGCGCGCTTCGGAGACCCCGAGACGCAGGTCGTGCTGCCACGCCTGGTCGAGCCGCTGTCAGGGCTTTTGCTGGCGGCAGCCTCGGGCAACCTCGAAGACGTGGCGCAACCGACCTTCCACGACACCGCAGCAGTCACCGTCGTACTGGCGAGCGAGGGTTATCCCGCGGCTCCGCAGGTCGGCCGCCCGATCACGGGCACGGATGCCGCGGCATCCGTCGACGGCGTTCACCTGGCGCATGCCGCAACGGCCGCCGGGCCCGAGGGGCTCGTCGCGACCGGCGGCCGAGTGCTGAATGTCGTGGCGATCGGTGACGACTTCGGCCAGGCGCGCTCGCGTGCTTACGACGCGCTCTCGAAGATCACGCTTGAAGGCGGCCAGTTCCGCACTGACATCGCCGCCCGCGTCAGCTGACGGCCTGTCGCGGCTTGCGGTGGATGAACAGCGACGCCGCGACCGCGATGAGAATCACGGATGCCGGCAGCATGAGGGTCTGAGCCATCGCGGTCGAGAAGCCGTCGGCCACCGCGGCGGGCAGCGTGCCGCCACCGAAGCTCTCGGTGCTTTCGGCGGCTCCCGGCAGGTTCGCTTCGAGCCGTGACTGCATGAACGCCGCGATCGCAGCCGAACCGATCACCGAACCGACGGTGCGGGTCGTGTTGTAGATGCCGGCGCCAGCGCCCGCTTCGCGGGGCGACAGGCTGTTGGTCGCAGCGGTGGCCAGCGGTCCCCACATTCCCGCGTTGCCGATTCCCATCAGGGCCGACGGGAGCAGGAACATCCAGATCGGGGTGTCGACGTTCAGCATCGCGGCGTACCACCACAGCGAAACCGACACCAGAAGGATGCCGGGTACGAGCAGCCAGCGCGCGTCGGTGCGGTCGAGCAACCGCCCGGCCAGCGGTGCGAGCACGCCCGAGAGCACCGCCATCGGAATCAACAGCAGGGCTGACTCGGTCGGGGTGAGCCCGCGGGCCAGCTGCAGGAAGAACATCAGAGGCAGCGCCATCGTCGTCACCGTGAACCCGACGGCAGCGATCGAAAGGTTCGCGAGCGAGAAGTTGCGGTCGCGGAAGAGGGGAAGTGGCACGAGGGGTTCGCTGCGGGTGCGCGCCTGCGTCCAGATGAAGATCCCGAGCAAGATGACCCCGACGATGATGAGTCCCCACACTGAGATGGGGCCCCAAATCACTCCCCAGTCATAGGCCTCTCCCTCTTGCAGCCCGAAGACGATGCAGAAGAGGGCAGCAGCACTGAGCACGACACCCACGATGTCGAAGCGGTGGCGGTGCGTCTCGAGTCGGGGCACCAGAACCGCCGCGAGCACGAACGCGATGACCCCGACGGGCACGTTGATGAAGAAGATCCACTCCCAGCCGAGTCCGTCGACGAGCAGGCCGCCCGCGAGCGGACCGACGAGCGTCGCGACGCCGGCGGTGGCTCCCCACAGGCCCATTGCCGCGCCACGGCGGTGCGGGGGGAATGTGCGGGTGATGACGGCCATCGTCTGGGGGGTCATGAGCGCGGCGCCGAGCCCCTGAACCGCGCGCCAAGCGATGAGCGCGCCAAGCGTCGGTGAGAGGCCGCAGGCCAGGGAGGCCCCCGTGAAGATCACCAGTCCGATGAGGTAGATGGTCTTGGGCCCGAAGCGGTCGCCCAGGCGGCCGGTGATCAGCAGCGGCACGGCGTAGGCCAGCAGGTAGGACGAGGTGACCCACACCACGTTGTCGAGGTTGGCGGTGTTCGGGTCGAGGGCCGCCTTGATGGCGGGGTTGGCCACAGCGACGATCGTCGTGTCGACGAGGATCATGAAGAACCCGATGACAAGCGCGAAGAGGGCGGGCCAGGGGCTCCGTGCCGGAGCGTCGGATGCCGGCGGCGCAGCGGGGCGGGTGGTCTCGGTCATGAGCGTGCAGCTTCTCTCTGTGCGCGATAGACGGTTTCGTGGGGCTTCGGGTCGCCGCCCCAGGCGTAACCCGGGTCGGCAAGGCGATCGATGGTCTGGTGGAGCCACCGGGTCTCAGCGGTCAGCAGCGCTTCCTGGCGCTCGACCTCGATGAGGTATTGCTCGGGGACGCCATCGGCCCGTGCTGCGGCGAGTCCGGTCCGGTGCTCGGCGTAGTCAGCGTCCAGCTCGGTGGCACGCTGCCGGAGGAGTTCGATCACCTCGCTGCGCTCGAGGTTGTGCGCCTCGGCCAGAGCCACGCGGAACTCGACGGGGCGATCGACCCGCGGCAGTTCGGCGCGCAGCCACGCGCGCACCGCTTCGGCGCCCGCGGGCAGGAGCGTGTAGGTGGTGCGCTCGGGGCGGTTGCCGTCGCGGTCGCTGCCGACTTCGTCGATCAGGCCGGCCCGCTGCAGGCGCGCGATCGTGTGATAGAACGTGCCGTTCGTGATGGCGACCATACGGTCGTCGCGGCGGTGGCGCAGCAGCCGGATCATCTCGTACGGATGCATGTCATCCTCACGCAGCAGCGCCATCGCCATGATCGCGATCGGCGTCAGCGTGTGGTGCGCGGGTTTCACGGCGTGCGTCCTTCCAAATATGGTCCATATCGGCTAGTCCACATGGACTATACGCGCATATCGGCATTCGGCCAAGCCGGCGGGTCCCCCCCCCCTCGAATGCCAGTAGACACGCGGCACCCTGACCCGCGAAGATCGGCTCAGATCAGCCGTCACCGCGGATGTCAGGGCTCAGTGGGGAGGTCACCGATGGTTCGGATCCGTCAGCACCCGCGCGTGCGGGAGGCTCACGCAGATGACATCGACGGCGTCGTCCGGCTGTGGCAATCCGTTGCAGGCTCCGGTGGCGCGGTCTACTCGCTGGCCGAGGTCATCGCCTCGTGCCGCGAGGATGTCGCCATCGTTGCCGTCGTCGGCGAGGAGGTCGTCGGCGCCGCCGTCGGTCGGGCGGCGCACGCCCAGGGGTGGCTCGTCTTCTTCGCCCTCGACGACGAGGTCGATCCGGGTGTCGCGGGCGAGCTGCTCGATGCACTCGAACGCCGGATGGCACCGCTGGGGCTCGGAACCCTGTCGGCCCTCGTGTCCGAGGAGGGCGGCGGAGCCCAACACCTGGTACAGAACGGCTTCCACGAGCAGCGCCACCTGCGCTACTTCGAGCGTCGACTCCCTGTGCAGCGGCGTGAGCTGGATCTGCTGAAGGAGGTCGGTGGCCGCGTCCTTCCCCGCGACCTGTGGAACGCCGTGGCGGGGATGCGGCAGGAGAAGAACCTGCTCGAGGAGCGCCTCGTCGCCCCGCTCGCACAACCCGAGCTGGCTGCCCGGTTCGGGGTCGTGGCACCGCGCGCTGTCATGCTGTTCGGCCCGCCCGGAACGGGGAAGACCACATTTGCCCGCGCCGTCGCGTCCCGCCTCGACTGGCCGTTCGTCGAGCTGTTCCCGTCCCGGCTGGGTGATGCGCCCGGCGGGATGGCCAGCGCCCTACGCACCTCGTTCGAGAAGATCGGTGAGCTCGAACACGCCGTCGTGTTCATCGACGAGGTCGAGGAGATCGCGTCCCGCCGCGGGGGCACACCTCCGTCTCCCACGCAGGGTGTGACGAACGAACTGCTCAAACTCATCGCCGAGTTCCGCGACCGTCCGGGTCGCCTCTTGGTGTGCGCGACCAACTTCGTACGCGCACTGGATGCCGCCTTCCTGCGCCACGGGCGGTTCGACTACGTTCTGCCTATCGGATTGCCCGATGCCGAGGCCCGCGAAGCAATCTGGACGCGCTACATCCCGATCGACTCCCTCGGCGAACTCGATCTGCCGAAGCTCGTGCAGGCAAGCGACGGTCTGACCCCAGCAGATATCGAGTACGCCGCGCGACGTGCCTCGCAAGAGGCGCTCGGCCGAGCGATGCGCGAGGGAGACGCGGCGACGGGGCTCGAGACCGAGGACTACCTCGCGGCGCTGGCATCCACTCGCGCAACGGTTTCGCCCGAAGCGGCAGCGGAGTTCACCGAAGACATCGAGTCGCTCGCTCGCCTGTGACCGGTGCCCGGCACCGGCCTGTCATCGGCCCACGGCAGGGCGCGGCGACCTGCGAGAATGCTCGGGTGACAGATCACGGCGCTCCCGTTTCGCTGCCCGGATGGCATCCCGTCTACTCGGGCAAAGTCCGTGACCTCTACCTTCCTGACGATGAGACCGACACCCGGATGCTGGTGGTCGCGAGCGACCGCGTCAGCGCGTTCGACCACGTGCTCGAGCCCGGGATCCCCGGTAAGGGAACACTGCTGACCACGCTGAGCCTGTGGTGGTTCACGCAGCTCGCGGGGGCTGACGGCGGCGCGCCGATTCCGAACCATCTCGCGGGCGATCAGGCCGAGGTTCCGGATGCCGTCAGCGGCCGTGCCATGCTCGTGCACCGCCTCGAAATGTTGCCGATCGAGTGCGTCGTGCGCGGCTACCTAACCGGTTCGGGCTGGGCAGAATACACCGCGAGCGGCACGGTATGCGGCATCCAGCTGCCGGCGGGACTCAGCAACGGAGACCGCCTTCCCGAGCCCCTGTTCACGCCCGCCTACAAGGCCCCGCTCGGCGAGCACGACGAGAACATCACGTTCGACCAGACCGTCGAGCTCGTCGGAGCCGACCGCGCGGCACAGCTTCGCGACCTCTCGCTGGAGACCTACCGCCGCGCCGCCGACACCGCCGCTGGGCGCGGACTGATCCTCGCTGACACGAAGTTCGAGTTCGGCATCCGTGACGGAGAGCTGACCCTGGCCGATGAGGTGCTGACGAGCGATTCGTCCCGCTACTGGGATGCCGAGGCGTGGCGAACCGGAACGACTCCGGCCGAGCGCATGGCGAGCTTCGACAAGCAGATCGTGCGCGACTGGCTTGCAGCAGCCTGGGACAAGACCGGCACGCCCCCCGACCTGCCCGCCGAGATCGTCGAGCGGACTGCCGAGAAGTACCGAGAACTCATCGACCGCCTGACGAGCTCCTGACCCCGACCCGGCGGCGGGACTGCCCTCAGGAGCTCTGCCGGACGATCAGCTCCGTGTCGAGAATCGTCGCGTGCGGGGGCGTCCCGCCGGCGAGCAGGTCGAGCAGCACGCTCACCATGTGCTCCCCCTGCTCGAACGACGGTTGGCGAATCGTCGTGAGCGGTGGGTCCACGGTTTCGGCGACCGGTGAGTCATCGAAACCGATGATGGCGACATCCGTCGGCACCTTCAGCCCCGCGCCGGCGAGCACCGAGATGGCACCCTGGGCCATGAGGTCGCTCGCGATGAACAGCGCGCGCGGCGGCGGCCCGGCGTTCAGGATGCGGCGCATCGCGCCTGCACCACCGTCGGTCGTGAACCCGCCGTCGGCGTGCGCTCCCTCCGGAAGGCCTGCTTCGGCGAGCGCCTGCCGGTATCCGGCGAGGCGGTCCACGCCGCCGGGCATCGTGAGGGGTCCGGTGATCGTGCCGATGTCGGTGTAGCCCTTCTCGATCAGGTACCGGGTGGCGTCGTACCCGGCGCGGACGTTGTCGACATCCACGTAATAGTCGGTGCCCCGCTCGCGCACCGGACGGCCACCGTAGACCACGGGGACTGCTGCCGCGATGCGATCGATGAACGTGTCACTCGTGTGGTGCGAGACGATCAGGGCGCCGTCGACGCTTCCCGACCGCAGGTAGCTCGTGGTCTTGTCACCCGGGTCGTCGCTGGCGATGAAGAGGTTGAGCACGTAGTCAGACGAGCGCAGCCCCGCGTTGATCCCCGAGACGATGGCGGCAAAGAACGGGTCACCGAAGAAGCGGGTTGTGTCTTCGGGCACCACCAACGCCAGGGCCCGGGTCTGGCGGCTGGCAAGCGAGCGCGCAGCACGGTTGGGCACATAGTTCAACTCGGCGATCGCGCGGTTGACGGCATCCAGAGCCGCAGGGCTCACCGCCGTCGAGCCGTTGACCACACGCGAGACCGTCGAGCGCGAAACACCGGCAGCTGCAGCCACCTCTTCGATCGTCACAGCACCGCGAAACGGGGTAGCCCGTACAAGCTCCTCGCCCACGACGGCCTCGCTCATCGTTCCACCGTCCACGTGGGTATCCTCCCTCGGCGGGCGCCTCGCCTAGGGCGATTCGGGTAGCGCCCGCGCGGCGATGATCTCGCGGTAGCGGGCACCGCTGTCTTTGACGACCCGCTCCTGCGTGTCGTACTCGACTCGTACGATACCGAACCGCTTCGCGTATCCCCACGCCCACTCGTAGTTGTCCATGAGTGACCAGTAAAAGTACCCGCGCACATCGACACCGGCATCCGCCGCGTCGAGGATCGCCGCGAGGTGGTCTTCGAGAAAGGCGGTACGGGCGGCATCGTGGACGCGGGCCCCGCCGGCTTCGTCGACACGGATGTCGTCAAAGGCAGCACCGTTCTCGGTGACGTACAGCGTGACACCGGCCGGCTCGGCGTAGTCGTCCCACACGCGTCGCAGCAGGGTGGTCAGACCCGAGGGCTGGATCTCCCAGTTCATGGCCGTGCGCGGCAGGCCACGGTCGTGCCAGAAGATTCCCTCGTGCGAAGGGAACGGGGACGCCGTCTCTCGCTCGGTGGGAGCCTCACCGCCGCCGGGGCTGACCGCCGGGGGCGTGCCGCCGACGAGTTCGCCGTGGTAGTAGTTCACCCCGAGGCTGTCGATCGGCGTCGAGATCACGGCGAGGTCGGCATCCGAGACCGCCCCCTCCCACTCGGCTACCGCGGCCGCGTCGACGGCACGGATGTCTTCGACGATGTCGGCCGGGTACGAACCGCGGAAGATCGGGTCGAGGAACCACCGGTTGAACTGGCCGTCGATCCGACGGGCGGCGTCGAGGTCGGCTGGTGCGTCGGTGACGGGCTCGGCAACGGTGAGGTTCAGCGTGATCCCGAGGTTCAGCGACTCATCGCGCGCGCGCAATTCCCGCACCACCTGGCCGTGACCGAGCAGCAGGTGGTGCGAGGCGAGCATCCCTTCGGCGATGCTGAATCGACCGGGGGCATGGATGCCGGCGGTGTAGCTGAGGAACGACGAGCACCACGGCTCGTTCAGGGTGGTCCAGACCTTGACGCGGTCGCCGAGGGCATCGTGCACGTCAAGCGCGTACTCGGTGAACAGGTCTGCGGTCTCACGCGCGGCCCAGCCGCCACGCTCCTGCAACGCCTGCGGCAGGTCCCAGTGGTAGAGCGTGAGCCACGGCAGAATGTCGGCATCCAGCAGCTCGTCGACCAGGCGCTTGTAGAAGTCGAGCCCCGCCGGGTTGATCGCGCCGCCGTCGGGGCGGATCCGCGACCACGAGGTCGAGAAGCGGTACGTCTGCAGTCCGAGGTCGCGCATCAGCGCGACATCCTCGCGATACCGGTGATAGTGGTCGCACGCGACGTCGCCGTTGTCGGCGTTGATCACCGCTCCCGGGACGCGGCTGAAGGCATCCCAGATCGAATCGCGGCGCCCGTCTTCGTGGGCAGCGCCCTCGATCTGATAGGCCGCGGTCGCTGCGCCGAACAGGAAGTTCGTCGGGAACGGGCGTGCCGACACGGATGCCGTTGCCACGGTTTCGGTCGAGAAATTGGTGGTCATTTCAGCCTTTCACTGCTCCCGCCATGATGCCGCTCACGAGTTGCTTGCCCGCGAAAATGAAGAGAATCAGGAGCGGAATCGTAGCGAGGATCACTCCGGCGAGAACGATCGAGTAGTCGACGAAGTAGTTGGACTGCAGGAGCGACAGCGAGACGGGAAGCGTCGGGTTCTGCCGGTCGAGCACGATGAACGGCCAGAAGAAGTTGTTCCAGGCCGTCACGAAGGTGAACAGTCCGAGCATCGCGGCGGCGGGACGAGCCGCCGGGATGCCGATGGTCCAGAAGGTGCGGAACGAGCTGGCACCGTCGACGCGTGCAGCCTCGATCAGCTCATCGGGCACCGCCTGCTGCAGGTACTGCGTCATCCAGAACACCCCGAACGCCGTCACGAGCGCGGGAATGATGATCGCGCCGATCTGGCCGGTCCATCCGAGGTCGGAGAACAGGATGTACAGCGGCACGACGCCGAGCTGCGTGGGAACCGCCATGGTCGCGATCACGAAGACGAGCAGCCAGCGGCTCCCCGCGAAACGCAGTTTCGCGAAGGCCCATCCGGCAAGCGTCGAGAAGAAGACCACGGATGCCGCGATGACCACCGAGCTCCAGATGCTGTTCCACAGGGCCAGCCAGAAGTTCACGGCGGGGTTGGAGACCACGGCAGCGGCGTTTGCGAAGAAGTTGCCACCGGGGATCCACGACATATTGGGGTCGCGGATCGTGCTCGAGTCCCCCGAGCCGATGAGGATCGACCAGTAGTAGGGGAAGAAGCATCCGAGCAAGAAGACGCCCAGCACGGCGTAGGTGACCCAGCCTGGACGCTGGCCACGGATGCCGCGCCGGCGCCGAGGCTTGCGCTCCTCCGGCGGGTACTCGTCGTGCGGGGCTACCGGGATCGGCTCGACGGCGGTCATCGCACGTCCTCCTTGGATGTCGATTCGGCGGCGGAATCGGCCGCCAGACGTTCGCGCGCTGCGCGGCTCTGTGCGCGCCTATCGCGGCGGCTGAGTTCACCACGGCTGCCTTCGGTGCGCACGACGCTTTGGGTCACGAGCAGGTTGATGACACCGATCACGAGGATGATGATGAACAGGATCCAGGCGAGGGCTGCGGCACGGCCGAAGTTCCATTCGCCCCACCCGATGTTGTAGAGCCAGAGGGTGATCGTCAGCCACTGCGAATTGGCACCGCCGGTGCCGTACTGGTCGTACATGCGCGGCTCGTCGAAGATCTGCAGGCCACCGATCGTCGAGGTGATGATGACGAAGATCAGGGTGGGCCGCAGGCTCGGCACCGTGATCGAGAAGAACTGTCGGATCTTGCCCGCACCGTCGACGGTCGCCGCTTCGTAGTAGTCGCGCGGGATCGCCTGCATGGCCGCGAGCAGGATGAGGGTGTTGTAGCCGGTCCAGCGGAAGTTCACCATCGTCGCGATCGCGATGTGGCTGGCGAAGGCATCCGAGTGCCACGGCACCGCGGGGAGCCCGATCGAGGCGAGGAGGTTGTTCACCAGGCCGTACTGGTCGGCGAACATGTTGCTGAAGATGAGGGCTACCGCGACCGGCGCCATGACGTAGGGGACGAGGACGCCCATGCGCCAGAACGTCTTGGCGCGGATGTTCTGGTCGAGCATCGCCGCGATGAAGATCGCGATGATCAGCTGCGGCACGCTCGAGAGCAAGAAGATGCTGAAGGTGTTGCGCAGCGCAATCCAGAACTTGGGGTTCGACAGCACCCACGTGTACTGCTCGAAGCCGATGAACTCGCCGGAGTTTCGGACCAGGTCCCAGTCCATGAACGAGATCACGGCCGTGTAGGCGATCGGAAAGAGGCCGACCACGAAGAAGAGGATGAAGAACGGCGAGATGTAGAGGTAGGGCGAGAGCTTCAGGTCCCACCGGCTGAGCCGGTGCCCGAAGCCGATGCGCCGAGGCGAGCGGCCGGGGGTCTTCGCCGGAGCGTCAGATGCCGGGCGAGCGAGTGTGCTGGTCACGAGAGCTTCCTGAGATCGAGGGGAGGTGCCGCGGACCCGGCGGAAGGGCGCCGGGTCCGCGGCGGGGTTTATCAGCCGATCAGGTCGACTTCAGACACCCACTGGTCCCACGACTGCTGAGCGTTCTGCGTGCCGTCTTCGACACGGGTCAGCGCCTGCTGCATGGCGTCGTTGATCTGGAAGTAGTACTGGCCCTTGAACGGTGCGACGTCAACGGCGTTGGCGCGATCGGTGAAGATCGAACCCACGGGAGCGTTGTTGAAGTACTCGTTCGTGGAGTCCAGCAGGATCGGGTCAGCCAGAGCGTCCACCTGGCTCGGGAACGTTCCAGCGTCCTCGAAGGCGGTGATCTGCTGCTCCGGAGCGGTCAACCAGTCGGCCAGCTGCTGGGCAGCGGCGACGTTCGCGCCGTTGGCAGGAACGGTCAGGTACGAGCCGCCCCAGTTGCCGCCGCCGCCGGGGAACACGTTGGCGATATCCCACGTGGTGACGTCGGGCGCGTTGCCCGAGATGACGCCGAGCATCCAGCCCGGGCAGAGCATCGTGGCGTAGTCACCGTTGGCAAGCCCGGCGAACCAGTCGTCGCCCCACTGCTGAAGGTGAGCGGACTGCGTCGAGCTGGCGTCGAGGACGGCGTTGTAGATGTCCTGGACCTCGGGGTTGGTGGTGGCGATGATCTCGCCGGTGGCCGGGTCTTCGTAGGCAGCCTCGACCTGGTTGATCATGCCCTGGTAGGTGGCGCCGGCCGAGTCGAACCAGGCCTTGCCGGTGGCGTCGACGTACTGCTGACCGACCTCGAAGTAGGTGTCCCAGTCGCCCGTGAGCAGGTCGGCGACAGCGGCGGGGTCGGTGGGCATGCCAGCGGCCTCGAGCAGGTCAGTGCGGTAGCAGACTGCCTCGGGCCCGATGTCGGTGCCGTAGCCGATCAGGTTGCCGTCGGGGTCGGTGGCTGCTTCGACCTTCCAGTCCAGCCAGCGGCTGGCGAGGTCGCTGGGCACGGGGGCGAGCAGGTCCGCGTACTGCATGACCTCGGGCAGCCAGTCGACCTCGATGGCCTCGATGTCGGCAAGACCCGTCTTGCCCAGCTTCTGGAAGTAGTTCGCGCGAGCGTCGTTGGACGTCGCGGCGACGTTGTGCACGATCGTCACGTTCGGGTTCTCATCCATGTACTGCTGAAGCAGTGCATCGGTGTACCCGAAGTCGTTGAAGGTCGAGATGGTGAGGGTGATCGGCTCGTCGGGGTTGACGGTTTCCGATCCCCCGCCGCTGCCCGAGCAGCCGGCGAGGACGAGCGCGGAGGCGCCGAAGGCGGCGGCGACGATCGCGCTGCGACGGAAGGCACGTGATGACACAGTCACTCCTTTGTGTGATGGATGCCGAAGAGGCACCCTTTGGCTTGTGCCTGGGTACCGAGGGAGGGCGGAACCCTGGCCATCGTGGGAACGCTCCCACGACTGCGGAACACGGTACGGGAGCGCTCCCACGGCGTCAAGGGAGCGCTCCCACGAATTCGGATAACGGTTTGATCACGGCCGCTCAGCGCGCCATCCGGCCGCCTCGGTAGACTGGCACGACCCCCTCCCTCGACATCCGGAGCGCCCCATGCCGACCATCGTCGTCGACGTCATGCCCAAGGCCGAGCTGCTCGACCCGCAGGGAAAGGCCGTCGCCGGCGCCCTGAACCGGCTTGGAATCGATGGCTTCGCCGGTGTCCGCATCGGCAAGCGCTTCGAGCTGACGGTCGAGGGCGAGGTCGACGACGCGCTTCTGGAGACCGCTCAGCGCATCGCCGATGAGATCCTCTCCAACTCCGTGATCGAGGATGTCGTGGGAATCGAGGTCATCGAGTGACCGTTCGCATCGGGGTCATCACGTTCCCCGGTTCGCTCGACGATCGCGACGCGCAGCGCGCCATCCGTGTCGCCGGCGCCGAGCCCGTCGCGCTGTGGCACGGCGACCACGACCTCGCTGGCGTCGATGCGCTCGTGCTTCCCGGCGGCTTCAGCTACGGCGACTACCTGCGTGCCGGGGCGATTGCCGCCCACGCGCCGATCATGCGCGAGGTCGCGGATGCCGCGGCGAAGGGGATGCCGATCCTCGGTATCTGCAACGGCTTCCAGATGCTCGTCGAGGCGCACCTGCTGCCCGGCGGGCTGATCCGCAACGCGCACCAGCAGTTCATCCGTCGCGACCAGCGGCTGCGCGTCGAGAACGCCGACACCGCGTGGACGAGCGGCTTCGAGGCGGGCCAAGAGATCGTCATCCCGCTCAAGAACGCCGATGGCGGCTACATCTGCTCGACCGAGACCCTCGATCGCATCGAGGGTGAAGGCCTCGTCGCGTTCCGCTACCTCGGGATCAACCCGAACGGCTCTCTCGACGACATCGCCGGTCTCACGAACGAGCGAGGCAACGTGGTCGGCCTGATGCCGCATCCTGAGCACGCTGTCGAGCCTGGCTTCGGTCCCGACACCCGCGACGCGATGCGCTCCGGCACCGACGGCCTGAGCTTTTTCACCTCAGCGATCTCGGCAGTCGTCAGCGCCGCCGCCTGACCCGCCGTTTCGTCTCGTCGGTCCGCCGGCACTTCAGTCGCGCCTTCCTGCGGGTCTCGCGGTACATGACCCACACATCCGCGCGACCGAACCACAGCCTGAGTCGCGCCCTCCCGCGGGTCGAGCACCGTAAGACCCACACATCGGCGCGACCGAAACCCTCAGTGGGTAGCGTGAAGGGGTGACCTCCGACGCGCGCACCCTGGTGATTTCCGTACCCGACGACAAGCTCGAGAAAGACCTCGCAGGCCTTCCCGGCATCGAGGTCGTGCGGTGGGACATGGGCGATTCGGCGCCGCGGGCGGCGTTCGACATCGTCGTTCCGCCGTACATTCGCAGCCCGCGGGTGCTCGCTCGTCTCGAGGGCGTCGATGTTCGGCTGGTGCAGAGCCAGTCCATCGGGTATGAGGCTGCCGCCCGCCACCTGCCGCCGGGGATCGTCTACGCGAACGCGGCGACGGTTCATGAGGACTCGACGGCCGAACTCGCTCTCACGTTGACGCTCGCGGCGCAGCGCCAGATCCCGCGCCTCGTTGCGGCCCAGAGCGAGGGCCGCTGGGCGGGGGCGCGCGAGGGCGATGCGTTCCCCCCGAGCCTCGCCGACCGCCGGGTGCTCATCGTCGGATTCGGCGGCGTCGGCACGGCGATCGCGGCGCGACTGCGCGGCTTCGAAGCCCACGTCGAGGCTGTCGCCACCCGGACGCGGGTTGAGGACGGGATCGTGGTCCACGCACTCGACGAGCTGTCGGGTCTGCTCCCCCAGACAGAGATCGTCATCCTTGCTCTGCCGGGTGGGGAAGAGACGGCGAAACTCGTCGACAACGCCTTCCTCGCGGCTCTCCCGGATGACGCCCTTCTGGTCAACGTCGGGCGCGGGAGCCTTGTCGACACCGAGGCCCTGCTTCGCCATCTGCACGCGGGCCGGATCCGTGCGGCGCTCGACGTCGTCGACCCGGAGCCGGTGCCGGAGGGTCACGCGCTGTGGTCGGCGCCCGGACTGCTACTCACTCCCCACGTCGGGGGCGCGTCCACCGCGATGCGACCCCGGATCGCGAATCTGGTTCGCACGCAGGCCGAACGGATGCAGCGCGGCGAAGAGCCGATCAACGTCGTTCTCCGCACCTGAGGCCACAGCCACGTCGGGGCGCGCCCGCCGAACCTGGCACGATTGCAGGAGCAAAGCTCCCTTTCGCCGACCCCAGACCCCCGACTCCCTGTCCTGGGTTCGGCACGCAAGCCCGGCTAGCGAGTGTCGATGTCGAAGCCATCCCAGAGGTCGGCGCACTCGACGACAACCGCGGCGTGGGTCGCGAGGTACCGGTTCGCGCCCGAGTCGCCGTGAACGGATGCTGCCACCAGCTCCCAGTGATCCCGCCCGATCGCGACCGGGTGCCCGGGCCGCTCGTCATAGATCGCGCGGGCAAGCCCCTCCCCTCCAGCACCTGCCCGAAGCACGCGCGCCACGACGGATGCCGGCATGCCAGGCACGTCGACGGGTGCGATGACGGCGGAGTCGGCATCCGTGTTCGCGGCACCCGCGAGTCCCGCGCGAACTGACGCCGACAGCCCGAGTTCCCAGTCGGCGGCGACCACCGCGCTCACCGCGCCGAGCGTCGAAACGATCGAGACCGCGCGCTCTGCTTCGGCACCGATGACGACGAGCACCTCACTGCATCCGCCCTCGCGGAGCGCGACGACGACCTGCTCAAGCCACAGCACCCCGTCCGCGGCGCGCGCGAAGACTTTCGGCTGTCCGTATCGACGCCCCGCCCCGGCAGCCAACACGATTCCGCACGCCGTCATGCGGGCGAGCGTATCGGGGTCTGGTCGCGCCCGGGAAACAGCCGCGAAACAGCGCGGTGTTAGCGTCGCGGCAGAGCACGTCCTATCAACCATGGCTCCGGCGCCAGGGCGGGGACTGCGACGACCCGAATCGTCTCAGAACCCAGGAGGTACCCATGTCCGTCGTCGACAAGTCAGCTGCAGGGCTCGACGCCCGCCAGTATCACATCGCCATTGCGCCCGGCGAGGTCTCCAGCGTTGCTCTGCTGCCCGGCGATCCGTTCCGGGTGCCGCTCGTCGCCGAGTTCCTCACCGACGTGAAAGAGGTAGCGCACAACCGCGAGCACCGCACGATGACCGGCTGGTACAAGGGCCGCCACATTACGGCGACCTCGACGGGCATGGGATGCCCCTCCACCGCGATCGCGGTCGAAGAGCTTGCGCGCGTGGGCGTCACGTCCTTCATCCGTGTCGGCAGTTCGGCGGGCCTGCAGCCGGGCATCGCGCCGGGCGACCTGCTCGTAAGCGAAGGCAGCTTCCGCAACGACGGCACGACTGACGCCTACCTTCCGAAGGGCTTCCCCGCTGTGCCCGACCTCGAGCTCACCACCGCACTGGCCCGTCACGCTGAGCGCATCGCCGGGGCTGCAGGAACGAATTCGTTCCGCGGCATCAGCGTGAGCGATGACGCGTTCTATGCCGAGACGCCCGAATGGATCGCGCAGCTGAACACGATGGGGATCCTCAACGTCGAGATGGAGGCATCCGCCCTCTACATCGTCGCGCGCCTCCGGGGCCTTCGCGCCGGCATGGTGTGTGCCTGCTCGAGCAACCTCGTCGACGGCGCATCGCTCTATTCGGGCACGAAGGCCGACCTGCAGGCGGGCTGGATGCGCTCGATCGAGGCAGCCCTCGAGACCGCCGTCGAGCTCGAGCTCTGACGGCGGTCTCGCGCCTGGGCTTACGGGCGGAGCATGACCTTGCCGACGCGGCCGGGCTCGAAGTTCAGACGCGAGGCGTCAGCGATCTGCTCGAGGCCGAAGATCTGCGACACGGGCAGGTCGAGCTTTCCCTGCGCGACGAGGGTGATGATCTCGCGGATCAGCTCGACGCGGTGGGCGGGATCCATCGCGGCGCTGATCTTGCTGCCCCAGAATCCGCGGACCGTGAGCTGGCGGAAGATCACGTCACCCGACGGGATCTCCATGGTCGGGGATGCCATCGCCCCGAAGATCACGAGGGTGCCGTTCTCACCGAGGAGCGACGTGACGTCGCCGGCGGATGCACCGCCGACCGAGTCGACACCGGCGCGGATCGATGCGCCGCCGGTGATCTCGGCGACGCGGTCGCGCCAGTTCTCGGCATCCGTCGCGACGACATCGTGGATGCCGACCGCGGCGAGCTCGTCGACGCCGGCGGCGCGGCGCACGAGGCCGAGCACGCGAACCCCGCGTGAGGCGGCGAGCTGCGCGACCAGACGCCCGACGGCACCGTTCGCGGCGTTCTGCACGATCCAGTCGCCCTCGCTGACGTTGAGGTACTCGAGCAGGCTCGCCGCGCTCAGGGGCATGGAGATGATCTGTGCTGCGGCTTCGTCGGCAACGGCATCCGGCACCGGAATGAGCGCTGCTGCGGGCGCGATCACGTACTCGGACCAGACTCCGAACACGGATGCCGTGACGACGCGCTGCCCGACCTCGACGCCTGTGACGCCGTCGCCGAGCGCGTCGACGACGCTGAGCGCCTCGGTGCCGGCGCGCGCGGGAAGCTCGGGCTTGTAGCCGTATTCGCCCCGCACAGTCCAGAGGTCGTGGTTGTGGATGGGGCTGAGAACGACCTTCAGCCGCACCTGACCGGGTCCGGGCTCGGGAAGCTCGACCTCCTCGACGGCGAGGACCTCTGCCGGGTCACCGAACTGGTGCTGCACGAGTGCGCGCATGATTCTCCTTTGTACGGATGGCTGGTGCGGCGCTCAGCGAGGATCACCCGGAACGAGCGCACCCGAAGCACAACGTCGGGCGAGTCGGCTTTTAGTCCCGCACTCAGCCGATCAGCAGGGCGATGACAAGGCTCACAACCGCCAGCAGCGGGAAGAGGCCCTGCGTCACAGCGGCGCGACGCTTGTCGGGAGAGGTGACGAACAGCACGAGGGCTGCGGCCAGCATCGAGCCGGTTCCCACGAGCATGAGGGTCACGCCGACGGCAACCGAGCCGATCGCGGCCAGTACGATGCCGAGGATCGCGGCGATCGCGAGGAACAGGTTGTAGAACCCCTGGTTGAACGCGAACGCCCGAGTGATCTCAACCTCGGCGTCGTTGCGAACCCCGAATGTGGCCCGGCTGCGGGCTCCGCCCCAGGCGAGGGATTCGAGCCAGAAGATGTAGACGTGCAGCAGGGCGGCCAGTGCGGCGAAGACCATTCCGGTGATGAGCATCCGGGTTCCTCTCGACTGACTTAGCCTGGCACGTGCCACGGCGAAACACTCGCGAAATCCTCGACTGATTCACTCGGAGTGTTCGCTGAGTCAACATCGGATGCCGGAGGGAGGGGCTCATGGACATCACCTCGGTCACCTCCTACCGCTTCGCGCGTACCAGAGACGACCTCGCTCTTGCGCCCGGAGAGAAGATTCTCGCTGGCGGCACGTGGCTGATGAGCGAACCACAGCCCGACGTGACCGGCTTCGTCGACATCACCCGCATGGGCTGGCCCGAGGTCGAGATCACGGATGCCGGGCTCCGCATCGCCGCGACCTGCACGATCGCGCGGTTCGTCGCGTGGTCGCGAGGCGAGCTCGACACCCCGGTGCCTGACGGTTGGCACGCCGCGGGAGCGATCCCGGATGCCGCGCACGCACTGCTCATGTCGTTCAAGGTATGGAACACGGCGACGGTTGGCGGCAACGTGTGCCAGTCGTTCACGGCGGCGGCGATGGTGTCGCTTCTCGCGGCGCTCGAGGGGGAAGCGGTGATCTGGACGCCGGATGGCGGTGAACGTCGACAGCCGGTCGCGGAGTTCATCACGGGTCAGGCGAAGAACACGCTGCGGCCCGGCGAGGTGCTGCGCGCGCTCGACGTTCCCGCGGCCGCGATGCGCGCCCGCGTGAGCCTGCACAAGATGGCCCTCGCTGAACTCGGTCGATCGGGCATCGTCGTGAGTGGCCGTCGCGATGAAGACGGCTCGACCGTCATCGCGGTGACGGCATCCACCCTCGCCCCTCACGTCTTCCGGTACCCGGGCCTGCCCGATGACGCCCAGCTGCGGGCGGATGTCGCGACCCCGACCGACTTCTTCACCGATGCCCTCGGCGAGGCCGACTGGCGGCGCGCCGTCACCGCCGTCCTCGCCGAGCGGGTGCTCGCTGACCTGGCGATGGAGGACGCGGCATGAGGCTCACGGTCGATGGCACCGACCTCGAGGGCGACCCCACTCCTGGTCAGTGCCTGCGTACATTCCTTCGCGAGCATGGACACACCGAGGTCAAAAAGGGGTGCGACGCCGGCGACTGCGGCGCGTGCGCGGTGATCGTCGACGGCGAGCCCGTCCACTCGTGCATCGTGCCGGCGCAGCGCATGGATGGTGCTGTCGTCACGACCGCGGGCGGCCTTGCCCCGGGCGACGAGCTGCATCCCGTTCAGGAGCAGCTTGTCGAACACTTCGGGTTCCAGTGCGGGTTCTGCACGCCGGGGATGGCGGTCACGGCATCCACCCTCACCGAAGCCGACCTGCCCGAACTCGACCGCCGCATGAAGGGGAGCCTCTGCCGCTGCACGGGCTACCGTCCGATCCGCCAGGCGATCACTGCCGCGGTGATGGGGCCGGTGC
Source organism: Microbacterium sp. F2 (assembly GCF_052274505.1). Lineage (NCBI taxonomy): Bacteria > Bacillati > Actinomycetota > Actinomycetes > Micrococcales > Microbacteriaceae > Microbacterium > Microbacterium sp. F2. The sequence continues at coordinate 36,532 of NZ_JBNVBV010000011.1, forward strand.
GCGAGACGGGTTCGGCGTCTGTCGCTTCCGGCGGCATTGGGGCGTCAGTAATTCCCGAGCCCGCGCGCCGTATCGTGCAGGGTCGCGAGCCATACACGCTCGATGAGCCCGTTGCCGGTTCGCTCGTGCTGCGCGTGGTCGGCTCGCCGCACGCGCATGCCCGCATCCTCTCGATCAACACGGATGCCGCCCTCGCCGTCCCGGGGGTTGTTGCGGTCTTCACGCACGAGGACGCTCCCGCGACGCGGTTCTCGACCGGCCGCCACGAGCACCGAACCGACGACCCCGACGACACCCGGGTGCTCGACGACACCGTCCGCTTCATCGGACAGCGCGTCGCGGCGGTCGTCGCCGAGACCGCCGCCGCCGCGGACGCGGCAGCCCGGCTCGTGCAGGTCGAGTACGACATCCTTCCCGCCGTCTTCGACCCCGAAGAAGCCCGCACGCCGGGAGCGCCGGTACTGCATCCGGGCCGCACTCCCGAAGACCGGGTCGCGGATGCCTCCCGCAACGTCGTCGCGCAGCTGCACGAAGGCCACGGGGGTGACATCGACGCGGCGCTGGCGGCGAGCACGGTGACCGTGACGGGCACGTGGCAGACCTCGCGCGTCACGCACGCACAGCTGGAGACCCACGGCGCTGTCGGCTGGCTCGACGACGACGGCAGGCTCGTCATCCGTTCGAGCACGCAGGTGCCCTTCCTCACCCGCGACGAGCTCGCGCACGTGTTCGACCTGCCGCGCGAGAACGTCCGCGTCTTCGCGGCGCGCGTGGGCGGCGGGTTCGGTGGCAAGCAGGAGATCTTCACCGAAGACCTCGTCGCCCTCGCCGTACTGCGCACCGGCCGGCCCGTCACGTACGAGTTCAGTCGCACCGAACAGTTCACGCGCGCGTCACTGCGGCACCCGATGCGCGTCTCGGTGACGCTCGGGGCGGATACCGACGGCACCCTCACTGCGATGAAGCTCGACGTGCTCAGCGACACCGGTGCGTACGGCAACCACGCGATCGGCGTGATGTTCCACGGGGTTGCCGAGTCGACGACCGTGTACCGGACGCCCGTGCGCCACATCGACGCCGAGGCCGTCTACACGAACAACGTGCCCTCGGGAGCGTTCCGCGGCTACGGGCTCGGGCAGGTCATGCTCGGCGTGGAATCCGCCATGGACATGCTCGCCGAGAAGCTCGATCTCGACCCCTTCGAGCTGCGGCGGCGCAACATCGTGCGGGCCGATGATCCACTGCATCCGGATGAGGACCCGTACGAACGCGACCTCATCATCGGCAGCTATGGCCTGGACCAGTGCCTCGACCTCGCGCAGGATGCGCTGCGCCGCGGCAACGGGGTGGCGGCGCCGCAGGGCTGGGCAGTCGGCGAGGGCATGGCGGTGGCGATGATTGCGACGATCGCCCCCAACGGGCATGTCTCTCGCTCGAAGGTCGCGCTGCGCCCTGACGGCACGTTCGTCGTGCGCGCCGGCACCGCCGAGTTCGGAAACGGCACCACCACCGTGTTGCGGCAGATCGCGGCATCCGTGCTCGAGGCGCCGTTCGAGCGACTGCACCTGTGGACTGCCGACACCGACGCCGTCGAGCACGACACCGGCGCGTTCGCCTCGACCGGGATCACCGTCGCGGGCAAGGCGCTTGCCGCCGCATGCCAGTCGCTGCGGACACGGATGCTGCAGCTCGCGGCGGCTCAGACCGGCACCGATCCGGATGCCGGCCTGTTGACGGATGCCGGGGTCGCAACGCCCGCACGAGTGGTGTCGTTTGCTTCGCTGGTCGCTGGGGCTGACCCGGCCGAGCGGGACGAGAACGGCCTGTTCGCAACCGGCGACGAGGAGGGGCACCTGCGGTCGGTGTCGTTCAACGTGCACGCGGTGCGCGTTGCCGTCGAGCCGGCGACGGGCGTTGTGCGGATTCTGCAGTCGGTGCAGTCGGCGGATGCCGGAACCGTGATGAACCCGGCCCAGCTGCGCGGTCAGATCGAGGGTGGCGTCGCGCAGGCCGTGGGCAGCTCCCTGTACGAAGAGGTGCTCGTCGAAGACGGCGCGGTGGTGAACCCGGTGTTCCGGGTGTATCGCGTCCCGCAGTTCGCCGACGTTCCCGAGACCGAGGTGTATCTGGCCGATACCTCCGACACCGTCGGTCCGTTCGGGGCGAAGTCGATGAGCGAGTCCCCCTACAACCCGGTCGCCCCCGCGATCGGCAACGCCATCGCTCGGGCGCTCGGGCAGCGGCCCTTCCACCAGCCCTTCACCCGCCAGCGCGTATGGCGCCTGGCGCAGCATCCTGAACCAGCCCCCATCCGACCTGCGGAGTAACCCATGCCGATCGCGACATCTTTCACCATGACCCTGCCCGCGTGGCTGGTCGACGAGGCCGATGCGCTGCCGGCCGTGCTGCCGACGCTCGAGGAGCGGATGGCCCTGGTCAACCGCCTCGCCGACCGCAACTGGCGCGAAGGCAACGGCGGTCCGTTCGCGGCGATCGTCGTCAACGACGACACCGGCGAGCTCGTCTCGGCGGGGGTCAACGTCGTGCTCTCGACCGGCAAGTCGTCGGGGCACGCCGAAGTCATGGCGCTGGGGCTTGCCCAGCAGGGGTTGGGCCGCTGGGACCTCGGCGCGGATGGCGCGAACCTCTCGCTCGTGGTCAACTGGCGCCCGTGCGTGCAGTGCTACGGCGCGACGATGTGGAGCGGGGTGCGGTCTCTCGTTGTCGCGGGGTCTGGTCCCGAGCTCGAGGAGCTGTCGGGCTTCGATGAGGGCCCGATGGTCGCCGATTGGGCCGAGCAGTTCGAGGCGCGCGGCATCCGGGTGACGCAGGATGTCGGGCGCGACGAGGCCCTCGAGGTCTACCGCGCCTACGGCGCCAGCGACTCCCTGGTCTACAACGCCCGCGGCGAGTAGCCCGGGGCGTTCCGTCGCGCCGGGCTACAGCCCCGCGCCGTTCAGTCGCGCCGGGCTGTAGCCCAGATCGTTCAGTCGCGCCGAAGTGCGGGTGCGCAGCATCCTGACCCGCAACACGATGCGACCGAACCCGGGAGGGCTAGGGCGCAGACTGTTCAGTCGCGCCGAAACGCGGGCGCGCAGCATCCTGACCCGCAACACGACGCGACTGAACCCGGGAGGGCTAGGGCCCAGAATCTTCAGTCGCGCCGAAACGCGGGTGCGCAGCATCCTGACCCGCAACACGACGCGACCGAACCGGGCACGGCAACCTCTCACCTCCGGCCCAGAATCTTCAGTCGCGCCGAAGTGTGGGTGCGCAGCATCCGCACCCGCAACACGACGCGACTGAACCGGGGTTCGCCGGGCAGGGACCGGTCGGACCGGGGTGGCCTAGACCTGCGCCGCGGCGAGGACGGCCTCGACGGCTGCGGCGGGTGAGCCGTGGAAGGCGGGTCCGTGGCCGGGAAGCACCCAGTCCGCATCCAGCTCGGCGATGTGGCTGAGCGAGACGAGTGCCTCGGCGGGGTCATCCGTGAACGGAGCCGGGCCGGGGCCGGTGCGACCGGTCAGCACGTGGCGGGTCGTGAGCGCGTCTCCCACGAAGACGGCCCGGACCTCGGGCGAGAAGATCGCGATGCTGCCGGGCGAGTGGCCTGGCATCGACATCACGCGGGGCGCGCCGGGAAGATCGAGCGTGTCGCCGTCGCTGACCTCGCGCACCTCGGTGAGCCAGCGCGGCCGCATGCCCTTGCGCATGCCGTAGGCGGCGAACTGCAGCAGGGGGCCGATCCGGGTCGGGCCCATCGGGGTCTTGGGCTTGTCACCGCCGCGAGCGCGATCGGCGTCGGCGGCGTGCACGAAGACCGGGATGCCTCGCTCGGCGCGGAGGCGCTCGGCGAACCCGACGTGGTCGCTGTCGCCGTGGGTGAGCACGATGCCGCGGATGTCGTCGACGGAGCGACCGATGGCATCCAGCTCGCGGGTGAGGTCGGCGTACATGCCGGGCAGTCCTGCGTCGATGAGCGTGATGCCCTCGGGCGTGACGATCAGGTAAGCGGCGACGATGTCGTTGCCGATGCGGTGCAGCGATGGTGCGAGTCTCATGACTGGCCTTTCAGAAGGATGGCTACGAACGTTAGCCATGATAGCTTATGTTCGTAGCCATGGAGGTCCGATGCCCACACCAAAGAGAACATCGCTCGACGAGATCGTCAGCGCAGCAGCGCGCCTGCTCGAAACGGGCGGGGTCGCGGCGGTCACGATGCAGGCGGTAGCGGCGGATGTCGGGGTGAAAGCTCCCTCGCTGTACAAGCGCGTGCGCGACCGCGAAACACTCTTGGGGCTCGTCGGCGGCGCCGCGGCTGACGACCTTACGGGGCGCCTGGATGCGGCATCCGGGATCGAAGAGCTGCTGCTCGTCTTTCGCCGCTTCGCGCACGAGCGACCCGAGGCGTTCCGGTTGTTGTTCACCGCGGGGGTGGATGCCGACAAGCTCGCCGCCACCAGCGCGCCAGCCCTGCGCGCGACCACGGCCGCCGTCGGGCCGGAGCACGCGCTCGACGCGGCGCGGCTGCTGACGGCGTGGGCCACCGGGTTCGTCACGATGGAGCTCGCCGGGGCCTTCCGCCTCGGCGGTGATCTCGACGACGCCTACGACTACGGCATCGCCCACCTCGTGGGCTCTCTCGTCTCCGACTAGGCGCGCCGGTCGGCTGTGGGCAGCGCCGTATCCTGGAGCGGTGTCCACTCCCGCCCGCACCAGCGCCGAGGGGCCGAGTGCGGCATCCGACGAGACACAGATCGGCGTCGGAATCGGGCGGCAGGTGCGGCAGGCGCGCACCGAGAAGAAGCTGTCGATGCGGGCGCTCGCGTCGGCTGCCGAGATCAGCCAGCCGTTTCTGAGCCAGATCGAGTCGGGCCAGACGATGCCCTCGCTGCTGACCCTGTACCGCATCGCGAACGCCCTCGATATCTCCCCCTCCGCGCTCCTCCCGGCCGACCCCGACCCCGCGGTTGTCCATGTCTCCAGGGCGGCGGATGCCACGTGGGTGCCGGTCTCTGAGGCATCCGACACCGCCCATACCCGCGTCATCCATGCCGGTGAGACCTCGCTGCAGGAGTACGTCATCCGCCCCGGCGAGCAGGTCGGGGACTGGTTCGAGACGGATGGCGAAGTCATCCACTACGTCATCGAAGGCGCCATCGCCCTCGAGATCGAAGGCCTCGGGATCTGGGAACTCGGCGCCGGGGATGCCGTCGCCCACCCCGGTGCGCTGCGAAACCGCTGGCACCTTCGCGGGGACGGCTCCGCCCGCGTCGCGTTCGTGTACACCGGCGGGGCGTAGAGGCGGCCATCTAACGCCCGGCTCGAGGATCCTCCGCCTGCCGCCGAGTGCTCCACCAATTTACTCATCGTAAATAGACGCTCGGCGTATACTTCCAATGAGAAGAGGGGGAAGTATGGCCGCGGACGTTGACATCGTGCGCGCTGTCGCGCGGGCACCGCTTCGCACCCTGCGCCTGAAGGAGGTCCCCGAGCTGGCACGGAACACCTGGCGGACAACGGACCGGCTGGTCGAGCAGGGCGCGCTGGTGCGGCTAGCTCATGGCGTCTATACGGCGGTTCCTGATGGCCGCGATGGTCGGACTTGGAAGCCACCGTTGGAGGCGGCCGCTCTCGCAGTTGCGACGGCGCGATTCGGCGCGAGAGAAGTTGCCCTCATGGGAGTCAGCGCCGCGCGCCACTGGGCTGCCATCCCACGGGCTATCGGCGTCGCCACGGTTGCGGTGCCTCGACGCGGCTACGCACCCGTCACCCTTGAGGGAGGTGGGCTCGTCAAGTTCGTTCCTCGCAAGATGGACGCCCTTGAGCTCGTACTGGAACGCACCGGACTCGGTGAGGGACTCGTCACGACACCCGAGCAGACCCTGTTCGACCTCCTGGGCCGCATGGATCGCGATGGACTCGGTCGAGAAGTCGCGGGCGCCGTGGAGAACCTTACGCCCCTGGTCAAGCCAGATGAGTTTGCCGAGATCGTCGCGCGCGCTCGTCTCGTGCCAGCCGGCGCACGGGACATGCGCGAGCGACTGGAGACGGCGAATGGCTAAGCCTGTCCCCGGGGTCCTCGATGACGGTGAACGAGAGCACATCGAGGCCACGTTCGGCGTTGATTCAGAACAGGTCGCCCGAGACCACGTCATTTCACACGCACTCGCCGCCATCAGCAGCGTGGGTACCGACGACATCGTCTTCTTCGGTGGTACCGCCCTCGCGCGCACACACCTCACGGAACTACGTCTTTCGGAGGACATCGACCTCATCGCACTCGGCGACAGGTCAGCAGTTGCCGACGAGATCGAGGAGGCTGTCACCCGTCAACTGCGCCGTAGCTTCGGCACGGTGACGTTCACCCCGCGGCTGAGGGAGACCAGACACCCGCATCCGTCCGTGATGCAGGTAGGGGATGTGCGCGTGCAGATCCAGTTGCTGTCGTCAGAGGGCTATCCGCAGTGGCCCACCGAGATCGTCGATATCGAGCAGCGCTACAGCGACGCTCCACCCGCGCGCCTACGAGTACTCACCCCCGCAGCGTTCGTTGCGTCGAAGCTGTCTTCGTGGAGCGACCGGGAAGCCCCACGAGACCTTTACGATCTCTGGGCACTCGCCGAGGCCGGCTACATCGATGCGACCGCATCCGAGGTATTCGGGCGGTGGGGTCCGTACACGAGCGCTTCCCAGGTGTCCTTCGCGCACCCTCCGTCGGCCGCCGAATAGAGTGCATCGCTGGACCACCAGTGCATCCCCGCCGTTACGCCCGAGGAGGCAGCCGGCAGAGTGCGCGACGCGCTGCAGAGGCTCTGAGCGACGCTCGCGTAACCCTTGCCGGTCACCCGGCCCAGTAGAACTGCGAGCGCTGGCCATCGGCGACGGTCCCTAGTCGGACGAGTCAATCCTCGGTGAGGTCGAGATACTGCTCCCGATCGGGCTGCGCGTGCGCCGAATCAGCGGGCGGCGCATCGAGCGGGTCTGCCGGCTCTCGATCCGTCGCGTCACCGTGCTTGACTACCCGGACGGCGACAGAGTCCCACTCGCGCAGCTGGGTTCCCGGCTCCGGATGCTGCCACACGATGTAGAAGAGCCCAGGCCACGCCAGCGTCCCGATGGCTGGCCCATCGGGGTCAGGATTCGCCAGTGCAACGCGCGCTTCGGCCGCCACATCGCGCCCGACGTGGAAGGGCAACCCCACCACGTCCGGCACGGTGACAATGGGTCGGATGCTGCGCTCGACCATGCGGCAATGGTAGATGGGCGTGAGGAACGAACTGGTGACAGGTTCGGTTTAGGCCGCCAGTGTGTGCGGCTCGGCTAGCTTGGCTTCGAACTCGATGGGCGTCAAGCCGCCGAGGGTGTCTTGGGCGCGCTGGCGGTGATACTTCCGCTCGATCCACACGACAATCGCGAGCCGGAGTTCCTGCCGGGTCGTCCACCGCTGCTGGTTGAGGACGTTCGTCTGCAGCAGCGACCAGAACGACTCCATGGCGGCGTTGTCTCCGGCGGCGCCGACGCGACCCATCGATCCGACCATGTCATGACGGCGCAGCTCGCGGGCCATCGCCCTGCTGCGGAACTGGCTGCCCCGGTCAGCGTGCAGGATGCACCCGGCGACCTCACCGCGACGAGAGACGGCGTTGCGGACGGCATCGACGGCGAGCTTCGCGGTCATCCGGTCGCTGATCGAGTAGCCGACGATGCGGTTGGAGAACACATCCTTGATCGCGCAGCAGTACAGCTTGCCTTCGCTCGTCCGATGCTCCGTGATGTCCGTGAGCCACAGCCGGTTCGGGGCATCGGCGCGGAACACCCGCTGCACGTGATCGTCGAACACCGGCGGGCCGGCCTTCTTGCCCTTCCCACGTCGCCGGCGCTGCGCGGACGAGAGGATCCCGGCCTGCGAGCACAGCTTCCACGCCGTCCGCCGGCTCATCCGCCATCCCGCCCGACGGGCTTCGTCGGCAAGGTATCGATACCCGAACGTCGGGTCGTCGTGATGCGCGTCATGCAGCGCGTTGATCCGATACGCGCGGAGCACGTCCGCGTCCCGGACAGGGGCGTTGCGCCACCGGTAGTAGGGCTGTCTTGCGAGCTTGAGGACCCGACACGACACCGTCACGGGAATCCCCGCTTCGGCGAGCTCAGCAACGAGCGGGTACGTCATTTTGGGGAGCCACCAAGGCGCAGGTTCGCCTGCGACAGATACGCCGCCGCACGGCGGAGGACCTCGTTCTCCTGCTCCAGCAACCGGATCCGCTTCTTCAGCTCCCGAGCCTCGGCCGCGTCCGCCGCGGTCTGACCAGGTCGATTGCCGTCTTCAACATCGGCCTGGCGGAGCCAGTTCTGCAGGGTTGCTTCACTGATGCCGAAGTCGATGGCGATCTGTTTGATGGTGACGCCGCTCTCGCGGCTGCGAGCGACCGCGACAACGTCTTCGCGGAACTCTCTGGGATAGGGACCGGGCATGATGACATCCTCCCCGTCAGCGCCTCCCGACACTAACGATCAGTTGTCACCGATTCGTTCCTCACGCCCGATCGACCCTCCCGCGGCCGGTCAAGACCTCGGGTGGTGCAGGTGCTGCTCGCGACCGAATATGCGGCTTTGGGTGTCTTCACCTGATCCACGCGGCAGGACGAGTAGCTCTGGCCGACCGCGACTTCCTGTTCCGTAACGCGCCATGTTTCGCGGCATAAGAAACAGCAGCACTTACGGAACAGAACCAACCGCGGGAGCGGCGCTCACACGACGGAATGCCAATGGCACCTTCCAATCTCCGCGCTAGAATTATGTACATGACGGTTCTCTCGCTGGCCGACGCCCGCGCCGCGCTGAGCAAGCACATCGACTCGGCAGTCACCACGCACGAGCGCTTCGAGATCACCCGCAACGGCGCACGAGTCGCGGTGCTGATGAGCGCAGAGGACTACGACTCGCTCGTCGAGACGGTCGACATCCTGAGCAATCCGGAGGAGGTTGCCGCCTTGCGCACCGCGATCGCGGAACTCGAGTCCGGTGACGTGTCGTCGGCGGATCAGGTGCGTGCCGCGATGATCGCGCGCGGCCGGCTCGCGGGGTGAGCACGCCTTACGAGGTCGTCTTCACGCGATCGGCGCGACGCGCCCTCGAGATCACTCTCCCCGAACCGGTTGCGGCAGCAGCATTCGAGTTCATCGTCGGACCATTGGCCGAGAACCCGCGAAGACTCGGCAAACCCCTGCGCGAGCCACTCGCGCCGCTGTACTCCGCGCGCCGCGGCGAGTACCGAGTGCTCTACCGGATCGAAGAGAACCGGCTGCTCATCGAGATCGTCACCATCGAGCACCGACGGGATGCCTACCGCCGCCGTTGACCCGCGGCTGCCGTGCGACGGGTTGCTCAGGTCAGACGTGCGAATGCCGCGACATCCTGGCAGATCCGTGTGAGCTCTTCACCCGGTTCGATGGTGACCAGACCCTGCCCAGTCCACTCGTCACTGCCGCGCCCAAGTGCCTGGCGCTGGAGCGTCGGCTTCAGCCCAATGACGCCGCCGCCGTGTTCTGCGACCGCGCGGACCGCGATCCTGAGGCGGCGCGTGCCCCAGAAGCGGTGGAAGCCACGCGGGTGCCTAGTCTTGAGGCATCACTTCCTCTTCCGCTTCGGCAGTGTAAAGAGGAAGGCCGCCTCTCGGCGCTGGTTCAGGCGTTCCGCGATAGCAGGGCTGATGGTGCCGACGAGCCCAAGCGCGGCGCCGGACAGCCCCGCCATCCCACCGGCAGAGCCGACTACGAGCCCCATCCCGCCAGTGATGAGAGGAACGGCGAGAGTAAGGCTGCGATAGGTGCCGATGCGCTTGTTGAGCACTCTCGAGGACTGTTCGATATCGGCGGCGACGGCGCGGATTGAGGAGATCTGGGAGCCGAAGTCGGGTGCGGCGTCCATCGCGATCCGTACTCGCGCCCGAAGATCCTCGACAGCGTCCTCAGCGGACAACATGCGTGCGAGGTCCCGTGCTGAGAGGTCCGCCAGAGCCGGAACATCTGCCCAGAGAGTTGCGTTAGTGAGGCTCGGGCTGGTGGTATCTCGACGTTGGAGCATGCGTGCCTCAAATGGGGAGGCCGCCACGTATTCCGCCCCAAGAACATCGGCAACAACGAGACGCCGTTCGGTGCGCTGCAGATAGTTGGCCGTGGCCCGATCCGACTCTTGCTTGATCCACGCCGAGTAGTCGTGGTGAGGATCGTACTGCTGGAGCATGCGAAAGCCGATCGACCGCTCATTCTCATCAACAGCATCGGGCCCGGTGTGACCGTAGAACCACATTCCGGAATCGTTCTCGATGTCGTCGATAGCGTTAATGAACAGGACCTCGCGGGCGGTCGGACCTTCCACCACCAGCTGAGACCGCACGAACTTGAGCAGGGAGTCGTTCGCCAGAGCGGTCTCTGTCGCCTCGCGAATCAATACGCTTCCGGTGTACTGCGCCACGCTGTCCGGCATTGGGAGCACGTGCCCTGCCCTAAGGAGATGCTCGAGCTTGAGTTCATCCGTGGCGAGCGTTCGCAGGCGCAGGGCTGTGGGCTTGGAGGCGAGGGCGTCCAAGAGCTTGTCCGGATAGAGGACGTGATCAGCCAGGAGCATGGTGCGCGCGATGAGCTTGTCCGCCGCGAGTTCCTCGTTCCAGACGATTGTGCGCCTTGGTGTGAGCCGACGAAGAGCACTGGAGGTCTTCCATGCATCGATTGCGAAGGAGGCAATTGCATCGACGTACCGGCCCTCAAGCGGCGCGTCACGTTCGGGGAGAGCGGCGAGTTCGCGCAATAGCGCGATGCGCGCGCGCCCGAGTTCCTGTGCCGAGGCCGGGTCATCGTCGAGCGACGAAGAAGCGACAGCGCGATCGAACGCTGTCGCGCTAAGAGGTCTTGGGGTGGGAGTTTCCGGCGGCAGAGTGAGAGGCGTACCGGCGGGCATCATTGATGGGATGGCCGACCGCGCGAGTCGCACATCAGGGCTCAGACTGATGAATTCATCGTCGTCTGGGGGAACAGGTGCTCCCGGCGGATGACGTGGTGACGCGAAGCGCTTGTGGCAAAGCCGGTACGTCTTTCCGGACCCGCACCAGCACGGATCTTGGCGGTCGAACGGGGCGAGCGGGTTCACCCACTCAGGCTACCGATCGAGTCACCGAAGTCCGCCCGGCTCAGTGTGCGCTCCGCTACAGGGTCACGTCCCCACTCCTTCGAGTGCCGCACGCGTTCTTGGCCTACGACCGGGCGAGAGGCGAAGCTACATGTCCATACAACGAGTGCCCCAGGTCAGCGCTAGAGCCCCCGTTCTCTGGGAGCCGTGTCTCGCGACTTGACCGGGCGGCCCCCACCCTGCACTCGTGCGCAGGTGGCAAGCGCCACATGTCTGGACGCTTGACGCAGGCGGCGTCCGACATGGCGGCTCAACCACCGGCGAGTGTTGCCTGGCGTTCGCGCGATGGATGCTGGTCAGCGCGGCGGCATTCGTGAGTTGTCTCGCAGCAGTGCACGAACCCACGAGTTGCAGGCACTACCCGCAGACCTCATTCACGTGGACCGGAATCTCCCACGTGCGTGTTCCGTCGGGACGGAAGCCCGTGCCATGCGTCGAGCAGACAAGCGATGTACGCGAGCCCCTCTCATGGCGGCGGCGGGGGAGCGCCGGTCGGATAGTGTCCCAGCATGGAGGTCGATCTCGGGCGGGAACCGCTGGCGGAGCGATTCAGCGCTGAGCTCGCACGAAGGGTGTCGGATGGTGACCGCTCCAGCGTGTCGGCTCTGGTTGGATCGTGGGGAGCTGGGAAGTCTTGGATACTCGCGCATATCCGACAGAGATTGCCTGCTGATCCGCAGTTCACCGCTGCGAACGCCGCTCTCGTCAGTTTCAACCCATGGTTCTATGCGGACGACGGTGCACTCTTCGCCGGCTTCAGTTCGCTCCTTGTCCAAGGAACGCTTGAAGTACAACGCGCCCGCAAGCGCGTCGCGTCGCTGCTCCAGTCGATCGGTCCTGCGGCCAAGTTTGGGGGCGTCGACGTCAGTGGGCCTGTGACTGCGATCGGTGAGCATCTCATGGCTTCCACGCCCGAGCGGATCAGAGCCGCGATTGCCGAAGGCCTCCGACGAACCAACCGCAAACTGCTAGTCGTCATGGACGACCTCGATCGTCTGAGCCCCGGCGAGCTACTTACGGTATTCAAACTAGTCAGGCTGGTGGGAGACGTGCCTGGCTTGCACTATCTCTTGGCATACGACGAGGTCACCCTGCAGCACTTGCTTGAGCAGACCCCGCTCGCGGCGGGGTCACCGGAACGTGCTCGACGTTACCTTGAGAAGATCGTTGAGCACCGATTTGCGGTTCCCCCGCTAACGCAGGATCAGATAGAAGCGGTGCTCTTCAGGCGGCTGCCCATTCATACCGGACTCGGGGACGCTACCGCCGATCTGGACGAGGTGATGGATTATCGGCTCCAAGGTCTGCTCTCCCGAGTCATCACGACACCTAGAGCTGCGGAGCGGTTTGTTGATCTAGCAACCTCAGTGCCAGCGCATCTTTGGCAGGAGCTCCCGGCGAGCGACCTATATGAATCGTTGTTCTGGCGAATGTTCGCTCCGGACGCCTGGCAAGTGATCGTCGATGAGCGACGATTCCTGACCGGCCAAGAAATGCTTGTTGGCGAAGACGAGCGAAAGCGGAGAGCCGCGACAGTATTGAATCGCCTCTCCACCGCCACGAGCGGCCTAGCCATCAAGGAGGATTTGCTCGAATCGTTCATCGAGCACTTCCCCTCGCTTGGCTTAGGGGCTGGCTCGAACAACATCGCTCAATACCCCGAGCGGGAGCGCGGCATGGGCGATCGAGACTTCGCCGACCACTATCTCTGGCTTGAGGTACCACCAGGAGCGGTGTCCGAAGTAGAAATTGCACGGCTCCTGTCCGACATGCCGAGTTCGGCCGCCTCGTCCGGCCTGAACGAACTGTGGACTGATTCTGCGCGCCTAACTCTCTCGGCCGTTGAGCGCAATATTGGTCGATGTCATGAGTCGCGTCCGTACTTACTTGAGTGGGCGGCCAGCGTCTATGACGCGTTATCACCCGTTATGGTCGACGCCTTTCAGCGAAGCGATCGAGCGTTGCGCGCCTTTTCGGCCAGAGTGATCAGGGATTTGGACGCCGACCAAACACAGGCCCTCCGTAGGAGCGCCCTCTTCGCTGGAACTAACCTCTCTGTCGACGTCTCGAATGTGCTCGAGAGATTCACGTCGGATCCCGAAATTCTGTCCGCGTTCAAGGCGATGGCCGAAGAAGCAATCCCCCGCCTCGTGAACGAACTGGCCTCCACCACCGCTGCGGGTCTGACTGAACCGGGGTCGGCCGCCGCGTACTTCCGCCTCGCGCGGCTCAGCCCGGTGCAGCTGCGTACCGTAACGACAACGATGCTGGACTCAGGCACCTGGGACGGGATTGACCTCTTGTCCCTCTACCTCGCGACCGCGTTCGAACCGGAAGATGAACATCCGATCATTCGATGGGCCGAGGCCGAGGGACACCTGGGGGGTGAGATCGTTGAGTCAATCGTGCAGATTGCGCCTCCGGCCCCAACATCGGCCGACCTCAATCAGCTAGACGTAATCGGGGACCGTCGCGCAACAACATTAGCCCTTGTCTCCCTGCGCCGAGGTGGTTCGGGATGATTTCTCCTAACGACCCAGACTTAGCCTCGATCCACCGATGGACGGGGCGTTGAGCGAGCGTCGTGACGTAGAAATGCCCCTCTGATCAGGAAGAATAGA
>NZ_JBNVBV010000012.1:0-40387 GCF_052274505.1 Microbacterium sp. F2
AACCCTGCCCTCGACGCGTCACCGCGCCCCGATCATGCCGCCCCGGCACACCCACGGCTCATCGGTGGATCGAGGCTAAGCCCTCACTGTGGCTCATGTGCAGTGTCAGTCCGCGCACGACCGCCTCACATGAGGCGTTCCAGGGGGTTCTCAGCGAGCTTGGTAATGATCCCCCCGTCGAGGAGTCGTCGGGCGGCAGTCTCGGGCTTGCGGGCCGCCTGCTCGATCACGCAGGCGCCGAACTCGGCGGCGAGCGCTCCGCGCGGGTATGCGGTGAGCACTTCGCGTCGGAAGGATTCGGGAACAGCATCCGGCCTGGCCCCCGAGATATCGAGGCCCGTCGCGATCTCCAGAAGGTATCCCTCCGCATCCATCGCTGAGTCGACCCGCGGCCAGTTGTGGCGCACGATGACCTCGAGTACCCGTGTGCGCCGAGCCTCATCCCAGCCGGCGCCGGCGGTGAGGGCGACGCCCACATGTCCGCCCGCGTGCTCGTAGGAGATCGTGTGGTTGTCGAACTCGGTCACCGTGCCGATGTCGTGCAGGACGGCGGCCACGTAGAGCAGTTCATGGTCGATCTCTGATACGCCGTCGACTCGTGCAAATGCCTCGGCCCAGAGCCAGGAACGTAACGCATGGGACGTCATCGCCGTGGATTGGTACTGCTGCGCGAGCTCGAGTGCGCCGCGTGCTGCCGGCGTCGTGGGGACGGGGAAGTCGGCGATGCGCACGATTGATTTTCTCAGCGGGCGCTCACCCGCTGTGTGTGGAGGCGCGTCGTCCTCCTGCGGATTCCTGCCAACTCGGTCAGGCCGTCCTGTGGGCCGGCGCTCTCACGCGATGGAAACGAGCTCGTTGAGGTCGTCTCCGGGGATCTCGTCGACAATCGCCGTGACCTGGGTGCTGACCAGGCGGGCGCGCCCGGCGATGACATTGAGGAACGCCGTGTCGGCGGCATCCCTCCCCGTCGCGATCCTGACGAGGGTTGATCGGGGCGCGAGCGTTGTTGCGTCCACTGCCCGCCACGCGCCATCGACCCACGCTTCGGCAACCGCGTGGAAATCCATCGGCATCAGGCCTGGCGCATAGACCGCAGCGACCCGGGCGGGAACGCCCCGAGCTCGAAGGAGCGCGACACACAGATGCGCATAGTCCCGGCATACGCCTCTTCGGGCGAGAAGAGTATTGACGGCGCCGTCGGTGGGAGAGGACGAACCGGGAACATACTGCAGGTGCGTGCCGACCCACGACGACACGCCCAGCAGCAGCTCGCCGGGATCATCGAGTCCCGCAAACTCAGCTGCCGCCGTGGCAGCGAGCTCGTCCGATTCGCAGTACCGACTCGGACGAAGATGCCTCAGCAGCTCGACTTCGCTGGCTCCCAACGCCGCGCCGGCACCCTGAATCGTCGCTTCGTAGTGCACAACGAGTTCACCCGACCCCACGTGTAGCCGGTGCAGCCGCGTCCGGTGCGCATCCGCCAGCTCCACGACGGGAACGGGTGTGCCGTTGACTGTCGCGTCGAAGCGCTCGGTGATCGCCGGGTAGACACCTGCCGCCGCGATCGTGAAGACGAGGTGAGCCGGCTCCGTGACCTCCAGCACCAGGGTGCTCGTGACCGTGCGCTCCATCGGTGCTCCAGATCGTTGCGGAGGAGCCGTACCCGCTCCGGGAAGGACGAACGCTGGCGCGTGTCCGCCATGGGGGTGCTCAGCTGGTCATCGCCGCGAGCAACTCCGCGACCCCGATGGAGCACACGCCGATGCGCGCGTCGGCGATGCCGATCGGGATCCACAGCACTCCCTCGTGGATCAGGCCGCCGCACGAATACACGACGTTGGGCACGTAGCCGTCGCTGTGCCCGGGACGAGGCTCGAGGATCGGCAACGAGGTGTGGCCGATCACGCGGCTTGGGTCTTGTAGGTCCAGCAAGAGCGCGCCCAGGACGTAGGTGCGCATCGGCCCCACGCCGTGGGTGAGGACGAGCCATCCGTGCTCGGTTTCCAGCGGCGCCCCGCAGTTGCCGGTCTGCACGATCTCCCAGACCTCGCGTGGTTCGTGCACCGTCCCGGTAAGAGTCCAGACGACGCCATCCTCGGATTCGGCGAGGGAGATGTTCTCACCACCCGTGCGGCACAGGGCGAGGTGCTTGTCGCCGATCCGGCGCGGGAACAGCGCCATGCCCTTGTTGTGGGCGGCATTGCCTGCCAGCCGGTGAATCGTGAAGTCGCGAAGGTCGGGAGTCACGATGAGGCGAGGAGCGATGTCGCGCCCGTCATACGCGGTGTAGGTGGCACGGTACTCGACGCTTCCCTCGACGTCGACCACCCGCACGAACCGGGCATCCTCCATGCCGCGATGCTCTTCGGCCGCAACGGGGGTAAGGACTCGTTGGCTCAGCTCCGATTCGACGGGGAAGCTCGCGTGATAGGCGGATGCCGCGATGGCGCGCAACGCCTCGATCTGTCCACGGCTGCCGGGGCGTGAAGAGAGCTCGGTGGGCAGTGAGGCAACGGCGACGTTCAGATCCGCCGCCGAGAATCGCGGCGGCAGCTCGCGCAGGATCACGTGAGAGGTTTCATTGAGGATGCCCTCGTGCTCCGCAATCGCCCGGAAGTGCCCGAGGCTCCAGTCTCCGTCTCGCACCTGCGCGCGCCAGGGAGGCTTCCGGCGGTCCTGGAAGGTCCAGGTACGCCCCGGGCCGATGACGGCCTCGGCGAATCCGATGGAGGACAGGTGACCCTCTCCGATCGCGCGGAGGGCGATCGCGACGCGCAGCTGCCCGGGTTCGAGGCCGCTCTGGTCAGGATGCTCCACGGCACTGGGATTGCACAGCGCAGCGCCCTCGAGCGCGAACTCCGCCGTGAAGCTCGCACCGAGGAGGAGCCGACGGGAGTGGCTGAGCTCGATAGGGCCTGTGAGTCGTGAGCTCACCGCGTCCGCGTGTGCCAGGAACATCGCCCCGAGATCGGGATGGCGCGCGCTGAAGTCCTTCATGAGGCCGGCGACGGCGGCCTCGACGTCGTCGTCGTCGATCGCAAGCACTCGCGCAACGATTTCCGTCGCTCGGGAATGCGTTGCCGCCGACTCTTCTCCGGGAAGAAACAGCTGTCCGATCACGCGGTCCGCCTCGGCATGGAGTTCCGCGTCGTGCGTGCGGACGAGCATCATGCGCGGCTTCCCACTCCCAGGCGATGTGCCTGCTGGTACGTGCTGAGCGCCGCCAGCGTCGACTCCGCGCCACGGTTCTCGTTGCGTCCGCCGCGTTCGAGTCCATCGAAGCCCGCTCCCGTCGCCGCGTCGACCAGGGGGATCCCGCTGTCGTTGTCGCCGAGGAACCACTGCCAGCCCAGGTCGATACCCCTGTGCCACCTCACGTCGCTCGTCTGTTCGTAGGCGTGCGCGCAGGCGTCGACCAGGGCGGCGACCTCGATCGGTTGCTGATCGAAGAACGGACCCACCTCCCCGTCAGCGCGTCCGCCGACTCCGGTCACCGAGAGCCGATCACCGGATGTCTCGCCCTCCAGAAGAAAGCCGAGCAGCTCCAATCCGCGGTCCATCGCCGCGCGATCGCGCAGCGCCGCGCCGGCAGTGATGAGTGCGTCGGCAATGGATGCGTTGCCGTAGGAGAGACGGGCTTCCGGCCACGCCCAGCCGTTCTCGGCGCGAGCCGGTACGGCGAGGACCAGTGCACGCAGCAGGCGCTCGGCCGCTTCATCGTGCGGGCGGATCGATGCAACCTCGCCGGCGCCGAGCGCCGCGTAGGCGACGGTGCGCAGGTGTGAGGAGTGCTGCTGTGCGGCTCGGTGGAAGGCGTCCAGCGAACGGGCGCGCACGGATGCCCAGGGTGCACGAGCTGCGGCGGTGCCCAGAGCCCAGATGAGCCGACCCCACCAATCGCCCATGCCGGGTTGGTCGGTCCACTCGCCGTACTCGTTCATCCGGTTGTGCGTGAGGCCGTCCGCCCCGAGCGCACTCTCGAGAAAACTCAGATAAATCTCACTCAGTTGCCGCAGGTCGTCGTGATCGGGGTCGCGCACAACCACGATGAGTGCGCGGGCGACGTCATCGACGCAGTATCCGTGTTCGCGGCGTGGAATGTCCAGCAGGGCGTGCTCGAAGACCCCGCGCGCGTCGGTGAGTGCGCGCAGATGCCCGAATCGTGCCGACGTAGCCATCAGGCGGCGGCCGTCGCGCCGATGCCGGCAGCGAGGAGTCGGTACTGCTCGGCGACCGCAGGCCAGCTCATGTCGGCAGCGTCACTGAGCGCTGCATCCCGCATGCGGCGCGCGACGGTGTCTCCGGTCAGGATCGTGTGCAACGCTGCGGCGATGGCCTCCGGGTCCTCGTGCGCGACCACGATGCCCGCGCCACCCGAGAGCAGTTCGACCGCGTGGGGAAAGCCGGTGGCGACGACAGGGATGCCGGCGGCTACTGCTTCTGCGAGGACACCCGAGGTTGCCTGGTCGCGGGAGTCATAGGGCAGGAGCACGACATCGGATGCTGCCAGCAGCGCGGCTAGCTCGTCACGCTCGAGATAACGGCCGTCCAGGTGCACTGAGGATTCGACACCCAGTTCTTCAACCAGGCGTGTGAGCTCGGCGCGATAGCTCTCGCCGTCCTGAGCGAGAACCTTCGGGTGGGTCTGTCCGGCAACGACATACTCCACGTCAGGGGACTGGTCAGGGGCGATGAGTCGGGCAGTGGCCCGGATGCCCCATTCGATGCCTTTACCGGGTGAGATCAACCCCCAGGTGAGAACGCGCTTGCGGGCGTGCGGCGCGACCGTCCCCACGGCGATGCTCGCCACGCCGTGGGGGATGACGTGGACGAGCGAGCTGTCGACGGTGTAGTGCTCGATGAGGGTTTCGCGGGCGGCATCCGTCATCACGACGGTCACGGATGCGTGGGCGCATACCTGCGTCAGGACCGCGCGTTGGTGTTCGGTCGGCGCGGGGAGCACCGTGTGCAACACGACGATGGTCGGGGTGGTCACGGCCGCGAGCACGGCGATGATCTCGTCGCCGTCTTCGCCGCCGTAGATGCCGTATTCGTGCTGGACGATCGCAACCTCGCAGGCGCTGAGAGCTGCCACGGCGGCGGCTCCACTGCCGCCGCCGATGAGCTCCGCGCTCAGATGCGGCGATCGGTACGCGTCACGGGCTCGCGTGAGATCAGGAGCGTCGAGCACGCGCACGATGACGGCATCGTCCATCGGGCTGACAGTCAGCGCATCAGCGAGAGCCTCAGTGAACGTCGCCAGGCCGCAGCGAGTGGGCGGATAGGTGCTCAGGAATCCAAAGTGGGTCACGACGACGCTCCTCGGTGGGCCCGAAGGGCGATGTCTTCGGGCGGCGGCGAGACGTCTGCCGGCGGCATCCCTCGTGGGATCGCGGCGATGGTGGCGTGATCCGGTTCACGCCCGAACGGGGAACCTTCCGGGCGCTGTGACCTGATCCTACGCCCACCGCCTGTGAGCTGTCCGCGCGTGTCGAGCCAGCACCTGCTCGTACACCCGGAGATAGTCATCGACCATCCGTTCGACACCGAAGCGGAGCGCGGCTCGCTCATGGATGCGGCGGCGATCCAGCACGGTGACCTCATCGACGGCGGCCACGGCCTGCCCGATGGTCGTGACGGTGCGGCCCGTGACACCCTCATCGATGATCTCTGGCATCGACCCGCGGCGATAGGCGACCACGGGAGTTCCGCAGAGCATTGCCTCGACGACCGACAGCCCGAACGGTTCGTCGAAGTCGATCGGGTGCAGCAATGCCGCGGCATTCCCGAGAACCTGGGCGCGCTCATCGGCGCCGACGGAGCCTCGGAACGTGACGCAGTCGCCGTCCAGATAGGGCTCCGCCTGGGAGGCGAAGTACTCGCGGTCATGGATGATGCCGCAGACCACCAACCGACGTCCCGCGCGCCAGGCGATCTCGATCGCCTGCGCCGTTCCCTTGTCGGGGTGGATTCGCCCGAACGACACGAGGTAGTCGTCGGGGGTGACCACCAGCGGCAGCTCTGCGGCATCGACGCCGTGGTGCACAGTCGCGACGTAATCCAGTGCCGGGGAACGATCGCTGTCGGAAATCGAGACCAACGCGCTGGATGACGCCTCGTAGGCGGGCAGGATGCCCGCCCCCGAGAATCCGTGAATCGTGGTGACCAGGGGCACATCCCACAGCGAGCTGAACGCGAGGGGCAACCAGTCCATCTGGTTGTGGACGATGTCGACCTCTCCCGACCGCTCGATCGCATGCGCGACGTGAAGCGCTTCCCAGACACGGCCGTCCATCAGCCGATCGCCCTCATAGCCGTGCGGAACCACCGCATCGAGTTCCGCCTCGGTCACCGAGTCGGCTGTCGCGAACAGCGTCACCGCAACGCCTCGTCGCACCAGGCCCTCCGTGAGGAGGCTCGTGACGCGTTCCCACGGGCCGTAGTGCTCGGGTGGCGTCCGCCAGGCGACCGGGGCCAGCATCCCGACCCTCAGCACCATGTCGGTCCGCCGAGCGGGGTGTGCTCAGTCCACCGGCATCCCGGCGTCACGAGCGTGTTCGCGCGTGACCGCCCTCGTCGCTCCACTCATCGATCTGCGCCCGGTAGCTCGCATCCAGATCCGTGTTGTCGATGGCGGAGCTGTGCGGGGCATTCGCAATGCCGGTGCGTCGGAACGTCACGGACTCCGCGAGTGCTGCTACGGCAGCCGCGCGGCTCTGCTCGCTCGCTGCCGCTTCCTCAAAGCGCGCGGCGGCTACCGCCCTCTCGGCACGGAGCTCCTCGCCGATCTCAGCGAGCCGATCCGCGAGCACGCCGGCAAGGCCATCTCGCAGCTCCTCGAGATTCGTGTTCGCGATCTCCAGCCGACGATCCGAGACCATCACCTCGACCGTCGGATATCCCGCTCTCGCGAGAAAATCCCGCGTCCCGCTGCCGAGGATCTGCGTCACTTCGTCGCGTTCGGGGCGACGGGTGAACACCGCTTCTACCGTGTAGCGGTCAGGGGCCTCGTCGGTCATCAACGCCGCAGGCAACGAAGCCACCAGCACCGATCCGAGGCCCAGCGTTGCGGCGTCGAGGCCGCTCGTTCGTGTCTGTGTCGTCATGACCTGACGGTACGCCCCGAAGATGTGGGCCTCACAGGTTCGCTTGGGGCGAACAAGAACGTGCGCGACAGCTGAGACGTCGTCGAAACGACGGGCACTCCCTCCGCAGCGGTTCAGCGGCGGGTCGGGCGGTCTTCGCGCTTAGCCGACGAACCGAACCGGTCAGGCTTGAGTTCGATGAGCTTGCCGCTGATGCGCGTGTTCTCGAGGCGCTTCAGCGTGTCACGCGAGAGATCCGCCGGCAGCTCGACGAGGGAGAAGTCAGGGCGGATCTGGATTGCGCCGAAGTCCTCGCGGCGAAGACCACCCTCGTTCGCGAGGGCTCCAACGATCTGGCGCGGCTCAACCTTGTGGCGCCGGCCAACGGAGATTCGGTAGGTCGTTCGCGCGCGCCCACCGCCACGGGGGCCGCGATCGGAGCGGTCGTTGCGGTCACGTCCGCCACGCTCGGGTCGGTCCTGCGTGTCGCGCGCCAAGCGCGGCTCGGGCGCGGCATCCGGCTCGAGCAGTAGGGGCGTATCGCCCTGCGCGACGATCGCGAGCGCCGCTGCGACGTCCGCTTCGGGAACATCGTGGTGCTCGACGTAGTGCGCGACGATGTCGCGGAAGATACTGATCTGCTCGGGGTCTGCGAGCGCCGCCGTGATGGCGTCGTCGAAGCGCGTGAGTCGCGTCGCGTTGACGTCGTCGACGCTCGGCAGCTTCATTTCGGTCAGCGGCTGCCGGGTGGCCTTCTCGATCGAGGTCAGCATGCGTCTTTCGCGCGGGGTGACGAAGCTGATCGCAGCTCCCGTGCGACCGGCTCGTCCCGTTCGCCCGACGCGGTGGACGTATGACTCGGTGTCGATCGGCAGGTCGTAGTTCACGACGTGGCTGATGCGGTCGACGTCGAGGCCGCGGGCCGCGACATCCGTTGCCACCAGGATGTCGAGCTTGCCGCTCTTGAGCTGATTGACGGTGCGCTCGCGCTGCGCCTGCGCGACATCGCCGCTGATCGCGGCTGCCGTGTATCCGCGGGCGCGCAGCTTCTCGGCGAGGGTCTCGGTCTCGTTCTTCGTGCGCGTGAAGACAATCATGCCCTCGAAGTTCTCGACCTCGAGGATGCGGGTGAGTGCATCGACCTTCTGCGGGTACGACACCACCAGGTACCGCTGCGAAATATTGGCCGAGGTGGTGGTCTTGGTCTTGACCGTGATCTCTTCGGGATCCTTGAGGTACTGCGCCGAGATGCGCCGGATCTGCGCGGGCATCGTCGCCGAGAAGAGGGCCACCTGCTTGGTGCTCGGGGTGTCGGCGAGGATCGTCTCGACATCCTCGGCGAAGCCCATCTTCAGCATCTCGTCGGCCTCGTCGAGCACGAGGTACTTCAGCTCCGACAGGTCGAGTGTGCCCTTGTCGAGATGGTCCATGATGCGGCCGGGGGTGCCGACCACGATGTGGACGCCGCGGCGCAGAGCGGAGAGTTGCTGACCATAGCCCTGTCCGCCGTACACGGGCAGCACGTGCACGCCGCGCAGGTGCGATGCGTACTTTTCGAAGGCCTCGCAGACCTGCAGGGCGAGTTCACGAGTGGGGGCGAGCACGAGCGCCTGCGGGGTCTTCTGCGACAGATCGAGTCGAGAGAGGATCGGCAGCGCGAATGCAGCGGTCTTTCCCGTGCCGGTCTGGGCGAGTCCGACGACGTCGCGTCCTGACAGCAGGGGAGGGATGGTAGCGGCCTGGATGGCGGATGGCGTCTCGTAGCCGACATCCTTGAGCGCCTTCATGACCGCGTCGTTGAGACCGAGCTCAGCGAAAGCGGGTTCGGATCGAGGAGGCTCTACCTCGTCGGTTACGTTCTCGAGGGAAGAAGCCATAGGTGTGACGCTAGTCGCTCCGTCGGTTTGGCGCGATTCGGCATCCGCGCCCGGGTGAGCGGGAACCTCACCGCGACGTCACCGATGCAGGTGCGCGCGCTGACCCTCGCGGTCGAAGATCATCACGAGTTCGGCGGGCTCATCGATCGCGCTGATGGCATGGGGAGTCATGGTCGAGAACTCTGCAGCCTCTCCCTGCGCAACTTCGATGCGCCGTTCGCCGAGCTGCAGCAGAACCCGCCCCTCGAGCACGAGGAACCAGTCGAAACCCGGATGCACCCGCGTGGCGGGGATCTCGGGCGCCGGCTCCAGGCGCATCTTCATCGCCATCGTGCGGCCGTTGACACGGTTCAGCGCCCACGTCGTGCGCGCCCCATCAGTGCGCTGAGTCGGTCGGATGACGACATCGTCGTCATCCTCGGCGCGCAGCAGGTCGTCGACGCTCACCTGGAGGGCTTCGGCGAGCGGCACAAGAACGTCGATGCTGAGCGCGCGCTTACCGGTCTCGATGCGACTGATCGTTGACGCACTGAGGTTGCTGCGTTCGGCGATCTCATCGAGCGAGTACCCGAGGGTGGTGCGGATGCTGCGCAATCGCATCCGCGCGAGGGTCTCGACATCCGTGCTTGTCATGAGTCCAGCATCCGTTGCTCTTGCGGATATTGCAAGCTGGCATCCACTATACGCTAGGCCGGTCTAGCCTCGACGCATGGGCACCCACGACTCGTCTCACCACCACACCCGCGGTCCCGCGATGATTCGCCGGTGCGATGTCGCCGTCATCGGCGGCTCGGCTGCCGGCCTTGCCGGCGCACTCCAGCTCGTCCGCCAGCGCCGTTCGGTGATCGTGATCGACGACAACACACCGCGAAACGCACCGGCCGAGCACATGCACAGCTACCTCGGGCGCGAAGGTGCGCCGCCCGCCGAGCTACGGGCGATCGGCCGGGAGGAAGTCCGCTCCTACGGCGGAGAGGTGCTGTCGGGGCGCGTCCTCGACGTTCACCGCGACGGGGATCTGTTCCGCCTCGAACTCTCCGGTGGAGGGGCCCTGCTCGCGCGTCGTGTGCTCGTGGCATCCGGGATCACCGACGAACTGCCCGAGATCGACGGCCTGCGCGAACGGTGGGGTCGCTCGGTGATTCACTGCCCGTTCTGTCACGGCTGGGAGGTGCGCGATCAGCGCGTCGTCCAGATCGTCACGAGCCCGCTCACGTTGCACCCGACCCCGCTCATGCGCCACCTCACCGACACTCTGACCGTCGTGCTGCACGACGGTGTCGAGGTGGATGCCGAGGCGGTGCGCCGACTTGAGGCATCCGGTGTCACGGTGATCGCCGGCACCGTGACACGGGTGACGGATGCTGACGGCGCACTCGGCATCGACCTCACCGACGGCACGCGAATCGCCGCGGACGCCGTGCTGGTCGGCGCGCGGTTCCATGCCCGCGTCGAAGCGCTCGCCGGTCTGGGGCTCGAAGCGACTCCCCACGCGACAGGGTTCGGTGATGCGCTGATCGCCGATGCCACGGGCCGAACGGCCGCGGACGGCGTCTTCGCGGCAGGTAACGTCGTCGACCCGAGCCTGCAGGTGCTTCCCGCCGCCGCGAACGGCAGTATGGTCGGCGCGCAGATCGCGTTCAGCCTGGCCGACGAAGATCTCGCCGCAAGCTCCCGCCCGTCGGGCGTCGAGACCGAATGGGACGGTCGCTACAGCGGCGAGCAGGTCTGGAGCGGCAACCCGAACGGCACGCTCGTTGCTGAGGTCGACGGACTCACCCCGGGAACTGTTCTGGATGTCGGGGCGGGCGAGGGCGGCGATGCCCTCTGGCTTGCCGAGCGCGGGTGGCGTGTGACGGCATCCGACGTTTCCTCCCGCGCACTCGCCCGCGTCGAGCACGAAGCGCGGCGTCGGGGACTGGCCGTGCGCACATGGCACGTGGATGCCAACGGCATCCACCCCTACGCCGGCGAGACGTTCGACCTCGTCTCGCTGCAATACGGATCGTTCGCCCGCACTCCCGACGGCAGGGGAGTGCGCAGCCTTCTGGGTGCAGTGGCTCCCGGCGGCACGCTGCTGGTGGTCTCCCACGACACGGCGTGGGCGCGCGAGGGGCTCGACCCTGTCGAACACACGCCGATGTTCGACCCGGATGCGTACGCCGGCGTCACCGAGATCGCGGCCGCGCTCGCCGCATCGGAGGGGTGGCGGATCGACGTGCACGAGACGCGGCCGCGCCCCGCCGGAGCGGTGAGTGGCCACCACGTCGAGGATGTCGTGCTGCGGGCGGTGCGAACCACCTGAGCGCGTGACCGCCCCTGGGGCGCGAACGGCGCCCCGGTCTCAGCTGTCGAGGAGGCGTGAGAGGCGCTTCTTGCGGCAGTTCTGAGTCACGATCCATGCGACATCGGGATCGCCGGTATCGAGGGCGGCGAAGACGGGAAGGCCACGCATCGGATCCGCGGCGACAGCCACGCTCCAGCAATAGCCCAGCGCCAGTCGCAGGGTTCGGACGTCTGGGGTCTTCCGCTCCGCAGGCGGCTGACTCACGAGGTACTGGGTCGTGCGCTCACAGGCGTCCAGCGCGAGCTCTGCCATCCGAGGATCCCGCAGCAGGCGCGGCTCGCAGATTGCTGCGAGGGCGGCGCGCTGCACGAGGGGATGGGCGCGGTCGACCCACGCATCCACGATCGATGCCAGCGCCGCGGGCCTGGCGTCACCCAGAAGCTGGAGGCCCAGCGCGACGCCCTCGCGCACGCGCCACCGGGCGTCGGCGGCAAGCTCCCGGGCGCGCTTTTCGGATGCCGCGCCCTCGACTCGCATGCCGAGCGCGGCAGCCGCGCACATGGCGTGGTACTCGTCGCCCGTCGCCAGGAGTGCGTCGATGGTGGGCTCATCGGCGAGAGGGGCAAACGCTGCGACCAGCTCGAGATTCGCGCGTGGACCAGGAAGCCCGGAATGGGCTGAGAGGTAGGCCGCCCGCGCCGATGTCGGCATAGGGAGCAGCTCAGCAGCCCACTCGGCGCTACCGGTCATACTCCGACAGTACGCCTCCCGCGACTCGGAGTACGGGTGACGATCACGGTGTCAGGCGTCGCCCTACGGTAGGGGCATGACCGATGTCACGCGCCGCAGCCGCACCCGCACTCGGCGCGTCGTGGGATTCGCGGTACTGCTCATGGTGATCGCAGCGGGACTGTGCGTTCACCTCTTCCTGCCCGACACGGCAGCCACCGACATTGCCGGGGACGCGCTCTACGCGGTTGCCGTGTATGCCTTCCTTACCGCGATCATGCCCGGGCGACATCCGCTCCTCGTCGGTGCTGTCACGCTCGCGTGGTGTGTCGGTATCGAGCTGTTCCAGCTCACCGGCGTCCCCCTGGCGGCGGGCAACGCGTTCCCTCCGGCGATGCTCGTCCTCGGCACCGTCTTCGACCCGCGGGATCTCGTCGTTTACGCGACTGCAACCCTCGTGCTGACAGCCGCGGATACTGCTCTTTCGCGGGGTAGGGCCAAAGGCACCTGACGCGTTTCGCCCGCGGCGGGATACGGTTGTCTGAATCTGGGGCAAGGTGATCGAGGTGTGGGAGCGTCTGCGGGTGACGGGAGTCGCCGAGATCTGGTGGCGCGCCGTCACCGACGGCTCCTTCTACAACCGATGGAGCGCGTTCCTCTCTTTCGTGCTCGCTGCCATCGTGGGTGTGCCGACGGTCAACAGTGCGTCGGTGACGGGATACCTGCAGGCCATGGTGGTCGGTGTGCTTGGGTGGATCGTGCTGGCGATTCTCGTCCTGCCGGCGGCGGTCGCAGAACGCCGTTGGCGCTCACGACCTGCCCGCGGGGCTGCCGTCCTGACGACGCTGCTGGTGATCTGCATCATCCGAACACCGCTGAACGACCTGCTATCGCGGTGGCTGTGGGACGTCGCTACGGCTGGCGTCTTCCTCCCGCGTGTGGTCACGAACATCGTTGCCGGGATTGCGCTGTTCTCGCTCGTCAGCATCACGCTCTCGGAATACGCCCGCCGGCGAGCGATCAACGCGCGCCTGGAACGAGCGCTGGCGCCGATGCGTGCCAGCCTCGAGAGGGCGCGCGCTCAGGCCGACGAGGTTGGAGAGGTGCTCGCCGCGACGGTGCGCAGACTCCAGGCATCCCGCAACGTGCTGCTGGCTCGCCCCGTCGACTTCGACAGCGTGCGCGCCTACGCCCAAGAGGTGCGGCGCGAGAGTCACCTGCTCGAGGCGCGCGCTGATGCAACGGATGCCTCGGCTCCGGTGCCTGGTCCGGTGACGGCATCCGCCCTGCGGCCCCGCACGATCTCGGAGCGACTGGCAAACCCGCCGCTCCTGATGGTTGGGGCGGTCTATGCGGTGGCAACTCTTCCGTTCTCGATCATGCAGGGCGGCCTCAGCGTCGGGATTCTCGGGGTGATGGGTCTGTTGGCGATCGACCTGGCCGCGGGCTTCGTTGGCCGCCGGTTGCTTCCGCGACCCGGCGGGCGCTGGCGGCCCGTGCTGTTCCTGCTCCTCTGGGTACTGGCGGGCTGTGCTGTCGCCGTGCTGTCGGTGACGCTGTTGTCCGACATCGGCCTGGTGGCGTACGTCGGCATCGTTGCCGTGCCGGGTCTTGCCATCTCGGTGTCCGTCTGTACTGACGCCTTGCGCGAGGCGCGCCTCGCGGCGGCGATGTCGCAGGACCTGCTCGCGGGTGCGGCGCGAGACGCGGCACGCGAGAGCGCTCGGGCATCGGATCCGTTGCGCCATGCGGTCGGCATCCTGCATGGCGGCGTGCAAGGTCAGTGCGTCATCCTTGCCGCACAGGCCGATGAGCGACAGCCCACCGTGGGTGAGGTCGCCCAGTTCCGTGCGCGAACGGATGCCGCCTTCTATCGAGTGCAAGGGCCGGTCAACGAGCGAGACGTCGAGCGCGGATCGCTGCACGGTCCCCTCGGTTCCCTCGGTCGCGTCATCTCAGCGTGGCGAGCGGTCCTCGACATCGCCTACACGGTCTCGGCCACTGCCGCTACGGCGCTGGGTGATCAGGAGACCGATGAGCTGGCCGCCGAGGCGGTCACTGAAGCCTTCGTCAACGCGGTCAAGCACTCGGGAGCGCGGGAGGCCACCGTTTCGCTTGCCGTTCCGAGCGATGATCGCCTGGTTGTCACGGTCGCATCGCCGGGAACCCTTCCGTCTGCCGAGCGACGAGCATCCGGGATCGGAACCCGCCGACCGAACACGCGAATCCTGCAGTCAGGGGCCGATGTCGTCTTTGAAACCGTCTTGCCCGTGGTTTCCGATCCGGACGCGCCGTCGTCGCCGGTAGCCCGCGCTGCCAGTTTCTAGGTGCAGCCGGCGACCCGCTAGCCCCCGAGCGGGGGACATTGTGTAACAATGTTCCGGTGTCCGGAGTGATCGCCGTGTTGCTTGCCGCGCTGTGTTTCGCGACGACGGGAACGGCGCAGGCGCTCGCCGATGTCGATGCATCGCCGCTCTCGGTCGGCGCCGCCCGCATTCTCATCGGTGGGGGGATTCTCGGTGCGATCGCGCTGGCTGCCCGCCCACGGATGCCGCGCACAGCGCCGTCGGCTGTTGCTGCCGCCCGCCGCGCACCGGCGTGGGTCATCGTGGCGGTCGGGGCCACGGGCGTCCTTGCTTATCAGCCGACGTTCTTCGCCGGTACCCGCCTCAACGGGGTGGCCGTCGGTACGGTCATCGCCTTGGGGTCCGCCCCGATCGTGACGGGAATCCTCGACGCCCTCATTCGTCGACGGATGCCGAACGTGCGGTGGGGTGTTGCCACGGCCATCGCGCTGGTCGGTGTCGTGCTCGTATCTGGCGTGGTGGGCGGAGCCGGCGCGGCGGGGGTAGGACCACTCGGCATCCTTGCCTCGCTTGCCGCGGGAGCCTCGTACGCACTCTATGCGCTGGCCAGCAAGCTGCTGATGGATCGCGGCTGGAGCTTCCAGGCCGCGATGGGCACGGTCTTCGGGGTGGCAGCGATCGTGAGCCTGCCGATTCTGCTGGCAAGTTCGCCCGCGTGGCTGCTGACACCCGCGGGCCTTGCGCTCGCGCTCTGGCTCGGTGTTGTGACCACGGCGATCGCGTACCTGCTGTTCGGGTGGGGCCTGCGGCGACTCGCTCCGACCACGGTTGCCACGCTCACCCTCGCGGAGCCGCTGGGGGCGACGCTCCTCGGGGTGTGGGTGCTTCACGAGCAGCTCACCGTAGCATCGGCGATCGGGCTTGTCGTGCTCGCCGCGGGACTCGTGGTGCTCTCACTGCCAGGAGCACGGAAGGAGAAGACGGATGTCTCCGCGCCGGCGTGAGAGCGACCCGGGACCAACCCAGGCCGCCGCCCTCGCCGAGACGTTGCGCGCCAGCATCCTGTCGGGCGACCTGGGCCTAGACGCACCGCTGCGAGAGGAGCACGTGGCAGAGCGGTACGGTGCGTCCCGGCACACGGTGCGCGCTGCGCTGCAGACGCTTGCGGCCGAACGTCTCGTGACGATCGAGCCCTATCGCGGAGCACGCGTCGCAAACCTCGACAATGATGCGGTCGAAGCGCTCCAAGAGTTGCGGGGCGCGCTCGAGGCAGAAGCGGTGCGGCAGCTCAGTGCCACGCATGGCGCGTCATGGCCGGAGGCGGTAACTCGTCCCGTGACGGAGGCCATCGACCGGCTCGCGCTGGCGGAGGCATCGGGCGACTGGCTGGCGACGACTCGCGCCCATGCCGAGGTGCACCGGCTGATCGTCGAGGCAGCCGACAGTCCGCGGATCGCACAAGCGCATCGCCAGCTCGAGTCCGAGATCCTGTTGCTCCTGACCCACGTCAGACCCGACTATCCGGCCGGCTCGCTCGCGCGAGAGCACGCTGCTTATCTCGCCGAGGTGCAGCGCGCGGGAGGAGAGGCGGTGCGGGCGCATCTGGCGCACTCGGCCGACCTCATCCGTGCGGTTCCGACCGCTGCGACGGCAAGTTCGTCGACGGGCAGCGGCGACGGCAAGGTCACTGGACCCCGCGGTGGGCGCAGTGCCGCGACCAGGTCGGCCCGGCCAGTCGCCGCCGACACGAGCTCCGTGGTGAGCTGATCGAACGATGCGGTCATCAGTGTCCGCCCTCGAGGTCGCCCAGGAAGCGGCGAAGCAGGTCGAGTCCCTCGGGCCACGGACCATGCCCGCTCAGGACGTTGATGTGTCCCGCGTCGCCGATATCGATCTGGCGCGCACCCCATCGCCGGCAGATGTCGGGGGAGCGGTCGGCGGAGCAGTAGGGGTCAGTGGTACTGGTCACCGCCATCGTCGGAATCGGCAGGGGAGCAAGGGTCGCGGTGGCAGTCGCGAAGCTCAACACCGCGGTCGGGAACGAGGGCGCGTCCGGATCCGGCGGAGCGACGAGAAAGACACCGCGCACGCGTTCGGGGGAGTGTGCCGCGAACGCCACTGCGCTGAGACATCCCAGACTGTGGGCAACGAGGACCGCCGGCCCACCGGCTGACTGCACGCCTGTGGCGATGGCGCGGTCCCAGTCGTCGAAGTCTGGTTCGTCCCAGGATGCCGGAGCGCTGCGCACCCATGCCGGATGCTGCGCTTGCCAGATCGACTGCCAGTGGCCGGCTGATGAACCGCCGAGACCCGGGACCACGACGACCGAGGCATCCTGCATCGCTCTCCTCTTTCGTGATGGCTGGCACCCATTCAACCGATCAGGTAGCCCGGCGAGAAGAGCCAATATGCGCCCGCTGGCCCTGCCCGCGAGATGCAGGGTCAGCGGGCGTAGCGCTCGACGAACGTGCGCAGCATGCGGCTCGGATGCAGCACCTCGCGCTCCCGGACTGCCGCGAGCGGAACGTGCACCTCGGTCGGTGCGAAGTACCCGTAATCGGTGTAGGCGTGGATGCGGGAGGTGATGCCGTTCACGTCGAGCTCGGGATGGAACTGCGTCGCGTAGATGTTTTCGCGCACCCGGAACATCTGCACGGGGCACGAGGCGGATGACGCCAGCAACGTCGCCGACGAGGGCAGCGAACGCATGGCTTCCTTGTGTCCGACGAAGGCATCGAACCGCGGCGGGATGCCCGCCAGCAGGGGGTCGGCTCTTCCGGCATCCGTGAGTGACACCTCGACGACACCGACCGGCTCGCCGTAGGTGCGGTCGATGACGGCACCCTGGTGAGCCCCGACCGTGCCAACGCCGTAGCAGGCCCCCAGGAAAGGGAAGTCCCGTGCGACGACCTGGTCGAGAAGTGCGTCGAACTCTGCCTCGACGCGCCGCTGCACGGCGGACTTCTGCTCGATCGGATCCGAGGCGTTGAACGGTCCGCCGCCGACGAAGATGCCGGACAGCTCATCGAGGTCGAGCTCGGGCATCGGGCCTGCTTCAAGCCGCACCCGTCGCAGCTCGGACTCCGCGAGACCGGTGTAGCGCAGGAAAAGCTCGTACTCTTCATCGGCCGGGCCGTCCTCGGCGCGGGTCGCCAGCAGGATGAACGGCTTCATCCGCTCAGCTTAAGCGCCGCAAAGCCGCGTTGATCCTGCAATCGGCACGCTCTGCTCTCGTGCCGGGCCTGATTCGTGACGAGTGTGTAAACCTCGTATGGCGATCGGTGGATGAAGATGATTCACCTCGCCGGACTCGATATCGTCGTGACGTGCCCGACACACAGAACTCCGACGCGACCCTGCGTCCCACGCACCCGCTCGCTCTCGCTCCCGTCATCGCACCGCCCGCGTCGGTAGACGGATTCGTCAAGCAGTTCCTCGCGAACCTGAACTTCGATCAGGGCGTTTCGCTGTCGGCATCCGATGCCAATGACCAGTACCTGGCGCTCGCTGGCACGGTGCGCGACTACCTCATGGCCCGCTGGCTCGAGGACCAGACACGACAGCGCGAGCAGCAGGCTAAGACCGTCTGCTACCTCTCCGCGGAGTACCTGTTGGGCAAGCAGCTCGACAACAATCTGCTGGCGGCTCGCCTCGGCGAGATCGCGACGGAAGCGCTCGCGCAGTGCGGTATCTCGATGGACGACATGCGCGAGGTCGAGGTCGAACCGGGGCTGGGTAACGGTGGTCTCGGGCGCCTGGCTGCCTGCTTCATCGATTCGCTCGCAACGATGAGCGTGCCGACGATCGGGTACGGCATCCGTTACGAGTACGGCATCTTCCGGCAGACCTTCGTCAACGGCGAACAGGTCGAGCAGCCGGATGCCTGGCTGCGCATGGGTTCGCCGTGGGAGTTCCCGCACCCCGAGGCGGCGCAGACGATCTCGTTCGGCGGTCGCACCGAGACCTACGACGACAACGGTGTGACGCGCACGCGCTGGATTCCGGACTGGAACGTGCTCGCGGTGCCGTACAACATGATGGTTCCCGGCTACCACAACGGTCGCGTCAACACGCTCCGTCTGTGGCGCGCGGTTGCGACGAACGCCTTTGACCTGCGCATCTTCAACTCCGGTGATTACGAAGAGTCGGTGCGCGCCCAGACCTTCGCCGAGAACATCTCCAAGGTGCTCTACCCCGAGGACTCGACGCCCCAGGGCAAGGAGCTTCGCCTGCAGCAGCAGTACTTCTTCGTTGCGGCATCCATCAACGATTTCCTCGACAACGTGCTGCTCGAGGGCTTCGACCTGAACAACCTGCCTGACCGCGTGATCTTCCAGCTGAACGACACGCACCCGGTCATCGCCGTGCCCGAGCTCATGCGCGTGCTGGTGGATGAGCGCGGCATGGAGTGGGGGGACGCGTGGGCGATCACGCAGAAGTGCTTCGCTTACACCTGCCACACGCTGCTGCCCGAGGCCCTCGAAGTGTGGTCGGTTGACCTGCTCGGGAGGCTGCTGCCGCGACACCTCGAGATCATCTACCGCATCAACGACGAGTTCCTCGAAGAGGTGCGCGAGAGGTTCGGTGACGACATGATGCGCATTCGCAACATGTCGATCATCGGTGAGCACCCGTATCGCTCCGTGCGGATGGCCTACCTCGCCACCGTCGCGGGAGCGAAGGTCAACGGTGTCGCCGAACTCCACTCGCAACTGCTTCGCGACAAGGTGCTGCACGAGTTCGCCGAAATGTACCCCGACAAGTTCACGAACGTCACGAACGGGGTCACGCCGCGGCGCTTCATCCGTCTCGCGAACCCGTCGCTCGCGAGCCTCATCACCGAAGCGCTCGGTGCCGGCTGGACCGTCGACCTCGAGCGATTGCGCGGGCTCGAGGCGCTCGCCGAGGACCCCGAGTTCCGCGAGCGGTTCGCTGCCGTCAAGGCAGCTAACAAGCGGCGCCTGAGCGACGTGCTGCAGCGCCGGGACGGCGTCACCATCGATGACACGCACCTGCTGGATGTCATGGTCAAGCGCCTCCACGAATACAAGCGCCAGACCCTCAAGGTGCTGCACATCGTCACCGAGTACGAGCGCATCATCTCGGGCACGGTCGCGGCCGCCGACATCCAGCCCCGCACCTTCATCTTCGGGGCGAAGGCTGCTCCGGGATACGCGATGGCCAAGCGCATCATCCACCTCATCAACTCCGTCGCGTCGGTCGTGAACAACGACCCGCGGGTTGAGGGGCGCCTGAAGGTGGTCTTCCCGCCGAACTACAACGTCACGCTCGCCGAGAGCATCATTCCGGCCGCCGACCTGTCGGAGCAGATCTCGCTCGCCGGCAAGGAAGCATCGGGCACCGGCAACATGAAGCTGGCCCTCAACGGTGCGCTGACGATCGGCACTGACGACGGCGCCAACGTCGAGATCCGCCAGCTCGTCGGCGACGACAACTTCTTCCTCTTCGGCATGACCGAGCCCGAGGTCGAGGCGCTGTGGGCGAAGGGCTACAAGCCGGCCGACTTCTACCAGGCCGACCCGCAGCTGCGGGCCGCCATGGACCTCATCGCCTCCGGCGCATTCTCGGGTGGCGACCGCACCGTCTTCGAACCGGTCGTCTCAAACCTCCTTTATGACGACCGCTTCATGGTGCTCGCCGACTACGCCTCGTACATCGAGGCGCAGTCCCGCGTCGACCTCGTGTATGCGGACCAGGATGCCTGGACCCGCTCGGCGATCCTCAACATCGCCCGCTGCGGATTCTTCTCCTCCGACCGCTCGATGCGCGACTACCTCGACCGCATCTGGCACGCGCGTCCGTTGCTCTAGAAGGTCACCACCCCCGTCGCGTCAGTCGTGTGGCCAGGCGCTCAGCGCATCGTCGATCAGGGTGACCGTGCGTTTGGACACCGGCGCGAGGAGTTCGGCCACCGGCGTCCGGTTCTTTGCTCCCCGGGGCGCTGAGAAGCGCCAGGTGCCGACCACGGCGCCGTCGACGAGGACTGCCGGGCGGAAGACGCCGTTCTTGCCGGGGACAAGAGCGTCGAACATCGCGTCCGAGGCCACGAGCGACCTGTCGGCATAGCCGAGGATCCACTCGTCGAACGCGGGAACGAGTGTCACCGTCTCAACAGAGTCGGGCCAGCGCGAGCCTGATGACGTCGATGTCTCAGCGTCCAGATACACGGGCTTCTCACCCAGCTGTGCCAGCTCGATTCCGTCGACGGATGCCGCAGCGGCGCGCAGGCCCGTCTTGGGGAGCTTCGTCCACCAGGCCAGGTCGTCGAGGGTGACCGGCCCCCGCGCGGCCACATAGCCCGCGACAATACGGCTGAGTGCGGCATCCGTGTCGGTCTCGCGTGGGGTCGCGCTGAGGGTGAGGAACTGCTCAGATCCGTCGGGCGTGAACGCGCCCCAGTGCGCCAACCCGCTGATGCACAGGTGGACGAGGAGGTGGTAGCCGCGCCCGCTGTCGGTCGAGATCCCGGCATCTTCCCACGTCGCGAGGATGTCGGCACGCCGCAGTGGAACGGTCTCGAGCGCCGCGACGGCGACCTCGTGCGCGCGGTCGATCGTGGCGTCATCCAGCTCGAGTTGCTCGCGGCGGCGCGCCATCGACTGCAGCGTTCTGGTACCGGTCAGGGCGAGGAGCGAAGCCAAGTGCTCGGGGGTAGTCGCGAACAGCGTGCCGCGCATGGGCCAGGACCGCACCAGCGCCCCGCTGTCGAACGCGGCGCGCACATCATCGACGGTCGTTCCCGGGGCCGACCGCAGGGCGATCGCACGCAGGACTGCCGGAAGATCTTGGCCCTGCAGGGCTACCGCGCGGTCGACCACCTCCCGCGGGGAG
The DNA here is from genome assembly GCF_052274505.1 of Microbacterium sp. F2. Classification (NCBI taxonomy): domain Bacteria; kingdom Bacillati; phylum Actinomycetota; class Actinomycetes; order Micrococcales; family Microbacteriaceae; genus Microbacterium; species Microbacterium sp. F2. Next base: position 21,137 of record NZ_JBNVBV010000012.1, read on the forward strand.
CGGGCCGAGCCGCCGAGCAGCTGAGCCCGGTGGCGCAGCCCACGCGCTTGCTCGGGGGAGAGGGATGCCGTCATGTCGATCACCGTAGCGCCACCCACCCCCACGCAGCCGAGACTGCGGTGCCGCTGGCTGACTGCTCTCACACGGAGCGCCCGCGCCAGACTCGATCCAGTTCGCCCGGGGTTTGGATGTCGGACCCCCCTCGTAGTGTCGGGGTATGGATGAGGTTGGCATGGGTGATTCGGGGCTTGGGGCTTCGGATGCTGACGCGTTCCTGCATGAGGGTGATGTGTGTGAGTGGGATGCGGAGGTGGCTGGGTGGGTGCCGCCGCGTCCGGATGCTGTCGCTCTCGTGGCTGAGGCCGCTGATTTGGAGGCGGTGTTTGCTGCGCAACGGTTCGCGCGGGTCGATGATCTCCGCTTGGATGCCCTGGATGATGTCACCCGGTATGGGGGCGGGTCCCGGGAGCTGGTGATGCGGTCCCTCCGGTTGGAGCTGGCGTCGGCTCTGCGGATCACGGAGAACGCCGCGGGCATGATGCTCGCCCGCGCGGAGTCCCTCGTTCACTCCTACCCGACCGTGTTGGACTCCCTCTCCCGTTCGGGCGTGACGGTGCGTCACGCGGAGATCCTGGTCGATGACCTGGACGTGCTGGACCCGGTGGTCGCTGCCCGGTTGGTGGGGCGGGCGTTGGGGCTTGCGGAATCGTTGCCGGTGGGGTCGTTCCGGCGGGCGTTACGCCGCCTGATCGACCGGGAAACCGCCCCCACGCTCACGGAACGTCACCAGGCCGCGGTGCGGGGTCGCCGGATCGTGGTGGAACCGGTCGGGGATTCGATGTCGTGGGTGCACGCGCTGGTCCCGTCGGTGGAGGCCCACGCGATCTTCGGGCGGGTCACGCAGAAAGCGGTGGTGATCCGTGACCACGACCGTGGCACCACCCGCGGCGGCGAACGCGAGGGTGCGGGGGAGCGGAGTCTGGATGAGATTCGGGCTGACGTGTTCTGCGACCTCCTCATCGACGGAACAGTGCCTCAGCACCCGGAGCAGGCGCGGGGGATCCGCGCGACCGTGGTCGTGACCGTCCCTGCCCTGGCTCTGCTGGGTGTTGAGGGGGTGACGGATCCTGCGGAGGTGGAGGGGGTCGGTCCGATCCCGATCGACACCGCCCGGGAGCTGGCTGGTGGCGCGTCGGGGTGGATGCGGGTGCTCACCCACCCCGAAACCGGGGCCGTGGTCTCGGTCGGGCGCACGAGGTATCGGCCACCGCCGGAGCTGGTGAAGCTGGTGAAGTGGCGGGCTGACCGGTGCATGGGCCCGGGATGCTCGAAACCCGCCTCGCAGTGTCAGATCGATCATTCGGTCGCGTGGGCCGACGGCGGCGAAACCTCGGTGACGAACACGGCCCCGTTGTGCCAAGGCCACCACACGGTGAGACACCACGGCGGGTGGGTGATCACCCACCTCGATGATGGGTCGTTGGAGTGGGTATCCCCGCACGGCCGCCGATACGTGGTGCCGCCTGAACGACACTTGCCCACCTTCTACCCCAACGCCGCCTGAACGGGCGGGTCCGGGGACGGGGGCGCCGCCTGAACCCGGCCCGCGGGCGGCAGGTGCGTTATACCGTGGGGGCATGAGTGCGACAGAATCAGCACGCGGCAGCGACGTGGCTCGCCAGATCCTGGTGATCGCGGCCTTCGTCTTCATGATCATCGGCGACGCGGTCGGCCTCGGCGCCTTCGGCGGCACACCGATCCAGGATGCGCAGGGCGGGTCGTTTTCGCCGGATGCCTCGTACCTCACGCCGGCGACCGAGGCATTCGCCATCTGGACGCCGATCTACCTCGGCCTCGCGATCTACGTCATCTGGCAGGCGCTCCCGTCGCAGCGCGCCCGTGACCGTCAGCGCAGCCTCGGCTGGCTCATCGCCCTCACGATGGTGCTCAACGGCCTCTGGCTCGTCACCGTGCAGTTCCTGTCGGTCTGGGCGACCGTGGTGTGCATCATCCTGCTGCTTGCAGCGCTCGTCGTGACCTACCTCCGAGCGGTGCGCACCCAGAGCCGGCAGACGGATGGCTCGACGGCATCCTGATCGACGTCGTTACCGGCTTGCACCTCGGCTGGGTGACCCTTGCCACCGTCGCCAACATTGCCGCGGCGCTCACCGCGACCGTCCCAGCGGACTGGGAGAGCGCAGCATCCGTCGTCGGGGTCATCGTGCTGATTGTGGTTGCTGTCGTCGCGCTGGGCGTTTCGGCCTCGGGAGGGTGGCGCATCGCTCCCGTCGTGTCGATCGCCTGGGGTCTCGGATGGCTCGCCGTCGCCCGTCTGCTCGGTGACCTCATCGACGTCCCGATCGGTATCACGGCGACCATCGTCGCCGTGATCGTTCTCATCGTCCCGATCGTCGGCCGATTCATGCGAGAGCGAACGCTCGCTGACTGACACGCCGAAACCTGGCCGCCCCGGGCGCGAAACAGCGACCTGGCACACTGAACCCCATGACATCGGGTGGCGTCGGACGCGTATCGGTATTGAGTATTGGCGAGGTACGGCTACGGCCACACAACATCGTAGGCAACGGCACTCCCATGCTGTGGTGGACGTTCACATCGCGGCAATGGACGGATCCGCTTCCCGTGAATGTGGTGCTCATTGAGCACGAACAGGGTTGGATCCTGTGGGACACCGGGCAAGCACCCGCGTCCGCTGACTCGCCGAAGGAGTACTTCCCCGGCGGATTCGTCGGTGCGGTCTACGCGCGGCAGGTGGACTCAACCCTCACGCCTGGGCAGGGGCTTGGCGAACAGCTCGAGCTCGCCGGTGTCCCCATCGAACGACTGAGCCTCGCTGCCATCTCGCACCTGCACTATGACCACGCCGGCAACATCGGCGAGCTTGCAGCAGCTGGGATCCCGGTGCTCGTAAGCGAGTCTGAGCATGACGTGCTCACCGGAAAGTCGCCGCACATGCACGGCGTCCTGGCCGAGTACCTGCTCGATGCCGGTGTCCAGTGGCGGCCCGTGACGTTTGCCCCCTCGGAGGATCCCGCGCTCGTCGACTTCGACGGTGCCTACGACATCTTCGGGGACGGCGCGCTGACGCTCCTGCCCACGCCGGGTCACACCGCGGGGTCGATGAGCCTGCTAGTCCGTCGTGGCGAGGGTCGGAATCCGCTGCTGCTGGTCGGGGATGCAACCTACGATCCGAGCCTCATCGAGAAGGCGGTCGTTCCGGACGTCGGCGACCGGAAGCAGCAGCTCGAGACGCTGCGGAAGTTCGCGGCGTTGCGTGAGCGGCTGCCTGGCCTGCAGGTGATCGCCGGTCACGACCCTCGGGCCGCAGAACTCGTCGCCTGAGAGCACGCGCACTCTCACCGAAGCAGCGCGCGCAACTCCGACTCGACGGATGCCGGACGCGACGGGTCGATCGTCGTGCCGTGCTCGTACGCCTCCACGACTCGCGGATCCACATAGCTGCTCCGGGCGATAGCGGGGGTGTTGCCGAGCACGAAGGCGGCATCCCGCATTGCTGCAGCGACAATCCTCGCCCGACGCGACGGCGATTCCACCGGTCCCGCCTTCGCCAGGCTCAACGCTGCAGCCGCAGTGCCGTGCAGCGTCCGAAAGTCTTTGGCCGTGAAGTCTCCGCCCGTGCGGCGGCGGATGTCGGCATTGATCTCCTCCGGATGCAGCGGGTGCACCTCCCCGTCGCCGTCGCGCCACGCCAGCAGCCGCGCCCGTCCGCCGCGGCGCTTCAGCGCCCGCACCACGGCAGCAAGGTCGGGGTCGGTCAGCTCCGACTCCCACGGCTGACCGCTCTTACCGGGAAAGCGCAGTTCGACGCGCTCACCGTCGTGGACGCTCGCGTGCGCGCACAGCAGCGTGCACAGGCCATAGCTGCCGTGGACGTCGGCATAGCACTCCGAACCGACCCGCAGGCTCCCGGTGTCGAGCATCCGGAATGCCGCTGCCAGCACACGGGAGCGCCCCAGTCCGTCCGAACGCAGATCGAGCGTCACCGTGCGCCTGGCGCCCGGGAGCGTTTCGGCGAGCTCCAGCATCCGTTCGAACTTCACCCGATCCTGACGCTCGCGCCAGACCTCGTGATACAGGTATTGGCGCCTGCCCGCGTCGTCGACGCCCGTTGCCTGGATGTGCCCGTGCGGGTGGGGCGAGATCCACACGTCGTTCCACGCGGGCGGAATCGCGAGGGCCGAGATCCGCTCGCGGGTGGCCTCATCGGTGATCGCCGCACCCGATTCATCGAGGTAGGCGAATCCGCGTCCGCGACGCACACGCCGCAAGCCCGGTTCTGTGGTGCGACTGCGGCGGAGGCGGGGCATCCGTTCACGCTACGCCCCGCCCAGACCGTCAGGGTCAGCGACCTCGACGAACCGCCGCTCGGCGTGCGTTCACGATCCCGTACGCGAGGGTGCCGATGATCGCGAGCAGGAACACCGCCGATGCGATCACGTTCGCCTGCGGCGGGATGCCGCGCTGGGCCGCCACGTAGATGTAGACCGGGAAAGTCTGCACCGAGCCCGACGTGAAGTACGTGATGATGAAGTCGTCGAAGCTGAGGCTGAACGACAGCAGCGCCGCGGCGATGATGCCCGGCAGCAGCAGCGGGAACGTGATGCGCCAGAACACCTGCCGGGGGGAGCCGTAGAGGTCTCTCCCGGCCTCCTCGATCGACGGATCGAGCGAGAGTGCGCGGGCCCGCACCGTGACCACGACGAAGCTCAGACAGAACATCGTGTGGGCCAGGATGATCGTGCCGAGACCCTTCGCAACCCCCATCGTCAGGAATTGCGCGGCAAGACCCGCACCGATGACGACCTCGGGGGTTGCCATCGGCAGGAACAGCAGCAGGCTGATCGAGCCGCGGGCCTTGAACTGGTAGCGCACCAGAGCGAGCGCGATCATCGTGCCGAGGGTCGTGGCGATGAGCGTTGCGACAAGCCCGACGAGGATGCTGTTGCCGAACGCGACACAGACTTCGGGTTGATCGCAGACGGTGAGCCAGTTCTCGATCGTGAACCCGTTCCAGGTGATGTTGGTGCGGGTCGTTTCGTTGAACGAGAACAGGAACGTGTAGGCGATCGGGATGAGCAGCACCACGAACGCGGCGATGACGTAGATGCCGAGGATGCGGGACCGAACGGTCCATTGCGTCTTCACAGGAGGTCATCCGTTCCCGTGCGCCGCACGTAGCTGCCGACAATGATCAGGATGACGGCCATCAGCAGGATGCTGAGGGCTGCCGCCTGCGGGTAGTTCACCGTGATGAGGAACTTCGATTGGATGACGTTTCCGATCATCGTGGTCGACGGGCTTCCGAGGAAGGCTTGGCTGGCGTTGACGTAGTCACCGGTTGCCGGGATGAAGGTCAGCAGCGTCCCCGAGACGACGCCCGGGAGCGAGAGGGGGAACGTGACCCGCCAGAACGTCTGCCCCGGTGTTGCGTACAGGTCGGAGCTCGCCTCGAGCAGGCGCGTGTCGAGCCGGTCGAGGGAGGCGAACAGCGGCAGCGTCATGAAGGGGATGAAGTTGTAGGTCAGACCGAAGACGACGGCGAATCCGGTTCCCGTGATGTGATCCTGTGGCCCGAAGATCCCGATCGCCTGCAGAAATCCCACGACCGGTCCTTCGTCGGCGAACAGCGCCTTCCAGGCGAGGGTGCGCAGCAGGAACGAGATGAAGAACGGGGCGATCACCAGCACGAGGAGCAGGTTGCGGATGAGCGGCCTGTCGCGCAGCACCACGCCGATGAAGTAGGCGATGGGGTAGCTGATCAGCAGCGCGAAGAAGGTGGCCAGCAGCGCGTACCAGAACGAGCGCAGGAACTGTGGCCAGTACTCCGCGATCACGTCGACATAGTTCTGCCAGTTGAACGCGTAGTAGAACGCGCCGTACTGGGACGTGTCGTTGACGCCGAACGACGTCATCAACAGCGACACGAACGGGACGACGAAGAACAGGGCGAGGTACGCGAGTCCCGGCAGCAGCAGGGCAAAGGCTACCCAGCTGGCGCGACGCTGTGGCGACGCCTTCTTGGTATCGGCGACAGCCAGCGCCGACATCGCCATGGCTAGGAGTCCTCGCTGTCGGCGATGGCCTCGGCAGCCCCTGCCTGGGCATCGGCATCCAGCCCGAACGTGTGCTCGGGTCGCCACCGCACCCAGACTTCGCTTCCCACCGAGAAGACCGAGCCGAACACCATGTTCTGCTCGAACACGCCGACGGGTCCGATACCCGGCATCTCGACGGTGTACTGCGTGCTCACACCGGTGAACGAGAGGTCGGTGATGCGTCCAGGCCCGAGGATGTTGTCGTCGGTCGTGGGCGCTTCGGTAGCGAGCATCAGCTTCTCGGGCCGAACACCCACGGTGATCTGGCCGGATGTCGAGACGGCGCGATCGATCGGCATCCGCAGTGTGCCCCCTGCCTCAGTACGCGCGACGAGCGTGCCGCCTGCCGCTGATTCGACCGTCGCGGGGATCAGGTTCGACTGCCCCAGGAAGCTCGCGACGAACCCGGTGCGCGGGAGTTCGTACAGTTCCTGCGGCGGGCCCATCTGCTCGATGCGCCCGTGGTTCATGACAGCCACGGTGTCGGCCATCGTCATGGCCTCTTCCTGGTCGTGCGTCACGTGCAGGAAGGTGATTCCGACCTCGTCCTGAATCGTCTTCAGTTCGGACTGCATCTGGCGACGCAGCTTCAGGTCGAGGGCGCCGAGGGGCTCGTCCAGCAGCAGCAGTGCCGGCCGGTTGACGACCGCCCGCGCGAGCGCGACGCGCTGCTGCTGACCACCCGACAGCTGCGAGGGCTTACGCCCCGCCACGTGATCGAGTTCGACGAGCTTGAGCGCGTCGAGGGCGCGGCTTGAGGCATCCGTCACCTTGCGTCGGCGAAGACCGAACTCGACGTTCTCTTGCACCGTCATGTGCGGGAAGAGCGCGTAGCTCTGAAAGACCGTGTTCACGGGGCGCTTGTGCGGCGGCACGGATGTCACGTCCTTGCCGCCGATCGAAATCGATCCCGCGGTGGGTCGCTCGAGGCCCGCGACGATGCGCAGGGTCGTCGTCTTGCCGCAGCCCGACGGGCCGAGCAGGGCGAAGAACGAGCCCGCCGGAATCACCAGGTCCAGATCGTGCAGAGCGGTGAAGCCGGGGAAGGTCTTACGGATGCCGCGGAGCTCGAGGTCGGCGCCGGCCTCGGGTGTCGTAGCGCTCATGCGGGATCAGGCGCCGAGTCCGACGGCTTCGAACTCTGCGTTGTACTTCTCCTGCTCCTGGTTGCTGAGCGCCCGGAAGATGTACGCGTTCGCGAGCGTCGCCTCGTCGGGGAAGATGAGTTGGTTCTCGACCATCTCGGGGTCGATGTCGGCCATCGCTTCCTGTGCTCCGACGACGGGGGTGATGTAGTTCACCCAGGCGGCAACCTCGGCGGCGACCTCGGGCTGGTAGTAGTAGTCGATCAACGTCTCGACGTTGGTCTTCTGCTGCGAGCCGATCGGGATCATGAAGTTGTCGCTCCAGAGCGTCCCGCCCGAGTCGGGGAGGGCGAACCCGAACTTGTCGTAGCCGACCTCCGCGTTGATCGCGGTGATGTCGCCCGACCACACGATCGCGGCGAGCGTGTCTTCGTTGATGAGGTCGTCGGCGTACGAGTTGCCCTTGATGTTGCGGATCTGGCCGTCTGAGACCTGCTGCGCGAACACATCAATCGCGTTCTGGAACTCGGTGTCGCCCCACGAGTCCGACGAAATGTCGACACCCTGGCTGAGCATGATGAGGCCGATCGTGTCGCGCATCTCGCTGAGCACGCCGACGCGACCCTTCAGGTCGGGGTTCCACAGGTCTTCGATGGATGCAAGACCGTTCGGGAGCTTCTCGGTGTTCCAGGCGAGCCCCGCAAATCCCGACTGCCAGGGCACCGAGTTGGCGCGGCCGGGGTCGAAGCTCGGGTTCATCAGGCTCGGGTTGAGGTTCGCGTAGACGTTGGCCATGTTCGCCTTGTCGAAGGCCTGGGTGTAGCCCGAGGCGATCCAGATGTTGGCCATCCAGTCGGTGAGGCACACGGTGTCGGCGCCGATGCCCTGTCCGAGCGCCAGCTGATCGCGGACCTTCGCGAAGTAGGTGTTGTTGTCGTCGATCGAGACGTCGTAGTTGACGGTCAGCCCGGTCTGTTCTTCGAAGGCCTGCAGCGTGGGGTGGTTGCCCTCGTCATCCTCGTCGAGGTAGAACGACCAGTTCGCCCAGGTCAGGGTCTTCACGCTCGACGAGAGGTCCTCGGGAGCGGTCAGCGCTGAGCCGCCCGTGGAGTCCGAGCCGCCGACGCGACCGGTGCAAGCCGCGAGGAATCCCATGAGCGAGAGGGCACCGGCGCCGGCGAGCACGCCGCGACGGGAGATCTGCGCTGCGCGGGCCTGCGAGATCAGCGCTCGGATCATCGGATCGGAGGGGAGTGGACGGTCGGGCATAGTCGGTCACCTCAATCAGCTGAATGCGTGCTGTGCACGGATTGTCAGTGATCGTGCCATGACCTCACCCGAGGCGGCAAGCGTTTTCCGCAGCCCGAAACAAACTTGATACAGGAATCTGTCGTTTCGAGTAACCTGCGCGACGGTTTCACGCACGAAAGCTGCGGATTCCGACTTGGCCGGAATCCGCAGCTTTCGAATCCGCTACAGGAGTCCCGCGGCGCGGGTGAGAACGTCGCGCAGGATCTGCTCGAGCTCGTCGAACTCCGCGGGTCCGATCGTCAGCGGCGGTGCGAGCTGGATGACGGGGTCGCCGCGGTCATCGGCGCGGCAGTACAGGCCCGCGTCATAGAGCGCGCCGGAGAGGAATCCGCGCAGGAGCCGCTCGGACTCGTCGTCGTTGAACGTCTCGCGCGTCGCCTTGTCTTTCACGAGCTCGATGCCGAAGAAGTAGCCGTCACCGCGCACGTCGCCGACGATCGGCAGGTCGAGCAGCTTCTCGAGGGATGCCCGGAACAGCGGAGAGTTCTCGCGGACGCGTTGGTTCAGGCCTTCCTCGTCGAAGATCGCAAGGTTCTCGAGTGCGACGGCTGCCGAGACCGGGTGTCCGCCGAACGTGTAGCCGTGCAGGAACGAGGTGTGCCCGTGGCGGAACGGCTCGTAGATCCGGTCCGAGATCACGGTTGCACCCAGCGGTGAGTAGCCGCTCGTGAGCCCCTTGGCGGAGGTGATGATGTCGGGCACGTAGTCGTAAGCGTTGCAGGCGAACGTGTGGCCAATGCGTCCGTATGCGCAGATGACCTCATCCGAGACCAGCAGCACGTCGTGACGGTCGCAGATCTCGCGAACGCGCTGGAAGTAGCCGGGGGGAGGAGGGAAGCATCCGCCCGAGTTCTGCACCGGCTCGAGGAAGACGGCGGCCACGGTCTCGGGGCCTTCGAACAGAATCATCTCTTCGATGCGGTCCGCCGCCCAGCGCCCGAAGGCCTCGAGACGGTCGCCCTCGCCGTCCCACACGAAACCTGCCTCTTCGGCACGGTACGCGTTGGTGTTCGGCACCCGGAAAGCGCCGGGCACGAGAGGCTCGAACGGAGCCTTCATGACCGGGATGCCGGTGATCGCAAGCGCTCCCTGCGGGGTGCCGTGGTAGGCGATCGAGCGCGAGATGACCTTGTGCTTGAGGGGCTGGCCCTGCAGCTTCCAGAACTGCTTCGCCAGCTTGAAGGCGGTCTCGACGGCCTCGCCGCCGCCGGTGGTGAAGAAGACGCGGTTGAGGTCGCCGGGTGCCTCGTCGGCCAGGCGGTCGGCCAGCTCGATCGCCGACGGGTGCGCGTACGACCACAGCGGGAAGAACGCGAGCTCTTCGGCCTGCTTCGCAGCAGCCTGCGCGAGGCGCTTGCGACCGTGGCCGGCGTTGACGACGAACAAGCCCGACAGGCCGTCGAAGTAGCGCTTGCCGCGGTCATCCCAGATGTGGTGTCCCTCGCCGCGCACGATGACCGGCACCCCGGAGGTGTCCAGCACCGACTGGCGGGTGAAGTGCATCCACAGGTGGTCTTGGGCCTTCTTCTGCAGATCGGCGGGGGAGTTCATGGAATGTCCTTTCGGGGCGTGGTCACGGTGTCTGTGAAGGTGATCACTGGGTGCCCCAGTCGTAGAGCTGTTTCACCAGGCGGAGGTAGACGAAGGATTCGGTGGCGACGACGCCGTCGATGGCGCGGACGCGCTTGTTGAGAAGCTCGATGAGTTCGTCATCCGAGGCACAGACGACCTCGGCGAGAACGTCGAAGCTGCCGGCGGTGAGCACGACGTAGGTGACTTCGGGCAGGGCCGAGACCTCGGCGGCGATGCGGGTCGAGTCTCCCGAGGTGCGGATGCCGACCATCGCCTGTCTTGCGAAGCCGAGCTGCAGGGGATCGGTGACGGCGACGATCTGCATGACTCCTGCGTCGACGAGCCGCTGCACGCGGTTTCGCACGGCGGTCTCGGAAAGCCCGACCGCCTTTCCGATGTCGGCGTAGGAGCGCCGACCGTCGGCTTGCAGGTGTTCGACGATGGCACGCGAGATGTCATCGAGCTGAGGAACCCGGGGAGTGCGATCTGCCACGCGATGATCATCGCAGAGGAACTGTCAGAAGACAACCGAAAGCGTCGATCATTGCAGCGATATATGCGGAATCCGCAGATGCGACGCGTCTTCGCGGAGGAAATCAGAACCGTGTGGTTCGCAGGTGGGCCTCCTCCTGGCGAGAGGGCGACGTGCGACCATGGGGGGATGAGCCTGCCCGAACACGCGCCAGCCTCCAAGCGGGCGATCTGGGAGGCTGCGCAGCGTCTATTCGCCGAGAACGGCTACGCGCGGACCTCGGTGCGCGAGATCGCAAGCGAGGCTGCGGTCGACCCGGCCCTCGTCATCCGTCACTTCGGCTCGAAAGAACAGCTCTTCATGGAGACCATGGAGGTGCAGGTCGCGGCTACTGCCTTCGAGGGTCCGCTCGAGACCCTCGGTGAGCGGTTCATCGCGTTCATCCTCGACGACGACGCCGACATCCGGGGCATCTACCTGGCGCTCCTGCGAGCCAGCGATTCCGGCGGCATCTGGACCCACCTGCGAGCCGCGCACGAGGAGGGATTCGTGCGGCCGTTCCGCGCACGGATCGCAGCGTCGCCTGCTCATGCGGCGGATGCCGACACGCGTGCGCGGATGGCTGCCGCCGTGGTCGGCGGCCTGCTCTACAGCCTGTGGGTGGTGCGCGATGAGGGTCTCGCGCATCTGGAGCGCGAGACCCTCATCGGCCGCTACGGAGCGCTGCTACAGGCAGCGATCACCGGCTGAGCTAGATCGCCGACCAGCCGCCGTCAGACGGCAGGATGACGCCCGAGACGTTTGTCGCGTCATCGCTCAGTAGCCACGTGATGGATGCCGCGAGCTGAGCGGGCTCGGCGATCGGCGGCAGGATCGTCATCGCGAGCCCGACGCGCTCCTGGCCGAGTTCGGAGGCGAACGACGCCTCGATTCCGGTAGCGACCGGCCCCGGAGCGACCGCGTTCACGCGAATATTCTTTGCCGCGTACATGAACGACGTGCTTTTGGTGAGGCCTACGACGGCGTGCTTCGAGGTCGTGTAGGCAAGGCCCGCAGCTGAGCCGCGAAGCCCCGCCTCGGACGCCACGTTCACGATCGATCCGCCGCCGGCCTCGAGCATGAGGGGGAGGACCGCGCGAGTGAGTCGGAAGGTCCCCTCGACGTTGACAGCCATGACGCGCGACCAGACGGCGTCGCTCACTTCGTGCAGCGGCGTCATGTCATCCATGATTCCCGCGACGTTCGCAAGCCCGTCGACGCGTCCGTCGGCTGCCGCGACGATCTTCGCGATCGAGTCCTCCGAGGTGATGTCGCCGGCAACCGCGACAGCGCCGGGCATCTCGGGGACCGCCGCATCGAGGCGCTCCTGCGAAATGTCGACAGCGACGACCTTCCCGCCTTCGGCTGCAACACGGGCAGCCACCGCGCGTCCGATTCCCGAACCGGCGCCGGTCACGATGACCGTCTTGCCATCGAATCGGCCGGGCGTGATGCGCTCGACCCACGGGGCCGCCATCGGGGGAGCGGGAGGCTCGTCCTCGTCATCCTCGCCATCGTCGTCAGCTGCAGGCGCAGCGGCCAATGCGCTCGGGTCGTTGGCGCGACGAACCATATCGTCGATCAGCTCTTGCGACATCTGCCCGCCGCTCATGGCGGCGACTCGCTCGAGCGAGAAGAGCTTGACGGGGGCCAGGGCCGACTCTTTCTGGCCGCCCTGGGCGAGCAGGTCGCGCAGGATCGGGCCGCCGACCGGATGCTTCAACCACGCGCCGATCGATGATTTTGCGGTGAGTGCCTTGTCTTTGGCCATGTCTCCTCCTTGAGTCAGTCGCGGTTTCGGGACCGCGTGATCCCAGTCTAGAGAACGAGTCAACAAAGTTGACAGAGTCTGCTGGATGAACCTTCAGCTTGAAGGATGGTTCGGAGGCAAGGTAGGTTAGGCGAGGCTTACCAATCGAAGGTAAGCCTATCCACAGCAGCCCACGAAAGGAGCGCCCGTGCGCGCCTCCCGTCTCATCGCCCTCGGCATCTCCGTGGCCCTGACCGGTTCCCTTGCCGCCTGCGCGTCGTCGACGGATGCCGTCACGACCGAATCCGAGTCCGAAAGCGGCTTTCCCGTCACGATCGAGCACGCCTACGGCGAGACCGTCATCGAGCAGAAGCCCGAGCGTGTCGCGACCGTCGCCTGGTCGAACCACGAGGTACCGCTGGCACTGGGCGTCGTTCCCGTCGGCATGAGCAAGGCGACCTGGGGTGACGACGACGGCGACGGTGTGCTGCCGTGGGTCGAAGACAAGCTCGAGGAACTCGGCGCCGAAACCCCCGTTCTGTTCGATGAGACCGACGGAATCGACTTCGAGGCCGTGGCAGACACGCAGCCGGACGTCATCCTTGCCGCGTACTCGGGGCTCACACAGGAGGACTACGACACCCTGTCGAAGATCGCGCCCGTCGTCGCTTATCCCGAGGTCGCCTGGGGTACCTCGTACGAAGACATGATCCGCATGAACTCCGCGGCGCTCGGTCTCTCGGCCGAGGGCAATGAGCTGATCGACGAACTGCACGAGACGGTCTCTACCTCGCTCGAGAACTACCCCGAGCTCGACGGCGCTCGCATCCTCTTCAGCTACATCGACCCGTCTGACTTCAGCCAGATCGGCTTCTACACGAGCCACGACACGCGCCCCGGCTTCCTCGAGAGCATCGGGTTCCCCGTTCCCGAGATCGTTGCCGAAGAGTCGGCGAATACCGAGGAGTTCTACACCTCGGTCAGCGCCGAAGAGGCAGACCGCTTCGCGGACGTCGACGTGTTCGTCACCTACGGCGACCCCGGCAGCGACATCGTCGAGCAGCTGCAGGCTGATCCGCTGCTCTCGCAGATCCCGGCGATCGCGAACGGTTCGATCGTCGTGCTCGAAAACAGCACGCCGCTGGCGGCATCCGCGAACCCGTCGCCGCTGTCGATCGGCTGGGGCGTTGACGACTACTTCGCTCTGCTCGCCTCCGGAGTCTCTGTACAGCAGTGACCACCCTCCACGCGCCCGCACCGGTACCGGCCGTCGCCTCGCTGCGACGATCGGTATCGGTGCGCGTCGCGTGGCTGATCGCGAGCATCGCCCTCCTCGTGGTGCTCGCCGTGGCATCCGTCGCCTTCGGGGTCGCCGACGTGAGTCCCGCCGATCTCGTTGCGGGCCTTTCCGGCAACGCCTCCTCGATCGAGTCAGCAGCGGTCATCAAACGGATGCCGCGCACCGTGCTCGCGATCCTCGTCGGCGCCTCGCTCGCCCTCGCGGGCGCGAGCATGCAGGCAGTCACACGCAATCCGCTGGCCGACCCCGGCATCTTCGGGGTCATGAGCGGTGCGGCACTGGCCGTCGTTGCCGGACTCGCGTTCTTCGGCATCGTCGACCCGTACGGCCAGATGGGCCTCGCGATCCTGGGAGCTGCCGCAGCGGCGATCTTCGTCTACGCCGTGGGCTCGCTCGGGCGCGGGGGAGCGACGCCGCTCAAGCTCGCGCTGGCAGGCGCCGCGACCGCGGCTGCCCTCGCCTCACTCGTGAGCGCCATCTTGCTGCCGCGCATCGATGTGATGTCGACCTTCCGGTTCTGGCAGATCGGCGGCGTCGGCGGCGCCGAATGGGACCGCATCGCCGTGGTCGCGCCCGCGCTGCTGATCGGTGCCCTGATCGTGTTCGCGACAGCGCGCGGCCTGAACTCGCTCGCGCTCGGCGACGACCTGGCAGCGGGACTCGGCGAGCACGTGGCGCGCACGCGGCTGATCTCGTCGGCAGGTGCCGTCATCCTGTGTGGCGCAGCAACCGCGATCGCCGGCCCGATCGCGTTCGTCGGTCTCGTCATCCCGCACCTCGTGCGGCTGCTCGTCGGACCCGACCACCGTTGGCTGCTGCCGCTGTCGGCGATCGGCGGCGCCGTGCTGCTGCTTGCCGCCGACATCGTCGGTCGCCTGGTCGCCAAACCCGAAGAGATCGAAGTCGGCATCGTGACCGCCCTCATCGGAGCACCGGTGTTCATTTGGATCGTCCGCCGTCAGAAGGTGCGCGAGCTATGACCGCCACCCTTATCCCCACGGCTACCCCCGCCGCGGTCTCGACGACCGCCGCCGCGATCGCTCGCGGTCGCCGCATCCGCCGCCGCCGTTGGACCGTGATCACCGCGATCCTCGCCGTGATCGTCCTGGCCGTCGTCGCCATCAGCACGATGGTCGGGCACACCTTCTATACGCCGGTCGACGTCGTGCGCGTCATCCTCGGCGAAACCGTGCCCGGAGCATCCTTCACCGTCGGTGAGCTGCGCCTGCCGCGCGCGCTGCTCGCCCTGTTGTCAGGCTTCGCGTTCGGGATGGCGGGGGTGACGTTCCAGACGATGCTGCGAAACCCGCTCGCCTCGCCGGATGTCATCGGCATCAGCGCCGGCGCGAGTCTTGCCGCGGTGACCGGCATCATCGTCTTCTCGCTGAGCGACATCGCTGTCTCGGTCGTCGCCCTCATCGGCGCTGTGGTCACCGCCGGCGCGATCTACCTGCTGGCAAACCGCGGCGGGTTCGCCGGCGCCCGGCTCATCCTCATCGGCATCGGTGTTGCCGCGATGATCCAGAGCCTCATCGCATATCTGCTCTCGGGCGCCGCCGAATGGGACCTGCAGGCCGCGATGCAGTGGCTCTCGGGGAGCCTGAACAACGCATCCTGGGAACGGCTCGTGCCGCTCGTCATCGTGATGCTGCTCGTCGTGCCGGTCATGCTCGCCCGCAGCGGTGATCTCGACATTTTGCGCCTCGGCGATGACTCTGCCGCGGCCCTCGGCCTGCGCGTCTCGCCCACCCGCGTTTTGTTCATTCTCGGTGCCGTCATCCTGCTTGCCTTTGCCACCGCCGCGACCGGCCCTATCGCCTTCGTCGCCTTCATGGCTGGGCCGATCGCTGCGCGGCTGCTGGGCCCGGGGCCGTCTCTGCTGCTGCCGGCGGGCCTTGTCGGCGCGCTGCTGGTGCTCGTTGCCGACCTCGTCGGCCAGTGGGCTTTCGAATCGCGCTACCCGGTCGGGGTCATCACCGGCATCCTCGGCGCGCCCTACCTCGTCTATCTCTTGGTGCGCACGCACCGGTCGGGAGGATCCCTGTGAACCCGCCTCTTGGAACCACGCTCCTGGCGCCGGATGCTGCCCCTGCGGCCTCCGCGTCGCTCGATCCGGCATCGGTGCCGGGCTCGGTCGGCCACAGGCTCGCCGCCGAGGGCCTCGCGCTCGCGTACGGCGACCGCGCGGTCGTCAGTGACCTCGACCTGCAGATTCGCACCGGCGCGATCACGACGATCGTCGGGGCCAACGGATGCGGAAAGTCGACGCTTCTGCGCGCGTTCGCCCGTCTGCTCCCGCCGCAGGCCGGGCGGGTCGTGCTCGATGGGCGCGAGATCCACCGCACCCCGACGAAGCAGATCGCGTGCGAGATCGGGCTGCTGCCGCAGAACCCGATCGCTCCGGAGGGGATTGCGGTGGCCGACCTGGTGGGTCGGGGGCGGCATCCGCACCAGCGCATGCTCGCCCGCTGGAGCGCCAAGGACTATCAGGTCGTCGCCGAGTCGCTCGAGGCCACCGACATCGCCGACCTGGCCGACCGCTCGGTCGACGAGCTTTCAGGCGGGCAGCGTCAGCGCGTGTGGATCGCGATGGCGCTCGCGCAAGAGACCGGCATCCTGCTGCTGGATGAGCCGACGACCTTCCTCGACGTCGCCCACCAGATCGAGGTGCTCGACCTGCTCACCGATCTGAACCGCAGCCGGGGCACGACGATCGTCATGGTGCTGCATGACCTGAACCTTGCGGCGCGGTATGCCGATGAGCTCGTGGCGATGAAGGATGGCCAGGTCCACGCCTGCGGCGCGCCCGACGCGGTCGTCACCGAAGACCTTGTTCGCGACGTGTTCGGGATGGACAGCCGCGTCATCCCCGATCCCGTCTCAGGTTCGCCCGTCGTTCTGCCCATGGGGAGGCACCATGTCCGTCGTTGAATCCACCGTCGTCGAGGCGTCGCCGTTCGTGGTGGCGCGCGCCGCTGTTCGCTCGGTCGAGCTGCTCTCGCCGAGCTTCGCGCGCATCACGTTCGGCGGCGCGGACCTCGATGAGTTCGGTGACCCCGAGCGCATCCTCGACCAGCGCATCAAGCTGATCTTCCCGCCGAGTTCGGGCCGGCTTCCCGACCTCGAGCACCCGGATGGCGACTGGTGGGCGGCGTTCCTCGCCGTTCCCGAGGAGGAGCGCGGCTCGATGCGCACCTACTCGATTCGGGAGCTGCGCGTTGAGGAGGGCGGCACCGCTGTCGTGATCGACTTCGTGCTGCACCTCGAGCCCGGGTTCACCGGTCCTGCGTCGGCCTGGGCGAGTCAGACATCCGTCGGCGATGAGCTGCTGATCATCGGACCGCGCCGGGGCCGCCCGAACGGCGGCGGCATCGAGTACGCGCCCGGCGAAGCGCGCGAGATTCTGCTCGCGGGCGACGAGACCGCGGCACCGGCGATTGCCCGCATCCTCGAAGACATCGAGCGGGATACCGTCGGTCTCGCCGTCATCGAGGTGCCGCACGCCGAGGACGCGCTCGCGATCGACGCGCCCGCGGGCGT
This sequence comes from Microbacterium sp. F2, assembly GCF_052274505.1. Classification (NCBI taxonomy): domain Bacteria; kingdom Bacillati; phylum Actinomycetota; class Actinomycetes; order Micrococcales; family Microbacteriaceae; genus Microbacterium; species Microbacterium sp. F2. Next base: position 38,343 of record NZ_JBNVBV010000012.1, read on the forward strand.
TGAGGTGCGCTGGGTTGCGCGGCAGGGCGCGGCAAATGGGTCGCAGCTCATCCCGACCGTGCTCGGTCACCTGGGCGCGACGGCGACCGTGACGGTGACGGATGACGGCACCGAAGAACTTCTCTGGGAGACCCCCGTCTTCTCGGGCTCGGGTGAGGACCTGGATGACGCGGTCGAAGCGATCGATCGCTACTTCTGGATCGCGGGGGAGAGCTCGGTCGTCACGACCCTGCGCCGGCACCTCGTGAAGGATCTCGGCATCCATCGCTCGCAGGTCGCGTTCATGGGCTACTGGCGCCGCGGCGTCGCCATGCGCGGCTGAGTCGGGAGTCTATATACTCCTCTATACAAACACGGAGGAGGGGTTCATGGCCGTCACGTCAATCGATATCGACCCGGACGAGCTGCGTCAGGCGAAGGAGCTCGCCGGCACGACCTCCAATCGCGAAACAGTCGACCTCGCGCTGCGCACTCTTATCGCCGTTCGTCGTCAGCCTGCCGCTGTCGAGCGAATCATTGCCCGCACTTTCGAACCCGACCAAATCGATGCTCCGACGATCCCGCCGGCGGCGTCGACTGCTGGCCAGTGACGACGTACCTCGTCGACAACAGCATCTGGCAGAAGGCCTCAAAGAGTGAGGTGATCGCGGCCAGGCTCCGGGAGCTCTCGCCCGCGCACCTGCTCATCACCTGCCCGCCTCAGGTTCTCGAGTACTGCCATTCGGCACGGACTCCGCCGGAGCACCAGGAACTCCGCGCGGACATGGCGCAACTCTTGCCCGCGTGGGAGCATCCCGACGAGCGTCAGGCGCTCGACATTCAGCAGGCGCTCTGGGATTCGGGGTTCGTGCGCGCGGCTGCGGCGTTGGATTGCCTCATCGCGGCCTACGCGGTGGTCAACGACGCAGTCATCCTGAACTCCGACCGCGTTTTCGGTCACATAGAGGTCGCGACCCGGGGTGCGGTCAGGCAGGAGTACGTGGAGGCCTAAACGACTGCCGTCCAACACCGGTGGGGGCAGAGCCGGCGCGGATTAGGTGTGATGTCCAGGGACGTTGTTGCGTGAATCGCGTGTGATCTGGTGACGGGTGAAGGCCTCCCGTTGCGAGAGTGGAGCTGTCTAGGAACCGCTTCACGCACACAGGAGGCCTTCTTGTCCCACGCTAACGCTGCTCTCACCCCGCGCGCTCGACTGCGGCTGGCCAAGCTCATAGTCGAAGAGCGCTGGCCTGTCATCGTCGCGGCGAAGATGTTCATGACTTCCCCGCCGACCGCCCGGAAGTGGGCGGCCCGGTTCCGCGCCGAAGGGCCCGCGGGAATGGTTGATCGGTCCAGCCGACCACGCTCGATGCCCACCAAGACACCGCCCGCGACGGTGAAGCGGATCCTACGGTTACGGTGGCGTCGCAGACTGGGTCCAGCGCAGATCGCCGGCGAGCTCGGCATCTCGGCCTCGACCGTGCATGCGGTGCTGGTGCGGGCGCGGATCAACCGGCTCAGCCATATCGACCGGGTCACCGGCGAACCCATCCGTCGCTACGAACACGACCATCCAGGGGCGATGATCCACGTCGACGTCACCAAGTTCGGCAACATCCCCGACGGCGGCGGCTGGCGATACGTGGGCGAGCAACAAGGCAAGCAGAACAAGCAGCGCGCCGCCCGCGCCGGCGCCGGATACACCGAGAAAGGCCATCCCAACATCGGCACCGCGTTCCTGCACACCGTGCTCGACGATCACTCCCGCGTCGCCTACGTCGAGATCTGCACGGACGAGAAGGCAGTCACCGCGATCGGCGTGCTCGAACGCGCCGTCGCATGGTTCGCTGACCACGGCGTCACCGTCGAACGGGTCCTCTCCGACAACGGATCGGCCTATCGTTCCCACGCCTGGCGAGACGCCTGCGCCATGCTCAACATCCGACACAAGCGGACCCGCCCCTACCGCCCACAGACCAACGGGAAGATGGCGCTTGACCCCTGATCTTGGACACGCTGATTCCAGCACGATGCTGGGGAAGCGAGAATCCAAGGGATGGCTAGGA
>NZ_JBNVBV010000013.1:0-38890 GCF_052274505.1 Microbacterium sp. F2
CGGCCACATGCTGATGCAGGAGTCGAACAGCGATGCGGTGCTCAACCTTGTAACGGAGTGGCTCGGTCCAAATGTACGCCCGCGGCGGTGAGGATGGTGCAGCTGATCGCGACCCGGGCGCCGGTCATCTCTGATGGCCCGAGTACAGCAGGAGCCGTTGCTCAGCAAGTTCCTGCAGCAGGAATCGCCAGAGATGCCCGTCGTTGAATGCGTCACCCAGGTCGGGCAGGTCGGCGAGATCGTCGTCGTCGATCGGCATAGGCTCGGCCCCTGCCTGCAGAACGGCGAGGTGCACGCGAGCCAGGCTGTCGACATTGATCGCGCGGATGACGGCCTGCGGGACGCTCTCGCCGACGGCGGTGAGGCCGTGACCGCGCAGGATGCCGACGGGCCGCGTGCCGAAATCGTCCGCCATGGCCGTCGCGCGTGCGTGGTTGCGGATCAGCGCAGACGAGGAATGCGCGGGGATGCCGCCGCGCGCCATCCGCATAGCGGGGATGTTGAAGGCACCGACAATCGGTAGCAACGTCCGTCCGGTCAGCGAGAACGCGACGACAGCCGGCGGATGCGCGTGGACGACGGATCGAGCCGCAGGATTGCGGCGCAGCAGCTCAAGATGCAGAGACAGCTCGTTCGGCGCCCGGTACCCGCCGGCGAGCTCGAACGATCCCTCAAGGGGCACGGCGAGGATGTCGTCGGCGGTGGTGAACCGCAGCCCTCGCTCCTGCGGTCCGCGGGCTCGGATGAGGACGGTGTCGTCGTCGACCCGCAGGCTGACGTGCCCGAGGATGTCGTCCACGAGCCCCCGGACCGCGAGCACGCGGCAAGCATTGGCGACGAGCATGCGTTCGTCGACTCCTTGACACCATCAGCGATCATCTGACCGCCGCGCTCGACCGTGCCATCCCGGTCGAGGCCATCACCTCATCGAGAATCCGCCCCCGGTCGGTCTTGGACGCTTTCGCGTATGCGGTACGGAGTTTGTTCGTGACGTGCCTTCTCGCGGCCATCGGAATCTTGCCTTCCACACAGGCAAGCTTCGCGCTCAAACTATGTGAGGCACCGGCCACCCCCACACGCTCAAAGAAGCTGAGGCACGTCGCGCCGTAGACACCGAGGCCGGATCGGCGGAAACTAGTAGTAGATGGAGGTGGCTACCGTGGGTGAAGTGACGAAGAAGGCGAGCAGCTTGCAGCGTCGGATCGCGGCTGGCAAGGCCGAGCCGATCAGCGATCGCGAGCGGGCGCAGCTCCAAGAACTTCGACAGGTGTACGTACGTCGGTTCGGCAAAGAGCCGGACGCGCGACCTGTCGCCAAGACCGCCTGACACCCCCCGCGTCAGAGCGCACGAGAGAGGGACCGACCCACCGGGCCGGTCCCTCTCTCGTTGTCGCGCTCAGCCGAGGTTGATCGTCATGCTGCCAATCTCGGTCTGGCCGAGGTCGGTCGACGCGACGAGCTTCACGGGCGTCGTTGTGTCGGTCAGCTCGTACGCCACCGCGTTTGAGACGGTGCCGCCCTCCTTAATGTTCTCCAACTGCGAGTCCAGGAACTGGTCATCGGGCAGGGCTCCGACATTGAGTTCGTTCTCGGCGTTCGGGTCGTTGTCCTGGAAAGCGTTGAAGTAGAAGATGAAGTCGTTCGGGGTGACGTCGCGGTCGGCACCATTGTTCGTGATGTCGTACCAGAACGCGATGACCGGTACGTCGCCGTACTCGTTGCCAGGCTCGCCAACTTGGATCGTCTTCGTGTCCGTGATGGTGATCGTCACGTCCTCGGTCGTGAGCACAGAATCTTCGAAGGTCGCCTCGGCCGGCGCATTCTCGATAGGAGCGCTGTCGACGGTGACAGTCTCGTCGGGTGCGGGCGAATTGGCTGCGGGGCTCGCGCATCCTGTGAAGGCGAGCACGGCGATGCCGAGCGAGGCGACGAGCGTCGTGGTTTTGGTAGTGCGGTGCATGGTTTCCCCCAGGAAGGTGGCAGTGACAGATGGTGCGCGTCCACACTATCCGCGCGGAAGAGGCCGATTTGGTGTTAGCTCGGCGCCGCCCAGCTCGATACGGGTCTACCGGAGGTCGGGATACAACCCGTCTGGCGGGGCCGTGTACGGCAGCTCTGCGCCCTTCTCGTTGACGTTCTCGCGGTTCTTCCCCTCGCCGGCAGCGGCGAACGGCCCGGACGGGTCGAGCAGCACGCTCATGTGGTGCTCGGCGTGGTCGCGATACCAAACGCTCATGCCCGTTGTCGGGTCCAGGCGAAGGTGCTCCCAGGCCCGCCACAGCGCGTCAAGACGGATCGTCGCCTCCGGGTAGTTCCACCAGTCGGCCGCCCACACGGTGCGCTGGCCGTCGACGCGACGACGGTAGTTCTTCACCAGGTACTCGCGCACGAACTCGTCGACCGAGCCGTAGTACAGCGTCGGCTCCTCGTCGGCCGGCTCCTCGTCGAGCGCATCCATCGCCGCGGTGACAGCGCGACGGGCGGCCGTGGCCGCCTGCGCTTGCAGCTCCTCGATCACCGAGGGGTCCAGGGCCTCGTCGACTTCGGCCTGCACAGCGTCTTTCACCGCGCCCGTGATGGCCTTCTGCACCACGGCGCGAATCGCCGGGGCGGCGAGAGCGTTCGCGACGTCGGCAATGTCGACGCCGAACAGTCGGCCGGGCTCCCGTTCGGGCAGCTCCGCGCCGGGCTCGTCTCGCTCGTCCAGCTCGAACGGCTGCGCCTCGATGCCGGGCTCCTCGTGCCCCCAGTCGTCGCTCATCAGGCCGCGCCCTTCTCGCTGTTCGCGATCGCAACCTCACGCACGGACTCCTGCGCCTCGATGATCGTCCGAGACGCCTGCGGGTCGTGAGCTGCGATCGACGCCTTGACCTTCTCCGCATGCGGGCCGGTCATCCACGGCTGCGTACGGATGAGCGTCGGGCGATTCCCGGAGGAGAGCACCACGGCGCGACCCTTCGGCATCGCGGCGAGGTCGGCCACGTCCAGAATGCGCTCACGGTGAAGCTGCTGATTCACGCTGCGGCCACCGCGGCCGGAGGACACCGACGACGCCTGACGGTCGTAGTCACCGATCAGCTTCGACAGGCTTTCCAGGAACGCATCTTCGGAGACGCCACCGCCGTAGACCTTGACGTTCGAGGCGCTCCACAGCTTCCGCATCCCCGACTCGCCCCACACGTCGACACCCTGCGACCACGACTGCAGGATGGTCATCAGCACGATCCCGCGCGAACCGTAGTGGCTGTAGAGGTTCGGCAGCTCACGCCACCGGCACACGTTCGCGGCCTCGTCGAGCACCCCGAGCAGGGGCACCGACAGGCGGCCACCGGCAGAGCCGGCGGCCAGCTCCTCCGCGGCCTCCACCACGGCGACCGTGAGCGCCGTGACGAGCGGGCCGGCGGTCCCGCGACCCTCCTTGGAGAGCGAGTACAGGGTGCCACCGTCGCGCACGAACGCGGCCGGGTCGAACTGCGGGCGCAGATCGGGGTTGCCCTGCGGGTTCACCCACGCGGCCACCTGGCGGTTGGTGAGGCACGACGCCATCTGCTGCGCCGTGCCGTAGATGCCGCCGCGCTGCTTCTCCGGGGCGGTGATGACACCGCGCACCTGGTCGGCCGTGAGGTCGTAGCCGTGACGCCGGAGAATGTCGATCGGCTCCTCCTCCGTCGGGCGGGTGAGCCAGGTGTAGACGTCGGTGATCGGCCGCACGTCGAGCGCGGCCGCGAGCAGGAGCCCCGCGAGGAGATCCTGCCCCGCGGGGTCGAAGTAGGCATCGGTCTTGGCTCCCGGATCGCGTGAGCCCGAGGCGAAGTGATCGGCCAGCTTGGCCGCGCGAACCTCGTCGGTGACGTAGCTGAGCGGGTTCCACCACCACGTAGGGTTCTCGAGCGCGATCCCCTGCGGATCGAACACCCAGACCGGGCCGGCCTCCGCGCGCACGTCGCGTGTCGCGTCGACGACGTCGCGCTTGTTCGAGGTCACGAGAACGCCCCCAGGAGCGTCCAGGATCGCCGGGACGGCCCGAGAGGTCGTCTTACCCGTGCGAGGCCCCCAGATGTCGATGTGCATGTCCTCCCACGTGCCGTAGAGCGGCATCTGACCGAGGGTCTTGCCGATCGGCACGCCGAGAGAGCCGGTGACGCCGAGCCGGGTCGCCTGCGCCTGCGCGTTGCGCTTGCTCAGCCCCTCGACGTCCTTCCCTCGACCCATGTAGGTGCTGGCCCGGTCGACGCGGGTCCGGCCCTTCCGGTAGCGCACGACGCCGACGATCGCCAGCACCACGAGGGCGAGGACGATCGCCAGGAGCACCGCGACGATCCAGGTCGCGGATGCCGGCCACGGCACCCGACCGAGGATCACGCCGAGGGTGAACGCGAACGGGTCGCTCGGCAGCTCGACGCCGGTTCCGTCGAGCTGGTGCCCGAGGCGCACCGCCACGTTCAGAACGACGATCGCGGCCACGACGCCACCGATCCCCACCAGGAGCATCAGCGTCTCCGCGCCGAAGCCGCCGGGGTCGCGGCGGCGGTTGTTCGGAGTGCTCATGACACCCTCTCCTCGTGCTCCTCGACCAGCTCCTCCACCGCACGCAGCGCACGGCGGCCCGTGCGGGACTGTTCGTACCACCGCTGATTGGTGTCGCGGATCGAGCGCTCAGCCTCCGTCAGCCGAACCTCCACCGGGATACCCGGCCGAGTGCCGACCTTGACGAGGAACTTCCCACGCCCCGGAGGGTCGACCTCGCGACCCGACGCCGCATCCCACGCGGGCGGGTCCTGCCAGCCCGTCAGTAGCTCTTGCTCGGCCTCCGAGAACGGGATGACCGTCGTCAGCTCCGGCATTTCGGTGTACGGCAGACCGGCGCACATGACCATGCCGGCGCGCTCCACGAAGCCCTTCGCCTTCAAGCGGTCCTCCTCCGGGAGGGCGCTCAGGTCGGCCATCGTGTGCGAAATCATCGCCGTGCCGACGCCTACCTGACGGTTCAGGCGGGTGAGGAAGTCGACGCGATCGACGATGCCGTTCCCGGCGCGCAGCGCACGCCACAGCTCGTCCATGATGACGAAATAGTGCCGGCGCGGTTCCAACTCGGCATCCGCGAGAACGTTCGCGATGTTCACCGTCGCGAAGCCATTCGACCAGCAGGCGAGCAGGGTCGCCGCGCGCAGATCGCCCTCAGCCTCACCGATGGCCGAAATGTCGTAGACCACCGGGCGGTCGAGCCGCATCGGGTTCGTCGTGTGCTTGGAGAACATTTCGCCCAAGCGCCCACCGCGGGAGAGACTGATGAGCGACGCTTCCAGCCCGCGCGTGATCCGCTGATACTCCGCGAAGTCGCCGCGGTCGACGGCCACCTGACGCAGCTCCTCCGGCCCCTCCTGCACCACGCGCAGCAGATCGCCCAGAACGGGGATGCCCTCGAAGTGCCGGTCGAGGTAGCGCAGCGCCTGGTCGACGATCGACTCCTCGACGTCGCTCGGCGCGGACTTACGGAGGATCGTCAGCAGGGACGACACCATAGCCAGACGGCGGCCGTGAGCGTCCTCCAAGACCTCGCCGGCCTCCTTCTCGAATCCGGCGTCGACGAGCCGCTGAGCGGCCTCCTTCGCCTCGCCGGGGTCGAGGACGTTCAGATACCCCCGGCCGCGACCGAGCGTGATGACCTGACCGCCGAGCGCACGAATGACCTCCACGTAGTCAGGGCGCAGATCGCCCAACACGAGAGGCTGCACGCCGTAACCGGCGAGGCCGATCGCCATGCGGGCGACGGCCGTCGACTTCCCGAGGCCCGGCTTGCCGAGCACGAACAGCGACGGGTTGCTGATGAGCTTCGCGCGCTGGAACCACGAAATCGGGTCGCAGCACAGCGTCGCCCCGGTGTGAATGTGGCGGCCCAGCGGGACGCCCACCATCGGAGTGCCGGCACCGATCGAGTACGGCCACAGGCCGCACACCTGAACGGTCGTGCCCCGCCACTCAGCGGGCGGTTGCAGATAGTTCGACATACCGCCGCCGGGGCCGCTCCACCCGCGAGAGGTGAGCGCCCCGGCCGACGTCGACGAACCCGCATCCGTGTTCTTCCGCCCCGTGCGCACGAACAGCAGCGCACCCACGATCACGAGCACAACGAGCCCGCCGAGGACGGCGAGGGCAATCTGATCCGGGGTCACGATGCACGCTCCTGACGGTGCTCGACGCGCCGGCGGGCGAAGGCCGGCGGCGGCTGAATCACGAGCCGCTTGACGCCCGCGCCGCGGCCGAGGCCAGGACGACCGAGCACGAACGGATGGAGGACGGGAATCCGCTGGGTCATCACACACGCTCCCTCAGCGCCGCAGGAACGGCAACGTGCTTGGTCAGCACGAGGCCCAGCGGCAGCGCCGCGGCGAAAGCACTGTCCTGTGATCCATACACGGGACGCAGACGCAGCCGCGCGGTCGCGCCGAGGTTGTCGACCGCGGCGCGAGCGTCAGCCTCCTTGGCCGGGTCGAGCACCGTCGCGGTCACGAGGATGCCGAAGTTCACCAGGCCCGCGCCCGATGCCTCCTCCGATTCCGTCGCCTGAGCCGACCGCAGCGCGAGCGAGTCACGCGCCGCCGGCTTCCGCGTCGACGTCGCCTTGAACTCCGCAGCTCGCACGTCCGACTGCACGAGCGTTGCCGCCCGTGCCGGGTCGATCGGCTTGTAGAGCAGCGTCACACGCTTGCGCGCAATGTCACGGTGCGGAGCCAGCAGCCGGGCGAGCACGCCCGACTGCACGAGCCCACGGGGAGCCTGAGTCATCGCCCACGTCACCGACTTGGCCGAGTCATGCCGATAGCTGTCCCATCCGGCCTGCGCGGCCGTCGGGCCGACGTCGCCCCACCGCAGATCGGGCACTTCCCCGTCCGCGTGCGCGTCGTCGATGAGCGTTGCCGCGGCCGGGTCGTAGGCGACCCGGATCGTCTCGCACAGCTCTTGCGCCGACAGGGGGTGCGCCGCGCCGGCGCCCGTGGCCTGCAAGCTCGCCGTGAGACCGGGCAGGCGAGCTGCGAGCTCGCGCGCCATTTCGTCCGGCTGGCGCGGCTTAGCGCCCTTCCGGGGCGCGGCCGCGAACGTCAGCGTGACGTACGCCTTCACCGTCGACGAGCCGGCGGGGTAGCTCAGCACAACCTCACCCAGCATCGCCTTCGCAAAGTCCGGGCCGTCAGGGTCGGTGTTCGTCTCGACCTCACGGCGCAGCCGACGACCCGAATCGGGAGCCGTCTCGATCGTGACCGCGGCCGCTTCCATGTTCGGCTCATCACCGAGGTTGCGCAGCCAGTGTCCCCAGTCGGCCACCCACAGGTCGACTTGCTCCTGGTCGACGAGGGCGGCCCCGTCAGGCTCGGTGCCGATCACGATCGAGTACGTCTTAGCGTGCGGCGAGTAGATCATCGCGAACGGCCGCGCGTACGAGTCCTCGTGCTCGGAGAGCCGAGTCTGCGCCCCGAGGCCCGGAAGCTGATTCGTGCCCCAGTCGGAGCGCCCCAGCGGTCCGGAGCGGTAGACGTTCGCGCGTCGACGCTTCGTCGACGACCACGCGACCCGGTTCGCGGTGCGCGAGAGCACGCTACGACCGTCCCCGTCGCGAATGGTCAGCAGCAGGATCAGACCGCCGAACACCGCGGCGGTCACGAACGCCTGAATGATGCCGGTCGTCATCAGCACAACGATCACGATCAGCAACGCAACGAACATCAGCCCCGTGCCGACCGTGCCGAGGCCGAGAAGGCCGGGCGAGGTCGGCTGCCGCCAGTTCCCGTAGGTGCGCACGCCCCTACGGCTTGTCTCTACGGTCGCCATCAGCTCCCGCTCCCTTCACCTGTCGCTTGGTCACCAAGGTTGCGAGCGGCACCCGTGGCCGCCTGCCCTGCCTGCTTGGCCGCACCGAGCGCAACGCCCGCGGCCATACCGATCGGGCCGCCAGCCGCGCCGGCCGCGGCACCCGCCGCCGCTCCACCACCGGCAGCGGCTCCACCGGCCGCAGCGCCACCCGCGGCCGCGCCTCCACCAGCCGACGCCGCAGCAGCGCCCGTGCCACCACCGGCCGCACCGGAGGATGCGGCCGCACCTGTAGTGCCGCCGCCACCCGCAGCGCTCGACGCCTGCGCAGCTTGCGGCGCAGACTGGCCCCCGCCGTTCGCTCCCGACGGCCCAGCGGAGCCCGTCGACCCCTGCGAGCCGGCCGAGCCCGAGCCGCCCGAGGAACCGCCACCGGAACCGGTCGCCAGGCGACCCATCGAGGCAGCGCCCGTGGGGAGCGCAGCGAGAGCGGCGACGCCGAGCGCCCCGCCGGCACCGGCCGACATGGCCCCAACCAGCGGGGTGACGAACCGCATCAGGGCGGGCATCGCGAACAGCGCGAGAACCATCAGGATCAGGCCTGTGAGAACGGCGATGAAGCCCGTTCCGTCGTCCTGGAACACGTTCGTTCCCGCGAGCTGGAACGCCGCGGCGTAGACGATGGCAGCGGCCGGCTTGTAGAGGATGAACGCCACGAGCCACCCGACGTTCTTCTTGAACCAGCCCTTACCCATTTCGGTGTTGGTGGCCGCCGCGGACAGCGGGAGGATGCCCGTCAGGATGACGAGCATGCCGCCGCGTGCGATCATCAGCACGATTTGGAAGGCCGTCGCGAGGATCGCGATCAGCCCCAGGATGATGATGAGCAGAGCGCCGAGCCCGCCCGTCGCCGGGTTCGTCGTCAACGCGAGCAGGGTCGCGATGTTGTTCCCGAAGCACGCCGTATCCGTCCCAACGTCGCAGTTCAGCGCCCCGTTGAGAATCCACACGGAGAACGAGTCGAACGCCGACACGAGCAGCCCGACAATCGTCACGCCGGCACCCGCCACGACGATCAGAGTCAGCAGACTCTTGACCGTCTCCTTGCCCGGCTCCGCGCGCTGCTCCCACGCCATCCGAACGCCGCCGATGATGACAGACACGACCGCGGCCGCGCCCATGTACCACCACAGCGACGACTGCAGAAACAGCACGGCACCGCCCGCGCCCTGCGGGCCGTTCGGGAGCAGGCCAGACACCAGCGCCGTCGCGCCGCTGATGAGGAAGATCGCGCCGAGCACGATCCCGAGCCGGCCGGCGGCCTGGAAGCCCTCACCGTTGCGCATGCGCGTAGCGATGAGAGCGCCGAGGAGGATGATCGAGATGGCCGCGAGCACGATTGCAATCCAGGTCACCCAGCCGAGCACCTGAATGATGCCGTCAGAGTTCGGAGCGGTTGCACCCGCCGCGATCGACGAGCCTCCGCCCGTCCCGGTCAGGTTCGGCGTGCCGACGTTCACCCAGAGCGTGCCGAGCGAGGCGACAGCCTTTCCGAACGCTTCCATGACTGCATCCGCCATGTTCTGGATGGCATCACCGACAACACTGTTTGCCCACTCGCCGGCTTTGCAGCCAAAGTCGAGCGGCGCGCATTCACTCGCGGCCATGTTCTACCCCTCCGTCCAGCTCACGTAACCCGAGAGGTCCGGCAGCTCAGCGAGGCGTGCAGGCTCAGGGTTCGAGGCGTCGAGCTTCCAGTCGCCGTCCGCCCAGACGAGTTCGAGCACGGCAGAGCCGTTGACGCTCTGGCCGTTGCTGCTACCGCGGAACGCGATGTCGACGCGAGCGGACTCGCCGTCGTACGCGAGCATGCGGAAACCGGCGATAGACGCCCGCACGTCGGACGGTGCAGCCGCTCCCTGGGCGCTGAGCAAGGTTTCACGGTACGGGCCATCCGTCAGGGCGTACTCGAGGAATGCTTGTCGCTGCTCGGCGGGTCCGAAGCCGATGATCGTCACGTTCGCGGCTGCGAACAGCGCGCCCTCAGGCGAGTGCTGGAAGCAGTACGGGTAACCCTCCGGGGCCGTCTCCCCCGGCCCCGCCGCAGGAGAGGTCGGGAAGGCGTAGACGTCCTGGAACTGCCATTCCGCGGCGGGAGCAGTGGTCACCGTCCCGGACAGCTCCTCGCCGGCCAGGCCACAAATGCTCGCGCCGCCCGCGACCCCGGAAGGCTCCGGGGAAGGGGCGGCGCTGCTTGTGGCACTGGACGACGGGTCAGGAGCCGGCGGCGCGGCATCGTCGTCCCGGTTCAGGTTGAGAACCGTCAGAACGATGGCCGCCACGATGAGCGCGGCCACCACGACCGCCCCGACGATGAAGCCGGGGCGGGTGAACGGGTTCTGCTGCGTGTCGTCGTCCTCAGCCATGACGGCTCCTCTCAGGCCCCGGCGAGGATGCCGATCAGAGCGGCACCACCACCGATCACGATCGCTCCGGCCATCGGCCAAAGGATCTTCGGCAGAGCATCGTGACCCTCACCGCGGCGGAAGCTGACGGCGATGAGGATGCCGCCGACGATGATCGCGCCGCCAACGACGACGTAGCCGATCCACTTCAGCCACGCGAGGATCGTCGTGACGCCCTCGGTGCCCGGAGGCTGTACGGGGTCCGGGTCAGGGATGACGCCGGCGAGATTCACGGCGGTGTCGGCCGCCGCGTGGAACACGTCGATAACGGACATGCTGTTGCCTTTCAGTTCGAGGTGCCGGCGGCACCGAGGATTGCGGTCAGCTCGTCGACGAGACGCTGAGCTTCGCGCGGAGAAGATGAGAGAGCCGGCGGCTCCCCCACACGCCATGCATCGACCCACGGCACCGACCAGGTGCGCGGGACACCCCCGCTGACGACCTGCATCAGGTCGCGCAACGAGCGAGGCAGTCGACCTGGCGCGTCAGCCATGACGACCAGGCCCAAGACTTCAACCGACGGGACGAGCCCGGCCGCCCACTGGCGCATCGCGGCCTGCGCTGCGCGCAACCCACGGGCGTCCGACCGCGCGACGAGAACCGTCCGTGCGGGCGTCGCTGACGCGGTACGCGGCCACGAGTGGCCCGCCGCCTGCGACCCCGGCATGAGCGACGCGAGCGTCGACTCTCCCGCGCCGCCGTGTGCACCGACCCACCACAGCGCAGCCGTGGTCTGGCGGTCGTAGATCGGCAGCTGGTCGACGCGATCCGGGGCGGGTATTCCCCGCTGCGGAGCCACCGGGCCGAACGTCTCTGGCACTGCCGCGATCGGAGCCGCCTCGATAGGCGGCGTCGTCGGCCGAGAAAGCCACGGGTTGAGCGGGTCGCTCATCTTGCCCCCAATACAGTCGTAGACGACTCTTGTTAGTCACACCCTACGCTAGGCAGGAAGAACTAGGAAGACCCGACGTTCTGTTACGTTCCCTGTCTTTTTGCGAAGTATGCCTGTACCCTGAGACAGGTGGAAAGGATGGTCGCTGTGGCGGGAGACGCGCTCGATCAACTATTCGAGCAAGACCCACCGACGCTCGGGCCTGCTGAGGTTGCAGAGCGTCTTAATACGACGACGCGCACGGTCTACACGTGGCTGCGCGAAGGGATCATCCCTGGCTACAAGGTCGGCACGAGCTGGTTCATCATCCGCGACGAGTTGAAAGAAGCCCTAAGAAGCGGGGCGAACACTCGGCGCGGAACCGGCCCAGTCGTGGTGATTGAACAGGGAGAAGCAGAAGGGGACTGACATGCGGAAGATCGGGACGGCACTGCTTGTCGTCGTGGCGGCGGTAGCTCTGACCGCCTGCACCGGCCAGAACAACGCGCCCACCCCCACCCCCAGCGCCAGCAGCACCGGACCGATCTATCCCGACCTCGACCAGTTCACCCCCGCTCCCGAAGGCCTCATCGACGAGGACAGCGGAGAGACACACGGCCCCCGGCCCGTGCCCACGTGGGATGACGAATCGCGCGAGAGCGCCACGGCGGCCGCGGTCGCCGTGATGACCGCCTACGCGCGGCCCGATCTTCCGTTCGAGCAGTGGTGGGCCGGCTTGCAGCCCCTCCTCGACAACAAGGCCACGCAGGACTACGCCTACATGGACCCGGCGCGCATCGTCGCGACGAGCGTCACCGGTCCCGCCGTCATCACCGACGAGACGAGCGCTTACGTCGCTTTCGTCGACGTCCCCACCAACGCCGGAACCTACGGCGTCGTGCTCAGCCGTGCCGACGCCGACTCCCCGTGGCTCGCGGGGCGCTTCATCCTCCCCGAAGGGGTGAACTGATGGCAGCGCCCAAGGGCAGCGCCGCCTACGCGATCGCGGCGGTGCCGCTCCTCATCGTCGGCTCCCTGTTCGGGCTCCTCCTCATGGGCGACGACGAGTGCGGCCCGAGCGCCGGCAACGGCGGATCGAGCGTCTCGATCGACCCCGCATCCGTCCCCGAGACGGAGATTGCCGGATACGGCCACGAGCAGCTCGTGAACGCCGCATATGTCATGCAGGCCGGCAAAGACCTCGGCCTGAACGCCCGCGATCAGACCATCGGCGTCATGACCGCGATGGGCGAATCCAGCCTGCGAAACATCGACTACGGCGACTGGGAAACCGGCGGGGTCACCAACCCCGACGGCACCCGCACGACGTCGATCGGGCTGTTCCAGCAGCAGGACGGATGGGGCACCCGCGAGGAGCGCCTGGACCCCTACATCTCGTCGACGAAGTTCTTCAACGCGATGACCACGAAGGTTCCCGACCGCGAGTCGCTGGAACCCACAATCGTCGCCCACCGCACTCAGGTGAACGCCGACCCGTACCACTACACGAAGTTCTGGGACGGCGCGGTGCAGATCGTCGAGGGCCTGAGCGGTGTCCGCACCGGCCTGGACTCCGGTGACGGCAGCGCCAGCGGCGGCACATGCGCGGGCCTGCTTCCCGGCGAGGTCAGCCCCCTGGGATGGGCCTCCCCCGGCGCCGGTCCCGTCACCAGCCCCTACGGCATCCGCATTCACCCGATCTACGGCACGCAGCGACTCCACGCCGGCACCGACCTTGCCGGCGGCGGCTGCGACGGCCCGATCTGGGCCGCACAGGACGGCGTAGTGACGTTCCGCGGCTTCGACGACTCCGGCAACGGCACAATCTCGATCGACCACGGCGGCGGGGTCACCACCCGCTACCTGCACATGTACGACTCCGGGATGCTCGTGCAGACCGGCGACAAGGTGACGGCCGGCCAGCAGATCGCTCGCGTCGGCAGCAGCGGTGAATCCACCGGATGCCACCTGCACTTTGAAGTGCGCGTCAACGGCGAGAACGTCGACCCCGCGCCCTTCATGGCAGAGGTCGGCATCCAGCTCGGACAGTAGATCAGGAGACGACCATGAGCAGCATCGAAGTACCCACGTTCCCCAAGATCGAGGCGCGCACGTTCGCGAACGGATCGGGAGAGGTCACGATCAACGGCACGTCGCACCCGATCGAGACGACCACTCTCGAGGATGCTCGCGGCGCGATCCTCGCTCGCGTGGCTGATACGGCCACGAAGATGCAGCGCCCCGTGCGCGTCACCACCAGCGGCCCCGACGGTGAATGGCCGCTCATCGTCCACCCCGACGGCAGCGTGCAGCCCGACGAGAGCCTGCCCGCACGGCCCGCGCCGATCGAGGACGCCGCGCCCGTTGTCGAGTCGACGCCCGCGCCGATCGACGAGGTTCCTGCACCCGCCCCCACGCCGGAGGTTCCGGCGTTCGCGCCCGCGCCCGACGTCCCGGCCGCAGCGCCGGCCTCCACTCCCGACGGCAACGCATGGGTGGGCCAGGCTCCCGCCCCGGCCACCGAATACGCGAGCCGACGCGAGGCCCGACAGTCGTTCCTCACGCACGAGCAGATGGAGGAACCGGCAACCCAGGGATGGCGCGGAGCGTTCACCCGCGCCGGCATCCGCATGAGCCCCAGCGAATCCGAGCGCGCCGAGCGCTCCGACGTCCTCGCCGTCTCGCAGCACTGGCCCGGCCCCCGCACGATCGCCGTCGTGAACGGCAAGGGAGGCGCGGGCAAGACCCCGACCACCGTCCTCCTCGCGGCCGTGTTCGCCCGCCACGGCGGCGCAGGCGTCCTCACGTGGGACAACAACCAGACCCGCGGCACGCTCGGCTGGCGCACCGAGCAGGGACCGCACGAGGCGACCCTGCTTGACCTCCTCCCCCAGGTCGACCGGCTCCTGAGCACCGGAGCGCAGTCAGCGGACCTGGCACACTACGTGCACCACCAGACCCGCGACCGCTTCGACGTGCTGCGCAGCAAGCCGATGGCCCTCGCGCACGAGCAGCGCGTCGAACCCAGCGACGTCGACGCGATCCACGCCGTCGCCGCGAAGTACTACCGGCTGATCTTCATCGACTCCGGCAACGACGAGTCCGACCCGATGTGGCTGCGCATGATCGACCACGCCGACCAGCTCGTGGTCGCCACGACCACCCGCGATGACCACGCCGAAGCCGGCGCGCTCCTCCTCGAAGCCCTCGCAGAGCGCGACGCCGGTTCGGCCGAGCTGGCGCGGGATGCCGTCGTGATCGTCAACCAGGCCGACCCGAAGTCCACCGCCGCCGACCTGGCGCGCGTGGCCGACGGCTACCGGTCCCTCGCCCGCGAGGCCGTCACGGTCCCCCACGACCCGGCGATGGTCGACGGAGTGCTGCGCTTCGGCTCCCTGCGCCCCCAGACGCAGCGTGCGTGGCTCGCAGCGGGCGCGGCGGTCGCCCGCGGGCTATGAACGCCACACAGCCGCTCACAGGGCTGCATCGCGTCCCTGAGTGGCCCCGTCTCGCCGCCACCGTCACACACGACGGCACAGGCACCCTCACGATCAACGGCGTCAGCCGCGCGTGCGCGGCCGAGTCCGTCGCAGCTCTGCGCACCGGCATGATCGCGCGCGCCGTGGCCATCGGCACGCAGCTACGACGCCCGATCCGCCTCGATGTGACCGAGGACGGCCGCACCCACGCCCTCGCCGTGCGCCCCGAGGGCTACGTGCAGCTCATCGGCGCCCACGGCACCATTCCCGCCCCCGACGGCCTCAGCATCGACGAGGGACGCTGCCGCGTCTGCCGCCGGCTACAGCCGGTGACCTCCGCGACGTGCGTCCAGTGCGGCGTCGACGAACCGCTGCGCGTCGAGGTCGCTCCCCCGGCCGAGCCGAACACCGTCGCACCCCTCGCGGCCGCCCCGGTCACCCGGCCGAGCACCGTTGAGCTCGACGAGCTCGACGAGCTGCACGACGTCGAGCACACACGCATCAGCCGCCGCGCAACGGCCCCCGCAGCGCCTCCCGCGCCCGTCCTGCACCTGGCGTTCAACACCCAGCGCAGCGTCGACGTCGGCGCGCACGTCGTCATCGGCCGCAACCCCGAGCCCGTTGACGGACGCGAAGCGCTCACCGTCGTCACGCCCGGACGGATGCTCTCGCGCACCCACGCGACGATCGACGTCGACGACGCCGGTCGCATCGTCGTGACCGACCTCGATTCCGCGAACGGCATCGAACTACAGTCGGCCCCGCCGCACTGGCTCACCCCCGGCGAACCGACCGTGATCCCCGATGGCGCAACGATCCTTCTGGGCGACGTCTACTGCACCGTCGCACGGTCACAGTGACCTACGCCCGCCGCCGTCGGCGCGTCGCCGCAGTGTTTATGCATAATCCCGGCACGATGGCCCTTATGAGCGACTACGGCCGACGCGCGCGACGTCCCAACGACGCGCCGACGGTCCTGCTACAGGGCCGTGTATCCCCCACCGCACGCGACGACGTGCGCGAAGCAGCCGAGGCATCCGGCGTCACCATGTCGTACTACCTCGATGCGCTCATTACGAAGCTCGTCAGCGAAAACGGCGGAATGCCGCTCGTTGACCCTCCCGCGCGGGACCGCGCGAACCAGCTCGATATCCCCGGGGAGGCCGCGACCAGAGCCGCATAACAAGCAAGCCCCCGCCTCTACGAGACGGGGGCCAGAGCTAAGTGCCTGATCTTCTGAGTTTGGCGACCGGTAGATCAAGGCAATCCCATGAACCGGCTGACAGGGCCGGGGCCTTGTCATGTCCTAGATCTAGGAAGTTGGTGCCATCATAGCGCGCCCGGATGCAAAGCGATATCGCAATCGCGACGGCGAGTCGTGGGCGCTCACCGTTGCGGTGAGCCCTCGCCCCCGCGTGCGCGTGGCCGTCGTCGACGCCTACGGGACGATCGCG
Source organism: Microbacterium sp. F2 (assembly GCF_052274505.1). NCBI lineage: Bacteria > Bacillati > Actinomycetota > Actinomycetes > Micrococcales > Microbacteriaceae > Microbacterium > Microbacterium sp. F2. Next base: position 16,076 of record NZ_JBNVBV010000013.1, read on the forward strand.
AACGAGTACCGCGATCGCGCGATCGGCGCCGCTGCGCCTGAGCGCCCGTGGGCGGTCTACCTCGCCGGCCCCGATCAGCGGTTCCGCCTCCTCGCGTTCGACCTCGACGCCCACGGCGACCCCGCGGCCGCAGCTCGCGACGCCGACGTGCTCTCCGGCCTCCTCTCCGACGTCGGCCTGCCGCACGTGCTCTGCGAGTCCGGACCGACCGGCGGCCGCCACCTATGGGTCGGCCTGGCCGAGTCCGTCGACGCCGAAACCGTCGCCACCCTCGCTCGTCTCGCGCGGCACGTGTGCCCCACCCTTGACCTCTCCCCGCTCACCAACCCCGTGACGGGCTGTGTGCGGCCCCCAGGAGCGCCCCACCGTGCCGGCGGGCACTCCACCGTCCTCCGCGGCGACCTCGACGCGCTCAGCGCGCCCACGGCCACCGCCGCACAGGTGCGCGCGCTCGTGAGCCTCCTCGCCGGCCTCGTCGACGACACCGAGCCCGCTCGCACCAGCGACCCGCACGCGCCCCTCCCGCTGGACGCCCACGGCCGTCTGCACCTGGTCGGCCCGCGCCGCCAGCTCCCCGCCGTCAGCGCCGCAGCGCTGCACGAGACGCCCGCAGACGCCTCAGCGACGCTCTGGCGCGTCCTGATCGGCGCAGCGGCCGCCAGGTGGCGGCACGCCGACGTCGCCGCCCTCGTCGACACCGAGCCCGGCCTAGAGCACGTCCGCAGCCGCGTCACCACCCGCGGCCGCGTGAACCGCCCCCGCGGCGAACAGCGCCGCGTCCTCGCCCGCCAGTGGGACAAGGCCGTGCGCTACGTCGCGGCCAGTGACCGGCAGATCGGGGACGATCCCACGTTCGACCGTCGCGCCGACGCGATCGCCGCGCACGTGCGCGGCGTCCAGCAGCGCGCCGACGCCGCAGCCGGCCGCTGGGCCCGCGGAGGCGGCCCCGCCGATCGCCGCATCCTCGACGTGCTGTGCGCTCTCGCCCTGCACGCCCTCAGCGGCTCTCTGGAAGCCGATACCCGCCGCCTGGCCCTACTGGCCGGCGTCGGCCGCGAGACGGCCAGGACGGCGCTGCTGCGCCTCGCAGAGGACGGATGGATCGCACAGACCGCGACCGCGGACGGACCCCGCGCCGCTCACTGGACGATCGACCCTCAGAGCACTCTCCACAGCAACTCGGACCATGCCCGGTCACAAGCGGACCCGCGCCCCCCTGGGGCCGGGGCCGCTGAGAGAACCACGACGCTCGCAACGCTCCGCGCTCGGATCACGGATGCCGCACACGACCTGTTCACCGCTATCCGCCCCGGCCTCGGGCATCTAGCAGGGAACCTCTACGCGCGCATGGACACCACAGCTCGCCCCCTCGACGAACTCTCCCCCCTCATCGGCGCCGACCCGCTACGCACCCGTCGACTGCTGGACCGCCTCACCTACGCCGGCATCGTCGAGCGCGCCCGTGACGGCTGGCACCGCGTCGACGCGGTGCCTCTCGACCTGGCCGCCGAGCGCGCCGGAGTCGCCGGGCGACTTGACGCCCGCGCTACCCGCTACCGCGTCGAGCGCGAGGCGTGGGCGTGGTGGAAGGCCGAGGAGGCGTGGATGCACGCACCCCGTCGACCCGACGCGAAACGTCGACCGAGCCGGGGGCAACTCTCCCTCGTCCCCGACGACGGCACCCACGCCTACGGCCCACACCCGCGCCGACCCGATGGCCGGCTGGACTATGCCGCAGCTCGTCGCATCATCGTCGAGGAGCGCGAGGGAACGGCCGTGCGGCCGTACGACCGCAACGCCGAGGGAGATCTTCGCTCGAGAACCCTCGTCGACGCCGCCGACGTCGAAGCAGTCGACGAGGAATGGATCGATCCGGGCTACTGCGCACACGGGATGACGATCGGCGTCAGGTGCCGGTACTGCGACGGCCCCGCCACCAAGCCGATCGAGACACCGCGGCGGCGAGTCGCCTAGTGACGATCCGCTGCGCGGAGGCGAGCCCACGGGCTCGCTGATCGAGCCGGCGATGCCGGCGCTGTCGGGGCCTTCGGCCCGTTCTTTTGCCGTGAAGCCTTCGGCAGCATACGGTCGGCCAACCTCCATGCAAGCGGCTGCGCCGCCGGCTCCTCCGAGACTTTCGGCACGCGGTCGCTGCGCTCCCTCACATCGCGCCGAAACTCTCTCCCCCACCGCCCTCCGGGTTGCACTCCGGCCGTCCTCCCTAGCGGCGGTAAACCGCCTTCACGGCAAAAAAACGTGGGGGTGAGACAGACGCAAATAGTACTAATCCCGTTAGGTGGAGGTTCCGAACATGGCACGCACAGTCAAGAACACCAAGAGCCCCGAGGAGCGTCGCGCCGAGGCCGAGGCCCTGCAAGCGACGATCGCGGAACAGGTCGAGGCGCTGCGCGAGTCCGAGACGTGGGCGCGGTTCCTGACCTTCGCGCAGTCGTTCCACCGCTACAGCCTGGGGAACCTGCTGCTGATCTTCGCCCAGTGCCCCGAGGCGTCCCACGTCGCCGGTTACCGGACGTGGCAGAAGCTCAACCGCCAGGTGCGCAAGGGCGAGCGCGGAATCCGCATCTTCGGCGGCCGCGACGTGCGCGAGACGGTCGAGAACGAGCAGACCGGCGAGGAGGAGGAACAGCGCCGAGTGCGATTCTTCCCGGTGTCCGTGTTCGACATAGGACAGACCGACCTCATCGACGAGGAAGCGGGCGACCCGGCCGACATTGCGCGCCAGCTCACCGGAGACGACCCCGCGGGCATCTTCGACGCCGTGACCGACTACCTCACCGGCAAGGGCTGGACCGTCGAGCGCGAGCAGATCGCCGGAGGCGCGAACGGATACACCACCACCGACGGCACGCAGCGCGTCGTGATCGACGCGGACCTCTCCCCCGCTCAGGCAGCCAAGACCGCCCTTCACGAGGCCGCCCACGTCATCCTGCACGCCGAGGAAGATCACGCCGAGTACGTCGAGCACCGCGGGATCAAGGAAACCGAGGCCGAGAGCGTCGCCTACATCGTCGCCGGGATTCTCGGCCTGGACACCAGCGCCTACAGCGTCGGCTACGTCGCCGGGTGGAGCAAGTGCGAGGCCGAGACGATCAAGGCCACCGCGGCAAACGTGCTGCGCACCGCGCACGCCCTGGCCGACGCGATCACCGAGCCCGCCCTCGAGCCCGTCACCGCGTAACCCCAATAGTACTAATCCCGTTAGGAGAACGTCATGCACGGAGAGCCGACCCTGTTCGATATGGCCGAGTTCGAGCGCGAGGCCGTGGCCGCGACGCCCTGGGAAGGCGTTCCCCTGCGGTACGTCACCGACTACCACCACCCCGACGACCTCGCGGCCGCGTTCGAGCGGTGGACCGGGGAACACGGGAACTTCGGATGCCTGATGCGCTCGCACATGTGGCACCGCGCATACTTCGGTCGACAGGACGTCGCCGCCAGCGACGAGGCCCACGAGCTGCACATGCTCAACGCCGACACAGGGTGCGACCTCGCAGAGCACGACCACAGCGCCGACCCGCTCCCCGGCGGGCTGATGTACCAGGCGAACTGCGCGCCCTGCCGCTGGCACGTCATCACCGAGCACGAAAACGAGGCCGTAGAAGCCTGGCACGACCACGCGATGCCCGGCTGGCGAGCCCTGCCGATCCTGCCGACCACCCTCAGCACCACCGACGAGAAGAAGGCCCGCGCCGCTGCGGCCAAGTGGTGCGCCGAGAACTACCCCGCCGAATGGCAGCGCCCCGGCGCACCCGTCATCACTCGACGCGGCCCGCACGGCGGCCGCCACGTCGGCGGCCGCTCCCCCTTCGGTGGCTACGACCTCGCCGCCCCCAACGACTGACCCGAATAGTACTAATCCCGTTAGGAGAACCCCATGCACACCCTGACCCCGAACGACGTCGCCGCGCTGCTGGACGACCTCGCGCAACTCCTCCCCTTCCCGACGACGATCTACACCGACATGGGCGCCGAAGGCTGGACCCCGCAGCTGTACTTCGGCCCCGTCGACCCCGCGTCCGAGCTTCCCGAGCACCGCGCCGGAATCGACGCGGACACCGTGCGCCCGGTGTGGTGGATCGACCTCGACGGCGGAACCCGAACGATCCTCCTCGACGAAGTGACCCCCGACGACGTGTGCAAGGTTGCCGCCCGCATCGCAGCCACCTACGATCAACACCGCCAGTGAGGGAGGTTCCGACATGACCCGCAGGAGAGACGAGGCCCGTCGCGCCCTCGCAGAGCACCAGTACGAGTACCGGCGGCAGCTCGTGGCAGAAGAGAAGGCGCGCACCGCGCTATGGATCGCCATCGGCGCGGCCGGATCGGTCGCCGCCTTCGGAATCATCTGGATACAGCTCGTCGTCAGGTAGACGCGACAAGCGGCCGACACCGGACGGAGCCGGCGCCGGCTAACGGACGGCCGGACGGAGCCGGCCGACTGCCAGGGCCTATCGGCCCGTTCTTTTGCCGTGAAGCCTTCGGCAGCATACGGTCGGCCAACCTGCGCGCCAGTGCTTTCGCGGCATATCCTCCCTCGCTTCGCTCAGTCCGGTATTCCACGGTCACTGGCACTCCGGCCGGCTCTCCCTAGCGGCGACAAGTCGCCTTCACGGCAAAAAAACGAGTGGGGTGGGAGGATCACGAAATGGAAGCGCTGACCGTCTACACAACCGGTCCCCAGTGTGGGAAGTGCCGGATGACGAAGATGATGCTGGACAGCAAGGGCATCCCCTACAACGAAGTCGACATCACCGAGCACCCCGACGCGCGCGAGTACGTCACCGAGGAGCTGGGCTACACCGTGGCCCCCGTCGTCGTCGTCGACGATGACGATCACTGGTGCGACCTCCGACCCGACCACATCGAGCGGGTAGCTGCTCACTTTGCCGCCTGACACCCGTAGCAAATAACTCTATTACCGCTTATACTGGTAATACCTACCCAAGGAGGAACCATGAACGCTCGCAAGCTGACCCCGTATGACCGAGGCACCCGCCTAGAGCCGCAGCTCTGGCCGCTCGGGGGTGACCCCGACAGCTACGGCCGGGTCGACTTCGACAACGACGAATCGGCAACCGTGCTGACGGCCTACGTCGAGCGGGAGGGCGACGGCTACGCCATGCACGTGCAGGGAATGGCCGAACCGCTGAGCCTTGTCGTCGACGGCGGCGGGCGCGTGGTCCCCGTCGACCGCGAGCTGTGCGCAGGGATCGACGAGCTGCTGGACATGGCACGCCGAGGCCGCGAGGACTTCGAGCACCAGGCGAGCTACGGCGACTACACCGCCGAGGATCGCGCGGCCGCCGATCGCCGTTGGCTGCTGGCCCAGAAGGTGGCCGAGCTGCTGCGCGGAGAAGCCGAAAAGGCTTGACGTTAATAGAGTCATTTACTACAATAGAGTTATTACCAAGGAGGACAGCATGACCACTCAGACCATCACCATCACCGTCACCCGGCTTGCCGATCTGCGATTTGGTGACCGGATCAAGAGCTGGGACGGCCGCCCCTACAACCCGCCCCGCCGGGTCGTCTCCGAGCTGGGGACAATCACCGCCGGTTCGCCCGTGCAGGGCGTCCGCTTGCAGAACCCCGACCCCACGAGCCCTATCGAGCTGGTGCTGTACCCGTCGCAGATGGACGGCCGCAGATTGGAGGTTGAGCGCGAGACATTCGATCCGGCATAATAACACTATTAGCGGCAACACCTGTAATACCGACCGAAGGAGAAGAACTCATGAGCTACATCACCCGCACCGGCAACCTGGCCGCGACGCCCACCCTCCGCGAGGGGGATAACGGCCCGTACACCTACGCCCGTGTCCTCGTCAGCGACCGCATCCGCCAGGAGGACAACAGCTACACCGACGGCCCCACCGTCGCCTACGACGTCGCCGTGAGTGGAAACCAGGCCCTGAATCTCGTCGAGGTCGCGGAGCAGTCGGGCAACGTCCGCGTGACGTTCTCGGGCCGCTACCGCGTCACCGAGTACAAGGGCGAGCAGGGCACCCGCTTGCAGCACGAGGTCCGAGCCGATGAGGTCGCGGTCAGTCTGCGCGGGCAGAGCGTCCGCGTCGTCGGCAAGCCCGCCGCCGACCAGGGCGACGACACCCCGTTCTGACCGACTGGGGGAGGGGCGGCCGCAGGGCTGCCCCTCCCCGTCGTGACGTCGAGAGAGAGGCACGCGAGCATGACCAAGACCGAATTCTGCCTGTGGGGCATCGCCGCGATTCTGGGCGTGTGCGCCGCGATCCTGTGGCTCGTGCAGCCGACCACGATCCCCGACGACTTCTGGCTGCGTCACTGAGCATCCCGCATCACCGTCAATAGCTGTATTAGAGTTGTTCCCGTCAACGGAGGTATTTTCTTATGACCGCTCGAATCCTCGCCCTCTGCAACCAGAAGGGCGGCGTCGGCAAGAGCACGACGACATTCCAGCTTGCCCGCGCCGCGGTGCTCGCCGGTCGCCGCGTGCTGGCCGTCGACAACGACCCGCAGGGCAACCTCACGAGCAACATCACCGCCGAGGAGGTCGACGCCGAGCAGGCGGGCCTGGCCGACGTCCTGAGCACCCGCGCTGACGACACCATGCGCGACGTCATCGTGCCGGGACTATGGCCCGGCCTCGACGTCGTGCCGACGTCCGGGGCCACGCTCGGAAACGTCCGGGACGAACTCGTCATAGCCGGCGCCGGCCGAGAGGTTCGGCTGCGCGAAGCGCTGGCCCAGGTGATCGAGGACTACGACCTGATCCTGATCGACTCCGCGCCATCCCTCGACCAGCTCACGATCAACGCCCTCACGGCGGCTGACGGGGCCGTGATCGTCACCCACACGAAGAAGTGGAGCCTTGACGGACTCGGGCAGCTCCTCGACACGATCGGTAACGTCCAGCGGTACTACAACCCCGGACTGAGCGTTGCCGGAATCATCGTCAATCAGCACGAGGAGCGCACCGTCGGCGGGGCAGCCTGGCTCGACGAGCTCCGCGCGGCCGCCGAGGGCCGCGGGCTGCGCCTGATCGGTCGACCCATCCCCAAGCGCGTCGTGATCGCAGACGCCACCGAGGCCGCGCGCGGCCTCGACGAGTGGGGGAGTGCCGAGGCAACCGCACTCGGAGCGATCTACGCCGAGCACCTGGCAGCTATCGAAGGAGATCCGTCATGAACCGTCCCGCCCCGCGCAAGTCGAGCCTGTCGAGCGCGAGCCCGTTCGATCACCCCACGGCCCCGGAGGCACCCCAGGAGGCTCCCGCAGCGGCTCCCGCCTCCACTACGCCCGCCCCGGCGGCCAAGAGCGCCACAGAGCCGCTGAGCGCCGCTGAGAAGGGGGAGAAGCCCGGCAAGCCCCCGAAGATCACGATCTACCAGCACCCCGACGACTCCGCCCGCATGCGCGGCGCGATCGTCGCCTACATGCGCAACGTTGGCATGACCAACCTGTCGAAGTTCGCCAACGAGGCGATCATGGAGAAGGTCGAGCGCCTCGAAGCCCAATACAACGGTGGGGAGCCGTTCGAGCCCGTCGGCCCGGGCGTGCTGACCGTCGGTCGACCGATGGGGGAGTGATGACATGCCGACGCTGAACCATGCCGCTCGAGAAACGTTGCAGCTCGCAGGGCTGACGTCGCGCCAGTGGGCGCAGCGCCACGGCTATGCGTCCGCGGCCGAGTGGCGCGGCGACGAGTGCGGATGCCCGGATGACCGATGCATCGGCTACCACCACGACGCCGAGGAAGAGTGCGGATGCCTCCCGGCCCTCATCGACGAGCTGCGCCGCGATGAGCGCAAGCTGGCCGACGCGCGCCCCGTGTGGGCCGCGCACGTGCGCGCCACCGAGAGCGGCACGGCCGAGGATCGCGCAGCCGCCGACCAGCTCGCCGCCGCCTGGGTCGAGGAGTACGCGGCGGGCGCGACCTGGCACGCCCTCTCCGACTCACCCCGCGGCATCGTCTACCGCAACCAGTGGAATGACTCGACGTGGCTCATCTACGACGCCGACAGCGATTCGATCGAGACGGCCGAAGTTACGGAAGGAACGAGCGCGCGATGACGTACGAAGAAGAAATCGCGACCGCGATTCTCTATCGACTGCACGCCCCCTACAAGCCAACTGCCGAAGAGTTCGCGGCCGCCGTGGCTCAGGTGAGACGCGATCGAGAAGGCTCCCGCATTCTCGCCAACGACGAGAAGATTCCTGATGACCGCTTCGACCTCCGCTGGGCGCGCAGCCGCGCGACCTATCTCGGAGGCGCAGGGGCAGATGCGCCACTGACTGCGACGCACGTCCAGCAGCTCGTCGACGCGGTGCTTGACCGAGCAGCCGCCGAGCACCCCGGCGCAGAATTCGGCATCACCCTGACTCTGGCAAATGCGCTCCTCCTGCCGAAAGACTCTGACACCCTCTGGCGTAACGGCGGGGCGTATCACGGCCATGTCTACCGCGACTGCTTGGTGACAGAGATTCCCACCGAGGAGCCCGCGCCGATCGACCACCTGGTGGTCGCGTCGCCCGTTGTCGGTACGAGCGCTGAGGCCGATCGCGCAGTGTCGTTCTACGGCGACCTCCGAACGGGAGCGGTGTCGACTGACCTACCCGAGGACATGCGGCCCTGACGCGTCTTGCAGCCGTGATGGGGACCAGATAGGGCTACGGCGTCCGCTGCACCGGAGTCACCGCAGACGCCCAGACCCAGGCGCGATACTCCGTCTCGCGGATCGAGAACACCACGCCGACGGCATCCGCCGTCCACCGCACCGCTACCGCGTCGACGAGCACAGGTTTCGGCCCGAACCGTACCCAAGCTCGCACCGGCTTAGGTCGAGGGTCGATCGTCAACGGTCCGGAGTCCAGCCGCAGCTCCTCCGGCGTGAGCGACTGCAACGGGCCAGCACTCACCACCGTCTGTTCCAAGATGCGCTCACCCATCAGACGGTCGTAATGGTCCGCATAGCGCTTATTGCTCCCGATGGCCGACTCCTCCCCGGCCAGGAAGAGACTACCTCGATTCGAACATGTGTTCGAGTCTGTCGAGTGGGCTACCTCGATCCAGGCTGAGGGTCAGTGAGCCGCGCCGAGTTCGATGAGGAGAACGCCGCCGACGATGAGCACGATACCGAGCCCCATAAGCCAGGTGAACGGTTCCTTGAAGAGGAACTTGCTAAGTACGGCGGTGAGGGCGACGCCGGATGCGGCCCAGATTCCGTAGGCGACCCCGAGCGCCATGCCCCCGGCGAGGGCGAGGGAGAGAGACGTGAACGCGAGGACGTAGCCGACGGCAACGCCGATGTACCAGCGTTTCTTGTCGACGGCCATGCGCAGCGAGAGCGTGCCGACGACTTCGAACACGATCGCGCCGATGAGGAACAGCCAGACCATCACGCGACCTCTGCCTTCTTCTTGTGGCCGGCCTGCGCGCCGAGTTCGACGCAGAGCACACCGGCGATGACGATGACGATTCCGATGCCCATCAGGAGGGTGAGCGGTTCACCAAAGATCACGAGGGACAGGAGCGCGGTCAGGGCGACACCGGAGGCCCCCCAGATGCCGTAGGCGACACCGAGGGCCATGCCCGTGCGGAGCACGAGGCTGAGGAAGACGAACGCACCGAGGTAGCCGACGACCACGAGGGCGTACAGGGCCGGGAGTTCGAGGGCTCCTTTCAGCGAAAGGGAGCCTGTCACCTCCGCGGCGATCGCGCCGGCCAAAAACAGCCAGCCCTTTGCTTTGTTGTTCACTGCGGGTCTCCTTGGTTGATGAGTTGTAGGGCGATGCTGTGGAGCGCGGTGCGCTCGTCGTCGAGGACGGTAGGGATGCCGAGAGCTGCGTTGAACCAAGCGCCGTCGGCAAGTAGGCGGGCAGCGCGCAGTGACGCGCGACTAGCCGCGTCGGCCTCGATGGTGCTCCCAAACCAGGGGTCCAGGCGTTCAGCCCAAAGGGCGCACAGCCGATCGCGAAGGTTGACGTCGGCCAGGAGGGCTAGGTCGCTCTGATCGAACGTGCCAGTCAGGGCGTAGTCGACATAGGCGCGCAGCTTATTAACTGAGCTGGCCTCGTCGGAGGCTCTGGTTCGAAGGTCGCTCTCCCACCTGTCGATAAGTCGATCGACGACGGCCACCGTCAGCGCTTCCTTCGTGGAGAAGTGGTGCACAACGCCGGGCTTCGTTAGCCCGGCCTCACGAGCCACGGCGTCGATGGTCAAGTTCTCCCCTCGTCGGAGAACAGCGATCGCGGAATCAAGCAGCTCGGGTTTCGTAGGCACATTCTCATTTTACCTACCATACGTATGGTAGGTCAACTAGACCGAAAACGATCGTTTACGGCACGGCTGAGCGGGTTGGTAGAGACCTGCCCCGAAACCCCGCCCCGAATCAAAACCCCTTTCGGGACGTCCTGATTTCGGAACAGAGTTTCGGCACGGGTTCATGTGTCCAGGGGCTGTCTCGTCTCGACCTGCCGCATGCGTCCGGCGAGAAGCGCGACGATCGCGAGCAGCGTCGGCGCAACGCCGGCCACGATGAAGATGGCTGGTATCGGCACGATCAGCGACAGAGGCCCGGCGATCGCGATCGAGACGGGCATGAACGCGATCGAGACGAAGAAGTCGAGACTGGCGACACGGCCGATCATTTCGGGTGGCACGAGGCGTTGCAGCAGTGTGCCCCAGATCACCACGCCGGCTCCTGTGGCAGCGCCGACCGCGAAAAGAGTGGCGAGCATCACGATCAGGTTGTTCGCGAGGCCGATGAGCACGAGCGGGAGGGTTCCGCCGCCCCAGAGGCCGATCATGAGTGTCAGGTAGCGGCGGGGCAGTTTCAGTGACGACACGATGAGCGACCCGATGGCGCCTCCGATCCCGTAGGCGGCGAGTAGGAGCCCGAACGTTGCTTCGGCGTTGTCGAATCGGTCACGGGTGAGGAAGGGGAGAAGTACTTCGATTGGTCCCTGGATGATGAGCGCGAGGGACGATCCGAAGATCAGTGTCCACAGCAGCCAGCGGGTGCGGGCGACGTAGCGGACCCCAGCTCGAAGATCCCCCCACACGCTCGTGCGTTCCTCCGACGTCGCCGGAGCGGCTGTGTCCTCCCGGCGGCTGAGGAACAGGGTGATGACGAAGGCGACAGCGTAGGACGCGGCAACGACGACAGCGCCAACGGCGGGGAAGAAGGCCCCGACGATGATTCCTCCAAGGGCGGGGCCGAGGCCCTGGCCCATCGAGGGGCGGAGCGCTCCTTCGAGCCCGTTCGCGGCGAGCAGTTGTTCGGGTGGGAGTACTTGCGGGAGGTAGGCGCTGTAGGCGGGGTAGAAGAACGCGCTGCCCGCGCCCATCGCGAATGAGGCGAGTCCGACATGCCACAGCTCGATCGCGCCCGTGAGGGACAGCACCGCGACGACGGCCATGACCGCCGCGGTAAGTCCCTGCACGGTGATGATGATCCGACGCTTCGAGAAGCGATCGGCTACAACCCCGCCGAGGACCGAGAAAGCGAAGAGGCCGAGGCTGAGCCCGGTAGCGACGGCTGACAGGGCAAGGGGGCTGTCGTCGAGGGCGAGCACCTGGAACACCATGACGATCGTCCACATGCCGGTGCCGAAGACCTCGATACCAACCGCCGCGAACAACAGTCGATAGTCGCGCGTCGCCAGAGGGCGCAGCGCCCGCAGCCGGTCCGGAAGTTCGCGGTTCATGCGAACGCCTCGCTTTCGGTCTTAGCTGCCAGTTGCAGTACGGGCCAGCCGTCGACGTCGCGGAGAAGCTGCCTGTCGTGGGTGGATACGATCACCGCAGCTTGGGTCGCGTTGAGCGCTTCGGTCAGTTCGTCGACGAGTGCGATGGAGAGGTGGTTGGTCGGTTCGTCGAGCAGGAGCACGTGCGGCTTGGTGGCGAGCACCAATGCCAGGTCGAGACGACGTTGCTGGCCCATCGACAGCTCACCTATCCGTTTGCTCGACTCGCGGGCGCGAAGGAGCCCGAGCTGCGAGAGCCCGACGGCCTCGCTTGGCTGGACGGTGCCGGCTGCCACGAGTGTGTCGACGTGGGCCGCGTAGACCTCGCTCGCGCGGCGATCCAGCGGCAGTGCCGACTCTTGGCGCAGAAAAGCGAGCCGGACGTTCTGCGGGCGACGGACGGCGCCGGTGTCCGGGCGCAGGTCGCCCGCTGCGACACGCAACAGCGTGGACTTGCCGGCCCCGTTGGGTCCGGTCACTACCAACCGGCCGCGGTGCGACAGAGAGAGCGTCGCCGGGCGCGTGAGCCTGCCGGCGACGGTCACGTTTTCCACGCTCAGCAGCACCGCTCCGGTTCGGGTCGCAAGCTCCGGGAAGCGAAACACTTGCGGCGGCTCTGGGACGGTCACCGCGTGCGCTTCGAGCTGTTCCTGCCGGCGGTGCACGCTCTGGACGAGCCCGCCCGCGCGCGTCGCCCGTCCGTGCTTGTTGGTTCCCTTCTCTGGTCGCCAGCCCGATACGAGGCGGTTCTGCGCTGAGCTGAGACTGTCCTGCAGTCGCGCGAGCTCGGTCTGCTGTCGCTCGTATTCTTGCTCCCACCGTTCGCGCTCGGCGCGCCGGCCGTCCCGGTAGCCGACGTAGCCGTTGCCGTACACGCGCACCTGATCGTCGGGGGTCGGGTCGAGGTCGACGATCGTCTCCGCGACGTCGGTCAGCAACGCGCGATCGTGGGTGACGACGACCACGCCGCCGGTTCGCGACCGCAGTTGCGCGGTCAGGAACTCGAGGCCGCTCTTATCGAGATGGTTCGTGGGTTCGTCGAGCAACAAGAAGTCGTCGTCGGCGCCGAGCAGGCACGCCAGGCGCACCCGGTACCGCTGCCCCACTGAGAGGTCGTGCAGTCGGCGGTCAGGATCGGTTTCGGCGTGAAGCGCTTCCAGCGCGATCTGCACCCGCCGTTCGGCGTCCCACGCGTCGAGGATTTCGGCGTGCTCCAAAGCGACGGCGTATCGCTCCTCAGCTCCGGCGACGCCCGCCGAGAGTGACGCCGCGGCCGCATCGAGGGCCGCCAGGGCAGCCAGCGGCTGCGCGATCGCTTCCGCGACCGCCTGGCCCACGGTTCTATCGTCGCCGCTAGGCATTTCCTGTTCGGCTATGCCCAGCGTCCCGAGTCGGTGCACGTGCCCGCTATCCGGGCTGAGAGCGCCGCTGAGGACATGAAGGAGCGTCGATTTCCCTCGGCCGTTCTCGCCCACGATCGCTACGCGCGAGGTGGCCGTGATCGTGAGGTCAACATGGCTGAGGACAGGGGTGGCTCCGCGCATCACAGAAACGTCGGACGCGATGAGCTGCGCGCGATGGCGCGCGGGTAGAGGGGTGGTGAGGGAGAGCATTCGTATCCTTCGGAAACGACGCACCGCACGGCTGAGAACCGTGCGAGGGTGCGCAAGATGACGGCGACCCGTGCAGGGTCGAGAACGAGCGGCCGCCGCAGGCTCGGATGACTCAACGAGCGCGGTAGGCCTTACTCAGCCGTCACAGGAAGTACAAATGCACGTCTCGATGGTAGGCGCGATTCTCGCCGCTCGGCAACAGCTCGCGACCTTGTAGGTTTCCGCAATCGCTCGAAACTGATCGATTCCGGCACGAGCTGCGCGGGGGCACTTCTACCCCCCGACACGCCGTGCCGAAACTCCGTGCCGAAACCTCGCACCGGTCCGAAACAGATTTGCGGGTTTTTGGGACGTCCGCCGGGAGAGCAGGGTGTCCGCCGCATGTCGGTACGGTTGTGGGCGTGGAGCTCACCGAATCCTGGCGCGATGTCATGCCGCAGCACCTCTTGGACCGGTATGAGTTCGCAGAGACGCGGAACGCCACAACACTTCTCGCGTCTACGCATCCGGTTGAGTTTGAGCAACTTTGCGCAGTGTTGTCCGAGTTCCACTTCGACGTCGAACGGATAGTTCGGCCGGGTGGGTCAAAGCACCTAATCTCACTCGAACTCGACGAGGCCTTCCGGGAGCTTGGCTGGCGCGAGGGCAGGTACGACCAGGAGCTGACGACGACCCTCACACTTGAGCCCTACCGGGCGGCGGGAGAGGCAGCAAAGCTGCGTCGTGTCAGCCGCAACGAGTACGGCGGCCACAAGATCGACAACGTCCGGGGCCGAATTGGGCTCGACATCGAATGGAACCCGAAAGACGGGAATCTTGACCGAGACTTCGGCAACTTCCGCGCCTTGTACGACGGAGGTGCTCTGGACGTCGGGATCATCCTCACGCGCACGGTCAGCGGGATGCGTGAACTATGGATCGACACCATCGCTCGGAGCAAAGACATAGCCGGCGGCGACGAGTGGTCGCCGGAGTGGCGCCGGCGGCTCGCGAAAACTCCCAACGATCCGCTCGGGACCAGCACCACATCTAACTTTGAGAAGCTGGTTCCGAGAGTGAAGCGAGGTGACGGGGGCGGGTGCCCAATCCTCGCGATCGCCATCACCGCCCGGCTCTACCGCTGGCCGGCCGATCTTGACGCCGCCATCCTCGAACTTGCCGAGTCTGCCGGGACGGGTGCGATCCCGGAACGGTTGGGCCACCGAATGGGTCTCGTTAGCTCGGGTGACATTGCGCCCGAGCTGTTGGACGAAGACGAAGAGGGCTGAGCAGTCTGTCGCGTTAAGCCAGCACGGGAAATCTAAAGATCCAATGTCGCGAGTTTAGATCTTTAACTTGTACGATCTGAGTGTGCCCCCGATCGACAGCATGCCAGCGCTCCCCGACATCGCTCCTCTTCCCACGGTGGAGGGCGGGTTTCAGACCGTTCTCGCCGACCCTCCGTGGCGGTTCGCGAACCGGACTGGGAAGGTCGCGCCGGAACACCGGCGTTTGGATCGCTACGGAACGATGGACCTTGACGACATAAAGGCCTTGCCGGTCGCTGACGTCACCGCGAAGAACGCCCACCTCTATCTGTGGGTTCCCAACGCCCTGCTGCTCGAAGGCATCGAGGTCCTACAAGCGTGGGGTTTCCGATACGTCAGCAACATCGTCTGGGCCAAGCGACGCAAGGACGGCGGGCCCGACGGTCGAGGTGTCGGCTTCTACTTTCGGAACGTCACTGAGCCGATCCTGTTCGGCGTGAAGGGCTCCATGCGCACGCTTGCCCCGGCGCGTTCCACTGTCAACATGATCGAGACGCGAAAGCGGGAGCACAGTCGGAAGCCTGATGAGCAGTACGACCTCATCGAGTCGTGCAGTCCGGGACCGTACTTGGAGTTGTTTGCACGGTACGCCCGTGAGGGGTGGAGCGCGTGGGGTAACGAGGCGGACCGCGAGGTCGTCCCGAAGGGACAGGTTCACCGTGGATACGGCGGTGGAGGGATTGAGCGGGTTCCGCAGCTGGAGCCGCACGAGCGGACGAGCGAATGGCTGTCCCGACGCATTGGAGCGATACTCGCGGACGAATACGAGCGTGGGGCCAGTATCCAGCAGCTCGCAGCTGATACCGGATATAGCATCCAGCGGGTACGCAGCCTCCTGGATCGCGCAGGGGTGAAGAAGCGCAACCGCGGCCGTCCCAGCAAAAACGCGGAGCCAGCATCGGCGCCGGCGCTCACCTGAGCTGGGTCTGTGCCGGCGGCAGAAAGGTCGTACCGAAACTTCTTATAGATCGTTTTCGGGATAGACGGTAGACTGTAGAGACGACGAAGGGAGCCCATCGTGGCTGAAACGTTCACGGTCGAGGAGCGGTGGCCGGAGCTGTTCGCGCAGCTCGACGTGACGCAGCGCGACAGCGTGCGCCAGGCTCTCGCCGCCGGATGGCACGAAGGGTTCACCCCGACCCGTGAGGACGTCGAGAACGTGACCGACTACACGCGTGGGGCGATCGACCTCGCGGAGTACCGTCGACGCGGCCACGCTGCCGCTCGCCGCGCTGCCGGCGTCGTCGGCGCCGGCCGCTGACGTGGCACCCCAGTTCGATAGCTGGGAGTCGTACTTCTACCCCGACACGGTCGACCCGGGCACCGGGATCGGGACGCTGCGCAACCTCTACGAGGAACGCGACGCGCGGGTGCTGTCCCGGATGGAGTACACCGACACCACCGTGCGCGCCGTGCAGCTCGGTAACGGCGAGGTCGACGTGCCGCGCACGTTCGACGGGGCGCACCTACGCGCGATTCACGGGCACCTGTTCCAGGACGTCTACGAGTGGGCGGGGGAGTACCGCACGGTTGAAATGTCGAAGGGTCCGGGCCGCGGATTCGGTGAGGTCAGATCGGGCGAGGTCGACCGGTATCTGTCCGACGCGCGCCAGCTCGTGACGTCGACAGACTGGACGAAGATCAGCCGTAACGACTTCATCGCCACCGCCTCCACGGTGTTCGCCTACGTCAACCAGGCGCACCCCTTCCGCGAGGGCAACGGCCGCACGTCGAAGGTGTTCATGGCCCACGTGGCCGAGCAGTCGCCGTACCGGTTCGACTTCGCCCGTGTGAGCCCGGAGCAGTGGAACGCGGGATCGGCCATGAGCCGACCCGACATGTTCTCCTACGCTCCCGAGCCGGCATCCCTCGTCCCGGTGTTCGCCGCGGTGACCGTCGAGCGCACGGCACCCCAGGCCGGCCCTGACCGGGCCGCTCAGGTCCGTTCCGCGCTCAGTGCGTCGTATCCCCGCCCCGCGGCCGAGGCGACCAGACAACCGCCGCAGCAGGGCACCCAGGCGCGACGGGGGAGCGCCGGCTATCGCTCCGATCGCGGCACCGGCCGGGAGTGACCGTGACCGATCCCGCCGCGAGCAGCGCCGCCGCCGAGCGGCGATCGCGGCCCCGCCGTGAGGGAACCCCGATCTATGACCAGCTCGCCGCCGACCGAGAGCGCCGAGCGCGAGAGCAGCAGGAGGCCGAGTCATGACGAACGTCGTCGGTTACGCGCGAGTGTCCAAGCGTGAGCAGAACCCCGCCGCTCAGGAGGCCGAGCTGCGCGCAGCGGGAGCCGTGCGGGTGTTCGTCGACCACGGCGAATCGAGCCGCCTCGCAGACCGTCCCCAGTGGCTCGCCTGCCTCGACTACCTCAACGAGGGCGACACCCTCCTGGTGCGTCGCCTCGACAGGCTCGGCGGGTCGGAGCGGATCATCATCGAGACGCTGCACGACCTCGACCGCCGGGGCGTGAACATCAAGAGCCTCACGGAACCGATGATCGACACCACGACCCCGATGGGCCGCGCCCTGTTCGGGATGGTCGCCGTCTTCGCGCAGCTCCGCGTCGACACGATCCGGGAGAACACGATGCGCGGTCTCGCGCACGCCAAGGCGCAGGGTCGAGTCGGTGGCCGACCGTCGAAGATGACGCCGGAGAAGATCGCGCAGGCGCAGCAGATGCGCGCCGAGAACCGCAGCCTCGACCACATCGCCGGAGTGCTCAGCGTCGGCAAGTCGACGGTTGCCCGTGCCCTCAGCAAGGCCGATCAGGAGCTCACCCAGGCCCAGCGGTAGCGCCGTCCTGGTCATCACGAAGCAGGACACCCGGAGCCACATCGAGCGCGCCGGCTATCGCGTTCAGCTCGTCGACCGTGAGGCCCGCCGGCCTCGTCAGATGCAGCCGCCGCGTGAGCGTGCGCAGCTTGATCCCAGTCGCGTCAGCCAGCCATTCGACCGTCAGACCCCGAGTGTCGAGCACGCGCCGGATGCGCTGCGCGACCTGCACAGCAATGGATCGCGTCATCGGCCATCGCCCCCCGACTCACCCTCACGAGTGAGCGTGTCGATCACCGTCACGGCCTCGCTCCCCGGCACCGTCACCGATGCCGCCAGCCCGTAACCGGAGCGGCCGTAATCGTAGAGCAGTTGGTCACGCTCACTCACGTTTCGTAGGAGCCGGCCGCGCTCCTCGTCCGACGTCGGCAGCGTCGTTGTCAGCGTTGCGAAACTCACGGGTCCACTCATCGTTCGATCCCATTCCCTTGTTGTGTGTCCGATGAAAGTAGGCAGTTCGGCGGTACGCCGAGGTGCCGGCTTTCTCGGAACACTTGCCGCCTTGCACGCAGCGGAGAGCCGGTCAAGGGGAGCCCGCAGGGCTCTCCCGAAGGGACGCGAAGCGCCCTTGACGGGATCGGGAGCGGAGTGCAACCCCGCAGCGCGGGGACACACGAAAGCCCCACGCCGCAGAGCGGAACGCGGGGCCGGAACCGTGCCAGCGATCAACCCTCCGTAGAAGGCTCCGACTGCGCATCGTCAGCCGCCGCAGGGGCCGAGCCGGACGCAGGCTTGCGCGTCGATCGACGCCGCGTGCGCGCCTTCTTGTCGGGCTCAGAGAACCCGATCTTGCGCAGCTCGTCCGCAGACCATCCGGCGCTCAGCGCGGCCGAGTAGGCGCGCACGTCCTCGCGCTCCGCGGTTGCGATCCGCTCCGCGATCCGTGCCTGTAGATCGGCCAGCTCGCGAGCCGTCTCGTCGCGTACATCACTGAGCGACTGCCGCGCCTCCGCGACGGTACGAACCGCTGTCAGGCGGTCATCCTGTAGACGTCGCGCGCGCTCGATTGCTTCCTCTGGTGTCAGTTGCGTAGCCATGCACCAATCGTACGGATCGAGCCGTTCGAAGTCGACGCCTGTCGACACATCAAAAGCCGGCCGAGGCGAAGCCTCGACCACTCCCGTCTGTCGACGTGAGCGAACCCGAATGGAGTCCCAGACGGAGCAAGCTAAACGATCAGGTGCCCTGATCGGCTTATACCCGTCGACAGCCGTCGGATGGTGCGGCACACTTGATGTGTGCGATCCCCGCAACGGCGGGGTCGCTGCGCTGGCAGGGAGAGGCAGATGGTTGATGAATCCGACGAGACGAACCGCACTGTCGTGCGCCGTCGTCGGGTGGAGGGAGGGCGTCAGCACCGACACGTCGTGCGCGTCACCGCCGAAGAAGAGGGCGAGCTGTACGCCCGTGCCTTGCGTTACCACGTCAGCATTCCCAAGCTCCTGGTTGACTCGGCTCTGGCCGGCGGTTCGGAGAACGCCGCCTCCAATGCGTCGGTGCAGCAAGAGCTTTTGACGACCCTGTTCACAACGCACCGGCTCCTGGCTGGTATTGCGAACAACGTCAACCAGATTGCGCGCGTGGGAAACTCGACGGGTGCGGTGCCGGCCGAGGCCCCCGCGGTACTGGACGCGGCCCGACGAGCCGCAGAGCAGATCGACGAGCTTGTGGACGCGATTGCCGAGGCAATCCGGTGAGCGCAGAGGCGATTGAACGGGGATACGTCTACCGCTTCTACGACCTTGACGGCGGTCTGTTGTACGTCGGCATTACCCGCGACATGTCCCAGCGATTCGCTGCACACAGGCGTGACGCGCTGTGGTGGGTTGACGTCGCAAGCGTCACCGTCGAGGTGACCGCGGGGAGGGCGGAAGCCGAGTACGCCGAGGCCGTCGCAATCCTGTCAGAGCGGCCCGCTCACAACCGGTCGCGACCGTCGGTCGAACGCGCTCGGTCGCGGGTCGAGTCGAGCGGCGTGGACGTGCGTCGTTTGGTCGCGGCTGTCGAACAGTTGCGGATGGAACGCGACGCGCTCCACGTACGAGCGGTGATTGCCGAGGCGACCGCGGCGCACATGGGGAACGTCGCCGCTACCTACCGGGATCGGGCGGCGATCGCTGTCGCGAACATGCGTCACGGCGAGGAGTGCGCTGCGCTCGAATCAGCACGTCTCGCACGAGAGGCGGCAGAGTCGCGGTTGCAGGAGCGTCTTGGCGCCCTGCCGGTGTCTGTGTCGTCGTGGGGTGATGAGCTGTGATGCCGAACGTCACGCGCGGCGATCGGATGGCCGGGCTCGTCACGTACCTCGTCGGCGAAGGACGCCACAACGAACACGAGGAGCCGCACCTGGTGGCCGGCGATCAGGCGCTCATGGCCTGGTACGACGACGCCGAGTTGAGCGGCGAGAACGCGAAGGCGATCGCACGTCACCTGGACCGGCCGCGTACGGCGCGGGGCGTCGACGTGAAGGGCGGGCACGTGTGGCACGCCTCACTGTCGCTGCGCGCCGAGGAGGGCATCCGCACTGACCAGGAGTGGGCGGCGATCGCGCAAGACTTTGTGTCTGCGATGGGGTTCGACGACAACGACGGAACCAAGGCCCCGTGCCGTTGGGTCGCGATCCGCCACGGCCTCTCGCAGGCCGGGAACGACCACGTGCACATCGCCGTGAACCTCGTTCGCGAGGACGGCACGAAAGCATCAACACACCTGGACTACCAGCGCGCGCAGAACGCCGCACGCGCCCTCGAAGTGAAGTACGGCCTGGAGCAGTTGGAGTCGACGAAGGGTGAGCGCGCGACGCGCGGCTACAGCCCCGCTGAGCAGGCCCGCGTCGAGGAGCGATCGGCGCTCATGGCGCAGCGCAAGTACGAACAGCACGCGGCGCGCATCGGGGGAGAGCAGCCCGAATGGCACCGTCTCGACCCGAAGGAACGACAGGCCCGGATAACGGCTGAGGTGCGACTGAACGCACCCCGCAACGACCTCGCGCGCAGCGTCCGAGCAGCGGCCGGCGCGAGCGAGAACGAAGCCGAGTTCGTGCGCCGGCTACGCCGCTCCGGCGTCCTCGTGCGGCCGCGGTTTGCCGAAGGCACCACGGACGTCATCACCGGGTACTCGGTAGCAAGCCGGCCCGCCAACGGCGAACGTCCGATCTGGTACGGCGGCGGCCAGATGGGCCGCGACCTCACCCTGCCGAGGCTCCGCGAAGGATGGCCCGACACCGCCGCGGGAGCGACCGATGCGGCCGCAGAGTGGCAGGCAGCGAAGCGTGGCCGCCGGCCCGTGGCACCTGGCCGTGAGATGCGTGAGCCGGATCCTGAGCTGTGGCAACGGCACACCGAGGAGGTCGCGCAGCTCCGCGAGCAACTGCGCGCCGTCCCGCTCGACGACCGCGACACCTGGTCGACCGTCGCACGACAGACCGCGGGTGCGTTCGCGGCATGGTCGAACGCCGTCGAGGAGACGCCCGGCGACCTGGCCGAGGCATCCGACGCCCTCGCGAAGTCGGCCCAGACCTACCGTCGGCCGGTGAAGCCGCAGCGCGCCGGCCGGGTCGCCATGTCGGGCGCGACCATGCTCCTCGCCAGCGTCGCGCGAGGCGGCCAGGGAACGGCCGCGCAGCTCGCACTCCTGCGCCAGCTCATGAACCTCTCCCAGGCCGTCTACGACGCCGCCAAAGCGGCGGGAGAGGCACGCCAGGCAGCGAACGTCGCCACCGCCGTGCGCGAGCGCGTGATGAACGTCCGCCGCCAGCTCGAAGCGGCCCCCGAGGCCGCGCCGACATCGGCCATCACGGCGACCGCACCGAAGTTCGACCGCTCCGCGATCGTCGACGCATCCGTGCAGGAAGCGCTCGACAAGATGCAGCGCGCGGAGGAGAACCGCAGCAAGACCACCGGCTCGCCGGTCCCCCCACAGGTGGTGGACCCCGCGCGGCCGCGCACCACGACGAAGCCGGGCGCAGATCGCGGCCCGGAGCGATGAGGAAGGAGTCAGATCATGGCCGATGAAAGCGACGGCATCGAGGAGGCATTCGACGGGCAGCTCCGCATCGCCGTCACCGCGGCAGGGCGGATCGGTGAAGCTCTCGCACGCGCCCGCGAGGACGCAGCCCGACGAGCGCAGGCCCAGAGCGAGCAGGAAGCCCGCGAACTGTCGTCACGGTTCGAGGCAGAGAAGCGCGCAGCTCGCGTCGAGCTGGGAAGCGTCCACCGCTCCGACTGGTGGGACCGAGCCACACCGGAGCAGATCGGCGGCGCGCTCACCACGGCGCGCGCGTGGGGATCGGAAGACCCCGAAGCCGTGCGCGCGGAGGGCCGCATCCGCGACGAGCTCCGCACCCGCTACGGCGTCGACGTGAACAACACCGGCGCCGACCCGGCGGCCGTCCAGGCAGCCGTCGAGGCCGAGCAGCTACGCCGGCAGTCGGACACCGAGCGGCAGCGCAGCGCCACCGAACAGGCCGAGGCGGTCGCACTCTCCCGGCAGGCCGACGAGGCAGACCGCGCAGCCGAAGCGGCCCGCACGAGCGCCGACGTCACCCCCGACGAGGGCGAGCGGGAGCAGGCCCAGGTGCAGGCCGAGCGCGAGCAGAACCGCGCCCACGCGACCCGCGAGAAAGCAGAGCCGCTGTACGACTCCGCAGAGCGCCGAGAGCGCGACGCCGACAAGCTCGAACAGCGCGGCGTCGGCAAGGAGGCCGTCAGCGCCAAGATGGCCGCCGACGTCAGCCAGAGCAAGCCCGCCACCGCCGCGGTGAAGGCCCAGCAGACACAGAGCGCGAAGGCGCGCCCGAACCGGTCGCGATCGCCCAAGGTGCAGCGCGCCGAGATTGGGCGATGAGCGCCCGCGGGAAGCGCGTTGCCTGGCCCATAGGGGTCGGGCTCGTCGGCGTGGTCGTCGGTTTCAGCGGGCGGAGCGTGCTCCCGCCGTTCGTGCTTGACGACCCCTTCTGGCGCGCGTTCTGGTCAGGCCCGCCGATGGCAGGTCTGTTCGCCATCGTCGCGGCCGCGATCGCGTTCTACCCGGCATACCGGTCGACGCGGATCGGGCGCGAGAACGCGGCGCACGAGCAGTGGTGGAAGCGAGCGGAATGGGCGCTGGGCCAAGCCGGCTCGGACAACCAGACCGACCGCGAGGTCGCGAACGACGCTCTGGTCGCACTCCTGAGCGACGCGACTGAGACGGAGGGCGCGATGATCGTCCGCACGATCGAGAACTTGCAGGGAACCGGCGCCGCGAGGTGCCTCACTGAAAAGTGAGCGCGAGGGGTGAGCTGGTGCCTCACGAATTGTGAGCGCGAGGCTTGCGGTCAT
>NZ_JBNVBV010000014.1:0-34679 GCF_052274505.1 Microbacterium sp. F2
CACACAGGCAAGCTTCGCGCTCAAACTATGTGAGGCACCGGCCACCCCCACACGCTCAAAGAAGCTGAGGCACGTCGACGGATTGTGACGGTCCCTTTCGTTGCGTATGCTTGTGCGCGGCCGAACATCTGATTCTGGCATCGCGGCACCGACCACCCCCGATAACGGTGCCGCACGGCGGCATCCCTCTCCCCCGATGGGATGCCGCCCTCTTTTGTGTCGGGGCATTCTTGCCGCGCCGGCAGTGTTCCTCCCCAGCTCGCCTCGTCTACGCGTTTGCTCGCGCTCTCGCGCTGGCGTGCCGGGTGCCAGGAACCGGATGCCTACCGTCGAGGCATGCCTGACCTCTTCGTTCCGCTTCCGCCGTCTGTCACCGGGCGCGCAGGAGGAGGCGCGCCAGGAGCGCGGACGGGCGGGTCTCTTCGCGGAGCCGAGTGGCTGCGGCATCCGTCGCTGAACCTGCTGCGTTCCCACCTGGAGGACCCCGAGACCACTGATGTCTTCGTGAACGGTGCGGCGGTGTTCGTCGACCGAGGTCAGGGGCCGCGTCGCGCGGCAGGTATCGAACTCGCCGAGACCGACGCACGCGATCTGGCGGTCTCTCTGATCGCGGCGGGTGGTCGGCACATCGATGAATCGCACCCCTGCGTTGACGTCAGGTTGGACGGAGGGGTGCGGGTGCACGCCGTCCTTCCTCCGGTCTCGGTCAGCGGGACGCTCGTGTCGATTCGCGTTCCACGCCTGGAATCGATCACGCTGGCTGAGCTCGGTCGGCGCGGCATGTTCGATGCCGACGTCGGCGACCGGCTGCGAGAGATCGTGGGCGCCCGAGAGAACGTGCTGGTCACGGGAGCTGCCGGGGCGGGAAAGACGACACTGCTGTCAGCTCTTCTGTCCGAGGCGGGGCGCGATGAACGCATCCTGACGATCGAGGATGTCGCCGAGTTGCGTCTCGAGCATCCTCACCACGTACGCCTCGAAGCCCGACAACCGAACCTTGAGGGGGCCGGCGGGATCAGCCTCGCTCGCCTCGTGCGCGAAGCGCTCCGGATGAGACCGGACCGACTCGTCGTAGGGGAGTGCCGCGGCGAGGAGATCCGCGAGCTGCTGTCGGCGCTCAATACCGGTCACGATGGTGGTGCCGGCACGGTGCACGCCAACAGCCTCGCCGATGTGCCCGCGAGGCTCGAGGCCCTCGGAGCCCTCGCAGGCCTCACCGACCACGCGCTCGCACGGCAGGTCACCAGTGCGATCGGGGTCGTCATCCACGTCAGCCGTGATCGCGACGGCAGACGCCGCATTGGCGCGCTCGGTCACCCCACGCTCGGTCCGGACGGTCGTCTCCATATAGAGGAGGAGTTATGACGACCCGGGTAGCCGAGACAGTGCTCCGCATCGCGGTGCTCCTCGAGGCTGGGGTCACTCCGGCCCGTGCGTGGGATCATCTGGCCCGGCAAGGGGACGAGCGGGCGTCGCGCGTCGTCCATGCGGCTGCCGGTGGTACCCGGCTCGACAGCGCGATCGCTAGTTTGGCTGCCGAGCCCGCGCCAGAGCGACGCCGCAGATTCCGCCTCACGCGAGCCGATGCAGTGGGGGAGTCGGTCCAGGAACGCGAGCGACGGATGTGGCGAGAGGTGGCTGCTGCGTGGTCCATCGCGACGACGGTTGGGGCGCCGTTGGCGCCCGCGCTCCGTTCCTTCGCTGATGTGCTGCGGGATACCGCGGAGTCAGCCGATGAGATCCGGGTCGCCCTCGCCGAGCCGACGTCTACGGCGCGACTGCTGGGCTGGCTTCCGGCTGTCGGTATCGGTCTCGCATTCGCCCTCGGATTCGATCCCCTCGGAACCCTGCTGCGTGAGCCGGCAGGATGGGCATGCGCCGCGGTCGGCATCGGCCTGCTCATCGCGGGACGACGCTGGACATCGCGGCTGGCGCTCGCCGCTCACCGAGATGCCGCGATGCCGGGAATGGATGCCGACCTCACCGCGATAGCGCTCAGTGGCGGCGTGTCGGTGTCGCGGGCCAGAACGCTCGTTGACGCAGCGCGTGGCGAGGATGCCGACGATTCCGTGGCGGTCCGGGACACACTCCTCCTTTCCGAGGCGGCGGGAGTACCGGCCGTCGAGTTGCTGCGCTCGGCTGCTGCGCTGGACCGTCACCGTGCGCGGGTCGACGGGCGCCTGCGGGCAGCTCGCCTGTCGACGAAG
The DNA here is from genome assembly GCF_052274505.1 of Microbacterium sp. F2. Taxonomy (NCBI): domain Bacteria; kingdom Bacillati; phylum Actinomycetota; class Actinomycetes; order Micrococcales; family Microbacteriaceae; genus Microbacterium; species Microbacterium sp. F2. The sequence goes on from NZ_JBNVBV010000014.1 coordinate 2,208, forward strand.
CTGCTCCTGCCGCTCGGCATCTGCACGCTCCCTGCCTTCCTGTGCCTGGGCGTCGCACCGATGTTCCTCAGCATCCTGCCCTCCGTTTCTCTTCCGCTTCCCTGACCGTGCCCACCCCCGTGCCCACCGCCTCAACCGATTGGAGAACCCATGTCCCCGCTGCCCCGTTTGACCTCGCGTACTGCGCGCGAGCTGTTTCTGGACGAGACCGGCGCTGCCACTGCGGAGTACGCGATTGCCACGATGGCGGCGGTCGCCTTCGCCGGCCTGCTGGTCGTGATCATGCGCTCGGACGAGGTGCGCGGCATCCTCACCGACCTGGTGCGCCGCGCGCTCAGCGTCGAATGATCCGCGACGGGCTCGGCGGTGATCGCGGGTCGGTCGCCGCCGAGTTCGCGATCGCGATGACGGCTGTCGCGGTTGTCGTGCTTCTTGCCGTCGGAATGCTCGGGGCGGCCGGGCGACAGATCCTGCTGCAGGATGCCGTCGCCGACGCTGCCAGACTCGCCTCCCGCGGCGAGAGCGGCGCGCGCGTGAGTGCGCTCGTGCAGGATGCCGTCCCCGGCGCGACGGTCGAGATCAGCGACGAGGGAGACCTGGTGTGCGTGACCGCGGCACGCACGGTTTCCGGGATTCCCGTCAGCGCGCGCGGCTGTGCCCTCGCGGATGGCTGGTGATGGCGGGCACCGTTGCCTCGGCGGGCATCGCGGCGATCGGCGCTGCGGTGATCGTGGCCGCTGCGGGAATGGGCGCGGCATCCGTCGTCGCCCAACGCGTGGCCGGTGCTGCTGATGCGGCCGCGCTCGCGGCGGCGGATGCGGCATCCGGCGCGGTCCTCGGCGTACCCTGCGACCGTGCAGCCGAGGTCGCCTCGGCGATGGGGGCGCGGGCGTACGCGTGTGACCTCGCCGAACTCATCGCGACCGTGTCGGTCTCGGTCCCTTTCGGCGCGTTCGAGGTCACCGCAACAGCTCGGGCGGGCCCGCCGCCGTAGCGCTCTCAGCCTTCGCTGTGTCGCCGTGTGTGTATGGTGTGCATCGAAGAAAGGAAGCTTTCGTTGGCCACAGGCAAGAAGCTTGTCATCGTCGAGTCCCCGACGAAGATGAAGTCGATCCAGGGATACCTGGGTGACGGGTACGAGGTGCTCAGCTCGGTGGGACACATCCGCGACCTCGCGAGCAAGAAGGACATTCCTGCCGAGAAGAAGCAGGCCTACGGGAAGTATTCGATCGACGTCGACAACGACTTCGACCCCTATTACGTCATCAGCGATCGCAAGACCAAGACCGTCGCCGAGCTCAAACGGGCCCTCAAGGATGCCGACGAGGTGCTGCTCGCAACAGATGAGGACCGCGAGGGCGAAGCCATCGCGTGGCACCTGCTCGAGGTGCTCAAGCCGAAGGTTCCCGTCAAGCGCATGGTCTTCCACGAGATCACGAAGGACGCGATCCGCGCCGCCGTCGACAAGACCCGGGACCTCGATCTCGCCCTGGTCGACGCGCAGGAGACGCGGCGTGTGCTCGACCGCCTGTACGGGTGGGATGTCTCGCCGGTGCTGTGGCGCAAGGTCGGGTCTGGCCGCGAAGGGGCCGCGCTCTCTGCCGGCCGTGTGCAGTCCGCTGCCACCCGCATGGTCGTCGACCGCGAGCGCGAGCGCATGGCGTTCGTCGCCGCCGACTACTGGGATGTCGAGGCTCTCGCCGGCAAGAGCGGCTCCTCGTTCACGACGCGCCTTGCGCGCATCGACGGGGCGTCCCTTGCTCGCGGAACCGACTTCGATGACAAGGGCCAGCTGAAGAAGGCGGTCGTCGTCCTCGACGAAGCAGCCGCGCGAGCGCTCGCCGCTGCCGTCGAGACCGCGGCCGAGGCATCCGTCACCGCGCTCGATGCAAAGCCTGGTACCCGCAGCCCGAAGCCGCCCTTCACGACCTCCACGCTGCAGCAGGAGGCCGGTCGCAAGCTCTCGATGAGCGCGAAGCACGCGATGAGCGTCGCGCAGCGTCTCTACGAGAAGGGCTACATCACCTATATGCGCACCGACTCGACCGCCCTGTCGACGCAGGCGGTCACCGCCGCGCGCGCGCAGGCGATCGAGCTCTACGGCGACAAGGCCGTGCCGCTGAACCCCCGCGCCTACCGGAACAACTCCAAGAACGCGCAGGAGGCGCACGAGGCAATCCGTCCGTCGGGTGAGTTTTTCCGGCGGCCCAGCGAGGTCACCGGCCAGCTCGACCGTGACGAAGAGCGCATGTACGACCTCATCTGGAAGCGCACGATCGCCAGCCAGATGTCGGACGCCAAGTACGAGACCACCACGGTCACTCTCGCGCTCGAGGCCGACGGCAAGAAGGCCGAGTTCACGGCATCCGGCACCGTCTACACCTTCAAGGGTTTCCTCGAGGCCTACGAAGAGGGACGCGACGAAAAGCGGGCCGACGCCGACCGTGCCGACGACCAGTCGCTGCCGGCCCTTGCCGTCGGCGACGTGCTGAGTCTCACGGATGTCGAACCCAAGGGTCACTCCACGAGCCCCAAGCCCCGCTACACCGAGGCGAGCCTCGTGAAGGCGCTCGAAGAGAAGGGCATCGGACGCCCGTCGACCTTCGCGAGCATCATCGATGTCATCCTCGATCGCGGGTATGTCACCAAGCGCGGACAGGCCCTCGTCCCCAGTTGGGTCGCGTTCAGCGTCGTGCGGCTACTCGAAGAGCACTTCTCCGAGCTCGTCGACTACGACTTCACCGCTGCGCTCGAAGACGACCTCGACGCCATCGCGCGGGGCGAGCAGAAGCGCATCGAGTGGCTCAAGGAGTTCTACTACGGCTCGGATGCCCACGTGGGGCTTCGCAATATCGTCGACAACCTCGGCGACATCGATGCGCGCGAACTCAATGCGCGCCCGATCAGCGACACCGTGACCCTGCGTGTCGGCAAGTACGGACCGTACCTCGAGGTCATCGACCCTGCGAACCCGGATGCCGACCCGCGCCGCGTCAACGTTCCCGACGACCTCGCGCCCGACGAGCTCACACCCGAGAAAGCGCAGGAGCTCATCGATGCGCCGGTTGCGGGCAATCGTGTGCTCGGTGAAAACCCCGCCAACGGCAAGCTCGTCGTCGTCAAGGATGGTCGCTTCGGCCCCTACATCGAAGAGACCGAGCCCGAGGCCGCGGCGGTCGTCGACCCGGAGACCGGTGAAGTTCTCGAGACGGCACCGGCCGAGCCGGCACCCGCTGCGAAGGGCAAGAAGTCCACCGCGAAGAGTGCTGCACCCAAGAACCGCACGGCATCGCTGTTCCGGTCGATGTCGGTCGACACGATTGACCTCGAGACGGCGCTGCGTCTGCTCGATCTGCCGCGCGTCGTGGGAGAGGACCCCGCCTCGGGCGAGCAGATCACGGCGCAAAACGGTCGGTTCGGTCCCTACCTGAAGAAGGGAACCGACTCCCGCTCGCTCGAGAGCGAAGCACAGATCTTCGACATCACGCTCGATCAAGCGCTCGAGATGTACGCCCAGCCGAAGTACGGTGCCCGCCGCGCGTCGAGTGCGCTCAAGGAGTTCGACGCCGACCCGACCAGCGGCAAGCCCATCCGTCTGCGCGATGGCAGGTTCGGCCCGTACGTCACCGACGGTGAGACCAACGCGACGATTCCGCGCGGTGAACAGGTCGACGACGTGACGTTCGAACGCGCCGTGCAGTTGCTCGCCGACAAGCGGGCGAAGGGTCCGGCGCCCAAGCGCACGACCAAGCGCGCTACGACCACCCGCAAGACGACGGCCAAGAAGTGACAGCACCGGGACTGTTCATCACCCTTGAGGGCGGTGACGGGTCGGGCAAGACGACGCAGGCCAGCCTGCTGCGCGACTGGCTCGAGTCTGAGGGGCGCATCGTGGTGCGCACGCGCGAACCCGGCGGGACCGAGGTCGGTGTCCTCATCCGTGACATCGTCCTGCACCACCGGGGCGAAGTGTCGCCGCGGGCCGAAGCGCTGCTCTACGCCGCCGACCGGGCTCACCACATCGCTACCGTCGTGCGCCCAGCTCTGGAGCGGGGCGAGGTCATCATCCAGGACCGCTACCTCGACTCGTCGGTTGCCTACCAGGGCGCGGGGCGCGTGCTGGGTCGCGACGAGATCCGCGACCTGTCGCTGTGGGCGACCGAAGGCCTACTGCCTGATCTGACAGTTCTGCTCGACCTCGATCCCGCAACAGCACGGGCGAGGCTGGATGCTGCTGACAAGCCCTTCGACCGGCTCGAGGCGGAGCGCGACGAGTTCCACGCCCGGGTGCGCGCCGAGTATCTCGCGCTGGCTGCCGCCGAGCCCGAGCGCTTCCTCGTGCTGGATGCGTCGCTGCCGGCAGATGAGATCGCCGAGGCAGTCCGTGCGAGAGTGACGGCTCTGCTCGCGCTGTAACGCGTGCCGTGGTGGCGGCTCACGGCACATCGTCGGATGCCGCGGCTACGCTGGTCTGCATGCAGGCAGCGCCCCCCGAACAGGTTGTGCCCTGGGGTGCCGTGTGGGGTCAGCCCGAGGCTGTCGCGCAGTTCCAGGCCGCAGCATCCGACCCCGACGCGCTCGCCCACGCCTGGCTCATCACCGGGCCACCGGGCTCAGGCCGCTCGACGCTCGCTGCGGCGTTCGCGGCAGCACTCATTGCCGACCCCGGCGACGAGGCGACGATGCGTCAGGTGATCGCGCGGACGCACCCCGATGTGACGGTCCTGCGCACCGAGCAGGTGATCATCCGCATCGACGAAGCCCGCCAGCTCGTCGAGCGCGCGTACTTCGCCCCCTCGCTCGGCCGGTACCGGGTGATCATCGTCGAAGATGCCGACCGCATGGCCGAGCGCACCTCCAATGTTCTGCTCAAGGCGCTCGAAGAGCCCCCTGAGCGCACCGTGTGGGTGCTGTGTGCACCCAGCGACGCGGACCTTCTTCCCACCATCCGTTCCCGGGTGCGGGTGGTGCGCCTGCGCGAGCCCGATGTCGCCGATGTGGCTGCGCTCATCGCGCAGCGCACGGGAGCGGATCCGGTCACCGCCGAGCAGTCCGCACGGCACGCGCAACGGCACATTGGGATGGCGCAGCGGCTCGCGACGGATGCCGAGGCTCGCGCGCGTCGCGATCTGACGCTGCGTGCCGCGCTCGGTGTTCGCAGCGTCGGCGATGCCGTCGATGTCGCAGGTCGCATCGTCCAGGCAGCCACCGACGACGCCAAAGCACTCACCGTCGAGCGAGACGAGGCGGAACGCGAGAGTCTGAAGCGCACCCTCGGGATCGCAGAAGGCGCCGCTGTTCCCCCCGCCGTCCGAGCGCAGATCAACGCTCTCGAAGAGGATCAGAAGCGCCGCGCGACCAGGAGCCTGCGTGACGGGATCGATCGTGTTCTTACGGATCTGCAGTCCCTGTACCGGGACGTTCTGATGATCCAGTTCGGCAGAATCGAGGCGGCAGGGGAGAGCATCCTGATCAACCGGGAGATGGACACCGACCTCCGCGGCCTCGCGGGGGCGTGGTCACCGCAGCGGACGCTCGTCGTGCTCGACGAGATCGCCCGCACGCGCCGGAACCTCGAACAGAACGTCGCGCCGACCCTCGCGCTCGAGAGCCTGCTCATCACCGTCTCGTCGGGAAGGACACCATGACCGCACGCCTCGCACGACGCATCCTGATCGTGAGCGCCACGACGGTGGCGGCAGCTGTCGCGCTCGCCGGGTGCTACCTCATCCCGATGCCGGATCAGAGCTCCGCCCCGCACCGTTCCCCGATGCCGATCACCGACGGGGTCGCCCCGGACCTGCTGCCCTTCTATCAGCAGACGCTCGACTGGACTGATTGCGGTGGCGACTTCGACTGCACCACCGTCACGGCCCCCCTCGACTGGAGCGATCCGGAGGCGGGGACGATCGATCTCTCCGTCATCCGTCACGCGGCAACCGACAGCGATCCGCTCGGGTCGCTCCTGACCAATCCCGGCGGGCCGGGAGCCAGCGGCGTAGATCTCGTGCGCGACTCCCTGGATTATGCCGTCGGACAGGCTCTGCAGGAAAACTACGACGTCATCGGTTTCGATCCTCGCGGAGTCGGTGAATCCACCGCCGTCACCTGTCTGGATGCCGCCGGCATGGACTCGTTCGTCTTCGACATCCCGCCCGGGCAGCGCCGCTCTGCGGAATGGGACGCGTTCGTCGTCGAGAAGCAGAAGACTTTCGCTGCCGCGTGCGAGCAGAACAGCGACGGCATCCTGCCGTTCATCACAACCGAGAACGCGGCGCAGGACATGGATCTGCTGCGCGCCGTTCTCGGCGACGAGAAGCTCAATTACCTCGGCTACTCGTACGGGACGTTCCTCGGCGCCACGTACGCGAAGCACTACCCGGATCGTGTCGGGCGTCTCGTGCTCGACGGCGCGATCGATCCCTCCTTGAGCGGGCTGGATGTCTCCACGCAACAGGCGATCGGCTTCGAGAACGCGCTTCGTGCCTATATGGCCTCGTGCGTTGGCCAAAGCGACTGCCCGTTCAACGGTTCGGTCGATGAGGCCATGGGCGACCTCGCAATCCTGCTGGCCAGTGTCGACCGCGACCCGATCCGCAACAGCGACGGCCGGATGCTGGGTGCCGACTCACTCGTAACGGCGATCGTCACCGCACTGTATGCGCAAGAGAGTTGGCCGTACCTGACGCAGGCGCTCACCGACGCGCTGCAGGGCGAGGCGAGCACCGCATTCTCGCTCGCCGACTTCTACTACAACCGGCAGGACGGCCAGTATCTTGACAACTCGACCGAGGCGTTCCTCACCTACAACTGCATGGACTACCCGGCTGACGAGACGGATGCCGAGCACGCTGCGTCTCAGGCGGCTATCGCCCAGCAGGCTCCGACCATCGCCCCGTACTGGGAGAGCGTGAACCTGTGCGATGTATGGCCCTATGCGCCGACCGGTGTTCGGGAGCCGATCACGGCGGCTGGAGCCGAGCCGATCGTGGTGATCGGTACGACCGGTGACCCCGCCACACCCTACGACTGGTCGGTTGCTCTGGCCGATCAACTCGAGTCGGGCGTGCTCATCACGCGCGTGGGCGAGGGGCACACCGGGTACAACAAGGGCAATGTCTGCGTGGATGATGCCGTCGAGGCCTACTTCATCGACGGCATCGTGCCGCCTGACGGCCTCGTCTGCCAGTAACGACCGGTGGTCACGAGCCAGGTGCGGACACGGTAAGATCGTTGATCGTGCATCGCGCGAGCGATCACGCCACCTTAGCTCAGACGGCAGAGCGATTCACTCGTAATGAATAGGTCAAGGGTTCGATTCCCTTAGGTGGCTCTGAACGAGAAGAGACCGTCCGCAGGGCGGTCTGTTCTCGTTCATCGCCCGAGGAGCGAACCCTTGGGTGGGCCCACGCCGCCGGAGGCTCCGGGCGCCGCGTAGCGGCGGCTGGAGTGGCGGTGGGGACGATTCCCTTAGGTGGCTCTGAACGAGAAGAGGAGCCTCAGTGCCCCCCGCGCTTGCTATTGCTCTCGAGATCTACACCTGGATCGGGCTTGGCGCGGCTGTCGTGCTGGGGATCATGGCGTTGATCGCCTGGGTAGCCGATGGGTCATGGGTGCCGGTGCGTGCAGTTGTCACGGCGACGCCGGTCGGCCCGGTGGTGCGGTGGTTCGATGAGGGCGGCATCCTGGGCGAAGCCCCGCTCCCACCCGGCGCGAGCGTGCACGATGAAGAGGTCGAGCTGTGGGCGCGCCTCGGCCGGCACGATACCGTTCGCGTTTCTCGGACGTCGCCTTTCGTGCGTTCGCTTGCTCGCCTGACCGCAGGCTTCGCGGCGCTTGCGCTCATCGGCCTTGTCGTCTCGGTCGTGCTGCTGTTCCTCGAGGGCTGAGCCTGCCTCAGGCAAGCGCCAGCAGCACGCCGGCGCTCAGGGCCAGGGCAAGACCCAGCCATTGGACGGCCGCGACGCGCTCGCGAAGCACGACGGCGGCGAGCAGGATCGTCCCGGCCGGGTAGAGCGCAGTAAGTGCCGCCACGATAGAGAGATCCCCGAGGCGTAGGGCAGCCAGAAGCAGAACGTTCGCGATGACATCGAGCACGCCACACACGACGGCGAGTCCCCAACCTGCAGGACCGGATCGCGTCGGGGTCATCACGTTCATGCGCGCGTGCTCGAGATCGGCGTGGCCGGTGGGTGTGGCGCCGAGCTCGGTCCCGCCCGCTCGCAGGGCGGATGCTGCGCCTTGTCCGCGCCGCACGGCCGAGATGATCATCACCGTGACGACGATCGTCGTGATGAGCGAGTTCGTCGCTCGGTTGGCGATCATCGGCACCAGACCGCTGTCGTCGCCGGCCTGATCGAGAGCGATGAGGAAAGCCCCGATAGCGAGCCCTGACCCCACGGCCATCACGAGTCCGCGCCCGGACGGCCTCACTGCCCCTTGACCGGGAATGAACCCAACGAGCACAACGGCGACCAAGGCGACGCCGAGCCCCGCGTATCCCGTGATTGTGAGGTTCTCACCTCCGATCGTGAGACCCCAGATCATCGGTGCGATAGCCCCGGTGACTGCGGTCACGGGAGAGAGGATGCTCATGGGGCCGATCGCGAGGCACGCGTAGAGCAAGACGATGGCGATCACGCCGAAGACGCCGGAGAGGGCACCCCAGGCGACATCCTCGATGTTCCACCTCGCCCCGAGCAGGGGTACCAGCGCGAACAGAACCACGAGCCCGCTCAGGGCGGCGGTTGCCGTCACCACGATCGAGCGCAGGCGCCTAGCCGCCAGCCCGCCGAAGAAGTCGGCGGCACCGTAAATGAACGCTCCCAGTGGGCCGCCCCCTTCATTCGGTCCGGTCGCTGTGCGAGTCGTCGGTTTCCAGTTGATGGGTGCATTGCCGAGCGTAGTCGACCGGTGCGAGGTATCCGAGCGATGAGTGCCGGCGGTCATGGTTGTACTCGGTCTTCCAGTCGCCGATCACGACCTGGGCGTGCAGCAGCGAGTAGAAGCTGTTGATGTTCAGGCACTCGTCGCGGAGCCTGCTGTTGAACGACTCGACGTACCCGTTGTGCCAGGGCGAGCCGGGCGGAATGTAGAACAGGCCGGTGCGGGTGCCGGCCCAGTCGGCCATCGCGTCGCTGATGAACTCCGGCCCGTTGTCTGATCTGAGCACCGCGGGCGCGCCGCGGACGGCGACGAGGTCCTCGAGGTGGGCAGTGAGTCGGTCCGCGGTGATCGACCGCTCGACAAGCCCTCCGATGCACTCACGGGTGTGCTCGTCGACGATGGAGCAGATCTTGATCGGGCGGCCCTGCTCGTCGGCATCGAACTGGAAGTCCACCGCCCACACGAGATTCGGTGCGACCGCTGCCGGGGCGTCGACGGTCGAGGATCCGACGCGTTTGCGCCGCCGCCGCTGGGGGACACGGAGGCCTTCCTCGCGCCAGAGCCGCTGGATCTTCTTGTGGTTCACGGCCCACCCCTCGCCGCGAGCGTCGTGGTAGGCCCTGCGGTATCCCCACCGCGGATGCTTCTTCGCGTACGCGCGCAGCCAGTCCCGCAACGCCCTGTCCGGGTCGGCGGTCGTGTCGCCCTTGAGCGGGCGACGGTACGCGGACCTGCTCAGCCCGGCCAGACGGCACGCCATCCGCTCGCTCACCTGCAGTGTCCTGATCAGGTGAGCGACGGCGGCGCGGCGCCTGCCCGGGCCTAGAAGTTTCCCTCAGCCAACTCCTTCAGCGCGGCCTTCTCCAGCTCCGCTTCGGCCAGCAGCCGCTTCAGAGTGGCGTTCTGCTTCTCGAGCTCCTTGAGACGCTTCGCGTCGTCGGCCTTCAGGCCGCCGTACTGGTTCCGCCACCGGTAGTACGTCTGCTCGGACACGCCGAGCTCCCGACACACCGCGGCGACGTCCGCGCCGTCGGCGAGCATCCTGTCGGCCTGCCCGAGCTTGCGGACGACCTGCTCCGGGGTGTGACGCTTCCTGCTGTTCGTCATGATCTGACCAGTCTCCCTGCCCGAACCCTCGGGCGACAGGACGACTCACACAACGACTGGACCTACAAAACGGGGTCAGTCCACCAGGAGCGCGACGGATGCCGATACCATCCGTCAACGATAGGGGTTGCGTCTGCACCCCATTAGCTAGATAAACTAGCGATATGGGTCCAGTGAAAGAGCGTCTGCGTCCGTCGCGGTGGTTGCGAATCGGCATCCCCGCACTTCTCGTGCTGATCTGGGTGGGCGTCGGCTCGGTCGGCGGACCCTACTTCGGAAAGGTCGACGAGGTCGCCAGCAACGACCAGTCGAGCTTCCTCCCGGAGAGCGCGGACGCAACGCGCGTGGCCGAGCGACTGCCGGATTTCTTGGGTGACGAAGCAATTCCTGCCGTCCTCGTCGTCACGGGCGACGGTGAGCTCACCGATGACCAGCTCGCCGAAGTGCAGACCCTTGTCGACGAGATCGCGGGCATCGACGGTGTGCTTGATGGGGTATCGCCAGCGGTGGTCTCGGATGACGGTGAAGCGGTTCAGGTCTTCATCCCGATCGACTCGTCGGGTGAAGTACGCGAGATCGTCGAAGAAATCCGCACTCTCGTCACCGACGAGCTGCAGGCTCCGCTCGAGGGGTGGGTCACCGGGCCGGCCGGATTCACCTCCGACCTCGTCAAGGGCTTCCTCGGGATTGACGGGCTGTTGCTGATCGTCGCGCTGGTGGCGGTGTTCGTCATCCTGGTGATCGTCTACCGATCGCCGCTGCTGCCGATCCTCGTGCTCATGACCTCGACCTTCGCGCTGACCGTCGCGCTCTTGGTCGTATGGTGGCTCGCCTACGCTGGCGTGTTCGTCCTCAACGGTCAGGTTCAGGGCATCCTGTTCATCCTCGTGATCGGTGCGGCAACCGACTACGCGCTGCTCTATGTCGCGAGGTTCCGAGAGGCGATCGGCGAGGGTGAGCCCCGATGGAACGCGACCCTGCGCGCCTGGAAGGGATCGTTCGAGCCGATCCTCGCGTCGGGCGGCACGGTCATAGCTGGTCTGCTCATCCTGCTGCTGTCCGACCTTGCGACCAACCGGGCTCTCGGGCCCATCGCCTCGATCGGTATCGCGTTCGCAATGCTCTCTGCCCTCACCTTTCTGCCCGCGCTGCTCGCTCTGTTCGGTCGCGCGGCGTTCTGGCCGTTCATCCCGAAGCACGGCCTCGCGGAGCTTCCCGATGACTTCACCAAGCCGGTCAAGGGATTCTGGCCACGTCAAGCGCGACTCATCGCACGCCGCTCGCGCCCGGTCTGGATCATCACGACGATCGCGCTGCTGGTGGCAGCGCTCGGTGTCACCCAGTTCAAAGCGGATGGCGTGGCATCCAGCGACCTCGTCCTGGGATATTCCGAGGCTCGAGACGGGCAGGATGTTCTCGCCGAGCACTTCCCGGCAGGCTCCGGTAGCCCCGTATACGTGATCGTTCCCGAGAGCGAGCTTGCCGCCGCAGTCACGATCCTCGACGACAGTGCCGGGATCGACTCGGTCTCCGTCGCCTCCGAGGACTCGCCCAGCGGACAGGCCCCGGTGTCGGTCGAGAACGGGGAGCCGGTCTTCACGGCCTTCGGGCCGCCGGGTACTCCGGCCCCGAGTCCCACCGTCTCGGACGGCGACGTGCTCGTGATCGCGACGCTGACGGATGCCGCAGACTCGGCTGAGGCCGAGCAAACCGTGCGCGACCTTCGCGACGCGTTCGCCGACGAGCTCGGCGACGGTGTCGCGCTGGTCGGCGGTGTCACAGCGACGGATGTCGACTCCAACGACACCTCGATCCGTGATCGCACTGTCATCATCCCGATCGTGCTGGTTGTCATCCTGCTGATCCTGATGCTGCTGCTGCGGGCCGTGCTCGCGCCGGTCCTGCTGATCCTCACGGTTGTCGTGTCGTTCGGCTCGGCTCTCGGTGTCAGCGCGCTCGTCTTCGACTACGTCCTCGGATTCCCGGGCGCAGACCCGGCGGTCCCGCTCTATGGATTCGTGTTCCTCGTTGCCCTCGGCGTCGACTACAACATCTTCTTGATGTCCCGCGTGCGCGAGGAGTCACTCGTGCACGGGACGCGGCGCGGCATCCTGCGAGGCCTTGTCGCAACGGGCGGGGTCATCACGTCTGCGGGTCTCGTGCTGGCCGCCACCTTCGCGGCGCTCGGAGTCATCCCGATCCTGTTCCTCGCCCAGCTGGCGTTCATCGTCGCGTTCGGTGTGTTGCTCGACACCTTCGTCGTACGCTCGCTGCTCGTGCCCGCACTGGCGTATGACATCGGGCGGGCGATCTGGTGGCCGTCGAAGCTCTGGCGGCGCGGACCCGAAGTGGTGGGCACGGTTCGCGACCCGCGATCGGCTGAACCGGTGGAGGCGACCCTGCTCGAGGGCGACTCGCAGCCCCTCAGCCGTCGCGCACTGCGTGAGGCCCGGGATTCCGACGACGGGTGAACGAGCGTAGCCTCGAGGCATGGGTAGGGCACTGTTCATCGTCGATGTCCAGAACGACTTCACCGAAGGCGGGGCACTTGGTGTCGAAGGCGGGGACGCCGTAGCCGAACGGATCTCGCGGTACCTCGTGACACACGCCGAGGAGTACGACATCATCGTCGCCTCGCGCGACTGGCACCATCCCGATCACGACAATGGCGGGCATTTTCATCCTGAGCCAGACTTCGTCGACACCTGGCCGGTCCACTGCGTCAGCGGCACGGAGGGCGCCGAGTACGATCCAGCGTTCGACACGGCATCCGTCACCCACCACGTGAAGAAGGGGCAGGGAGAACCGGCGTACTCGCTGTTCGAGGGGACGACGGATGACGGCGCCAAGGTGTCGGATCTGCTGACCGCGCACGGCATCCTCGAGGTGGATGTCGCGGGGATCGCCACCGACTACTGCGTGCGGGCCTCGGCCCTGGATGCCATTGCCCACGGCAGGCGCGTGCGGGTCATCACCAACCTTGTAGCCGGGGTCGCTGCCCACTCGAGTGAAGCCGCGCTCGCCGAGGTTGCGTACGCCGGAGCGGAACTGGTCGAGATCCCGACCTGATCACGAGATCCCGACTGCGGCCAGCACGATGCCGCCGGCGCCCCCGACCAGGACGACTGCCCAGGGTGGGAGCTTCCATGCGATCAGCAGCACGAAGCACACCAGCGCCAGGCTGAACGATCCGGGCCCGACGATCCCGGTCGTGAAGAGCGGGTCGTACAGGGCCGCGCCGAGGATGCCGACCACTGCCGCGTTCGCGCCGCGCATGAGTGACTGCATCCAGGTTCGGGTGCGCAGCGCGTTCCAGAACGGCAGCACACCGATCAGTAGCAGGAACCCGGGGAGGAAGATTGCGACCAGTGCGATCGTGGCGCCGAGAACGCCCCCGGGGCCGACGCTCGAGAGGGTTCCGAGGTAGGCCGAGAAGGTGAACAGCGGCCCGGGCATCGCTTGGACTGCGCCGTAGCCGGCGAGGAACTGTTCGGGGCTCACCCAACCCGTCTCGACAACCCCCGCCTGCAGCAGCGGAAGGACGACGTGGCCGCCGCCGAAGACGAGAGCTCCGGCGCGGTAGAACGTGTCGAACAGGGTGAGTGCGCCGCCGCCGGTGAGCGCGGCGAGAATCGGCATCCCGAGCAGGATGACGACGAACGCAACCAGGGTGGTGATTCCCGCTGTGCGCGATACCGGGAAACGCATAAGACCGGTGTCACCGAGCGCTGTCGGTACGGATCGGCACAGGAGGAGACCGGCGAGCGCGCCGAGAACGATCGCGAGGACCTGTCCGATCGATCCTGCGAGAAGGAGTGCGACGACTGCCGCGACGACGGCGATCGAGGCCCGCCGCGCATCGGGCGTCAGATTCTTCGCCATGCCCCACACAGCCTGCGCGACGATAGCGACCGCCACGATCTTGAGGCCCGTCAGCAGACCAGCGCCGATCACACCCTCGAACAGCGCCGCGCCGAACGCGAAGGCGACCATGAGGATCGCGGAGGGCAGCGTGAACGCGATGAAGGCGGCGAGGGCGCCGAGCGTTCCCGCCCGGTGCAGGCCCATCGCGAAGCCGACCTGGCTCGACGCGGGCCCGGGAAGGAACTGGCACAGGGCGACCAGGTCGGCGTAGGCCTTGTCGCTCATCCACCGGCGCCGCGCGACGAGGTCGTCGCGGAAGTAGCCCAGGTGGGCGACGGGGCCGCCGAACGAAGTGACACCCAGGCGCAGGAAGGCCCAGAACACCTCGACTGCCGAGCCGCGCGATGCGGTGTCGGTGTCAGGAGCGCTCGCGGTCACGGCCGGATTCTACGGGGCGGTTCGGTCGCGCTGGTGACCTGCTGAGGCGTCGGTATCGGCATCCGTCCCTGAAGAGCTGTGGGGTGAGAGACGTGCGGCGAGCTCGCGTACGCTCCGCAGCACGTCGTCGCGCAGTCCGCGCGCCCCGTCGGCATCCCAGTTCGCCGGGTCGGGAAACTGCCACTCGACGAGTTCGCCGGCGACGGGACCGGGGAGACTGAGGCCCGGCTTCATCGTGACGACGACGTCAGCGTCCGCAAGATCCTCGGCCGTCACGGCGCGGGGCACGGCGGCGGTGGTGTCGATGCCGAGCTCGGCGAGAGTCGCGGCGATCGCAGGGTTGATGCTCGCCGCGGGCGAGAGTCCCGCGCTGGTGGCCACCACGTTCTCGGGCGCGACGTGGTTCATGAGGTGCGCCCCCAACTGAGAGCGTCCGGCGTTGTGCTGACAGATGAACAGGACAGTGGTCACGCGGACTCCTCAATGGTGGTTTGGGCGTGCTGGCGGTCCCAGGCCTGCGCCGCGACCTGTACGGCATCCCAGGGCGAGCCCAGCGGCGGCGTGTACGCGAGGTCGAGTTCGCTGATCTGCGCGAGCGAGAGCCCGGCATACAGCGCCGTCGCGTAGGTGTCGACGCGCTTCGCGGTCTCGGTGCCCAGCCGCCCCACGAGCTGTGCGCCGAGCAGTCGCCCCGTCGCACGGTCGCCGGTGAGCCGGATGCTGATCGGCTGTGCGCCGGGGTAGTAGCGCTTGTGGTCGTCGGCGACGGATGCGACCGTCGCCGGATCGAAGCCCGCGGCGGCTGCCTCGTGGTCGCGAAGGCCCGTGCGCGCGGCCACGACGTCGAACACCTTCACGACCTGGGTGCCGACGGACCCCGCGAACCGGGCCGAGCCGCCGAGAGCGTTCTCGCCCGCGATTCGCCCTTGCTTGTGGGCAGTCGTGCCGAGCGGAAGGTAGGTCTCGCCGAGCAGTCGGTGATGCGTGATGACCCCGTCGCCAGCGCCGAACACATGCGGAATTCCGGTTCTCATGTGCTCGTCGACAACGACGGCGCGCCCTGCGCCGAGCCGCGCGCCGGCCTGCTCGAGCAGTGCGGTGCTGGGCCTGACTCCCACGACCAGCAGGACGACGTCGGCGTCGTGGCTCACGGCTTCGCCATCGACGGTGGCATGCACCCGCAGTCCGGCACCGACACTCTCGACGCTGCGCACGATCGTCCGGGTGTGGACCGCCACACCGTGGGTCACGAGCTCGTCGTGCACGATCGACGCCAGTTCGGGGTCGAGGGTTGAGAGCACCTCGGGGCCGCGCTGCAGCTGGGTCACCGCAATTCCGCGCGCCGTGAAGCCCTCCGCCATCTCGAGGCCGACGTACCCGGCGCCGATGATGATCGCCGTGCGCGGCTGACGCTCCTGCAGGTCGCGTTCGAGCGCGAACGTGTCGCCCATCGAGTGGATGACGTGCACGCCGTCTGTGGGGCCGAGGCGATCGAGTCCTGCGATGCCCGCGTGCGAGGGGAGCGCCCCGGTGCCGACGATCAGTTCGTCGTACGCGATCTCGGACTCGGCACCCGCCGCGTCACGCACGGTGAGGCGGCGGGAGGCTGCATCGATGCGTGTGGCGAGGGTGTCCAGCCGAAGCGCCATCCCGGTGGCTTCCAGGTCGGCGTGCGTCCGGTGCGCGAGGCTCTGCCACGGCGACACGTCGCCCGAGAAGTAGTACGGGATGCCGCAGATCGAGTAGTTCGGGTAGCTGTCGGCCACCACGACGGTGACCTCGGCGCCGGCATCCAGTTCTCTCGCCCGCAGCGCGGCCGAGATTCCGGCATCGCTGCCGCCGATCGCGACGATGTGCATGGGCGCTCCTCGGTGTCGGGCCGCTTTCAGCGGTTGACGTCGTCCAACTGCGGGATGACGATCTCTTCGGCGGCGTCCGCGACGTGGGGGAACAGCAGCATCGCCGCGAGCACCGCGATCGCAGCGCCGACCAGCTGCGCACCGATGTACGGCAGCACCGACGAGGCCCCGATTCCCGCAAACGTATCGCTGAACAGGCGCCCGATGGTGACGGCGGGATTGGCAAACGATGTCGAACTGGTGAACCAATACGCGGCGCCGATGTAGGCGCCCACCGCCGGGGCCGCCGCCGCACCCTGGCCGGTGCGAGCCAGGGCCACGATCAGCAGGATGAGACCGAAGGTCGCGACGACCTCGGCCAGCAGCGTCGCGGGGGTTGCGCGATCGGTGGTCGACAGGCTCGTCGGCACCGCGAACATGAGGTTCGCGAGGACGGCCCCGCCGATGGCGCCGGCGATCTGGACGACGACGTAGACCGCCAGCACGGATGCCGACAGTCCGACCCGGTGTCTGCGGCCCAGTGCCCAGTCCACGAGGGAGACCGCGGGGTTGAAGTGGGCGCCCGAGACCGGGCCGAGCATCAGAATGAGCACGGCCAGGCCCAGCGCCGTCGCGATGCTGTTCGCGAGCAGCTGGATGCCGACATCGTCCGAGAGGCGGGTGGCCATGATGCCCGAGCCGACGACGATCGCCACGAGCAGGCCGGTGCCGAGGAACTCCGCGAAGGCGCGCCGAAGCAGGGGAGCGGGGTGCACGGTGCGGGGCCCGGTCAGCCGACGAGCTCGGTCACGAGCGTCTCGACGCGGCGGCGGATCTCGTCGCGGACCTCCCGGACGCCGTCGAGGTCGAGGCCTGCGGGATCCGTGAGTTCCCAGTCGAGGTAGCGCTTGCCGGGATAGACCGGGCAGGCATCGCCGCAGCCCATCGTGATGACGGCATCCGCGGCGCGCACGACATCGTCGGTCAGGGGCTTGGGGAACTCCTCGTCGACGCTGATGCCGATCTCTTCGAGCACCGTGACGACGCTCGGCAGGATCGACACGCCCGGCTGCGAGCCGGCGGAGCGGACGTGGACGCGGTTTCCGGCGATCTGGCGTGTAAGGGCGGCGGCCATCTGCGAGCGCCCTGAGTTCTGTACACACACGTACAGCACCTCGGGAGCGGGCTTGGCAATGAGGCCCTTGGACTGAGCGAGTGCCGTGAGACGGTCGCGCGCGAACTTCTCGGCCAGGCTCGCTAGGTGCGTGTCGACCTTGGCGGTTCGCGACAGCGCCGCGTAGGACTCGAACACGACGCGTTCGACGGTCTCTTCGTTCACGATGCCCGCGAACTGGTGGGCCAGTCGCTCCGTCGCGCGGTGCAGCGTGGCCTCGACCGAGAGCAGCGGATCCTGCCCGCGCCCGGCGCTCATGCCCGCTCTCCTGCCGGGACGAGCTCGGCGATGAGGGCCTCGACGCGACCGCGGATGTCGTCGCGGATGACGCGCACGCTCTCGATGCCCTGGCCTGCCGGGTCGTCGAGCTGCCAGTCCTCGTAGCGCTTGCCGGGGTAGATGGGGCAGGTGTCGCCGCAGCCCATCGTGATGACGACATCGGAGTCTTGCACCGCCTGGACGGTGAGCACCTTCGGGGTGTTGCCCGCGATGTCGATGCCCTCTTCGGCCATGGCCGCCACGGCGACGGGGTTGATCTGGTCCTTCGGCTCGGAGCCTGCCGAGAGCACCTCGATCTGGCCGCCCGAGAGCGCCTCGAGGTATCCGGCGGCCATCTGGGACCGGCCGGCGTTGTGCACGCAGACGAACAGGACGGTGGGCTTCGCGGTCATGGGATCGCCTTTCTCGAGGAGTTGAGAAAAGCATAGATGAATATCTATTGATTCGCCAGGCGGTGGCGCATCAGTTCGGGGGAGTGTCAACGAACAGCTCCGCGAGCAGTCCACGGACGCGCTGGTCGATGTCATCACGGATGCCGCGCACGGCAGTGAGCGGCTTGCCCACTGGATCTTCCAGATCCCAGTCGAGGTAGCGTCTGCCGGGGTAGATCGGGCACGCGTCGCCGCAGCCCATCGTGATGACGACATCCGCGGCACGGACCGCATCGTCGGTCAGTGGCTTGGGGAACTCGTCGCCGATCGAGACGCCGATCTCATCCAGCGCGGTCACGATCGTGGAGCGGACGTCGGCCGTCGGGGCTGAGCCGGCTGTGCGTACGGTGACGGTGTCACCGGCAAGGTGGCGCAGTATGCCGGCCGCGAGCTGTGATCTGCCGGCGTTCTGCACGCACACGAACAGCACGTTCGGGGTGGTTTCCGACGTGTTCGCGGATGCCGCGGCCACGGCTTCGAGCCTGCTGGCGGCGAACGAGAACGTGCGGGATGCCAGAAGCGGGGCATCCGTCGCCGACAGACGCGCATGGCTGTCGGCGACGACCTCGCGAATCTGATCGGTGCTGACGCGCTCGCCGAATCGGGACCGCAGGTCCGTCGTGATCCGATCCAGATCGACGGATGTCGCCTCGCGCGGGCGCCCCAGGATCGCATCGACACGGTCGGCGGCATCCGGAGCCACCGAGTACCAGACCTGCCGCCCCTCGGGCTCGCGGGTCACGATCCCGTCGGTGAGCAGGGTCTTCATGTGGTGGCTGACGGTGGGCTGGCGAAGTCCGAGTTCGGTCGCGAGTCGCCCGACGAGCACGCGGCCGTCGGGGGAGGAGCGCATGAGGCTCAGGATGCGGGCGCGCGTCGGGTCGCCCAGCGACGTGAGCGCGGCATCCGTTCCAGAATCCATCGATTGCAGTCTATTCGATTGAAGTGGATTTGCCGCGTTTACCGCGCGTTCAGATAGAACAGCTTCTATGTGAGTCAGATAGAAGCTCTTCTATCTGACTCACGATCGTGAGTTCCATCTGGCCCACTGAGGCCTTGAAGGGAAAGTGCACTGTGAAGAACAACACAGCTAAGTTTGCTATCGCGGCCGCAGTCCTCAGCGCTGCGCTCGCGCTGAGCGCCTGCGGCGGACAGTCAACCGACGCCGGCGATGAGGGCTCGGCACTCACGGGAACGATCGCGTCCGATGGATCGTCGACGGTCGGGCCACTCACTGAGGCCGCTGCGACCGAGTTCGCGTCGGTCGAGCCGGGCGTCCAGGTGACGGTGGCAACCTCCGGCACCGGTGGGGGCTTCAAGACGTTCTGCGCAGGCGAGACCGACATCTCGAACGCATCCCGCCCGATCAAGGATGAGGAAGCGACCACCTGCGCGGATGCCGGGATCGAGTTCACCGAAATCGTCATTGCCAACGATGGCCTCTCGGTCGTCGTCAACCCTGAGAACGACTGGGCTCAGTGCCTCACGGTCGAGCAGTTGAACACGATCTGGGCCCCGGAGTCAGAAGGTGTCATCACTAACTGGAACCAGGTCGACCCGTCGTTCCCGGATGTCGAGCTGACGCTGTACGGCGCTGGCACCGATTCCGGAACCTTCGACTACTTCACCGACGTCATCAACGGCGAGGAAGGTGCGAGTCGTACGGACTACAGCCCCTCCGAAGATGACAACGTCACGATTCAGGGTGTATCGGGCGAGCTCGGCGCCATGGGGTACTTCGGGCTCAGCTACCTCGAGGAGAATGCCGACCTGATCAAGGGGGTGGAGGTCGACGGCGGCGAAGGCTGCGTCTTCCCGTCGGTCGAGACGGTCCAGGATGGCACCTACACGCCTCTTGGCCGACCGCTGTTCATCTACGTGAACAACGCGTCCTACGTCGAGAACGAAGCGGTCAAGGCTTTCGTTGACTACTACGTCGAGAACGCCGTTTCCGTGGCCGAGTCGGCGCTGTTCGTCCCGCTGACCGACGACCAGATCGTCACCGCGCAGGAAGAACTCGCGAGCCTCGTCGGCTGACATTCCCTCGCGACTGGGCCGGAGGTACTGACCTCCGGCCCAGTCCCAGGCAGGAGCGACATGAGTACATGGTCACCGCCGCGGCCGCCGGCCGTCATTAGTCAGGATTCACTGCGGGCGCGCCCTCGGCCTCTCGACACGGCGATTCGTCTGCTGTTCAGGGTGGCGGCGATCTTCACCATCATCATCACCGTGGGGATCGTTATTGCCCTCTTGATCCCGTCGTTGGCGTTCTTCGCCGAAGTCCCGGTGTGGGAGTTTCTCTTCGGGACGCGCTGGGCCCCGCGATTCGCTGACGCATCCTTCGGTGTGGTTCCCCTGGTCACAGCCACGGCGTGGACCACAGCGATAGCCCTGGTGGTCGCTGTGCCGCTGGGACTTGGCGCGGCGGTTTTCCTTTCCGAGTACGCTCACCGGCGCGCTCGGAAGATCCTGAAGCCCGTACTCGAGCTCTTGGCAGGCATTCCCACGGTCGTCTACGGCTACTTCGCCGTTCAGTTCATTCAGGCCACGGTTCTGCGCGAATGGCTCGGCCTGGACACCGGCTCGTTCAGCGTGCTCGCTGCGGGATTCGTCATGGGCATCATGATTGTCCCGACGATCGCGTCGATTAGCGAAGACGCGATGTCTGCGGTTCCCAACTCCCTGCGACAGGGCTCCGCAGCGCTCGGCGCCAACCGAATGCAGACCACCGTCCGCGTCGTCTTCCCCGCAGCGCTCTCCGGTGTTATCGCCGCAATCGTCCTCGGGGTCTCACGTGCGGTCGGGGAGACGATGATCGTTGCCCTTGCGGCTGGTCAACAGGCGCGGATTGTGACGGGCCCCCTCGAGGCGGGCCAAACGATGACGGGGTTCATTGCTTCGGCCGCGCTGGGTGACTCACCGGTCGGCTCCCTGGAGTACGACACCCTCTTCGCCGTCGGTCTGCTCCTGTTCGTGATCACGCTCGTGATCAACTTCGCGAGTATCGCGATCGTCCGCCGCTTCCGGGAGGCATACTGATGGTCACTTCTACCCCAACGCGCCACGGGATGGGGGCGCTGGTCCACCGGTCCGTGCGGGGAAGAGCGAAAGGTGGCGAGACGAGCCCGCGCTCTATCGCGTTCCTGATCGTGCTCTGGTTCTGCCTCCTGTTCGCACTTCTGTTCCTGGTGGTGCTTCTCATCAACATCTGGGTCGACGGCGTCGGCCGCCTTGACCTTGCGCTCTTCACGGAGTACCCGTCCTCGAACCCGGATGACGCCGGGGCCCGCCCCGCCATCCTTGGCTCGCTCTGGGTGATCGGCACCACCGCCGTCATGACCCTCCCGATCGGGGTCGCCGCAGCGATCCATCTCGAAGAGTTCTCAGACAGACACAACCTCATCAATCGCGCGGTGGAGCTGAACGTTCAGAACCTGGCCGCAATACCGTCTGTGATCTACGGAATGCTCACACTCGCGGCTCTCGGACTATTCGGCGTGGTCAACAAGAACCAGGTATGGGTCGGCGCGCTCGCGCTCAGCATGCTCATCCTCCCCGTCATCATCATCGCCACCCGCGAGGCTCTGCGTGCTGTGCCCGCGGAGATCAGGCAGGGGTCGCTCGCGTTGGGCGCAACGCCGTTGCAGACCGTCTTTCGCAACACGCTCCCTGCCGCGCTGCCCGGAATAGCGACTGGCGCCATTCTCGGCCTGTCCCGAGCCCTCGGCGAGGCCGCTCCGCTCCTTCTGCTCGGCGGTCTCGTCTTCCTCCGCTTCGACCCCAACGGTCTGATGAGTGGTTACACGACGATGCCGATTCAGATCTTCAACTGGACCGGCCGCCCCCAGCAGGGGTTCCACGAGCTTGCAGCAGCCACGAGCATCGTGCTGCTCGTGGTCCTCCTGCTGATGAATGCCCTTGCCATCTACATCCGCAATCGCTACCAGCAGCGCTGGTAATCGAAAGGCTCGCCCATGAACGACAACCGTCACACGCACCCCACCGTCAGCATCCACGCGCGAGCTACAGCCGTCTCGGACCGCATGGATGACACCGCCCCTGTCGTCCTCGACTGCGAGGACGTCAGTATCTACTACGGCGAGTTTCGCGCGGTCACCGAGGTCAGCCTCGGGTTCCGGCGGAATGAGATCACTGCACTCATCGGGCCCTCGGGCTGCGGGAAGTCCACGGTGCTGCGGTCGCTGAATCGAATGAACGATCTCGTTGACGGTGCCCGGGTCGAGGGTCGGATCATCTTTCATGCCGAGGACATCTACGCCAAGGATGTCGACGCGATCGCCGTGCGGCGGCGGATCGGGATGGTCTTCCAAAAGCCCAATCCCTTCCCCAAGAGCATCTACGACAACATCGCCTACGGCCCGCGCGTCATCGGCATGAAAGTGGAGTCGATGGACGACCTCGTCGAGGAGGCTCTGACCCGCGCTGCTTTGTGGGATGAGGTGAAAGACAAACTCAAGCAGTCAGCGCTCGGCCTGTCCGGTGGGCAGCAGCAACGACTGTGCATCGCCCGGACCATCGCAGTGCAACCTGAGGTCATCCTGATGGACGAGCCCTGCTCTGCTCTCGACCCCATTGCGACGATGAAGATCGAGGATCTCATGCAACAGCTGCGTCGTGACTACACGATCGTGATCGTGACGCACAACATGCAGCAGGCGGCCCGTGTCGCAGATCGCACAGCGTTTTTCACGGCGCTGCCGGATGAAACAACCGGCGACCGCACCGGCGTCCTTGTCGAATACGACTACACGTCGAAGCTCTTCGAGCGTCCTGCCGACAAGCGGACGGAGGACTACATCAGTGGAAGGTTCGGATGAGCACACCGCAGATTCTTGGCGCGAACCGGGTGGTCCTCCTCGGCTGCGGCGGCGAGGTCCGAGCTAGTAAGGCCGAGTTCCGGCGAGTCGGGATCACCGTTTTTGAGCACACCGAGTTGATAGATGCACTCATCGAGGTGGCGCACGATCCCGACTCAATCTTCGTGGTGTGCGGCGGCTATCGCGGAGTGAGCCTGCCCGACCTGCTCGAGATCGCAATGGCGACGGCGCGCGGTGCAGTAATCCTCGGAACAACGCCTGGGGACGAGCGTACGTTCCTACGCACCGCGGTGGGCGCGGGTGTAAGCGCGAGCGTTGAGCTGCCGCTCATGCCCGAGTCGTTGCTCGCCGCCATAAATCGACTGCCTCAACGGGTTCAAGACTCGGATGGCATCGTGACCGTCGGTGACCTCACGATTGATGCGGATGCGCACCGGGTCTTCCTTGGCGATGAGGAGGTCGTACTTACGTTGCGCGAATTCTCAATCCTCCACGCAGTCGCGCGCGCGTACCCACGAATCGCAAGCCTGGACGAACTGGCGACGGTCTACCGGGGCTCCGCAGTAGATGAGCCCGCGGCGATCCGGGTGAGCATACGTCGTATCAGAGCGCAGCTATCGCGATGCCGATCATCAAGCGCGACCGCTATTGAGACGATTCGCGGAGTCGGATATCGAATAGCGGGCTAAGCGGTCAGGCCGAGTTCGCCCATCAACGCCTCGACATGTTCCCTGACCTCATCACGTACTCGGCTGACTCCCTCGCGGTCGAGCTCGAGGGGATCGTCGAGTTGCCAATCCAGGTAACGTCGGCCGGGATAGACGGGGCACGCGTCGCCGCACCCCATCGTGACAACGTAGTCGGCGGCCTGCACCACCTCATCGGTGAGCGGCTTGGGGAAGTCATCCGCGAAGGGAATTCCGGCTTCGTCGAGGGCCTCCAGTATCTGCGGGTGGACCTCAGCGGTCGGGGCGGACCCCGCCGTACGGACATGGACGGCATCGCCCGCCAGATACCTGAGGTAGGCGGCAGCCAGCTGCGAACGTCCGGCGTTTTGCACGCAGATGAACAGCACTTCGGGCGTGGCGCGGAGCACTCGTCCCTCGGCTTTGGCGAGAGCATCGAGCCGTTCTGCGGCGTACCGGGCTGTGAGTGTGGCGAGGTGGGTGCGAACGCGCGCACTACGTCCGAGAAGTGCGTAGCTCTCGGCGACGTATCGTGACACGGTCTCAGGGCTGAAGGTCGACGAGAATCGGTACGCGAGGTCGCGCGCGACCGAGGTCACTGCCTCGGGCAGGGCGGTGACCGAAAGCTCGCGATGAGATCGCGCTGTAGCGGGAATCGCCGTGAGGAGTCGACCGAATCGCACCCAAGCCTGCGCCGAGAGTGTCCAGCCAACGTCGGGGATGTTCTGAACGATCGATGCGTGGTTCAGCTTCTCGATCGCGGTCACGACTTGCTGGGACGAGATATGCAACGTCGACGCGAGATCCGATTCCGGCACGCCGGAGGCGATGGCGCTGAGGACACGCAGCGTCGAAGCGTCGCCCAAGACGGCGGCTTGCATTGCGCGCTCCGCCGCCTCTTTCCGGTCGAGCGGCTTGCCCAGTTTGAACGGCTCATTGGACCTCATCGAAGAAGGTCCTCGATTGCGCCAGCACGGTCAGCCGCGACCGATAGCCAGACGAACTTGCCTTCGCGCTCACGCAGCAAGACGCCATCCTCCACGAGAATCCGAACGTGGTGGGTGAGGGTCGGCTGGGTCAGACCCAGGGCTTCTGCCAGTTGACCTACGGTTGCCCGCCTGTCGGCCGACCCGAGGATGACGCTGAGGAGCTGGAGGCGAGTTGGGTCTGCCACCACCCGGAGGGTGCGTGTCAACGTCTCAGCAGCTGTCCGTTCGAGCGGCGGCTGAGATCGCTCGAAGGGTGAGGGCGATGCTCGCATCGACAGCATTCTATGTGAGTGGCTTGTGAAGTGCGCGGCCGAATGCGTGGGACGATGTGCCCATGCCGACCGTCGACGCGCTCTTCCGGTATCCGGTCAAGGGGTTTACCCCCGAAGCGTGCGAGCAGATCGTCGTGCAAGACGACGGGCGAGTCGAGGGCGATCGGGTGTTCGCGTTCCGCTTCTCGGATGCCGTCGAGCCCGAGGACGAGGAGGGGCTCGCGTACTGGCCGAAGAAACGCGGGCTAGCGCTGATGGACATGCCCTCGCTCGCGCGCCTGCGGCTGACCTACGACAGCGACCGCGGTCACCTCACGATCCGGGACACCGACGAGCTGCTTGTGGATGCGGGAACCGACGAGGCGGGACGCCAGCAGATCGAGGATGCCGTCACCGCGTGGCTGCGTGAAACTCCCGATGCTCGGCACCTGGAGCGGCCGGGGCGGCTGCCCCTTCGACTCATCGGCGACGGTGTCGCGTCACAGTTTCAGGATCGTCCGCGCGGGTATGTGTCGGTTCATGCGGCGGCATCCGTCGCAGCCCTCGGCCGCACCACCGATGCCGTCGTCGATGATCGCCGGTTCCGCTCGAACGTCGTGGTCGCGGGCATCCCGCCGTGGGGCGACCTCGAGTGGCAGGGCAGGGTGCGGATTGGCGACATCGTGTTCGCCGTGCAGCGGCCCATCGTGCGATGCGCCGCGATCATGGCGAACCCCGACACCGGGCTGCAGGATGCCCCGTTGCTGCGAATCCTCACGCGAGAGTTCGAGCAATCTGCGCCAACGCTGGGCGTGCTGTTGCTTCCGGAAAGTGGCGGCGGAACCCTTCGTGTCGGCGATCCTGTCGAGGTGGAGTAGTCCGCGTCAGGCCGTATGAAGGAGCGTTGCGCCAGCTGCTCGCAACTCTGCGGACATCGCGCTGTCGTCGGCGCCGTCGATGACAATGCCGCTAACGGCGTCCAGCGGGAGAACTCGGTAGCGCGAAGCGGCGCCGATCTTCTCCTCGCTCCCGAGGACGTAGGTGTCCGCGGCGCGCGCCGCGAGCGCGCGCTTCATGGCAGCTTCGTCTGCGTCGCCCGTGGTCAGGCCTGCCTCGGGGTGGATGCCGGTCACCCCGAGGAAGAAGAGGTCCGCGCTGATGTTCTGTGCGGCCTCGACCGCTGCGGCACCGCTCGCGACGGCGGAGTGTCGGAAGATCTGACCGCCGATGAGGAACACGTCCACCTCATAGGGGACGAGGGCTGCGGCGATCGTGGGGCTGTGGGTGATCACGGTGCCCCGGAAGGTCTGCGGGAGGGAGTGGACCATCGCGAGGGTCGTGGTACCGCCGTCGAGAATGATGGTCGCATCCGGCGCGACCAGGCTTAGTGCCGCGGTTGCCACGCGGTGCTTGCTCTCAGGTGCGACCGATGTTCGCGTCGCATAGTCGGCGACCGCCGGTGAGGCGGGAAGAGCCCCGCCGTAGACCCGCACCGCCAGGCCAGCAGCATCCAGTTCGCGCAGATCGCGACGGATGCTGTCTTCCGACAGCCCGAGTTCGGTGGCAAGTTCCTTCGCCACAATCCGTCCGTCTCGGCGCAGGCGTTCGAGCAGGAGGTCTCTTCGCGCGGCAGCAAGCATGTCCAGTTTCGTCCCGTTCTTTCACGTTTGTGCTGTATCTTACCCGATATGACGAAACCCTTACTGATTCTGATTGCTGGACCCTACGCATCCGGAACAAACGGGAACCCTGATCTCATGGCGAAGAACCCTGCGCGGTTGGAGGAAGCTGCCTGGCCCATCTTCGAGGCCGGGCACATTCCGATGATCGGCGAGTGGGTAGCTCTGCCCGTGCTCTCGAGCGCCGGCGCGACCGGTCCCACCGATCCGCTTGCCGCCGAGGTCATGTACCCGACGGCGGAACGCCTGTTGCAGCACTGCGACGCCGTCCTGCGCCTGCCCGGTGAGTCGCGGGGTGCCGATCAGGATGTCGAGATTGCCCGCCGCCGCGGCATCCCGGTATATCACTCGCTCGACGAGGTTCCCGGAGCCGGCGGCGCAGTTGCTTAGCGAACCCTCGTGGCGTGGGTTCGAGTAACGCTGACATGGTGGGCCCGGAGGGGCTCGAACCCTCGACCCGCGGATTAAAAGTCCGATGCTCTACCGACTGAGCTACAGGCCCCAGACCTCCCAGCCTACTTCGTGTGCGGCATCCGATTCACGACGTCGCGGACTAACCGCGCCGTCCCGGTTGCATCAATGCATCAAATTGGCTGATGCTATGATGTACAGATGCGAACCACGATCACGCTGACCTCAGCTGCTGAGGAAGCTGTGCGCAGGGTCATGCGTGAACGTGGCCTTTCGTTCAAAGACGCGGTGAACTCGGCGATCCTCGCTGGTCTGGACCCCGATCCGGTAGCCAGCTACAAGACGCCTGTGCGCAGACTCGGCAAGGCAAGCGTCCCGTTGGATCGTGCTCTCGCTATCGCGGCTGAATTGGAAGACGAGGCCATCGCTCAGAAGCAAGAGCTGGCGAAATGAAGCTCGTTGACGCCAACGTCCTGCTTTACGCCGTGGACGCGGATGCGCGTCATCACACGGAGGCGAAGACGTGGCTCGATAGCGCCCTGAGTTCGAGGGAGACCGTCGCGATCCCGTGGGTCTGCGCCTTGGCCTTTGTTCGTCTGTCAACGAATTCGCGGATCTACGCGAATCCGTTACCGGTGGACGAAGCGTTCGACATCCTCAACGGATGGATGAGTCGCCCCAGCGTCATCAGCCCCCAGCCCGGCGCCGGACACTCTGATCGGATGCGCACGCTTCTCGATGACGTGGGAACCGGCGGAAACCTCGTCACGGATGCTCATCTCGCCGCCCTTGCGATCGAGAATCGCGCAGAGATCGTGACGTTCGACGGCGACTTCGGGCGGTTCCCGGGTGTCGTTTCGCGGCGTCCCGGCGAATGAATCGAAGCGCGGCATACGCCACAGAAACCACGAGGCCGCCGCATCCGAAGATGACGGCGGCCTCGCGTCCCTCCACCCTGGGGGATCGCCGACGGGCGCTCACATCGGAGGCATGAGCACCGTGTCGACGAGGTACACGACAGCGTTGGCGGTCTGAACGCCACCGCAGATGACCATGGCGTCGTTGACCATGAGGTTGTCGCCCGAACCGGTCACCTCAACGTCAGCACCCTGCACCGTGGTGTGGGTGCCGGGAAGGTCCTCGGGCAGGATCTGACTGGGAACGACGTGGTAGGTCAGGATCGACGTCAGCAGATCCGAGTCGGTCGACAGGGTGTCGATCGTGGCCTGGTCGATCTTCGCGAACGCATCATCGACCGGAGCGAAGACAGTGAACTCGCCACCGTTGAGGGTGTCGACGAGATTCACATCGGGGTTCAGTCCGCCGCTCACCGCTGCGGTGAGCGTCGTCAGCAGCGGGTTGTTGGATGCCGCGGTGGCGACCGGGTCCATCGCCATGCCATCGACGGAGCCGGCGCCCGAAGGCACAGCCTCGGCGTACTCCGCGCAGCCGGCACCGACCAGGTAAGCGGTGGCATCCATTTCCTCCATGTCATCCATGGGGGTGGTCTGCTCGGTCATCGGCGTCTCGGCCATCTCGTCATCCATGTCCCCCGTGCTGGCGGTGGAGCAGGCGGAGAGAGCGAGTGCGGCGACGAACGCCAGCGAGGCGCCAGCTGCGACGCGCGACTTCTTGGTGATCAACATTGTTCCTCCGGTGTTGTCGGAGCCTCGTTAGGGCTCGTGGTCGTCCGCTCGTGGCGGCCTACACAGGGGTCTTCGGAAGCGCGTCGACATCGGATGGGAAATTCTTGCGGCATGCTGGACCCATGGTGATCGACGGCATGGACGTGCCAGACGACGGGGCGGGCGCCGTCGATCACGTCGCGGAGCTTCTCGAACGCATCGCGCGCGGTGATCACGAGGCTTTCGCGAGCCTCTACGACATGCTGTCGTCTCGGGTCTTCGGACTCATCCTGCGCGTCGTGGTCGACCGGTCGCAGAGCGAAGAAGTTCTGCAGGAGGTCTTCCTCGAGGTGTGGCAATCCGCCGCGCGCTTCGCTCCGAACAAAGGCCAGGGCAGATCCTGGGTGCTGACGATTGCACACCGCCGAGCCGTCGACCGCGTGCGGGCTTCGCAGGCGAGCGTCGATCGCGACATCCGGGTCGGGTTCCGTGACATCGACGTCGCTCACGATGGCGTCGCCGAGCAGGCGGAACTGCGGATCGAGAGCCGACGAGTAACAGAAGCACTCACCGCCCTTCCCGAATCACAGCGCGAGGCCCTCACCCTCGCGTATTTCGGGGGTTACAGTCAGAGCGAGATTGCGGCGCTCGTGGGGGCGCCGCTGGGAACAGTGAAGACCCGGATGCGTGACGGCTTGTCGCGCCTGAGAGCAGAGATGGGGGTGGCCTCATGAACGAGCAGCAGTTCGCCGAGCTGTCGGCGGCGTCCGCCCTCGGCGCCCTCGACGCTGAGCAACAGCAGGCCTTCGACCTCGCTCTCACGATGCATCCGGAGTGGCGCGGCATCGCCGAGCGCGACCTCGAAACCGCGGCCGCGCTCGCCTATTACGCCCCGGAAGTCGAGCCGCCTGCCGAGCTTCGGCACCATATCCTCACCCGCGTCGCACTGGCGCCGCAGACGGATGCCCTACCTCTCGGTGTCGTACCGCCCCCGAGCACCGCGGCGATACAAACCCAGTCCCGGACGCGCTGGATGCGGAGCATGTTCGCCCTCGCGGCATCCTTCGTTCTTCTCGTCGCGCTCGGCTTCACCGCCGTCAGCATCAACGACTGGGTGAATCGTCCGCCCGAGGTCGTTGCGCTGCAAGAGGTCCAGTCGGCGCCGGATGCGCAGTCGGCGACGGCGCAGATCGAAGGCGGCGGCGAGTCCACGCTCTACTGGGCAGACTCGGTCGGAAAGGCCGTCATCGTTTCGGACGGACTTCCGCAGATCGCCGACGATCAGAGCTACGAGCTGTGGTTCGTGCGCGGCGACGAGTCTCCGATACCGGCGGGTGCGTTCGCGGCGAGTGGGCAGCGAACCGAAACGTGGATCCTCGACGGCGAGATGGAGCCGGGCGACACGATCGCGATCACGATCGAGCCCGCCGGTGGTTCCCCGACAGGCGAGCCGACATCGGACGCTGTTGTCGCCATCCCGACCTGAGCGACGCCCGTCGCGACTACCCTGGTGCGGGTGAGTGACGACCCGCGGCCCTATCACAAGCCCGTCCGCAGACCTGCCGAGCTGTTCGACCGGCTGTTTGCTGCTGAAGACCCCGCAGAGGTCTCTCGCGTCGCGCACTCCACGGCGCAAGCGCTGCTCTCGCGCGTTCGCGCCAACCCCGACGAGGCAGTCGTCGATCGCCTGATCGCGTTCACCGCCGAGCACGGGATCGATGACATCGCCGAGCTGTGGTCGCGCTCGCCTGCGAAGACTCTGCCGGGTGCGCTCTGGCGGCTTTACCTTGTGCAGCTCATGATCCATGACGACCCGATCACGGCGGCTTTGACCTACGAGAGGGGCCGCGCTGCCCTCGATACCGCGGACGCTCTGGTCGCCGGGGCTCCCGTGCCGGCAAGCCCTGACGAGCTCGTCACCCTCGTCGACACGATCCTGCGCGGGCTCTTCCGCGGTGACTTCGCCGTAGCTCTCGATCGCGCCGCCGCGTTCTGTCGGGTGCAGGCCGCGGGTGCCACGTACCTGGCTGACGACTACGACGCAACCGAGTCCGACCGCAGCGCAGCCTTCACCACCCGCGCGCTGCGTCTGAGCGACTACGCATCCGATCTGAGCGCCTGCGCGGCTCTCTGGCGCCGCGAATCCCTTACCTGACCGAGTCGCCTGCCCCCGGCATCCTGCCCCGAGATGTGCGGGTTCGGCGCTCTGAGGCGGGCGCGGGAGGACGCAGTCGCGGCGGATGCGCAGACCGACCGGGCGCGAAAGTGCCGGGCCGCAGAACGCCGCGGTGCTGGTGGGGGCCTTGCGGGGCGAGAGGCGCCCTGTGCCCCGGCGCGAAAGTGCCGGGCCGCAGAACGCCTCTCGGCGCATGGCCGCTCGTAGCGGCAGAAGATGGAGCCCGGGGTTACTGCGGCCCGGCTATGACATTCTAACCGCGTCACCGGACCGGGTATTCCCGCCGCGTAGGCTTCATCGCATGGCCACGAGTTACGCCCTGATGATTCAACCTGTCGATGGGGATGCCGACCGCGCGGACTTCGCTGACACGTTTGCGTCGGTGGATCCCGCGGCGCCGGCTCTGAGCGTGGGTGAACTGAGCACGCAACGCGGCGACGGGATCTTCGAGTCGATCGGCGTCGTCGACGGACATCCGCAGGAAGTCGATGCCCACCTCGACAGGCTTGCGCACTCCGCGCGCATCTGCGACCTCCCGGCGCCGAACCTCGCGCAATGGCGGGCCGCCATCGCCGTCGTTGCCGCGCACGCCCCGGCGGGGGAGTCGGTGATCAAGCTCATCCTCAGCCGCGGTATCGAGCACGGCCCGACGCCCACCGCGTGGGTCACCCTTGCCCCGGCGGCTGATTTCACGGCGGTGCGCGAGCGCGGCATCCGTGTTGTGACGCTTGACCGTGGATATGACTCCACGGTTCCCGCCCGGGCGCCGTGGCTGCTGCTCGGTGCAAAGACACTCTCGTACGCCGTCAATATGGCCGCCCTTCGTGAGGCGCACCGTCGCGGGGCGGATGATGCGATCTTCGTCACCACCGACGGTTTCGTGCTCGAGGCGCCCACGGCATCCCTGGTGCTGCGCCGAGGGGATCGGTTCACCACTCCTGCGCCGACCGGCGGCATCCTGCACGGGACGACACAGCTGAGCATGTTCGCCTACCTGCAGGAGTGTGGCTACGAAACGGGATACGAGCAGATCCTGACCGAGTCACTGGCGAGCGTCGACGCGGCATGGCTCGTGTCGAGCGTTCGGCTCGCGGCGCCCATCACCGCAATCGATGGCACATCGCTCCCGACCGATGCCGCCTTCACAGCCGACCTGAACGCTTATCTTCTCAGCCCCCGCGACTGACACATCCGTCCTCCGGCCCAGACCCTGACGACGTCGCAACGGCGCACGGTTTGCGCGACACGCCGGTGCCGGATGCGGCGTCCCGGCGCGTCGACACATCGATGCGCCGTTGCGACAGCCGCCTGCCGAGCGCGCCGAGGATCGCAGCCTCCACGAGCTCCCAGTCGTGTACCACGAGGGAGTAGTCGAAGCGAAGCGTCGTGTAGCCCCAGATCGCGGCGTTCGCGTCCCTGACCAGATCCTTGTGCCGCATGCGGACGCCGTCGTGGTTGTCACGGCCGTCGACTTCGATCAGCAGGCGTTCGCCGATGACGGCATCCACCCGACCGACGCCGAAGACCGACACCTGCGTTCGCACGCTCAAGCCGAGGTGGCGGAGGCGCCAGCGAAGGAGGGACTCGAGGCCGCTGTCGGCATCCTCTGTCGGGCCAGGTCAATGGCTTCTCGCGCCGCAGCATTCGTGTGCCGCCGGAGCCAACGCAGATCAGCCGCGTCGGCCCGCCGCTGCCGCAGTGCGGACTCGAGCACGACGAAGAAGGGCCTTGACCCTTGATCGTGGACACGGTGTCGGGTGGGTTATGCCGCTTCCGCGAGGGTAGCTGATCTCGCGGCTT
>NZ_JBNVBV010000015.1:0-31558 GCF_052274505.1 Microbacterium sp. F2
AAGCCGCGAGATCAGCTACCCTCGCGGAAGCGGCATAACCCACCCGACACCGTGTCCACGATCAAGGGTCAAGGCCCGATCGAGCGGTTCCACCGTACCCTCGCCGACGGCTGGGCATACGCCCGGTTCTACTCCTCAGACAGCGAGCGTCGCGCCGCGCTGCCCGGTTGGCTGCACTTCTACAATCAGCACAGGCGCCACTCCGCGATCGGAGCCCCACCCTTCAGCAGACTCAACAACCTGCCTGGACATCACAATTAGGCGGGGAGCGCTGCTTCGATCGCCTCGATGACCTCGGGGGCGTCGGGCAGGGTGCGGGGGCTGAAGCGCCACACGCGACCGTCGGGGCTGATGACGAACTTCTCGAAGTTCCACGAGATCTTGCCCGCCTTGCCGTCGGCTCCCGGGACGGTCGTGAGCTGCTGGTAGATCGGGTGCGCGTTCTTGCCGTTGAGCTTGACCTTCTCTGTCATCGGGAACGTCACGCCCCACGTCGCGGAGCAGTACTCGGCGATCTTTTCTTCCGAGCTCAGCTCCTGCAGGAACTGGTTGCTGGGGAACCCGATGACCGTGAACCCGCGCTCACCATAGGTCTTCTGCAGCTCCTCGAGCTGTTCGTACTGCGGAGCGAGCCCACAGCGCGACGCGACGTTCACGACGAGCGCGGCCTTGCCGCCGGTGAGCGCGCCGAACGTGGTCTGCTCGCCGCGAAGGGTGGTGACGGGGATGTCGGAGAGATCCATGGGAGTTCCTTTCGGGGGAGAGGGTCAGGCAGAGCGAAGCGAGGGGCGGTCGGCACCGGCCATGTTGTCGCGCAGATCGTGCAGGGTGCCGATCAGGCTGCGCGCGGCATCCGGATCGAGGTTCATCGCATCGGCGACGCAGCCGAGCACCTGGTGAACTGAGGCCCGCAGCTCCGCGGATGCCTCGGTCGCGGCCACCGCGACAGCGCGCCGGTCGCCTGCCGGGCGTGAGCGCTCGATGAGCCCTGAAGCTTCGAGGCGGTTCAGGATGCCCGTGATCGTGCTCGCGTCGAGGTGAAGTTCAGCCGCGATGCGGCTCGGGCTGGTTGATCCCTCACGCCACAGTATGCCGAGCACGAGCAGCTGCTGATATGTGACGCCCCACGGCGCGAGCAGATCGCGGTAGAGCTGCACCGTTGCCTGCGCCGCGGAGTACACCGCAAAGCACACGGCATCTTCGACGGTCGCGGCGGTTTCGGTCACGGATGAAGCTTTGCATGCAAGTTATTAGGATGCAAGGTCACCACGTTCGGAACAGGAGGCTTTCCAGTTCTCCGTTCTTCCAGGTCCCTGCCTCTGCGTTCGCCTCGGCCGCGCGCCGGCGTTCGATCAGCCAGTCAGCGGCTCCGCCGATGGACGGACTGCGGCGTGAGATAGGCGTTCAGACCCTCGATGCCGTACTCGACCCCGAGTCCGGAGTCATGGCGTCCGCCGAACGGTGCGTAGTGGTTGGACGCGAAGAAGTTCACACCGATCGAGCCGGTGTCCACCCGTCGCGCGACCTGGAACGCCGCATCCTCATCCGATCCGAACACGATGCCGCCGAGCCCGAAATTTGTGCTGTTCGAGATCGCCACCGCGTCGTCGACATCCCGTGCCGGAATGATCGTGATGATGGGGCCGAAGATCTCCTCGCGCGCAATGCGCATGTCCGGGCTGACATCCGCGAACACCGTCGGGGCGACGAAGCTGCCGCCCTCGATCGGCGGCGCGATGTCACCGCCCACGGTGACCCGCGCGTCCTCGGCAATGCCTGAGCGCACGTAGCCCATGACCTTATCCCGCTGCGCGGCGGTGGCAACCGGACCGAACACCGTCGCGGGGTCGAGGGGGTCGCCGACGCGGGCGGCACCCACGGTCGCCGTCACCATGTCGACCAGCGCGTCGTAGCGCTCCGGGGTCGCGATGAGCCGTGTCGAGATGTAGCAGGTCTGCCCGGTGTTGCGCACGCAGCTGCGCACGAGCACGCTCGACATCGCGTCCAGGTCGGCATCGGGCAGGATGATCGCCGCCGACTTGCCGCCCAGCTCGAGAGTGACCGGTCGCAGCAGCTCGCCGCACGCGGCGGCGATCCGGCGACCGACGGGCGTCGAACCGGTGAACGCCACCTTGTCGACATCCGGGTGCCGCACGAGAATCTCGCCGGTGGCACCTCCACCGGTTACGAGATTGATGACACCGGGCGGGATGCCCGCCTCGTCGGCCGCATCGAGGAGGAAGCGGATCGACAGGGGAGTGGGAGAGGCGGGTTTGATCACGACGGTGCATCCCGCCAGAAGGGCGGGTGCAAGCTTGATTACGACGAGGTTGATCGGGAAGTTCCACGGGGCGATGAGTGCGCACACCCCGATCGGGTCGCGGGCGACCACCGTTTCGTTCACCCCACCGGGGAACGGACGGATGTCGGGCTCCTCGAGGTAGCTCGACAAGCTCGCGAACACCCGCAGGATCGCGGCGGCATTGGATGCCGCCCCTCCGGTCTCGGCGATCGGGGAGCCGTTCTCGAGCGTGTTCGTGATGGCGAGCACCTCGGCGCGGCGCTCGACGGCATCGGCCATGCGCCGCAGCGCGTCGGCACGCTCGGTGGGCGTACGGGCCGCCCACGAGGGGAAGGCCGCGCGGGCGGCAGCCACCGCGGCATCGACATCGGACGCGGTGCCTTCGGGG
Organism: Microbacterium sp. F2; assembly: GCF_052274505.1. Classification (NCBI taxonomy): domain Bacteria; kingdom Bacillati; phylum Actinomycetota; class Actinomycetes; order Micrococcales; family Microbacteriaceae; genus Microbacterium; species Microbacterium sp. F2. The sequence continues at coordinate 2,691 of NZ_JBNVBV010000015.1, forward strand.
ACCGAGCCCCAGGTCTCACCCGTCGCCGGATCGACGACGGTCTCGTGCGCTGATCCGGTCGATCGCACCGACGCGCCGCCGATCCGCAGGTCGGCCACGTGCGTGTACGGCAGCGTGGCGGCTGCCGCGCGGTGCGTTGCGCGCAGCTGATCGATCATGGACCCTTCGAGCACGCTCATGCCAACTGCTCCGTCTTGAGCAGGACCTCCGACCGCGCGAGCTCGGTCTCTGCCATCTGCACGGCGGCATCGGTGAGCAGCTCGGGGATGATCTCCGACCGCAGGCGCCGGGTGTATTCGGCCGGCGTGAGGCCGAACCAGCCCGATGCCAGCGCGATCCCTGCCGGGGTGAACCGCCACAGGCGATCAGCGTCCCGGACGAGAGAGTCCTCGAGCGAGTGCGACTCCGGGCGGGTGTCGTGCCCGTCGATGATGTCGACGACGCGCTGTATGAAGTCGGCGTCGTAGCCGAGCGGGGGCAGGACGGTGCGGGCGATGTCGCATCCGTGCCGCTCGTGCTCGTATCGCACGTCGGCCCGGCGCCAGTCCCCCGAGAAGCCCTCGCTGATGATGCGGTCCTCGTCGACGCGCGCCCAGCCGGTGTCGTGGAGCAGGATTGCGACGCGCACGACCAGCGCGTCGGCCTCGGGATACGCGTCGCACAGCCGCTCGGCGAACGCGAACGAGATCGGCAGGTGGATGTCGTTCGCGCGTGCCCGCGACTCGGTGACGATGGAGCGCCAGACCGGATCGAGGTCATCTCGCTCGACGTCAGCGGCGATGGGACTGAGGTCGACGGGAGCTGCGATGGGAAGTGTCATGAGGATGCTCTCTCTCACGCGGCCGTGGTCGCGGGCAGAACGGCGGACTTCTTCAGGGGGATGGCGGTATCGGCGGCTGTCTCGGCGGGGATCGTCCCGCCCTTGTTCAGGGTGTTGCGCACCGCCATGAAGTCCACGGGTTGATTGATGCAGTCAGCCGCGATGAGACGACCCTCGCGGTAGTACAGGACACTGAAGCGCTCGCTCACGGGTTCACCTCGAACGACGACGGCGTCGTAGCCGGTGGACAGACCTGCGATCTGGAGCTTCAGGTCGGCCTGGTCCGACCAGAACCAGGGCACACCCTGGTAGGTGCCGGGCTCGCCCATCAGGGTGGCCGCGGCGATCTTGCCCTGCTCGAACGCGTTGTTGACGCTCTCCAGTCGGATCCTTCCCCCCACACCCAGCGGATAGGGGTTCGGCATCAGGGCACAGTCGCCCGCCGCGACGGTCCGGCCGTCGGAGGCGCGGCAGGCCTCGTCGACGACGATCCCGGCCTCGACGTCGAGGCCGAGCTGCTCGGCGAGTTCGACACGGGGGATCACGCCGACGCCGATCACGATGAGATCGGCGGGGACGATCGTGCCGTCCGCGAGCTCGACGCCTGTGACAGAGCCCTTCTCGTGCGCGACGGCAGCGTCATCTCCCACGATCCGGGCGATGCGGGCATCCAGGACGACCCGGGTTCCGCGACGACGGTGGGCATCGAGGTAGAACGCGCTGGTCTCCTCGGCGACGACGCGCCCGACCAGGCGGGGCGCGGCTTCGAGGACGGTCACCGTGCGGCCGAGGCCCCGCGCGACGGCGGCGACCTCGAGCCCGATGAACCCGCCGCCGATGACGACGACGTTCTGGCACGACTCATCGCGCAGAGCCGGTCCCAGCGCGATCGCGTCGTCCGCATCCCGCAGGTAGTGGACACCTCGGTAGTCCGCGCCGTCGATGGGAAGCTTGCGCGCTGCGGCGCCGGTCGCCAGGGCGAGACGGGTGAAGGAGATCGCACGGCCGCCCTCGGTGGTCGCTGTTCCGGTGCCGTCGGGTCGGCGTCTCACGGTGACGACCCGGTCGCCGGTGATCAGGTCGATCTCGCGGTCGGCGAACCAGTCGCGGTTGCGCAGGATGACGTCGTCGGGCTCGAGCTCGCCCTTGAGCCACCCCTTCGACAGCGGCGGCCGCTGGTACGGGCGGTGGGCCTCCTCCCCGATCAGGATGATCGGGTCGGCGTCGCCGCGCTCGCGCATCACGGATGCGATCTGGACGCCGGCCTGGCAGGCGCCGACGATGAGTGTGGTCTCCATGGCGGGGTCTTCTCAGAGCTGTTCGGAAGGAGTGGTGACGTGGTACTCGCAGCCGTCTTCGAGCGTGATCTGGCACGACAGACGCGAGTGGTCTTGACGATCCACGGCGGTGCCGTCGAGCATCTCGTCCTCGAGATCACCCGGGCCGCCGACCATCTCAAAGGTGTCATCGGCGACGAAGACGTGGCACGTCGCGCACGACAGGCTCCCGCCGCACTCTCCGACGATTCCCGGAACGCCGTTTCGCACCGCCGTCTCCATGATCGAGTCGCCGGGTCGGCCTTCGATCGTCGTGACGGTGCCGTTGTCGGCGGTGTAGATCACGGTGCTCATGGTGTGCTCCCTGTCGGGTCGGATGTTCAGAGGAATTGGCGACCGCCGTCGACGACCATCGTCTGACCGGTCACGAAGGCAGCCTCGGGGCTGGCGAGGAACTCCACGGCCCCGACGATGTCGTCGGGGTGGATGGGGCGCTTGATCGAGCCGCGGTCGACGCCGTAGGACTCCGCGTGGGAGATGAGCGAGTGGCTCGCTTCGGTGAGGGTGAAGCCGGGGGCGACGGCGTTCACCGTGATCCCGCGCACGCCGAGCTCTTTCGCCATCACCCGGGTCAGACCGATGACGCCGGCCTTGCTCGCGACGTAGTGGGCCCATTGGGCCGATCCGCTCATCACGGTCGCCGAGGCGATGTTGACGATGCGGGCGCCCTCCCGCAGCAGCGGGGAGCAGGCACGGCCGACCTGCCACGGACCTTTGAGGTTGACCGCCATGACGCGGTCCCACTCGGCTTCGTCGATCTCTTCGAACGGCGATCGGGTGAGGGTCGCGTAGATGGCGGCGTTGTTGACGATGACGTCGATGCCGCCGTCGCCCGCCGCTGCCGCGGCTGCGGCGAGTTCCCGGGCGGAGTTGGCGTCGGTCACGTCCACACGGACACCGATCGCCTTCCCGCCGGCCTCGACGATGGCGGACGCCGCGCGCTGGGCTCCCGCCTCGTCGACGTCGGCGATCACCGCGAGGTCGCCGCGTCGCGCGAACGCCTCGGCGAAGGCTCGTCCGAGTCCCCCGGCGGCGCCCGTGACGATCACGGTGCGGGGCGACCTCGCGGTGCTGTCCATCTCTGTCCTCAGTCCAGGATCGTGACGGTGCCGCTGGTCCCGTCGACGCGCAGCATCTGCCCGGTGACGATGTCGACCGATGCGGTGCCGGTGCCGGTGACGGCGGGCATCCCGTACTCGCGGCACACGATCGCGGCGTGGCTCATCATGCCGCCGATGTCGGTGACGGTTGCGCGGATCTTGCCGAAGATCGGCCCCCAGCTGGGCGCGGTGACCGGAGCGACGAGGATCTCGCCCTCCTGCACCTCGGAGAGCTGATCGGCCGTCGAGATGACGCGCGCAGGCCCTTCTGCCGTGCCGGGCGAGGCGGGCATGCCCTTGAGGGTTCCCTCGGGGACATCGCCCTTGCCGAGCCAGTTCTGGATCTGGTCGTCGGTGATCCCCCACAGCATCAGGGTGAAGGGCTCGGTGATGACCTCGGGCGGGGTGTTCAGCGCGGGCTGCGGGCGCGCGGTCGAGAGGGCGTCCACTATCCCGCGGCGGCGCTGGATCTCGTCCGGCCAGTAGTCGGGCCCGATCGCGGGAGCGCCCACCATCCAGGCGTTGACGTAGTCGAACAGCGCTTCGCGAACCTCGTCGCGCCGCAGGTAGAACATGTCGTTCGCCTCGGGCCAGAACCCCTGCTCGTGCAGCATCTTCGACAGCTGCCGCGCCTTGCGCCAGAACACCCCCATCGTCCAGTGCTCGATGTAGAAGTTGTGGTTCTCGACATACGGGTAGACCGTGCGGGCAAGCCCCAGCTTGCCGCGGAAGGTCTCGAGCACCTCGCCCGAGAGCATCTCCGCGTACTCCTCGGTGATGCGATCGCGCTCGGCGACCAGATCGGCTACGTGCCGGTCGATGTCATGGCCGTTCTGGAGGCGCTCGATGTAGCCGGCGATGAAGCCGAGCGGAATCGAGGGGACATCCCGCCAGTACTCGTCGTGGGCATAGAAGCCGTTGCCGGTCGTGAAGTTGAACCACGGATCCTGCGCGCTCTGCCAGGCATCCATCCACGCGCCGCCCGACGGGTGCGCCGCGATCGCGGCGAGGGTGGTCGCCGCATCGGACGTGTCGTCGAACAGGCCGGTCAGGCCGTCGCGGACCGCGATCTTGGCGAGGTTCTTCAGCTCGTCGTCGGGGCGGAACAGCTCCATGTCGACGCCCTGCACCATCGTGGCGATCGCCTGGTCGGGAATGCGCGGGAACACCTCCTTGCAGAACATGAAGAGGTCCAGGTACGCGACGTACCCGAGGTTGAGGAACTCGAAGTGGTACTGCCACGCCCGGTAGGCCAGCGCGATGATCCGGTCGTAGTCGGCGAGCAGCTCGGTGGAGGGTCCGGTGCCCTTGCCGGCGAGGACGTCTTCGCGGGCGATGGCGTCGGGGAGGGCGGTGAACTCGACCGATTCGAGCTCGGCGATCGTGGCATGGAGCTTGCCGTGCCAGTTCTCGAGCAGCGACTCCCAGTTCTGGAAGTAGTGGCCGGCGCGCTCCATGAACTGCGGGACGCGGGCCTCGATGTCGGCGGGGTCCACCACCACCGGCGACATGAAGACGTAGCCGTTGTGGATGCGGTACTCGATGCCGTTCGCGGTGGGGATCAGCAGCTGGCGCGAGTTGTACTGGCCGAGGCATCCCACGGCGAACTCGAACCCGATCGTCTCGAAGGGCTTGGTGACAGTCGGCCAGTGCTGGCTGTCGCAGAACCAGAACTTGCCCTCTTCGAGCTCGCGTCGGTTCTCCTGGAAGACGAGGTTGTAGGCGTAGAGGTCCTTCCAGCCCTCCGCCCCGGCGGGAGCCGGCTGCTCGTAGGGACTGGGGAAGGAGTTGCGCACAGGCGCGATGACAGCGGTCGCCTCTGACATGTCGGTTCCTTTCAGGATGGGGTGGTGCGGTCAGCGCCCGATCTGGGCCATGAGGGAAGCAGTGATGCTCGAAATGCCGAAGCCCTGTGTGGTGGGGGCCTTCGAATCCGCCTTGCCCGCCCACACCGTCTCGGGGCGGGACTGCAGCAAGAGGAGGTTTTCGCCGTCGGGAAGCCCGCGGTCGATCGCCCACTCGATGTCCTGGGGCGAGCCGAAGTGCTTCTCTGCGCGCTTGGCCATCGCTGCGACGGCCTTCACTTCGGCGTCGGTCAGACAGCGGACGGCGCGCCGCTCGGGCTCGACCTCGCGCTCGACGATGCCGCGCGCGTCGGGGTCGGGCACGAGTTCGATGTGCTTGTCGCCGAGGTGCTCCTCCGCGACGGAGAGCATCACCTTGTCGACGTGAAGGTTGTCGGGGGTCACCTGGCCCGAGACGACGAGTTCGCCGAGTCCCCACGCGGCGTCGATGACGATCGTCGAGCGGTCGCCGTTGGACGGGTCGATCGTCATCGCGACGCCGGCCGTCTTGGCATCCACCATCTTCTGGACGGCCACGGCCATCGACAGGCCCTCGTTCGGGATGCCGTTCTTCAGTCGGTAGATGATCGCCCGCGAGGTGTAGAGCGAGGCCCAGCAGCGACGCACGTGGTGGGCGACGTCGTCGCGACCGCGCAGCCAGAGGTAGGTGTCCTGCTGGCCGGCGAAGCTCGCGTCGGGAAGGTCCTCCGCGGTGGCCGAGGAACGCACCGCGACGGGAGTCTCCTCGGCGAAGCGGGCCTGCAGCGCCGCATAGGCGACGGTGAACTCGTCGTGGATCTCCTGCGGAACGGGCTTTCCCTCGATCTCCTCGCGGATGCGGGCCGAGACCTCGTCGACGTGCGCGACGTCATCCGGGTCGAGCGCCGAGAGCCAGGCGTGGATGTCGTCTGCGATTCCGGACAGCTCGATGAACGCCGTGTAGGCGGCCGTGGTCACCGCGAAGCCGGGCGGGACGGGCATCCCGGCGTTGGTGAGCGCCACGAGAGAGGCGCACTTGCCGCCGAGCTCCTCGAGGGGCGCGGGCCCGGACTCATCGAAGAAGCGGATGAAGAGGCTGCGAGACATGGTGGTCAGTCCTCCCAGGTGACGGGGACGGAGGTGGGGACGCGGAACGAGAGGTTCTCGCGGAAGCCGATCTGGGCATCGTCGGCCAGTCGGAGGCTCGGGACGCGGGCGATCGTCTCTTCGAGCACGATGCGGTCCTGGAGCTTGGCGAGCATGTTGCCCAGGCAGTAGTGAATGCCGTACCCGAACGACATGTGGTTGCGCGCGTCGACGCGGTCGATGTCGAACTCCTCCGGGTGGGCGAACACGTTCTCGTCGCGGTTCGCGGACCCCATGACCAGCAGGATGCCGGCGCCTTCGGGGATCGCGACGCCGCCGATCTCGGTATCCTTCAGTGCCTTGCGCCGCCACGCGACGATCGATCCGCTGTAGCGCAGCACTTCGTCGATGGCCGACGGGATGCGCGACGGGTCGGCGACGATCGCCTCCCACGACTCGCGGTGGCCCAGGAGCACGCGGATAGAGTTGGCGATGAGCGTCGTCGTCGTTTCGTGGCCGGCGAACAGCAGGCTGTAGCAGAGCGATGCGATCTCGTGGTCGGTGATCTCGGCCCCGCCGTCCTGGGCGCCGACGAGGTCCGCGATGAGGTTGTCGCCGCCGGCCCGGTGGGCCTCGACGACGAGGCGCTGACACTCCTGCCAGTAGTCGACGAGGTTGTGGGCGTGGGGGATCTGCTGCTCGTCGTCGAGGTCGCCCCAGGTCATCGCCGCTCGGGAGTCCGACCACTTCTTGTAGGTGGGGACCATCGCCGGGTCTACGCCCAGGAGCGTCAGGATCGTGATGGTAGGAATGTCGAAGGCGATGTCACTGAGGAAGTCGCCAGTGCCGTCGGGGGACGCGAGCATGCGATCCAGCGCCGCGCGAGTGTTCTCACGGATCGCCGGTTCGAGCGCCTTGTAGCGACGTGGGGTGAACGCGCGTTGCGCGATGGCGCGGATGCGGGTGTGCTCCGGGGGAGTGCGGGCGGAGAGGCCGGAGTAGGCGGTGAAGCCGCCCTCCTGCATGATCCGAGTCGCCTCGGGGCCGCGTTCGCGGACGGGCTGCTGGGCGTTCTCGCTCGAGAAGGTTTCCCAGTCCTCGAACACCGCGCGGACGTCGGCCCACCGGGTGACAACCCAGTAGCCGATGCGCTCGTCATACATCACCGGCTCGTCGCGCCGCAGCTCGGCGTACGCGGCGAAGGGATCGGTCATGTCGAACGGGCTGTAGCCGTGGTGACCGTGATCGACCGGGCATCCGGCCGCAACAGCCTCGGCGGCGGGTGCGGATGGTGTCGCCATGACGACTCCCCTTCGTGTCTGCGCCGCATCGGTGCGGCATGTCTTCATTGAACGTCGTCGTGCTCGGAGCCCCGCATGTCCTTCCACTGAGTGGAAGCGACCTGCTTGCCGGCCGGCATCATGCTGCGCAGGGGGAAGGCACCGACACTGTTTTCGATGCGCCGGGCGATTCCCCGCAGCGCCGGCAGGTGACGCTCGAGCACGCCGGCCTTCTCCGCGGTCGTCACTACCCCGAGCGAGGCGCCGATCACTCCGTCGCCGCGCTGGAAGATCGGCACCGCGATCGAGGCCGACCCCATGCGCACCTCGTCGACGGTGAGCGCGTACCCGCGCGCCCGGATCAGCTCCAGCTCGAGCCGCAGTCCCGCAGGGTCGACGTGCGTATTCGGAGTCCGGCTCTCCAGCGGCTGGGCGAGCACCGCCTCGCGCAGCCAGGTCTCCTCGTAGGCAAGCAGCACCTTGCCGACCGCTGTGGCATGCAGGGGAAGGCGCCCACCGACCCGCGAGGCCTGCGGGACGCGGCGCGTGCCGTACACGCGGTCGATGTAGAGCACTTCGGTGTTCTCGCGGATCGCGATGTGCACGGTCTCCTGCGTGAGGCTGTAGAGGTCTTGCAGCAGGGGGCGCGCGATCTCGCGCACCTGTCGGCCCGCGTGCTGCCCGAGCTCCCACAGGCGTAGGCCGATTTGATAGCGTCCGTTGACGTCGCGCTGGAGCGCACCCCACTCCTCCAACTCGGCGAGAAGGCGGTGTGTGGTGCTCAGTGCGAGCCCGGTCTCCGTGGCGAGGTCTGTCAGGCTGCGGGGTGCGAGACTATCCTCGAATACCGCCAGAATCGACAGCACCCGACCCGTGACCGACTGCCCCGGCTGCGATGTGCGACCGGCCATGCGTACCTCCTCGTAGTCGCCGGCAGCGCGGCGATGCGCTTCCGGTGAGTGGAAGCGTACCTGCCGCTTCAGTGCGGCAGCTGGGAGTGTGCTCTCATGGGCTCATCGACGAGCACGCGGCTTGATCGCGATATCAGTGCACACATCCCTCCCTCGTCCGCCATCGGGGCGATCGTGTCGCTGCGGTCGGAGGACGACGCCGTGTGGAATCTGGCGGCGCCGCACCTTGCAGTGCGAAACAACGACAGCCACACGCTCTACGCGTACGGGATCGCGCGAGCGCTGCTGCGGGCGATCCCGGAGGCAGATCCTGAGGTTGTTCTCCCGGCGATCCTCCTGCATGACACCGGCTGGTCGCGAGTGCCCGACGACCAGATCCTCGAGGCGATCGCCCCGGGCGGGGGCCGCCCAGACCTTGTTCTGCATCACGAGAGGGAGGGTGCGCGCATCGCACGGGAGGTGCTGACTGTGCTCGCTCGACCAGAACGGATCATCGACCGCGTCGTCGAGATCATCGACGGACATGACTCCCGCCGCGAGGCGCTGTCGATCGAGGACGCCATCGTGAAGGATGCCGACAAGACCTGGCGGGTTACCCCGCACGGCATCAGGATCGTGTGCGGCTGGTTCGAGCTGACGCCCGACGAGTCGCTCCGCATCACGGCGGCGCGCGTGCAGGACGCGCTCTTCACGCCCGAGGCGAAGGCGATGGCCGGCGCGCTCATCTCTATCGCATCGATCGATCAGGCTCCCCAGCGTCAGGGCCGATGAGAGGTGGAGTATTCGCGCACACCGGTGTGGTGCCCGGGCTGCGGTTTATCGCGCCAAACGTGCCTGGGGCGCAACGGCTGCCTTACGCCAGTAACGTCCCGTCATGACCCGACGCTCAGTATGACCAGGCGGGAATGCGCTCGCACACCCCTCAAACGTGCATCGCCCTGCGGCGGTGGTTGGTTTCCGTGGCCGCGATCGTCGCGCTCGCGGGGGCGCTCGTCATCGTCGTGTATTTCTTCCAGCCTTGGCGCAGTTGTGACTACGAGGACACCTCAGCGGGTTGCGCGATGCTTGCCGGCGACGCGACCGTACCGGGCATCGCGGCGTTCACGACCCTCGTCGCCGTGTTCATCCTCGTCTTCGCGCTCATGGCCAAAGGAGAGGTCGCTGGGCTGAGAGGGTCATGAGATGGAACGGGATGCTCATCGATGGGTTGAGGTGACGGTCGGCTCTGCCGTGATCGCGGTGCATCTTGACGACCCCGTAGCCACGATCGACGCAAACGGGCGGGACCCTCAGGTCGTGTCCTGGTCGGATCTGTCAGTGGGGCACCGAAGTGTGACCAGCACCGTGCTCGCTGCCCCGTGGGGGATGTGGGTCGTGTATCGGCCGATGGAGTCAGAGGATCTCAGCTTCCCGGAGGGAGAGGCCGCTGCAGTGCACGTCTCCGTCGACGGGAGCGTGACGCGCTTCACGATGCTCGAGGACGCCCAGCCCATTGGTGCAACGTCGCACGGCCTCTGGATGACCTCGGGAGAGTTCCCAGACCCGGATGATCCGACCGCGTGGCACCAACAGCGGCAGTTGTCGGTTCTCGCGACGGATGGAACCACACACCGGGTGCTGGCGGACCGCAAGGCGGCATTCGTCTTCGAAGAGCGGGCATCCGCTCATCTCGTGGTCTACGACGGGCCACCCGATGCCGACCGTGACGGGGGGAGTGCGACGTACAAGTACCGCTACGTTGTGTGGCCTGTGCCCGAGACCCTACCGTCACGCCTACGCGCCGCAGACGTGCACGCCGAAGCACTCGACGAGGACGCACTGATGCAAGCGCTGACAGCCAAGGCGCCCGTCGCTGCCGAGCCATCGTCGTCTCGGCCCGAACTGAGTTGGGACCTTGTCCCAATCGACCCCGCCGATCAGACCGCCGCGATCGAATCCGTGAAGCGAGAGTTCGACAGCCTCGATTACTAATGGAGTGCGTCGGACGGAAGAACATCAGCGCTCGCGGACGGGCTCGCCAACCCGCGCGTCGAGGCCATCGACGAATGGCCACGCACACGGGTCGAAGTGAAGTTCACGCATCCCACCTACCCCGAAGGCCGCATGCGCCGAACGCTACGCGTGTTCGATGACGCTGGTCGTGCCGTACGTGCGTTGTATGCCGCGATCCACCTCATGGAGGATCTCGACACGCGACACTTGCCCGATCCGGAGAGGGCGCGCGACGGCATCCTCGATTTCTGACACCGGCCCACTCGACGACCACTGGTGGACGATTCAGGCCAGAGGTGCCTGATCGCCGTTGCTAGGCATCCACGATCGCGTAGCGGTGCATCGTCACGCCACCGGTGTAGGTCGCCTGCTCGAGCGGTTCCAGCCGCACCGGCGAGGTCACCCCATCGAAGAGCGGTCGTCCCGAACCGAGGATCACCGGATGCGTGAAGAGCAGCACCTCGTCGAGCAGTCGGGCCGCGAGCAGCTGCGTCGCGACATCCGCCCCGCCCACACCGATGTCGCCGCTCGAGCTCGCCCGAAGCTCGCCGAGGCGTTCCATGGCGTCATCCCCGCCGAACACCGTCGTGTTGCAAGGCGCCTCGGGCCAGAAGCTCTCCATCGTCTCGAAGACCTTGCGGCCCTGCGCCATCATCGTGAGCGCCTCGGCGCGCGCGTTGAACTCCTCGTGCAGCTCGTCGCCGATGCTCATCCAGTCGCCGCCGCCCTGCTCGTCGTGCGCCTGCTCGATGAACAGGTCGAGCGAGACGTTCATCCAATACACGAAGCGTGCGGCCATCAGTCCTCCTCGTCGACACGGTGCGCACAGTCCACCACGCCGAGCGGTGTCGGTGCGAGGGGGTAGTTTTCGAGGATGGTCGCCCACAACGACAAGCCCGTCCTTCATGTCGACACCGTCGAAGACTGGGAGCAGTGGCTGGATGCCGATCCGAGCCCCGACGGCATGCGACTGCGGCTGCGCAAGACGGCCACACGCAAGCCGGGCATCACCTACGCCGAGGCGCTGGATGTCGCGCTCTGCTTCGGCTGGATCGACGGACAGAAGCAGTCACTGGATGCCGACTACTTCCTCCAGGCCTTCACTCCGCGCCGGCCGCGCAGCCTCTGGTCGAAGGTCAACATCGCGCACGTCACCCGCCTGATCGACGAAGGACGGATGCGGCCCGCGGGCCAGCTCGAGATCGATCGCGCGAAGGCCGACGGCCGGTGGGATGCCGCCTACCGCCAGAGCGACGGCGACATCCCCGCCGAGCTGCAGGCGGCGCTGGATGCCGACCCGAAGATCGCCGCTGCGTTCGCTGCCCAGTCCGCCCAGAACCGCTTCGCGATGTCGTTCCGCGTTGGCAACCTCAAGCGCCCCGAGTCCCGCGCCGCCCGCGTCGCCGAGTATGTCCGGATGCTCGAACAGGGGGAGACTCTCCACTGACCGCCCTGGTCCGGACGGCGCGTGCGATCCGAGCGACCCTTGGCAATTCTTGCCAAGGGTCGTATCCTGACCACATGGTCACGATGAATGTCTCGCTCCCCGATTCGTTGAAGCAGTTTGTCGACGAACAGGTCTCCGAGCGAGGCTTCGGCACAACCAGCGAGTACGTGCGTGAACTGATCCGCTACGACCGAGACCGATCCCTCCTCCGCGAACGCATCCTCGCATCGGCGGAAGCGGAGTTCTCCGAAACCATGGACGGTGCTTACTTCGAACGGCTCCGCGGCGTGATCCGCACCACCGGCGATACCGCTGCCGCTCGGTGAGCGGCAAGTGGGTGCGTACCCGCACCACCGCCGAGGCGGAACTGCGCTCCGCGATCGCCTTCTACGTGGACGAGGGTGCGCCGGACGCCGCCCTCGGCCTGGTGGACGAGTACGAAGCTGCACTGGTGGCGCTCGGCGACCACCCGGCCATCGGATCTCCGCGGCTCGAGGTCGAGCTCGGCATCCCGGGCGTCCGGGTCTTCGCGCTGCGAACCTACCCGCACGTCATCATCTACTTTGACACGGCTGAGTACGTCGATGTCAGACACCTGCTCCACTCCAGCCGAGACATCCCCGCCCGACTGACCGAGTGAATGAACGCACGTTCCCGTCCGTCGCGTCGTCACGCCTCGGCGGTCGAGGCTCCCATCACCTCGCGCAGCTCGAGCACCCGCCGAGCGGAGCGCCGCCCGTAATGATGTGACGCCGAGCCGCAAAACTCTCTGCAGCTCGTCCTTAGGGCCGGTCCGTCTTCACGTCGAGTTCGTGCCGCTCGGCGATTTCCTCGAGTGAGACTGTCGGTGATCTGTCGCGGGAGTTCGACATGGCCCAGGCTGTGAAGGCCCCAGGACATTCGGTGGCGGTGAGTGTCATCCAGGGTGTGCCGAAGGTGCCGGTGAGTATGCCGCATCCGTGAGCGTAGGCCTCACCGTGGGAGAGGCCGGCGTTCACCACGGATCCTTCGGCGAGGAAGAGCGAGAAGACGCTTGATCGCCGGTGACCTCGAGATCGTAAAGGGCGCGCCCCTGGGGTATCGGAGGCGGAGACGTGTCTTGGTAGTCGAGTACGACATTCACGAACGCGTTGTCGAGTTCTTCGGGCGAGAACTCTCGTGCCTCGACGCTGCGGAACATGAGGTCACTCACGCGGGTAAGTGAGTACTCGAGGTCATGAGCGAGTTTCTGGTCGGTGAGTTCGTGCATCTCTCGATACAAGTGCGCCGAGGGGTCGATGTTGCACCCGGTGAGGCCGAGCGTGGCTACAGCGGCCACCGCGGCGGCTGCCGCTCGAGTCTGTCTCTTCATCCGCGACTCCGGATCAGTTCTCGCCGTCGTGAGCGTCATTGAAGGCATCCCGGATCGGATGGGTGTCATAGACGATGTGCAGGCGCTCGATCAGGCCGTGCTCGTCGAGTTCGGCGACATCGACCACGGTGAAGGGAGCGGGTTCGCCGGTCGAGAGGGTCCAGTCGAAGTCGAACCAGAAACTGACGACCCCGCGGCCTTCGGCTGATCCGGTCATCGTTGCCCGCCGCGTCAGCCGCGAGCTAGCCGTGTCGGCGAACAGTGCGGGGTAGAACTCCGCCGCGGGCATCGTGCCATACAGGGGAGACTCGACGATCCCGCCTGGCGCGAAGAGCGCGATCACTCGATCGGCATCCGCGGCCTCCAGGCTCGCGAGGTACTCGTTGACCAATCGGTCGACATTCGTCTGCATCCCGTCGTCGTGCACCGCCATGGCTCGACACTAGCGATCCGCGCAGTCGGCGTACCGACGTGTGGCCACGGGGACCATGGTCCCTATATGTGGTCTGACCACAGTGCCACGATGGTGTCAGGACGAAGGCGTGGACACCGGGTCCACACCAGGTAGGAGGATCCGATGTCCACCGCAATCGATGCACTCGTGGCACGAGCACAAGATGCTCTGGCCGAGTACGCGTCGTTCACGCAGGAGCAGATCGACCACATCGTGCGCAAGGCATCGGTCGCCGCTCTCCACCATCACGGCGAACTCGCAGTCCTGGCCGTCGAAGAGACCGGCCGTGGCCTGTTCGAAGACAAGGCCGTGAAGAACATGTTCGCGTGCGAGCACGTCACGCACTCGATCATCAAGCAGCGCACCGTCGGCGTCATCTCGCACGACGAGATCACCGGCATCACCGAGATCGCCGACCCCGTCGGCGTCGTCGCGGGCATCACCCCGGTGACCAACCCGACCTCTACCGCGATCTTCAAGTCCCTCATCGCGCTGAAGACCCGCAACCCCATCGTCTTCGCCTTCCACCCGTCAGCTCAGAACTGCTCGGTCGCCGCAGCGAAGATCGTTCGGGATGCCGCAGTCGCGGCCGGTGCGCCGAAGAACTGCATCCAGTGGATCGCCGAGCCCTCACTCGAGGCATCCGGCGAGCTCATGAACCACCCCGGTGTCGCCCTGATCCTCGCGACCGGTGGCAACGCGATGGTTCGTGCGGCCTACTCCTGCGGCAAGCCCGCCCTGGGTGTCGGCGCCGGAAACGTCCCCGCGTTCATCGAACGCTCTGCCAAGGTCGGCCGCGCCGTCAACGACGTCGTGCTGTCCAAGGCGTTCGACAACGGCATGGTGTGTGCCTCCGAGCAGGCCGTCATCCTTGACGAGCCGATCGCGACCGAGGCACTCGCGGAGTTCACCCGCCTGCACGCCTACATGGTCAACGCCGACGAGAAGCGCAAGCTCGAAGAGTTCATCTTCGGCGTCCACGCCAACGCCAAGAACTGCGGCGAGGCCAAGCTCAACGCGAAGGTCGTCGGCCAGTCTCCGGTGTGGATCGCCGAGCAGGCCGGCTTCACCGTGCCCGAAGACACCTCGGTGATCCTTGCCGAGTGCGCCGTCGTCGGACCCCAGGAGCCGCTGACCCGCGAAAAGCTGGCCCCCGTGCTGGCGGTGCTCCGCGCCAAGAACGCCGAAGAAGGCATCTCTCTTTCTGAGCAGATGGTCAACTTCGACGGCCTCGGCCACTCCGGCGCGATCCACAGCAACGACCAGAGCGTCATCGACGAGTTCGCCAAGCGCGTCCGTGCCGTCCGCATCATCGAGAACGCCCCCTCGGCCCTCGGTGGCATCGGCGACATCTACAACTCGTTCATGCCGTCCCTGACCCTCGGTTGCGGTTCCTACGGACGCAACTCCGTCTCCAACAACGTCTCGGCGGTGAACCTCGTGAACGTCAAGCGCGTCGGTCGGCGCAACAACAACCTGCAGTGGTTCAAGGTTCCGGCCAAGACCTACTTCGAGCCGAACGCGATCCGCTACCTCATCGACATGAAGAACGTCGAGCGGGTCACGATCGTGACCGACCCGACGATGACCAACCTCGGTTTCGTCGACAAGGTCATCGATGTGCTGAACCGTCGTCGCAACCGCGTGCACCTGCAGATCATCGACCGCGTGCAGCCCGAGCCGAAGCTCTCGAGCGTCGTCGCCGGTGCTGCCGAGATGCGCGAGTTCAACCCCGACACGATCATCGCGCTCGGTGGCGGTTCCCCGATGGATGCCGCCAAGGTCATGTGGCTGCTCTACGAGAACCCCGACGTGCAGTTCTCTGACATGCGCGAGAAGTTCTTCGACGTCCGCAAGCGCGCGTTCAAGTTCCCCGACCTCGGCAAGAAGGCACAGCTCGTCTGCGTCCCGACCACGTCGGGCACGGGATCTGAGATGACGCCCTTCGCGGTCATCACGGATGACGAGACGGGAATGAAGTACCCCCTCGCCGACTACGCGCTGACCCCGTCGGTGGCGATCATCGACCCGGTCCTCACGTCGGCCCTGCCGGCCAAGGTCGTGGCGGATGCCGGATTCGACGCCCTCACGCACGCGACGGAGGCTTACGTCTCGGTGTACGCGAACGACTACACCGACGGCCTGGCCCTGCACGCCATCAAGCTGATCTTCGAGAACATCGAACGTAGCGCGAAGGCTCGCCCCGGCAGCACGGACCCCGCCGACATCCAGGCACGCGAGAAGATGCACAACGCGGCATCCATCGCGGGTATGGCCTTCGGCAACGCGTTCCTCGGGATCGTGCACGCGATGGCTCACGTCACCGGATCGAAGTTCCACCTGATCCACGGACGCACCAACGCGATCTACCTGCCTCACGTCATCCGTTACAACGGACGCATCCCCACGAAGCTGACCAGCTGGCCCAAGTACGAGCGCTACATCGCTCCCGAACGGTTCCAGCAGATCGCACAGCACCTGGGCCTGAAGGCCGCGACCCCCGAAGAGGGTGTCGAGTCCTACGCCCGGGCCGTGGAGAAGCTGCGTGACCTCGTCGGCATCGAGCGCTCCTTCCAGGCGCAGGGTGTCGCAGAGGAGGCCTTCATCGGCCGCCTCGACGAGCTCGCGATGGCTGCCTACGAAGACCAGTGCGCTCCGGCCAACCCCCGGATGCCGATGCTTGCCGACATGAAAACCCTCATGGAGGCGGCGTACTACGGAACCTCGTTCGACGAGGTCCGTGCCCACCGCGGTGAGGTTGCGGTTGCGGGAGAAACCCCGGCAGAGGCCCCCGCAGCCCCGCTCGCCAAGCGCGGCGCGTAGTACGAAATCACTGAAGCCCCGCCGGGTTGCGTTTCCCGGCGGGGCTTCGGCGTGCCCTGATGCCGGGCGGCAGCAACCTCAGCTCGACGGCTCGGGTGCGGCGATCTGGGCGGCACCGCCGCCGATCACCTCGCCCGCGGCATCCATCGCCCGCACCCCGACGTACGCCCCGAGCGTCGCACCCGCGGGGATCGGGATCTCGGTCTCGAACCTCTCCCGCGGCGCGCGTGCGATCTCGACAGCGGATGCCTCATCCGGCCCCGTCACGAGGAGCCACGATGCGACCTCGGTGGCGCCGTTCCACGAGGCGAACAGGCTCGCCGAGGGGCCGTCTTCGACCAGCTGCGCATCCGGGGGAGTGGCGGGGATCGCCGACCACGGCAGTACGTACGCCCGGTAGCTCGTCCCGGCAGTGAAGGTCGCCTCGTACAGCAGGGTTCCGTCGCGATCGAACTCCGAGTAGAACGGCCGCGAGCCCCACCCAACGACGACGTTCCCTCCGGCAAGCTCCTGCAGGTTGCCCTGTGTCGCCGACAGCCGATCCTGCTCGGGCGTGTACTGCGTCACGAGCGAAGCTGTCATGGCATCCTCGTCGACGGCCAGGCGCAGCCCGCGCGACCAGCCGGCGTCATCCTCGGACTGATTGTCGAACAGGGTGATCGTGCCATCGGCGCGGCGGTGAGCGTCGTGTTGCCACGCGAACTCGGCATCGCCGTCGATCTCGAAGTCGCTGCTGTGCCCACCCAAGCGCCAGTCCACGGACGCGCTCTCGCGATCGAGCCGGTAGACCGTGCTCGTGTTGCGCGCCGAAACCAGGAACCCGTCGTCGCCGTCCAGCGATACGGCATTCAGGTGGATGTAGTCGTACGGCTCCGCGCGCGTGCCCTGGTCCTCCTCAAGCACGTGCCGCGACTCCTTGACCGGGACTTCATCGAGCGAAGCCCATTCGAACAGCACCTCGCCAGTGGCGATATCCACCTCCTGCACGTGACCCTCCAGCACGTATCCGTTCCGCGGGCCCCCGACCTCCGTCAGGTCTGCGGGAGCTGTCACGTACGCGAGAAGCAGCATCGTGCCGTCCTCGGTGATCGTCGTCTCGTGCATGTCGGCGTTGCCCGCGCCGATCGGTTCCCCCGTCGACACGCGCGCGATCTCGGTGTACGTGTCATCCAGGATGATGACCTCGCCGCGCCCATGGAATCCTGACTGGCCCACCCAATAGGTCAGCACCGGCTCACCCTGGTACTCCTGCACACGCAGATCGAACGCCGAGTCATCGCCCGTGTTCGCGACCCATACCGGGTCGCCGTCGCCATCCACGATCGCGGCGCCCTGCATTGCCGACCCCTGGTCGAGATCTTTGGGGCCGAGGAACGCATACACGCCGTCGCGGTCCAGCGTCGCGCCGCGCTCGGAGGTGGTCACGGTCACGATCGGGGGCGTCAGATCAGGCCGGCTCACGAACGACCACGGCTCAGCCGTGACCTCTTCGCTCGGCTCCTTCGTGCTCGTTTGCGCCGCACAGCCCCCGAGCGCGAGCGCTCCCGCGACGCCGACAACAGCGAGGGTTCTGCGACTCACCATTGGGGGAGTGTGCCACGGAACCTCGCCCTGGCGGCCCCCGCTGAGGAGATTCTCACACACGCGCCTGTCGTGTCAGAGCAGATTGACGGTGCCGATGATGATCAGCAGGGCTCCGATCAGCACGACCGAGAGGCTGAGCACGAGGGAGGAATTCGCCACGAGCCAGTCGCTGAAACGCTCGAGCCGGGGCCGAATCGAATGGCTGCCGAAGACATACGCCAAGACCAGGGCCGCGACCGTCGAGACCGCGACCGCCGTGAAGATCAGCACCGTGAGGCTGCTGCCGACGATGCTGAGGGAGGCCGAACCGATCGCCAGTCCCGCCGCCAACGCGATCGCAAGGTTCTTGGGCCTCACGTTCATCGCAAGTCCGAACGCGAAGGCCCGGCGCGGTCCGACATTGTCGAGCGCCTTCGTCCACGATGGCGCGCTGGCAGGTTCCGGGCGCCGGCGATCGGCCGCCGTGCGCCAGACCCCTCCCACTACGAGAAGCACGCCGATAGCGATCTCGACCGCGTGCGCCCAGGACGGCATCCGTTCTGTCGTCGACGGAGGAATGAGGCGCGCCCCGAGCGAGAACAGCGTCACGAGCACGAGCACGCCGCCCGACCACCCCGCGAGGTAGCCGACGCTCGCCGGGATGGGGTTCGGCGAGAGCAGAAGCAGCACGACCGCGAGGATCGGGAACACGCTCAGCGCCGCCGCAACCCCCAGCGGCACGACGTACCACAGCACCGAATCCACCCCTCGACTCTAGGGCCGCGGGTGGGGTGCTCGCGGTGTCAGGGGACGATGAGCACCGGCGCGTTGAGGTTCATGAGCACGTCATGCACCACCGTCGAGATGTTCGGGGGCTCCTCGCTCTGGCCGCGCCCGATCACCAGCATCGCGGCATCGATGGACGCTGTCAGCAGCGCCGGGGCGACGTTGTCGGCGACGACCCGGGAACTCAGGTCGAGGTGAGGAATGTCGATGAGAGCGTGTGCGCCGGCGCGCGCGACAACATCCCGCGCAGCCGACGCGCGGTACTCACCGTTGCTCGACGATTCCTCGTGCGGAACCGGAGGCCGGGCGTGGATGAGGACCAGCTGCTGATCGGTGCGGGCAGCCTCGCGAGCTGCCTGCATCAGCGCGGCATCCGAGGCCGGCGATCCGCTGACCCCGACCACGACACTGTGCCGGCCCTCAAGCGGCAGGTTCGGCACGACCAGGACCGCCGACCGGGCGGCAGCGACGACATAAACGGATGCTGCGCCGAACGCGCGCCCACGCAAGAAGCCGGTGCGGTGCGAACCCACAACGAGAAGGTCGTGCGGGCGGGCAGCGCCCGACAGCACACTGGGCGCGCGACCGTGGACGAGTTCGGTCTGCACGTGGGCGACGCCCGCATCCACCGCGCGGCGCCGGGAAGCGTCAAGCACGTGGATGCCGCGCCGTTGCGCATCAGCCATATAGTCGGCGCCGGCAACGCCCCACGTGTCGTCGACAACGTGCACGAGCAGGAGCTCGGTGGCGTGATCGGCCGCGTACGCGATGGCCCATGCCAGCGCGCCGGTGCTCGGACCTGACCCGTCTACGCCCACGACGAGGCGATCGTAGGGCGATACCCGCCAGATCGTGTCGCCGGCCGGGGCGCTCAACGAGCCGCCCTCGGACAGGCCCACGTGCGAGTCGTGCAGTGTGTTTCGCATCCGTCTGCCCCTCCTGTCTGTTCCAGCATCCGGCCCGCCAAGTTCCCCGCACAGGGTCGAAGGTCCCGCGATAGGATCCTGGCGAGAGAGCCGAGGGACGAGAACGGGGTAACCGGGTGGCTGATATCGAGGCACGGCTGCGCAGTCTCCTGACGGCGAACGCCGCTGTCGTGAGCCAGCTGGAGCTCTCGGCGGTGCTGCGCCGCATTGTCGAATCGGCAGTTGAGCTCGTCGGCGCGAAGTACGGTGCCCTCGGTGTGATCGGACCCGACGGGATGCTCGAGGAATTCATCCACGTCGGGTTGAGTGCCGAGACCGTCGAAGCGATCGGCCCGCCCCCGCGTGGCCGCGGCGTGCTCGGAGCCCTCATCCACGATCCTCGCCCGATCCGGCTGGAGCACATCGGCCACGACCCGCGCTCGGTCGGCTTTCCGCGCAACCACCCGAGAATGGACAGCTTCGTCGGGGTTCCCATCCGCATCCGCGGCGAGGTGTTCGGCAACCTGTACCTCACTGAGCACCCCGACGGCGCCTTCAGCGAAGAGGACACCGAGCTGCTCGAGACCCTTGCTGCCACCGCGGGCATCGCCATCGACAACGCGCGCCTGTACGAAGACTCGGTGCGCCGCGAGCGGTGGGCCGCAGCCGCGGCCGAGATGAGCGCAGCCATGTTCTCGGACGAGACCGGCAGGCCGCTGCAGCTTCTGGCCGACAAGGTCCTCCAGCTCACGGATGCCGCCACCGTCGTGGTGATCTCATCGATCAGCGACACCATGATGTGCGTCGAGGTAGCGCGCGGCGAGCACGCCGACGAACTCACCGGCTCCGTTCATGCGCAAGCTGGCACCCTCTCCGGCCGTGTCTTCGACAGTTGGCAGCCGCTGCAGGCCAGCGGCGACACCGTCGAACTCGGGGACGAACTCGTCGCGTGGGGTCCGACGGTGGTCGTGCCGATGCTCGGTGCAGACGGCGCCCCCATGGTCCTCACTGTGGGACGGCCCGTCGGTGCCCCCCGGTTCACCGACAAGGATGTCGACCTCGCCGCGGACCTCGCAGCGCAAGCCACGATCGCCCTCGAGCTCGCGCGAGGCAGGTCCGACCGGCAGGCGCTCGCGCTCATGGACGAGCGCGGCCGCATCGCCCGCGACCTGCACGATCACGTCATCCAGCGCCTGTTCGGCGCCGGGCTCTCGCTCCAAGCTGTCGCTGGCAGGGTCGGTGACGCGTCAGCACGAACTGAACTGCTCGAACAGGTCGATGCGCTGGATGCCGCCATCACCGAGATCCGCACCGTCATTTTCGCCCTGCGCCAACCCCGCGTGTCGTCCGGATCGGTCAGGCACCGCATTGTGGACGTCATCAGCGAAGTCGCACCGTCGTTCTCCGAGTCACCGCGACTCGTCTTCCAGGGACCGTTGGATCTGCGCACGCCGCCGGATGTTGCCGAAGACGTCGTCGCGGTCGTTCGCGAAGGTGTCAGCAACGTCGCCCGTCACGCTCAGGCAACGGAGACGTCGGTGCGGGTTGGAATCGCCGACGAGATGTTGGTCGTCGAGATCCTCGATGACGGCGTCGGCGTGCCGGAGTCGCCGACGCGTCGTAGCGGGGTCGGTAATCTTGAGGATCGCGCCGCGCGCTGGAACGGGGAGTTCGCTCTCACCGGACGCGACGGCGGCGGCACCCGCCTGCGGTGGGCGGTGCCTTTGGCCCAGGGAGAGACCACATGATCCGTGTCTTCGTGCTCGATGACCACGAAATCGTCCGTCGTGGGGTCGTTGACCTCATCGACGCCGAGCGCGACATGGAAGTGATCGGCGAGGCATCCACCGCCCGCCAGGCGCTCGGGCGCATCGCGGCCACCATGCCTGATGTCGCCGTCCTCGACATGCGCCTCCCCGATGGCAGCGGTATCGACGTGTGCCGCGAGATCCGCTCTCAGTACCCGAGCGTCACGTGCCTCATCCTTACCGGCTACGACGATGACGAAGCCGCCTACTCGGCGGTGCTGGCCGGCGCTGCCGGCTACGTCCTGAAAGACATCAAGGCCAACGGTCTTCTTGACGGCATCCGTGCTGTCGCCGCGGGCAAGAACCTGCTCTCGTCGGCTGCCGCCACGCGCGTGCGTGAACAGGCACGCGAGACCCGGTCGAGCACACCCGGCGTCGACCTGACCGACCGCGAACGTCAGGTGCTCGAGCTGATCGCCGAGGGTCTCACCAACCGTCAGATCGGGGAGCGCCTCGACCTCATGGAAAAGACGGTCAAAAACTACGTGACCGGTCTACTGCGCAAGCTCGGCATGGAGCGGCGTACTCAGGCCGCCGTCTACGCCACCTCGCTGCGGACCCAGTAACCGCAGTTCGTGCGCTGAAACAGTGAGGCCGTCGCGGCGCCCGGTGACGAGTCGGGCGCCGCGACGGCATACGTGAGGGAGGCTCGCAGATCGACGGCGGGCCCGCTGCACCAGGTTTGGGTTATCCGCCGGATACCTTTCCTCACGTGCGTCGCCGAACATCGTCCAGCGACGAAACCTGTCATCCTCGGCGGGGCTTCGGACGACTTTTGTGGTCTGACATCAGAGTGCCGTACCGAACACCTCCGTCCATAGGGTCTTTGGTCCCGCTCCCACGAGGGACCCATCAAAATCCCGCGACGGATGCCGAGCCCTCTCAGGCCCGAGACACCTCAGGCGCGAGCAGCGATGGATGCCGCGTCAGTGCCGGGCGGCAGGATGCCGTACAGGTGCCCATCGCCGCCGAGTCGGGAACCGATGAACGCGTCGGTGACCGGCGCGGGCGCTGTGCGCACGAGCAACGATCCCTGGAGCGCCAGGGCGAGTGCCGTCACCAGTTCCCGAGCGCGCGCCTCGCGAGCGTCGTCGCGGACGAGGTCCCTGATGAGCTCGCGCGTCTTTCGAACGTGCGCGTCCAGGCGCCTGTCCGCACCGTCTGACCGCGCGAGCTCGGCGTCGAAGGCCTCGAAGCTCTGCGGATCGCGCGAGAGCGCGCGCAGCACATCGAGCGCGATGACGTTGCCCGAACCTTCCCAGATCGCCATGACGGGCTGTTCGCGGTACCGCATCCCGAGCGGGAATGCCTCGGTGTACCCGTTGCCGCCGAGGCATTCCATGGCCTCGTGCGCGTGACCGGGGCCACGCTTGCAGATCCAGTACTTCGCCACGGCGGTGGCCAGGCGGCGGAAGGCTACCTCCTCGGCGCCGGCGGTGTCGTCGTACGCGCGGGCCAGCCGCAGCGAGGTCGCGGTTGCAGCTTCGGTTTCGAGCTGCAGATCGGCGATCACCTGCGTCATCAGGGGCTGATCGATCAGGCGCGCTCCGAACGCGGCACGATGCCGCACATGCCAGGCAGCTTCGGCGGTCGCCTGCCGCATGCCGGCGGTCGACCCCAGCACGCTGTCGAGCCGCGTGCGTGTCACCATCTCGATGATGGTGCGCACGCCGCGGCCCTCGTCACCGACCAGGTGAGCCCGGGCGCCCTCGTACTCGACCTCACTCGAGGCGTTGGCGCGGTTACCCACCTTGTCTTTGAGGCGACGGATGCGGATCTCGTTGCGCGACCCGTCGGGAAGCAGCCGGGGGAGAAGGAAGCACGACAGCCCACCCGGCGCCTGCGCGAGCACAAGGAATGCGTCAGACATCGGAGCGGAACAGAACCACTTGTGCCCGGTGATTTCGTACTCGTCGCCGCCGATCGGCCTCGCGACCGTCGTGCCCGCGCGCACGTCCGAACCGCCCTGCTTCTCGGTCATCGCCATCCCGAACAGCGCACTGCGCTTTCCTGGCACGAGATCGGGTTCGTAGTGGGTGTTCAGCAGTCGCGGCATCCACTCGCGCGCGAGCGCGTCGTGCTGGGCGATCACCGGCACCGCCGCGTGGGTCATCGAGATGGGGCATGCATGACCCGGTTCCACCTGTGCGTAGAGCATGAAGGCGGCGGCGCGCACGACGGATGCCCCGGGTCCCGGACGCCGGAACGCGCCAGTGTGGGCGCCGTCGGCCACCGCTGCGCCGATAATGCGGTGATAGGCCGGGTCGTACTCGACCTCGTCGAGCTGGCGGCCGTAGCGATCGTGCGTGTGCAGCACCGGCTCGCTCCGGTTGGCGCGCACCGCGTCGCGCTGGAAATCGGTTGAACCGACGCGCCGGCCGATGGAGCGCAGTCGCTCCGCGGCATCCGCCCCGCCGTGCGCTTCTACGGCCTCGCGCAGAGCGATGTTCGCCTCGTACTCGTCGAGCCCGGTGCGTTCGGGCGCCTGGTTCGTGACCTCGTGCGTTTTCATCCGACTCCCTCGTCCGTTGCTCCACGGTAAGCCCGCGGGCGCGCGAGTGATTCCCGGATGCGGCGCTCCCGGCATCCGGGAAGCCCGCCGATAGGGTGAGGGGGTGACATCGGCTCTGCGCATCTCGGTTGTCATCCCGTGTCGCAACGATGCCGCCTTCCTGCGCGAATGCCTGTTGGCGCTGCAGAACCAGGAGCGCCCGGCTGACCGCATCATCGTGGTCGACAACGGCAGCACCGACGAGTCAGCCGCCGTCGCCCGGGATGCCGGGGTCGAGCTGATCGACGAGCCGCTCGTGGGAATCTGGCCCGCCGCAGCTCGCGGATACGACGCGGCGCTGCCCACGAGCGACATCATCGCGCGCCTGGATTCCGATTCCCGGCCGCATCCGGATTGGCTGGCCCGCATCGAGACGGCGTTCACGAGCGACAACGCGCTGGGCGTCCTCACCGGAGGCGCCGAGTTCTACGGCGCAGGCAGGATCATCAGCTATCTCGGCGAGCACTGGTACATCGGCGGCGGCAGGGTCTGGGTGAACCTGTGGCTCGGGATCCCGCTGGTGTTCGGCTCGAACTTCGCGATGCGCGCCGCGATCTGGAAACGGGCCCGCACGGTGGTCCACCGCGAGAACTCGCGTATCCACGACGACCTGGATCTCACGATCCACCTGCGCGAGAGCGACGGGGTGCGCTGGGACCGATCGCTGACGATGCCCGTCTCTGCCCGGCCCTTGACCTCGGTACGTGGGCTCGCACGCCGCGTCGGGCGCGTCGTCCCGACCTTCGCCGCCAGCTGGCCGGCGGGCGCTCCCTGGCGCCGCCGCGAAGCCAGCTATCCACAGGAAGACGAGGACGGCGAAAACCGAGGGGTTGCGGTCACCTAGGCTCAGGCTCCATGTCGCTGATCTCGACCGCGCTCACGGTCGCAGCCTTCGTCGCGTTCGCGGTGATCGGCGTGGCCCTCGCGATCATCGACATCCGCAGCCACCGTCTCCCGAACCGTCTCGTCGCGCTGGCCGGCGCCTCGGGTCTGGTGCTGCTGGCCGGTGCTGCGGTGACCGGCGGCGGCATCGACGCGCTCCTGCGGTCGCTGCTTGCGGCGCTGGCTCTCTTCGCCGCGTACCTCGCGCTCCGAATGCTCTCGGCCGGGGGCGTCGGCGGCGGTGATGTCAAGCTCGCGGCCGTGATCGGGCTGTACCTGGGATGGCTGGGGTGGGGGAGTGTGCTGGTGGGAACACTGGCCGGGTTCGTGCTCGGTGGTCTCTTCGCGGCCGCGATGCTCCTCATTCGGCGTGCGGAGCGCCGCACCGCCATCCCGTTCGGACCGTGGATGATCGCTGGCGCCTGGGTGGCCATCACGCTGACCGTGTCAAGCCCCTGACCGTCACGGCTCGACGGCGAGCTTCGCGGCTAGCCTGGATTCATGCCGGCCGCCCTGAAAACGTTCGTCGCCGCGGTTACGAGATGGGCACTGTCGTTGCGCATCGTCCGCACCATGTTGCTCTACGGAGAGCGGCGGGGGCCCGTCCTAGCTGACAGCGTCACCTACCGGGCGCTGTTCTCGATCTTCGCGGCCGCGCTCATCGGTTTCTGGTTCGCGGGCAGGTGGCTTGCCGACAATCCGGAGGCGTGGGATGCGCTTGTCGAGGCTGTCGACACCGTGATCCCTGGCCTCATCGGCGAAGGCGGGGTGATCAGCCTTGACACGCTCGAGTCCGGACTCACGATCGCCGGCGTCGTTGGATTCGTCGGACTCGTGCTCGCATCCCTGGGCGCTATCGGAACGCTGCGCGCGGCGCTGCACGTCCTCGGTGGAACGGTCTTCGACGACGGCTTCTTCCTGTGGGTTCAGCTCAGGAACCTCGCGATGGCCCTGGGGGTCGGACTTGCTCTGGTCGTGACCGCGGCAGTGACCTACTTCGGTACCGCCGGGGTGTCGATTGTCGCCGGGTGGTTGGAATTTTCCCCGGGAACCGTGCTGGTGGGCGTGCTGACGCGCGCCGTCGTCATCGTCGCTGTCTTCATCCTGGATGCGGCATTGATCGCCGCAATCTTCCTCGTGCTCGGCGGCATCCGTCCACCCGCGCGCGCTCTCTGGGCGGGCTCGCTCCTCGGCGCTCTGGGGCTCACCGTGCTGCAACAGCTTTCGGGCCTGTTCGTGCAGGGGGCCTCGAGCAATCCACTGCTTAGCGCATCGGTGTCCCTGATCGCGCTGCTGCTCTGGCTGAACTTCTCGGCACAGGTCATCCTCATCGCCTGTACGTACATCGTCGTGGCGGCCGAGGAGTCGCAGGGCGTCGTGCCGACGGCGCCTCCGGTTACCTTCGCGCAACGCCGCCTCCGCCGCGCGCAAGCCGGATCTCGGGCTGCGACCGCCGAGCTTCTGGAGGCACGCGCCGCCGCCATCGCCGAGGCAGAGGACCTCGGGGATTATGCTCGGGGCATGGCCATTGCACGACTTCACGGAGGCCCGCTCGACGGGCAGGTCCTGCCCCTGGAATCCCCGGATGCAGACACGATGATTGTTCCTTACGGCGAGGGTCAGGTCGTCTACGAGCGACGCGGTGCTCTCGGGCACACGGGCGATCACGACGGACCGACGGAGGGTGAGTTCTTCTTCGTCGAGTCCACCGAAGACATCGCGCCCTCTGACGACTGAACCAGCACTCGCATCGATGGAGCCATCGCAGTCCCTCGAGGTCGAGATCACGTTCGATGTGGATGCCGACATCGACGTCCCCGACTGGACTCAGGTTCCGCTGGTCGTCAGCGTTGCCGAGCCGGAAGTCCGAGAACTCGATGCCGTCTACTACGACACCGCGGACTACATCCTCGGCAGAGCTGGCTACGCGCTCCGGCGCCGAGAAGGTGGGCCGGATGCGGGCTGGCACCTGAAAGGGCCTCGCCAGGGCTCCGGCCGGATGGAGACCGGCTGGCCGCTCGACATCGGTAGTGACGCGGCATCCGTGCCCGGCGTGCCCCCGGAGATCGCCGCGCACATCGCCGATTTGACCACGCATGAACTGGTCGTGATCGCCCGCATTCGCAACACGCGCACCGCGTACGCGTTGCTGGATGCCGACGGCGGCGTCCTCGCCGAGATGGTCGACGACCGGGTGCGCACGCGGGATGAGCGGCGGGGGATCGAACAGGCGTGGCGCGAGTGGGAGATCGAACTCGGACCAGCAGCTCCCGATGACTCGGACGCGCTCACCTCGTTCTTCGACGCGGTGACCGTCGCTGCATATGCCGCGGGCGCGCGCGAGGCCTCGAGCGACTCGAAGCTCGCACGCGCCCTGGGCGTGTGAGGCCTGACCCGCGGGTCAGATGTTGATCATGTGGCCGGCGAGACCGTGGAAGGCCTCCTGCACGGCCTCCGACAGCGTCGGGTGCGTGTGGACGTTCCGCGCCGCCTCGAGAGCGGTAAGATCCCACTTCTGAGCCAAGGTGAGCTCGGGCAGAAGCTCCGAGACATCCGGGCCGATCATGTGGGCGCCGAGCAGCTCGAGGTGCTCGCCGTCGGCGATGACCTTCACGAAGCCGACAGCTTCGCCCAGGCCGTTCGCCTTGCCGTTGGCGCTGAAGGGGAACTTCGCGACCTTCACGTCGTAGCCGGCATCCCGCGCCTGCGCTTCGGTGAGGCCGAAGCTCGCGACCTGCGGCGAGCAGAAGGTGGCGCGCGGCATCATGCGGTAGTCACCGAGCGGCATGGTCTCGGCCTTGCCGATCGTCTCGGCGGCGACAACGCCCTGGGCCTCAGCAACGTGGGCCAGCTGCAGCTTGGCAGTGACGTCCCCGATCGCGTAGATGTGCGGCACGCTGGTGCGCATGTAGTCGTCGATGTCGATCGCGCCGCGCTCGGTGAGCTTCACGCCGGTCTTCTCGAGCCCGAAGCCCTCGACCCGCGGTGCGAATCCGATCGACATGAGTACCTTGTCGGCATCGATCGAGCCCTGTGCGCCGTCGTTGTTGCCGGTGTAGGCGACGGTGACCCGGTCACCGTGGTCGGTGACGCTCTCGACCTTGGTCGAGGTCAGGATCTCGATGCCGTACTTCTTGTACTGACGCGCGATCTCCTTCGAGACCTCGACATCCTCGTTGGGAAGTGCGCGGTCGAGGAACTCGATGATCGTCACCTTGACGCCGTAGTTGGACAGCACGTACGCGAACTCCATGCCGATGGCGCCGGCCCCGACGATCACGATCGAGGTCGGTAGCTCACGCGTCAGGATCTGCTCTTCGTACGTCACGACGTTCTCGCTCAGGCTCACACCCGGGAGCAGGCGCACCGTGGAACCGGTAGCGATGATCGCGTTGTCGAAGGTGACGGTCTCGGTGCCGCCCTCGGAGGTCTTGACCTCGATCGTGTGGTCGTCAATGAACGAGCCACGGCCGTCGTACTCCGTGATCTTGTTCTTCTTCATCAGGTAGTGGATGCCCTTGACGTGGCCTGACGCCACCTCACGGCTGCGGTCCCAGGCGACACCGAAGTCGAAGTGCACGTCGCCGGAAATGCCGAACAGATCGGCCTTCGCGTGGAACGTGTGGGCGAGATCGGCGTTGCGCAGCAGTGCCTTCGAGGGGATGCATCCCACGTTCAGGCACACCCCACCCCAGTACTTCTCTTCGATGACCGCTGTGGACAGGCCCAGCTGAGCGCTGCGAACGGCCGCGACATAGCCGCCGGGGCCGGCACCAAGGATGACGACGTCGTAGTGAGGCATGATCCCAGCCTATCCCTCGGAACCACCCCGATGGCGCCGCCGTCCGTGGGTGAGAGTGAGGGCGATCCACCGAGGTGCCTCACTGAAAAGTGAGCGCGAGGGGTGAGCTGGTGCCTCACGAATTGTGAGCGCGAGGCTTGCGGTCAT
>NZ_JBNVBV010000016.1:0-30988 GCF_052274505.1 Microbacterium sp. F2
ATGACCGCAAGCCTCGCGCTCACAATTCGTGAGGCACCAGCTCACCCCTCGCGCTCACTTTTCAGTGAGGCACCTCGTCCGTTGTGGGGAATCTACATCCCCACTTCCGGAGGTAGTGTGCCCGTGCGGTGCTGACTAGCCTTTCGCTAGCTCTCGAGACACGACGAATCACGAGAACACCCTCCAGCCCGCGAAGGAGCGAGCCGAATGAGCAGTCAGATCGACCACCTGCTGAACGAGACCCGACGATTTGCCCCGTCCGCCGCGTTCGCCGAGAACGCGATCGGTGGCGCCGAGCTGTACCAGCGCGCCGCTGACGATCGCGAGGGGTTCTGGGCCGAGCAGGCGCGCGAGCTGCACTGGCACACGCCGTTCACTGAGGTGCTCGACTGGTCGAATCCCCCGTTCGCGACCTGGTTCGCGGATGGCAAGCTCAACGTCGCCTACAACTGCCTCGACCGGCATGTCGAAGCCGGCAACGGTGATCGGGTAGCGCTGCTGTGGGAGGGCGAGCCCGGCGACACGCGCCGCGTCACCTACGCCGAGTTGACCGACGAGGTCAAGCGCCTCGCCAACGTCCTCGAGGGACTCGGGGTCAGCGCGGGCGACCGGGTAGCGATCTACATGCCGATGATTCCCGAGTCGGTAGCCGCCATGCTCGCCGTCGCGCGAATCGGCGCCGTCCACTCAGTCGTGTTCGGCGGTTTCTCAGCCGACAGCCTGCGGGCGCGCATCGACGACGCCGGCGCCAAGGTCGTCATTACCGCCGACGGCGGCTACCGCAAGGGCAAGGTGTCGGCGCTCAAGCCAGCCGTCGACGCCGCCCTCAGTGACCGCGGAGCGGGGGAGCAAGAGACCGTCGAGCACGTGCTGGTCGTTCGCCGCGGCGAGAACCCGGTCGAATGGACCGAGGGCAGGGACATCTGGTGGCACAACGCCGTGCCTGCGGCATCCGCCGACCACGAGGCAAGGCCCTTCCCGTCCGAGAACCCCCTCTTCATCCTCTACACCTCCGGCACCACCGGGAAGCCGAAGGGGATCCTCCACACCTCGGGCGGCTACCTGACGCAGACCGCCTTCACGAACCGCGTCGTCCACGACCTGCACCCCGAGACCGATGTGTATTGGTGCACCGCCGACATCGGGTGGATCACCGGCCACAGCTACGTCACGTACGGTCCGCTGGCCAACGGCGCGACGCAGGTCCTGTATGAGGGAACACCCGACAGCCCGCATCCGGCTCGGTGGTGGGAGCTTGTCGAGAAGTACGGCGTGACGATCCTCTACACCGCGCCCACGGCGATCCGTTCGTTCATGAAGATCGGACGCACCGCGGTGCAGAAGTTCGATCTGTCCAGCATCCGTCTGCTCGGCTCGGTGGGTGAGCCGATCAACCCCGAGGCGTGGATGTGGTACCGCGAGGTCATCGGTGGCGATGCCGCACCAATCGTCGACACGTGGTGGCAGACCGAGACTGGCGCGATCATGATCTCGGCGCTGCCCGGCGTCACCGAGGCGAAGCCCGGAAGCGCGCAGGTTCCGCTGCCAGGAATCGGTGTGGATGTCGTCGATGAGTCCGGCGAGCACGTCGGCAACGGAAACGGCGGGCTGCTGGTGCTCACCGAACCGTGGCCCAGCATGCTGCGCGGCATCTGGGGCGACCCGGAGCGGTTCGTCGAAACCTACTGGGAGAAGTTCCGCGATCAGGGCTACTACTTCGCCGGCGACGGCGCGCGCCTGGACGAGGACGGCGACGTATGGCTGCTCGGCCGCGTGGATGACGTCATGAACGTCTCGGGTCACCGGCTGTCGACGGCAGAGATCGAGTCGGCCCTCGTCGCGCACGAGGCCACGGCTGAGGCGGCAGTGGTCGGGGCATCCGATGAGACCACCGGTCAGGCGGTCGTCGCGTTCGTCTGTATCAAAGAGAGCCACAAGGACGTACTGAGAGACACCGAAGCCCTCGTCAAGAACCTGCGAACCTGGGTGGGCGATCAGATCGGCCCGATCGCCCGTCCCCGCGACATCTACCTCGTCACCGAACTCCCCAAGACCCGGTCGGGCAAGATCATGCGTCGCCTGCTGCGGGATGTCGCCGAGGGCCGCGAGGTCGGCGACACCACGACCCTCGCAGACACTGCTGTCATGTCGGTGATCTCGGCGCAGGTGCGCTGAGTCCGGCATCCGGGCTGAGTCTCGGCATCCGCGAGGTAGGAGAAATCCGCTAGGTAGGACGTTTCAGACGCGAAAGCTCCTACCCTGCGGAGAACTCCTGCGCTCGAGCGCGAGGCTCAGGCGAGGGTGAAGATGACCTCGACCTCGACGGGGCTGTCCAGCGGCAGCACAGGCACGCCCACTGCCGAGCGCGCGTGACGCCCCGCGTCACCGAAGACCTCGCCGAGCAGTTCGCTCGCGCCGTTGATGACACCGGGCTGCCCGGTGAACTCCGGGACGGATGCTACGAAGCCGGTCACCTTGAGCACTCCGGTGAGCTTGTCCACGCCGCCCGCGGCAGCCGCTGCGGCAGCTATCGCGTTGAGCGCGGACTGTCGCGCATAGGATGCGGCATCCGCGGCGGGAACGAGGCCATGGCCGTCGCCGACCTTGCCGGTGGCCGGAAGCGCACCCGAAACGAAGGGAAGCTGACCGGCGGTGTAGACGAGGTCGCCGTGAACCTTCGCGGGGATGTAAGCCGCGACAGGTGGAGCGATCTGGGGAAGGTCGATGCCGAGCTCTGCAAGGCGGGCGGAAACGCTCATCGGTCACTCTCCGAACTGCTGGGCGGCAACGGCTGCCGCATCGAGGCCGGCGTTGGCTGCTCCGCCGCCGGTGGGACGCTTGAAGTATCCGACGAGCCCACCTTCGGGGCCGGGGACGACCTGCACGAGCTCCCACCCCTGCTTGCCCCAGTTGTTGAGGATCGCGGCGGTGTTATGGATCAGCAGCGGCGTGGTCATGTACTCCCACGTGATCATCGGGGCTCCCGGATAGTCGGTGGCGGCGAGGGAACGGATGCTTCCCTCCAGCCTCGGGCTTGCGGGCGCGCGCAAGGCTGTCGAGCCTTCGCACAGGAAGCTCCCTTAGCATCAAGCCTATGCCTGAAACGAAAAGAACGGCTGGCGGTGTGCTCGGCGGCCTCCTCGGAGTGGTCGGCCTCAGCGCCGTCGCCGGAGTCCTCGTTGCCGCTACCGTGACGCCGGCGATCGCTATTTCTGGCGCCGCTGCATCCAGCGCGATCACGCTTTTCGACAATCTTCCCAGCGCGCTCGAGATCGACGAGTTGATGCTGCCGACGACCTTCTACTGGATGAACTACGACACGGGCGAGTACGAGGTCATGACGCAGTTCTATGACCAGAACCGCGATCCGGTGACCTTCGATGAAGTCGCACCTGTCATGTACGACGCGATCCTCTCGAGCGAAGACAAGAACTTCTATTCGCACGGCGGCGTCGATCTTGTCGGCACCGCTCGCGCCGTCATCTCCGGCGGCGAGCAGGGCGGTGGGTCATCCATCAGCCAGCAGTACGTGAAGAACATCCTCATCCAGAAGTGCGAGGCCGAGGTCGGCACCGGCGACAACGCCGACATGACGCAGGACGAGAAGGATGCCGCCAAGAAGGCATGTTTCGACGATGCGACCGTCGCGAGCGGCGTCGAGGGCTACCAGCGCAAGCTGCAAGAGATGCGCTACGCGATCGCACTCGAACAGAAGTACTCGAAGGACGAGATCCTGCTCGGCTACCTCAACATCGCGAACTTCGGTGGTCAGAACTACGGCATCGGCGCCGCCGCACACTACTACTTCGGCGTGAGCCCCGCTGACCTGACGCTCGGCCAGGCCGCGGCCCTGGCCGGCATGGTGCAGACTCCGAACCTGTACCGCCTCGACCGGCCGGATGGGTCCTGGACCGACAAGGACGGCAATCCGATCAACAGCGCGGCCGACGGCTATTCGCTGACCAAGAAGCGACAGACCTACGTGCTGGACCGGATGCTTGCCGACGGCAAGATCACTCAGGAGGAGTACGACGCCGCGGTTGCCGAGCCGATCACACCGAACATCACTCCGGCAAGCACCGGCTGTGGCGTCGTTCCCGGAAAGGCCGCGTACTTCTGCCAGTACGCGCGCGGAATCATGGAGAACGACGACGCCTTCGGTGCAACGAAGGAGGAGCGAACGAAGCTGCTCAAGCAGGGCGGCCTCAACGTCTACCTGACGATCGACCGACGCCTCCAGGCAGCAGCCGAACAGGCGATGACGGAGAACGTGCAGACCTCGATCGAGGGCTATACCAGCGCCGAGACGGGGCGCCTTGGCGCTGCGACCACAAGCATCGAGACCAAGACCGGCCGCATCCTCGAGATCACGCAGAACACGAACTTCAGCGAGACGATCACCGACGACCCGAACTACTCATCCCTGGTCTACGCGGGAAACCTCAAGTACGGCGGTTCCACCGGGTTCGAGGGTGGATCGACATTCAAGGTCTTCACCCTTTTGGAGTGGCTGCAAGAGGGTCACTCAGTCAACGAGGTCCTGAACGGCAATGTGCAGGTCTTCAAGACCTTCCGCAACAGCTGCTTCGGCGACATCACCAACAACACGACACTGATCAACAACTTCGCGAAGGGTTCCGGCTACGTAGGAACGCCCATGCGCTTCACCGCAGACTCGCTCAACACCGGATTCCTGGCGATGGCCTCGAAGCTCGATCTCTGCGGCATCGAGAAGACCGCCGCGAAGATGGGTGTCGTACGCGGAGACGGGAGCCCTGTCGAAGTGCGTGTGCCGTTCCAGGTGCTCGGCTCGAACAACATTGCGCCGATCGACGTCGCCGCAGCGTACGCGACGATTGCAAACAACGGTGTTTACTGCACGCCGAAGGCAATCGACCGCATCACTGATGCCAACGGCAACGAGGTAGCGCTGCCGGCCGCGTCGTGCACCCAGGTGCTGGAGCCGAACATCGCCGCGACAGCCGCCTACGCACTGCAAGGGGTTATGACCAACGGTTCGGGCCGCGCATCAAACCCGTATGACGGCACGCCGATCCTCGGCAAGACCGGTACGCACGAGGCGAAGCAGACGTGGCTTGTCGGGTCGAGCACGAATGTCACGACCGCCGTCTGGGTCGGCAACTCCGTCGGCGACGCCGACGTCAGCCGCTGGCCGTGGAATCACCTCTATACGCGACACTCCGTGGCAAAGCCCATTCTGCGCGCCGCTGACGCCCTCTATGGCGGAGACGGGTTCCCCGCACCTGACTCGAACCTCACGAAGACCGTCCTGTACGACCTACCGAACGTGGTCGGCCAGAGCGTCGAGGCAGCGACCAAGACGCTCGAGGATGCCGGATTCGAAGTCGTCGTGGGAGACCCCGTCGACTCGACCGAGGGTTCCGGAATCGTCGCACAGCAGGATCCCGGCGCAGGAAAGGTCGCGGGCGGCACCGTCGTCACGCTTCGTCCCAGCAACGGTCAGGGCGTGGCGGTCCCCGGAGTATCGGGCTTGAGCATCAGCGAGGCTCAGTCACGCCTCGCGGGCGCGGGACTCAACAGCACTGCCGGAAGCTGCCCGACCCCAGGCTCTACCGCGAAGGCGACGGGAACGAACCCGGGCGAGGGATCCGTCGTAGGGCGCGGATCGACCGTAAACATCACCGTGACCTGCTCGGCACCGCCCGCACCGGCACCGAGCCCGTGAGTTCAGCGCTCGGACGCGCCGCCCTCACGACCTTCGGGGTCGTGGGGGCGGTCGGCGTCGGCACCGCCATCTGGGGCATGGGGGTCGAACGCTACCTCTACACGGTGCGCCATCATGAGGTGCGCATCTTGCCCGCAGGCTCCGCTCCGCTTCGAATCCTGCACCTCTCCGACATCCACATGGCACCGTGGCAGCGCCGCAAGCAGCGCTGGCTCGCGGGGCTTGCCGACGAACTCCGCCCTGACCTCGTCGTGAACACCGGCGACAACCTCGGCCACGCGGAAGGGCTGACCGGCGTTCGCGCCGCGCTCGACCCGCTGCGCGGCATCCCGGGCGTCTACGTGCACGGATCGAACGATCACGACGCCCCGCTCCCCCGCAACCCGCTGCGTTATTTCTCGGGCCCCTCGACGTCGATACCGAGGCCCGACCGCCTGGATGTCGGAGCGCTCGACGACTACCTGCAGAGCACGCTCGGCTGGCACGAGCTGAACAATGCCGCCGCATCCTTCGCCGTGGACGGGCACGCCATCGCAGCCTTCGGCGTCAGCGATGCCCACCGGCACTGGGACCGCCTCGATGTCCTCCCACCGCTCGTGGCCGACCTGAAGGCGCAATCACCCGAACTCACGATCGGCGTCAGCCACGCGCCTTACCGCCGCGTGCTCGATTCCTTCACGGGGCTCGGCGCCGACATGATCTTCGCCGGACACACCCACGGCGGCCAAGTGCGGATGCCGGGATTCGGCGCCCTGGTCGCCAACTGCGACATCCCGCTCGACCAGGCGCGGGGCCTGAGCACCTGGAAGAGCGACGGACGCTCGGTGCCGCTGAACGTCAGCGCCGGCGTCGGTCATTCGATCTACGCGCCGGTGCGCTTCGCCTGCCGTCCGGAGGTCTCGCTGATCACTCTCACCGCGGTGGATGCCGACAGCGGTTCGGGCGGCGCGCGCTGATCGGGTAGACTCGAACGGTTGCCACGGGGTGTGGCGCAGCTTGGTAGCGCGCGTCGTTCGGGACGACGAGGCCGCAGGTTCAAATCCTGTCACCCCGACGCATTCGGTGGAGGGTCGACCGCTGGTCGGCCCTCCAGTGAATGATCGCGGTGACTAATGGGCCCCCAGCGCCCGAGGCTCCGCGCGACGCGAAGCGGCGTGTGGAGTGGCCCTGGGGCGCACCCCGACCATCGAGCAAGATCACAACAATCAAGACCTGACGGTGTCGTCGCCTCTCCCGGAAGGATCCTGATGGCCACCCCTCCCCGCCTGGTTGCGTTCGACCTGGATGACACGCTGGCTCCCTCGAAGAGCGCGATCGACCCGCGGATGGGAGATCTGCTCGTTGCACTTGCCGAGCGCGTCGAGGTCGCGATCATCTCGGGCGGACAGCTCGCCCAGTTCACAATGCAGGTCGTTGACCGTCTTCCCCAGACGTCGGCTGACACGCTCTCGCGGCTACACCTGCTCCCCACATGCGGCACGCAGTACTACCGGCTGAACACTGACGGTATCGACACCATCTACGCGCACTCGCTCACCGACGATGAGAAGCAGCGGGCACTCGCTGCCGTCGAAGAAGAGGCCAAGCGCCTAGGCCTGTGGGAGTCGGAGACCTGGGGAGACATCCTCGAAGATCGCGGCTCACAGATCACGTTCTCAGCCCTCGGGCAGCAGGCTCCCGTCGACGTCAAGATGGCCTGGGATCCCACGGGAGAGAAGAAGAACCGGCTCCGCGAGGCCGTTGCCGCTCGGGTACCCGACCTCGAGGTGCGCTCGGGCGGATCGACCTCGGTGGACATCACCGCGCGCGGGATCGACAAGGCGTACGGGATGCGCCAGCTCGCCGAACAGACCGGCATCCCCCTCGATGACATGCTCTTCGTCGGCGACCGTCTCGACCCGGACGGCAACGACTACCCGGTCCTCGCGATCGGTGTCACCTGCCAGGCCGTTGAGGGGTGGGAAGACACCGCCGAGTTCCTCGAGGCGTTCATCCCGACGTTGCCTACTCCGTCGGAGAGGTGACCGTCGCGTAATAACCACGGATGTGGTCGGTCACAGCCGCACGCGCAGCGTCAGCCTGACCCTCGCCGATGAGCTCGACGATCTGGTGATGCTCGTGACGGAGGCGTGCTGCTGCGTCATCCCAGTCGGCGATTCGACGGATGCCGCGCGCCACGTACCCCTCGATCGCGTCGCGCAGCCCCCCCATCATCGCCACCGTGACGCCGTTTCCGGCAGCTTCCGCCAACGCCAGGTGTAGCTGCGCATCGAAGGCAACGAACTCCGCCGGGCTCAGCGACGGGTCATCCATCGCCCCCAGCACCCGCTGAACATCGACGAGATCGGGGGACTCTGCGGCAGCCAGATCAGCGACGACGGCCGACTCGAGAGCGATACGGGTCTGCACGACATCCTCGACCGCGAAGCTCTGCGCTGCCAGCTGCAGCCGCAGGAGGGCCGACATGCCGCCCGACGGCGTGCCGATGATGATCGCACCGGCAGTCGGGCCGGAGCCCGTGCCCGTGCGTATCAGGCCCATGACCTCCAGCACCCGTAGCGCCTCGCGAACACTCGACCTGCCGACACCCAGGGTCGTCGCCAACTCGCGTTCGGGGGGCAGGCGGTCGCCGGGACCGAGTTCTCCGCTCATCAGATCGCTCTCGATCCGATCCAGCACGATCCGCCAGGCCTTGGCCGGGGCATCCGTCACAGGCACTCCTTCGTCTGCCTCAGGCTACCCAGTGGTCTGACCACCGCCAAACGCGCACGCGGGATGACCACGCAAAACCCCGGAGCCGACGCTAGCGTGGGGGCATGGATCCCCTGCTCATCGTCATCGGCATCGCTGCCGCTGTGTCACTGTTCTGCTGGGTCGCGTCGATCATCACGAAAGACACGTCGTGGGTCGACCGGCTGTGGTCGGTTGTGCCGGCGGTCTACGTGTGGGTGTTTGCGATTGCCGCGCTCGTGGCAGGCGAAGAGGCGACGCGGCTTGTGGTGATGGCGGTTCTCGTCACGGCCTGGGGTGCGCGCTTGACGTTCAACTTCGCGCGCAAGGGCGGATACACCGGGATGGAGGACTACCGGTGGGCGATCCTGCGGGCCCGGATGACTCCCGCGCAGTTCCAGCTCTTCAACGTGTTCTTCATCGTGCTCTACCAGAATGCCCTCCTCGTACTGATCTCACTCCCGGCCCTCATCGCGTGGCAGAACCCCACGCCGTTCACCGGCTGGGATGCAGCCTTCGCTGTGCTGTTCGCCCTGTTCCTGGTGGGCGAGTTCGTTGCCGACCAGCAGCAGTGGGACTTCCACAAGGCGAAGCAGTCCGCGGGAGGGACCCTGGAGCCCGGATTCCTCACGACCGGACTCTGGCGCTACAGCCGGCATCCGAACTTCTTCTTCGAGCAGGCGCAGTGGTGGGCGTTCTATGCGCTCGGCGCCACTGCCGCGGTCGCCGCTGGCGCGGGAGTCTGGGGCGGTGTGATCAACTGGACGGTCATCGGCGCCGCGCTGCTGACCGTGCTGTTCATCGGCTCCACCGTGTTCACGGAGTCGATCTCGGCATCCAAGTACCCGGCATACGCGCAGTACCAGCGGGCGACCTCGATGCTGGTACCGCTGCCGCCGCGTCAGCGGCCTGCTGAGGCCAACGCCTGAGGCCCTCGCGGGCCGAGGGACTCAGCGACCGTCGATGCGCCCGCCAGACTCACGCAGGTAGCACTCGGCACACATCGACTCGTACGTGACGCGGTCGGTCGAGAGCTCGTCGATTGCGACCTGATCGCCGTCGAAGACGAACCTGCCGCCCACCAGGCGCGCGTTGAAGATCGCCTTACGTCCGCAGCGGCAGATTGTCTTGAGTTCCTCGAGCGAGTGGGCAAGTTCGAGCAAACGCCGGGATCCCGGGAACGCGTGGGTGCGAAAATCAGTGCGGATGCCGTATGCGAGCACCGGAACGCCATCGAGCACCACGATCCGCAGCAGATCGTCAACCTGCTCGGGAGTCAGGAACTGCGCCTCGTCGATGAGGAGACACGCGACATCCGTGCGCTGCTCTTCAGCTTCGGGAACGAGCGCTTCGTTCTCGCGGCGCACGAGCTGTTCACGATGATGTGCGAAGAGCGCACGCAGATCGGCGACCGGCGGGATGAGGAAGTCCACGAGACGGGTGACACCGAGCCGGCTCGAGATGTGATCGGCTTCCTTCGTGTCGATCGCGGGCTTGGCCAGCAGCACGTGCTGGCCGCGCTCCTCGTAGTTGTACGCCGCCTGTAGCAGGGCGGTGGACTTTCCGGAGTTCATCGCTCCGTACCGGAAGTACAGCTTTGCCACGATCGGATCTCAGCTCAGCGACAGGGCGAGCGTCACGCCTTCAGCGCGAGAACACTCGCGGTCTCAGCGAGGCTCTGCTGCGCGGCATCCGGGTTGCCGTTCAGGTGCGTACCGTAGCTCGGGATGAGTTCGCGAAGCGTACCCTCCCAGTCGCCAATGCGGTCGGGGAAGCTGGACTTCAGGATGCTCAGCATGATCGACACTGCCGTGGAAGCTCCCGGCGACGCACCCAGGAGGCCTGCGATCGTTCCGTCAGCCGAGCTCACGACCTCGGTACCGAACTGCAGCACCCCACCCTTCTTCGGGTCTTTCTTCATCACCTGGGCGCGCTGACCGGCGTTGAGGAGCATCCAGTCCTCATCCTTGGCCGTCGGCATGAACGTGCGAAGGCTGTCGACCTTGCGCTTCTTGTTCTTGAGCAGCTCGCCGATGAGGTAGCGGATGAGGCTGGGGTTGTCGATTGCGACCTTGAGCATCGGCCACAGGTTGCCGGGGCGCACCTGAGCGACGATGTCGAACATCGAGCCGCGCTTGAGGAACTTGGGGCTGAACGTCGCGAACGGCCCGAACAGCAGCGACGTTTCGCCGTCGACCACGCGGGTGTCCAGGTGCGGCACCGACATGGGCGGCGCACCGACGGATGCCTGCGAGTAGACCTTCGCGCGGTGCTGGGCAACGAGGGCCGGGTTGCTGGTCTTGAGCCACTGCCCGCCGATCGGGAAGACCCCATAGCCCTTGATCTCGGGGATGCCGGACTTCTGCAGGAGCTTGATCGCCCACCCACCCGCACCGACGAACACGAAACGCGCTCGCGTCTTGCCGGGCGTCCGACCGACCTGGTTGCGCCACGACACCTCCCAGGTGCCGTCCTTCAGCTTCTTCAGCCCTGTGACCTGCCGGTCCGTGACGACACGGCCGCCACGGTGCTGCAGGTTGTCGAACAGCTGCCGCGTGAGGGCACCGAAATCGACGTCCGTACCGGCGGGAACCCGGGTCGCCGCGAAGGGCTCATCGCTCGCGAGACGCTTCTGCATGAGCAGCGGTGCCCACTGGTTGATCACGCGGGAGTCTTCGCTGTACTCGATCCCGGCGAACAGCGGCTGCGTCTTCAGCGCCTCGTAGCGGCGTTTCAGATACGCGACATCCTTCTCGCCGCGCACGAACGTCATGTGCGGCGTCGAGTTGATGAAGGTCGAGGGCTCATCGAGGATGCCGCGCTCGACCAGCGACGCCCAGAACTGGCGACTGAGCTGGAACTGCTCGTTGATCGAGATCGCCTTGGCCGGGTCCACGCTGCCGTCGGAGGCCGCGGGCATGTAGTTGAGCTCGCACAGGGCTGCATGCCCCGTGCCGGCGTTGTTCCACGCGTTCGAGCTCTCCAGGGCGACATCGCCCAAGCGCTCATAGACCTCGATGGTCCAGTCGGGTTGGAGTTCGGAGATGAAGGTGCCCAGGGTGGCGCTCATCACACCGCCACCGATCAGCAGGACGTCGACGGGTTCGGTCACCGGTCAAGTCTACGGGCGGCTGGGACGATGTCTCGACGTCGAGAGATCGGGATCAGACCTGTGCGACCAGGCGCGCGGCGACCAGCTCGGCGATCTGGACGGCGTTCAGCGCCGCACCCTTGCGCAGGTTGTCGTTGCTGATGAACAGCACGAGGCCCTTGCCCTCGGGGGCTGACTGGTCGGCGCGGATGCGTCCCACAAAGCTCGGGTCCTTGCCCGCGGCCTGCAGCGGAGTCGGCACCTCGTCGAGGCGGACGCCCGGAGCATCCGCGAGGATCTCCCGCGCGCGCTCGGGCGTGATCTCACGCGCGAACTCGGCGTTGATGCTCAGCGAATGACCCGTGAAAACGGGAACGCGAACGCAGGTGCCCGCTACCCGGAGGTCCGGCAGCTCGAGGATCTTGCGGCTCTCGTTGCGGAGCTTCTTCTCTTCGTCGGTCTCGTTGAGGCCATCGTCGACGAGGTTGCCGGCGAACGGGATGACATCGAACGCGATCGGAGCAACGTACTTCTCCGGCTGCGGGAAATCGACCGCCGACCCGTCGTGGACAAGTCGCAGCGTGTCGCCCTGGGCCAGCACACCCTCGACCTGGCCGAGCAGTTCCTGCGCGCCGGCAAGACCCGAGCCGCTGACCGCCTGATAGGTCGAGACGATGAGGCGTTCGAGCCCCGCCTCGGCATCCAGCACCTTCAGCACCGGCATCGCGGCCATCGTCGTGCAGTTGGGGTTGGCGATGATGCCCTTGACTGCCTGGTCGATCGCGTGCGGGTTGACCTCGCTGACGACCAGGGGAACCTCGGGGTCCATCCGCCAGGCGCTGGAGTTATCGATCACGGTGGCGCCAGCGGCCGCGAAGCGCGGCGCGTGGGCGCGGCTGCCGGTTGCCCCAGCCGAGAACAGGGCGATGTCGATACCGCTGGGGTCAGCGGTGGCGACATCCTCGATGATGACGGTGTGCCCGCCGAACTCCACAGCACTGCCGGCGGAGCGAGCGGTGGCGAACAGCCGCAGCTCACCGATCGGAAACGAACGCTCCGCGAGAATCTCGCGCATCACGGTACCGACCTGGCCGGTGGCGCCGACGACGGCGACGGAGAGTCCTGAATCGGAGATGCGGGTCATGGTCGTTCCTCGGTCCGTTCCGCTGTCACAGAATGATGCGTAAAGCGGACGTGGATCGCCGTCTGTGACAGGGGAGCTGCTGGGGTGCGAGTCGCGGATCATGCGACTGCGGGGTTTCAGAGAGTTTAGCGGCCGGTGCCGGCGTAGACGGTCGCAGCACTGTCGGCATCCAGCCCGTAGGCGGTGTGCACGACGCGAGCCGCCTCTGCGATGTCAGAACCGCGGAGCACGACCGAGATCCGGATCTCGGAGGTCGAGATCATCTCGATGTTGATGCCTGCGACGCTCAGTGCCTCGAAGAGCGTTGCCGACACACCCGAGTGCGTGCGCATCCCGGCGCCGACCACCGAGAGCTTGCCGACCTGGTCGTCGTGGACGAGACTTTCGAACCCGACCTCGCTCTGGTCGGCGGCCAGCGCCTTCAGGGCAGGTGCGGCATCCTGCTTGGGGAGCGTGAAGGAGATATCGGTGCGGCCGGTGGTTGCGGCCGACACGTTCTGCACGATCATGTCGACGTTCGCGCCCGACTTGGCGACGATCTTGAAAATCTCGGCGGCCTTGCCCGGAACATCCGGCACCCCGATGACCGTGATCTTCGCCTGACCGAGGTCGGTGGCGACCCCTGCGACGATGGGTTCTTCCATGGTGACTCCCTCCGGAGCATCGGGACGGGACTGACCCGGACCCAGAACATAGGTGCCCTCGCTCGAGCTGAACGTCGAGCGGGCATGGATGAGGACGCCGTGACGGCGAGCATATTCGACGGCGCGAATGTAGAGCACCTTCGCGCCATTGGCGGCAAGCTCCAGCATCTCTTCGCTGGAGACGACATCGAGCTTGCGTGCCATCGGCACCACGCGCGGGTCGGCGGTGAAGATCCCGTCCACGTCGCTGTAGATCTCGCACACGTCGGCTTCGAGGGCCGCGGCGAGCGCCACAGCCGTCGTGTCGGAGCCACCGCGGCCGAGGGTCGTGATGTCACGGGTGTCCCGGTTGAAGCCCTGGAAGCCGGCGACAATCACGATTGCGCCCTCATCGAGAGCCTCGCGGAGTCGAATGGGGGTGACATCGACAATGCGGGCGGCGCCGTGCGTGGCATCCGTGATCATCCCCGCCTGGCTGCCGGTGAACGAGCGCGCCTCGAAACCCATCGATGAGATCGCCATTGCCAGCAACGCCATCGAGATCCGCTCACCGCTGGAGAGCAACATGTCGAGTTCCCGGGGCGCAGGAATCGGTGCAACCTGACCCGCGAGGTCGAGAAGCTCGTCGGTCGTGTCTCCCATCGCGCTCACCGCGACGACCACGTCGTGACCGGCACGACGTGTATCGACGATCCGTTTGGCGACGCGCTTGATGCTCTCGGCGTCGGCGACCGACGACCCGCCGTACTTCTGGACGATCAGCGCCACATGCAACTCCCGGGATGACAGGCTCGGATGCCGAACCCAGCGTCCCATTCTAAAGAAGGCTCCATGCCTACCAGGTCATGTGTCTCCGCACGGCTCGGGTAGCCTGCCCTCATGGGCGAGGTCATCGAATCCTGGAGCGACTTCAATGTCGCCATGGCCGGAGCCACCGCCGCCCTCGCGGGCTTGGTGATCGTGGCGGCGAGCGTCAACATCGTCGACATCGTGAAGGAGAAGTCCCTCACGGCTCGACTCGGCGCTGCGGTTGCCACTCTGGTGTTGGCCATCGTCGCGACGATGACCGGCCTCATCCCGTCCGTGTCCCCCCTTGGTTACGGGGCGGTCGTTGTCGCGGCCACGGCAATCGCCGCCGCATTCCAGGTCGTCGCGGCACGGAGCGTCATCGCCGACCGGCGTCCCACCAATCGGCTCCGTGGAGTGAAGTCGGCAGTCGGATTCGCGCCGTTGGCCGCCTACACAGTGGGCGGCATCCTCCTCCTCGCCGGCGCACCGGCGGGCCTGGTGTGGCTTGCCGCCGGAGCCCTGCTGGCGATTGTCGTCGCGCTCGTCGTGTCCTGGGTCGTGCTGGTCGAGATCCTGCGCTAAAGGCAGAGGTCAGACCGAGCGGCGGCCCTCGAAGGCACGCCCGAGGGTGACCTCGTCGGCGTATTCGAGGTCGCCACCCACCGGCAGTCCCGAGGCAAGCCTGGTCACCGTGATCTGCAGGGAGGTCAGCAGGCGCGACAGATAGGTCGCGGTGGCCTCACCTTCGAGGTTGGGGTTCGTGGCAAGGATGACTTCCTGAACGGCGCCGTCGGCCAGGCGCTGCATGAGCGGCGTAATGCGCAGGTCATCGGGGCCGACACCCGCGATCGGGCTGATCGCGCCGCCGAGGACGTGGTACAGCCCACGGAACTCGCGCGTACGCTCAATGGCCGCGACATCCTTC
The DNA here is from genome assembly GCF_052274505.1 of Microbacterium sp. F2. Lineage (NCBI taxonomy): Bacteria > Bacillati > Actinomycetota > Actinomycetes > Micrococcales > Microbacteriaceae > Microbacterium > Microbacterium sp. F2. The sequence goes on from NZ_JBNVBV010000016.1 coordinate 15,031, forward strand.
GCATCCTCGACCACGCAGATCAGTGTCTGGTTACGGCGCGGGTCGCGGCAGATGCTACAGCGATCCTGCTCGGACACGTTGCCGCAGATCTCACAGAATCGAACCTTCTCGCGCACCTCGGCGAGCAGTTGCGACAGGCGCGACACGTCAAATGACGGAGTCTGCAGGATGTGGAAAGCGATCCGCTGGGCCGACTTCGGACCGATACCGGGAAGCCGACCGAACTCGTCGATCAGGTCTTGGACGATGCCGTCGTACATGTTCAGCCGAACCTCGTCGGTGACGCGTGCGGCTCTTCACGGATGAAGCGCGCATCCAGCAACTGGCGAACGACAGCCTCTCCGTAGCGCTGTGCCCCGTCGGGCGCGCGCGCGATCCGCTGTGCGATCACCGGCGCCTGGTCGAGAGCGACATCCAGATCGACTGCGTCGCTGTCTTCATCGTCGCCGGGGAGTGGTTCGTCGGCTGCCATCACGTCGCCCTCGCGGGGAGCGGGAACGTACGTAGCGACACTGGCCGGCGCATCCTCAGGCTCGTCGTCGACGGCGAGAGACGGGGCAAGGACGGCGGTCGGTGCCTCGGCGGAGGAAGGGATCGGAGCAACCGCCCAGTCCGTCACGGCGGGAGCCGCGGCCGCCGCTGTCGCTCCCCCGCGAGGTTTGGGCGCAGGCGTCGGCCCGGCAGGGCCCGACCCACCGGAGGGTCCCTCATCTGACGGGCCGGCCGAATCCGTGGAACCGGCTGCGGGGTCATGCTTGGCGAGGTACTTCACCCGGATGCCAAGTACCTGCTTGATCGCAGTCCGAAGATCCTCGCTGGGTCCTGCGCCGGCAAGAAGATGCTTGAACTTGGCAACGTCGGAGGCGTTGGCGAACGTGAGGGTGAGCACGTCGCCGGAGAAGTCGGCAACACTCGCGACCGACACCAGCAACCACGACGATCGACTGATGCCCTCCAGCGCGCCGAGCACGGCTTCCCACCGCTCCCGCACAACGTCGAGCGTCACCGGCTCGGTCGGTGGCGCGGGCGGCGCGGCGGGGGCGCTGGCTTCCGGAGCGCTCGCTTCAGGGGCCGGAGTAGGCACCGCAGCCGGCGGAGCGGGAGCGGGCGCTGCAGCAGCCGGTGCCGGAGCGGGCGTGGCCGGAGCGGGGGCTGCTGCCGAGGGCGCCGCGGCAGCGGCCGGCGCTGGAGCAACCGATCCTGCGGTTGCCAGCGCCAGAACGCGCGCGCACATGAGCTCGAGCTGCAGCCGCGGCGAGGTGGCGCCGGTCATCTCGTCGAGCGCGGCGACCACGACATCGGCGGTGCGCGAGAGCCGTTGAGCGCCGAACCGGTCGGCCTGCGCCGACATCCGCTGCAGGTCTTCGGGTGAGGCACCGCGCAGCACTGCTGCAGCACCGTCTCCGGTCGCGGCGACGACGATGAGGTCACGCAGGCGCTCGAGCAGGTCGTCGACGAACCGGCGTGGGTCTTGACCGGTCTGCACGACACGATCCACAGCCGCAAAGACCCCAGCAGCGTCGGATGCCGCGAGCGCGTCGATGATCTCGTCGAGAAGCTCGGCGTGCGTGTAGCCGAGGAGAGCAACCGCGCGCTCGTAGGTGACTGCGCCTTCCGAGCCCGCGATGAGCTGGTCGAGCAGGGAGAGCGTGTCTCGCGGCGACCCACCGCCAGCACGCACGACCAGGGGGAGCACACCGGGATCGACGACGACGCCCTCGCTCTCGCAGAGTGTGCCCACATACTCGAGCATCGCCGCCGGCGGAACGAGCCGGAACGGGTAGTGGTGCGTGCGCGACCGGATCGTGCCGATGACCTTTTCGGGCTCGGTCGTCGCGAAGATGAACTTCACGTGGTCGGGAGGCTCTTCGACAAGCTTGAGCAGGGCATTGAATCCCTGCGGCGTCACCATGTGCGCCTCGTCGAGGATGAAGATCTTGAACCGGTCGCGTGCGGGTGCGAAGACGGCACGCTCACGCAGATCACGAGCATCATCGACACCGTTGTGGCTGGCGGCGTCGATCTCGACGACATCCAGCGATCCCCCACCACCGCGGCCGAGCTCGATGCAACTGTCGCACGTGCCACAGGGTGTGTCGGTCGGTCCCTGGGCACAGTTCAGGCACCGCGCGAGGATGCGCGCAGAGGTCGTCTTGCCGCACCCGCGAGGCCCGGAGAACAGGTAGGCGTGGCCGACGCGGTCGCCCCGCAGCGCGGTCATGAGAGGCTCAGTGACCTGACTCTGCCCGATCATCTCGCCGAACGCCTCGGGGCGATACCGGCGGTACAGGGCAGTGGTCATTCATCCAGCCTAGGGCGTGGTCACGACATCGGGTCAGCGGCCTGCGGCAGCTGCTCCGGCACGCTCTCGAACGTCTCCGGCGACCCCACGATCGGGATCGAGGTCGTGACGACCGGCACGGATGCCGACAGCAGCGACCCGTCGTCGCGGGTGACATCCGCGAACTGGCGAATCGAGGGCCGCCCGGGAATCACCGGGCCCTGGTCGGCAAGCGGAATCATCAACTCCTGCTCGGGCTCGACGACGTATCGTGCGCCCCGCACCGAGAACTCCACGGCCTCCCCCGGCCCCGCAGCGATCCACATGCGGTCTCGGGCGATCGTGACCTGAAGCCGCGTGGCCTGCCAGTGCAGAGTGAACGAGAGCTCGGGCCAGTCGGCAGGAAGCCGGGGGTCGAAGCTCAGCTCGCCGAAGTGGTCGCGCATACCGCCGAATCCACTCACCAGCGCGGTCCAGACGCCGCCCGCCGACGCGACGTGGACGCCGTCCGCCGCGTTGTGGTGCAGGTCGCCGAGATCGACGTAGATCGACTCGAGGAAGTACTTCAGGGCGAGGTCCTGGTAGCCGACCTCCGCCGCGAGGATCGCCTGAACGACCGCCGACAGCGTCGAATCCCCCGTGGTCAGCGGGTCGTAGTACTCGAAGTCGGCGAGCTTCTCTTCAGCGGTGAAGTGATTGCCCTGCAAGTACAGGGCCAGCACGACATCCGCCTGCTTCAGCACCTGGTACCGGTAGATCACGAGCGGGTGGAAGTGCAGCAGCAGAGGCCGCTGGTCGGGCGAGGTGTTCTCGAGGTCCCAGACTTCTTTCTCGAGGAAGACCGCATCTTGCGGGTGGATGCCGAAGGCATCGCTGAACGGAATGTTCATCGCCTCGGCCGCAGCTTCCCACGCCTCGATCTCGTGCTCGCCCAGGCCCAGGCGATCCACCATGAGGCGGTATTCCTCCGGAGCGTCCAGGGCCATGTCACGCAGCGTGTGGGCAGCGAACCGCAGGTTGAAGCGGGCCATCACGTTTGTGAAGAGGTTGTCGTTGACGACTGTCGTGTACTCGTCGGGCCCCGTCACACCGTGGATGTGGAAGGAGCGCTCGGAGTCGAGTTCCGTCTCGCGCCAGAAGCCGAGACTCGCCCACATCCGAGCTGTCTCGACGGCGATGTCGACGCCCTCGCGGTAGAGGAACTCGGTGTCACCGGTTGCCCGCACGTACTTCGCGAGGGCAAAACTCACGTCGGCGTTGATGTGGTACTGCGCGGTGCCAGCGGCGTAGTAGGCCGAGGCTTCTTCACCGTTGATCGTGCGCCAGGGAAACAGCACGCCGGCCTCGTTGAGCTGGCGCGCGCGCCTGCGCGCGGCGGGAAGCATCAGGTACCGCATCCGCAACGCGTTGCGCGCCCATTGCGGCGTCGTGTACGCCAGGAAGGGCAGGACATAGATCTCGGTGTCCCAAAAGTAGTGGCCCGAGTATCCCGACCCCGAGACACCCTTCGCGGGCACGCCGAGCCCGTCGGCCCGTGCTGCAGCCTGGGCGAGCTGGAAGAGGCACCAGCGTGTCGCCTGCTGCAGGTCGTCGTGGCCACCGATCCGTACGTCCGAGCGTTCCCAGAACGCATCCAGCCATTCGCGCTGGCCCCTGAAGAAGGCGTCGACGCCCTCGGCCTCGGCGCGATCGAGGGTCCTCCGACACCGATCGACAAGTTCCCGGGCGGGGACACCGCGCGAGGTGTGGTAGCTCACGAGCTTGGTGACGGTGACCGGCACGCCGGCCCTCGCCCGTACCCGGAAGACGTTCTTGGCGATGTCAGGTTCGATCAGGCGCCGCGGGTCGTACTCGTTGTCGGTGGTGATGATGTGGTCGGCGACGACCGCGATCGTCATCTCCGATTCGGTGGCCTTGTAAGCGAGGGCCGATCGCGCGCCGTCCTGCCAGTACTCCTGTGGTTGGAGCACGCGCTGGTGGATTCGCTCGGCCCGGCGAGGATCGAAGCCCGCCTTCTTGGGCGCGACGGGAGTGCCGCCGTAGACATCCTCGCCGTCTTGCCGGTTGATGATCTGACAGCTGATCGTAACGGGGGCATCAGCGTTGAGGACCGTGACGGTCTGGCGCAGGATCGCGAGGTGCTTCTCCTCGAACGACACCAGCCGTTCGTCTTCGATCAGAACCTCTTTGCCCGAGGGCGTGACCCAGAGAATCCGGCGACGCATGACGCCGTCACGCATGTCGAGAACGCGCTCGTACTCGCGCACATCGGCGATGTCGAGCGACAGCGGCTCGTCATCGACATAGACCCGCATGATCTTGGCATCGGGGGCGTTGATGATCGTCTGGCCGACCTCGGCGAACCCGTACGCCTGCTCGGCGTGCCGGATCGGGAACACTTCGTGGAAGCCGTTGATGAAGGTGCCGTGCTCGTGTGCGAAGCGACCCTCCGGACTGTTGCCGCGCAAGCCCAGGTAGCCGTTGCCGACGGCGAACAGCGTCTCGGATACCCCGACCTCGTCATGCGAATAGCTCGTCTCGATGAGCCGCCATGGGTCGATGGGATAGCGATCACGATCGATCACGCGGACTCCTCCGGTTCGGGTGCGAGAGCAGCAGTCGGGATGCCGGCACCGTTGCCGTCGAGAAACTCGGCCAGGTCGGAGACCACCACGTGTGCGCCAGCGTCGCGCAGAATCTCGGCTCCGACGCCACGGTCGACGCCGACCACGAGCGCGAATCCGCCAGCAGCCGCAGAGCGGACACCTGACAGGGCGTCTTCGACAGCCGCGCTGGATGCCGGCTCGACGCCGAGCATCGCGGCAGCCTCGACGAACACGTCGGGGGCTGGCTTGGAGGCCAGCCCGTCCCGTTCGGCGATGACGCCGTCCATGATCACCTCGAAGCGATCGATGATCCCGGCGGCCGTGAGCACTTCCCGGGCGTTCTTGGAACTCGAGACCACCGCGATCCGGGTACCGGCATCCCGCAGCACCTCCAGTAGCGCAAGCGAGCCCGGGTACGGCGCGATGCCCTCGCTTCGCAGCACGCTCTCGAAGACGGCGTTCTTGCGGTTGCCGATGCCGCAGACGGTGTCGAGCTCAGGGGAATCGCTCGGGTCGCCCCAGGGCACTTCGACATCACGGCTCCACAGGAGACTCGCGACTCCGTCGTAGCGCTTCTTGCCGTCGAGGTGCTCGAAGTAGTCGCGCTCGGTGTACTCGGGCGTGATGTTCCACGCCGCGAAGAGCTCCTGGAACATCGACTGCCACGCGTGCATGTGCACCTCGGCGGTCGGTGTCAGTACCCCGTCCAGATCGAAGAGCACCGCGTCGTAGGCGGTGAGATCGGGAAGAGCGTCGGCCACAGGAATCCTCCCGGCGGGTGGCGATGTCGAAAGCATGGGCACGAGCCATGGCAATAGGTCGGGTACGGCTGACGCCGTGGTGCAAGCGTAGTAGTTCGACCCTGCCGTAATGCTGGTTTGCGGGCGCTCAGCCCTGCGCGACGCCCAGAGTTTGCCGAGCGATCTCGAGTTCTTCATTGGTCGGTACGACCAGGACGCTCACCTCAGACGCATCGGTCGAGATACGACGGATGCCGCGCTCCCGCCGCTCGTTTCGTTCGGGTTCGATCTCCACTCCCGCAAAGCCGAGGGTTTCGAGGGCTGCCGCACGAATGATGGGCGAGTTTTCACCGACGCCGGCGGTGAAGGAGATGACATCCACACCGCCGAGCTGCGCGAGATACGCACCGGCGTAGGTGCGGAGGCGATGGATGTAGACATCGAAGGCGAGTGTCGCAGCCTCATCACCATCCTCATAACGCTGTTCGATGTCGCGCATGTCGGAGGCTCCCGCAAGCCCGAGCAGCCCCGAACGCTTGTTGAGCAGGTCGTCGAGGTCGTCGATGGACAAACCTGCGCGCCGCGCGAGCTGGAAGACGATGGCCGGGTCAACGTCGCCCGAGCGGGTGCCCATGACCAGGCCCTCCAACGGCGTGAGCCCCATGGAGGTGTCGACCGAGCGACCACCGTCGATAGCGGTGACCGAAGCTCCGTTGCCCAGATGGAACACGATCTGCTTGAGGTCTCCGAGCGGACGGCCGAGGAATGCCGCTGCTGCTTCGCTCACGAACTTGTGCGAGGTGCCGTGGAACCCGTACCGGCGCAGGCGATGCTGCTCGGCAAGTTCGCGGTCGATCGCATACGTGTAGGCGGCGGGGGCAAGCGTTTGGTGGAATGCGGTGTCGAAGACAGCGACGTGGGGAATCGCGTCGAACGCTTCCTGCGCGGCACGGATGCCCTGGACCGCCCCCGGGTTGTGAAGGGGCGCGAGGACCGAGAGGTCCTCGATGTTGATGAGCACGAGCGGAGTAACCAGCGTCGGCTCGAAGAAGCGCGCACCACCGTGAACGACGCGGTGCCCCACAGCGACGGGGGGATTGGCCTGCAGCGAGGGGCCGTGCGCCGCGAAGGCATCGAGCATCACCTGGAAGCCTGCAGTGTGGTCGGGAATCGGCAGATCCCGTTCGGAGGTCGCGCTCACGAACGTCGGTGCCGGCTCGTCCGCGGCGAACTCCGCTGCGGTGACGGTGTGGCGTGCGTGGCCGTTCTCTTGACCGATCCGTTCCACGAGGCCCGAGGCGAGCACCGCTTCGTTGTCCATGTCGATCAGCTGGTACTTGAATGACGACGAACCGCTGTTGACGACGAGGACGACACTCATGCGGTGGTCCCTTCCTTCTCGCTGGATGCCGGAGCCGCCGCGTCGGCGTCGGCCTGGGCCTGAATCGCGGTGATCGCGATGGTGTTCACGATGTCGTCGACGAGGGCGCCGCGCGACAGATCGTTGATGGGCTTGTTCAGGCCCTGCAGCACGGGCCCGATCGCGACAGCTCCCGCCGAGCGCTGAACCGCCTTATAGGTGTTGTTTCCCGTATTGAGGTCGGGGAAGACGAACACCGTGGCTCGACCGGCGACTTGGGACCCGGGCATCTTCGCTGCGGCGACTGCCGCGTCAGCCGCAGCGTCGTACTGAATGGGACCCTCGACCAGCAGCTCCGGCGCCCGGTCGCGGACGTAGGCGGTTGCTTCGCGCACCTTCTCGACATCCGCCCCCGACCCCGACTCCCCCGTCGAGTACGACAACATGGCGACGCGGGGGTCGATCCCGAACTGCGCGGCGGTCGCTGCAGACGAGATCGCGATGTCGGCGAGTTGCTCGGCGGTGGGGTCGGGAATCACGGCGCAGTCGCCGTAGACGAGCACCCGGTCGGCCAGAGCCATCAGGAAGACGCTCGAGACGACAGACACACCCGGCTTTGTCTTGATGATCTCGAACGCCGGACGGATCGTGTGCGCCGTCGTGTGCGCGGCCCCCGAGACCATGCCATCGGCCAGCCCCAGGTGGACCATCAGCGTCCCGAAGTAGGACACGTCGGTGACGGTGTCGGCTGCCTGATCGAGCGAGATCCCCTTGTGGGCCCGCAGGCGCGCGTACTCCTGCGCGAACCGCTCGACGTAGTGGGGATCGAAGGGGCTGATGATCTGCGCAGCTGACAGGTCGACGCCGAGCTCCGCAGCCCGCGTCCGGATCTCGCCCTCGTCACCGAGGATGACGAGGTCGGCGATCCCGCGCGCGAGAACTGTCGCTGCGGCACGGATGACGCGGTCATCGCTTCCCTCGGGCAGCACGATCCGGCGCCGATCCGAGCGGGACCGCTCCACCAGCTGGTACTCGAACATGAGCGGGGTGACGACCGTCGAGCGGGCGAGACCGAGCGATCTGCTCAGCACCTTGGTGTCGACGTGCTGCTCGAACATCGCCAGCGCTGTGTCGTAGCGCCGCTGGGATGCCGCAGCGAAGCGCCCGCGTGTATTGATGACCTTGACGGCCGTCTCGAACGTGCCCTCGTCGGTTGCGATGACCGGGAGGTTCGAGGCGACGCCATCCATCAGCCTGTCGATCTGTTCCGGTAGCGGGAAGGGTCCGTTGAGCAGGATGCCGGAGATCGAGGGGAACGTGCCCGAGGAGTGAGCGAGCAGCGTCGCCAGCAGAACTTCGGTGCGGTCGGCCGGGATCATGACGATGGAGCTTTCGCTCAGCCGCGGAAGCACATTGACCATCGACATCCCCGCGATCACGACGCCGAGGACCTCACGTGAGAGAAGTTCCGCGTCGCCCTTGATCAGGGTTCCATCGATCGCCGCCATGACTTCGCGCATCGTGGGCGCCACCAGGAACGTGTCCTCAGGAATGGCCCACACCGGCACGACACCGTCGGATGCGACATGCTCGGGTTCGCGCGCGTGATCGATCACCTCGCGCACCGAGGCGACGACATCGTGGATGCGCTCCGGTTCGGCGCGGTTGACGATGACGGCGAGCAGCCCCGCCCGGCCGTGCGCGAGCTCCGCCAACGCGAGGGCGGTGATCTGGCCGATCTCTTCGGGGGTGCGCGCCGGCGACGACCCGAGCTTCTCGGCTTCACCGGTTCGACCACTCATGACGAGCAGGACCGGCGCACCGAGGTTCGCCGCGATCCGGGCGTTGTAGCCGAGCTCTGCGGGAGACCCGACATCCGTGTAGTCGCTCCCCACGATCACGACGGCGTCGCACTGCGCCTCGACAGCCTTGTAGCGCTCGACGATCTTGCCCAGAGCCGCGTCGGGATCGGCCCGCACTTCGTCGTAGGTCACACCGATGCAGTCCTCGTACGGCAGATCGACACCGTCGTGAGCGAGAAGCATCTCGAGCACGTAGTCGGGTTCGACAGTCGACCGAGCGATCGCTCGGAACACACCAACGCGCGGAGTGGCGTGACTCAGCGCGTCGAGTACGCCCAGGGCGATGGTGGACTTTCCGGAGTGACCTTCTGCCGAGGTGATGAAGATGCTCTGCGCCACGTGTTCAGCCTAGGCGCGAGCCCGGGAGCGGCGCAGGCGAGGTGCCGGATAAAAGTAAGACTCTCCGCGCACCCGGCAGAGCCTGGTTACCCTTGCTACGTTTCCGTCCTGGGGGAGTTGGCCTGGATGCCGCCGCGCGGAGAGCTTCCCCTAGTCTAACCGCTCGCCCCGGCCGGGATTCGCGGCGTCCTCCCAGAGCCGCACCCACCCGGCCAAGGTTACGATTGTGCAACGACCGACGAGGCGCCGCGTATCCGACGAGGCGGCGCGCGCACAGGCGGAGGGGGCGGTATGACCGAGAGCGTCATCGGCGAGGATCAGGTCGCCCCGGGAAGCCCGCGGGTTGCCGTGGAGCGATTCGCCGAGGTCACCGACGCGATCCTCGGGGCTATCACGTCCGTGATCGACGGTAAGCCGGAGGCAGCTCGCAGTGCGCTCATCTGCCTGCTTGCCGAGGGGCACCTCCTCATTGAGGATGTGCCCGGCGTCGGCAAGACGATGCTCGCTCGGGCGCTGGCAGCATCCATCGATGCCGCCGTGCGACGCATCCAGTTCACGCCCGACTTGCTCCCGGGCGACGTCACCGGCGTTTCGGCCTTCAACCCCATCGATCGGGAGTTCGAGTTCAAGCCCGGAGCGGTATTCGCGAACATCGTGATCGCCGACGAGATCAACCGCTCCTCCCCCAAGACCCAGTCCGCGCTCCTGGAAGCTATGGAAGAGCGCCAGGTCACCGTCGATGGACACACGCACCTTGTGCCGCATCCGTTTCTGGTCGTTGCCACCCAGAACCCTCTCGAAATGGAGGGGACCTACGCTCTTCCCGAAGCGCAGCGCGACAGGTTCACGATGCGGATCTCGATGGGGTACCCGGATGCTCGCGCCGAAACGCTCATGCTCCGTCAGCGTGAGACCGTGAACCCGCTCGAATCCGTGCGCCCCGTCGTCACGACCCACGAGGTGGCGGAGTTGATCGTGGCGGCGCGACACATCCACGTGGCGCCGGCCATCGAGGAATACACCGTTTCCCTCGCTCAGGCGACCCGCGCTCACCCTGACCTGAAGCTCGGAGCGAGCCCGCGCGCGACGCTGCAACTGGTGCGAGCCGCCAAGGTGGCGGCGGCGCTGGAGGGTCGATCGTTCGTCATTCCCGACGACATCACCGGCCTGCTGCATCCGGTGTTCGCCCACCGCCTGATCGCCACCCGAGCAGCCGGTGGCGCACACCATGGCGAGGCAGCGGTAGCAGGCGCCCTCGATCAGATCGCGGCAAGCGCCCGCGTCCCCCTCGCCTCGCGCCGGTGACATGCACTGGTGGCCGTTCACGCTTCGGGGCACCGGCGCCCTGATCCTTGCGATCGCCTCGTTCGTGATCGCGGGCGAGACCGGCGTCGTCGAGCTTATGTTCTTCGGTGTGCTCATGGCAGCGCTCTGCGCCGGGAGTCTCGCATCGCTCTGGTTTCGGGCAGCTCCCGCCGCCACACCCAGACGGATCGTCCCTGACGTCTCGACGGTCGGCAAACCCACGACGGTCACGGTCACGCTACGACCACCGAACCGCATGATGGGCAGATCGGGGCGGTGGCACGAACTCGCCGACCCGGTCTTCATCGGCGAACTCGAGGGTGATCTGACGTGGAGCGGAGCCGAGCGAGTCGCGACGGTGACCTACAGCGTGACGCCCAGCATGCGCGGCACCCACTCGCTCGGCCCGCTGCGGGTGGTCACCGAAGACCCCTTCGGGCTGGCCCGACGCGCGGTGCGAGTTGTCGATGCCGAATCGGTCAGGGTCGCTCCCGCGCAGGTCGAGGTGACCGCGCTGCGTGCGATGACGGCAACTGCCGGAGGCGCGCTCCACGCCACCCATACCCAGCGAGGCCATGGCGTGGACAATCTGCTTGCCCGCCCCTATCAGCCGGGGGATTCGATGCGCCGCATCCACTGGCGTGCGTCAGCTCACCACGACGGCCTCATGGTGCGCCAGGAAGAGAACGAAGCAGCACCGGATGCCGTCGTCGTGCTCGACCGGGACGACGCGCGCTGGGGCGCTGGGGCAGCTACTGCGCCTGGGCAGGATCCCGCTTTCGAGGCAGCAGTTGCCACGACCGTGTCGGCTGTGGCGCAACTCTCGCGCGACGGCTACACCGTCAGCATCCTCGACAGCGACGGAACCCCGCTCCACGAGCCCATCGAACCGGGCGAAAAGGCGCTCCTCGACGCGTTCGCTGCGGACTGCGCAACCATCATCGCGGGCACCGGGCACAACATCCATGATTTGCCGCGCGCCTTCGCTCGGGTCGGCAGTGGCCCGATCGTCATCATCACCGGCACTGTCTCTGAGTCTGATGTCGCAGCCCTGGCACCCATCGGCGCACACACGACCCTGCCGATCCTGCTGGCCACCGACGCCAGCGCTGACGCCTTCGACCACGCAGCGGAGTTGGGGTGGCGCGTTCAGGCCATTCGCGTGGGACCCGAGATGCCCGGCTGGTGGGACGACGCGCGCGATCAAGGTCCGCGGCGATGAGCTGGTCGACACGATGGCGGGCAGCGCGCAGCGCCCGCCGCCGGGGGACGCGAAACGGACGCTCCGACGCCCTGCTTACCGTCGGTGTGATGATCGGGATCGTCGCCGCGCTTCTTCCCGTAACGCGAGTCATCGCGCCCGGCGCCTGGATCTGGGGAACCCTCGCACTGTCGGGGGCGATCATGGTCACGGGGTTTTTGCTTCGCCGCACCCGGATGTCGGCGATCGGCATCAGCGCCGTCGAGCTTGCGCTCACGATCGGCGTCGTCACAGTTGTGTTCCTGCGAGAGAGCGCTCTGTGGGGAATCATCCCGCTCTTTGCGAGCGTGGATCAGGCAGCGGGCCTCGTGGCCACGGCATCCGAGGAGATCTTCTACAGCGCGGCCCCCCTGGTCCCCACTCCGGCGTTGAGCTTCTTGGTCGTCGGGGCGGCCGGCCTGTTCACGATTGCCGTGGATCACATCGCGTTGACAGCGCGGATGCCACTCCTGGCCGGTGTCGCCCTGTTCACGGTGTCGCTGATTCCTGCGCTCGCGGTGCCCAGCGCCGTCAACCTCTGGTCGTTCGCGCTACTGGCAGCAGCCGTGCTGCTGATGCTTCGCGCCGAGACGCGCGGCCGGGAGCCTCGGGGAGGACGTGCAAGCGGCGCCTCCGCCGTCGCAGCAGGTATCGGCGCGCTCGCGCTCGTCGCGACCCTCCTGATCACTCCCTCGCTCCCCCAGCCAGGCCCCCGGGTTGCGTCCGGGAGCGGGACCGCCGGGATCGATGCATCCCTCTCACTCGGGCAGGATCTGCGTCGCCCCGAGCAGATCGAGGTCCTGCGGATGCGCTCGACCGCGCCGCTGCCTCCGTACCTGCGCGTGGCAACGCTCAGCGAGTTCACCGGCGCCGTCTGGGAACCCGACCGCACGTGGTCGCTTCCCTTGGAAGGCGGAGCCGCGTTCGGCGATGTCGAAACCGGTCCCGGCATCGAGGTGGCCGACTACTCCACGACTGTCGAGATCACCGACCTCTCCGCATCCTGGCTTCCGGTGCCCTTCCCTGCTGTGGGAGTCGAAGGCCTGTCGGGTTCGTGGAACGTGATGCCGCTGAACCGGACGGTCGTGGGCGAGAACGGAGCGACGCAGGGGCAGTCGTATGTCGTCGAGACCCGCGTTCCCGAACCGACCCTCGACCAGATCCGTGCAGCGGATGCCAACCCTGGCCAGGTTCGGGACACGGCATCCGCTCTGCCCGACAACCTCCCCGAGATCATCGCCCAGACCGCGCGAGAGATCACCGCCGGCACCACGAACGACTATGACGCGCTGATCGCGATGCAGTCCTGGTTCCGCGGATCGGACTTCCGGTACTCGCTCGACGCCCCGGTCGAGCAGGGGTTCGACGGGTCAGGCGCTGACGCCGTAGCGGCCTTCCTCGAGGTGAAGTCCGGGTATTGCGTGCACTACGCGTCGGCATTCGCGCTCATGGCACGGACCCTCGATATGCCGTCGCGGATCGTGGTCGGCTATCTGCCCGGTGTCAACACCAGCACTGTCGTTGACGGGCAGAACGTGCGGTCGGTGCTCAGCGGACAGCTTCACGCGTGGCCGGAGGTGTACTTCGACGGGATCGGTTGGGTCGCTTTCGAGCCGACCAACAGCCTCGGGACGGCGACGCGGTTCGGATCGGCCACGGATGCCGCCCAGAACGACGCGGCCAACCCCACGCCAACCGCCTCATCCGCGCCGTCGGCGACGCCGCAGCCCACGCGATCGGCCCTCTCCGAGAACCTCGACACTCCGAATGCCTCGGTTCCCCTTCCCCTGCAGCGGAACCTTGCGGCCTTCGGATGGGGAGCCTTCGCGGTCGGGTTGCTCGCTCTGCTGGCGGCGCCGGGCGTCATTGCTGAGCTGCGCCGACGGCGACTGCTTGCGTCGGCCACGCGCGGTGATGCGGTGGCCGGGTGGGCAGTTGTTCGGGGTACGGCGGTGGATCTCGGCATCCAGGTGGCAGGTAGCGACACCCCGCGGATGCTCGGGGACCGGCTCGTGCGGGAGCACGGCGTTGATGCGGACGCCATGTCTGTGCTCGTATCGGCTATCGAACGTGAGTCGTATGCGCTGGCCGGTGCTCGCACGGTGTCGAGGCAGCGGCCCGGCGATGGCGGAACCGAGCGCGGGACGCTCGCCCAGGCGGCTCGAGAGGTTCGCGGCCAGGTGATGCTGGCGGCATCTCCTGCGCGACGCTCGATCGCCCTGGTTGCGCCTCGGTCGCTCGTGTTCGGCCTGTTCACCCGCGGCTAGACGAAAAAGCCCTGAGCCGCGACCCGTTCGTGAACGGGTCGCGGCTCAGGACAATGGCGGTGACGGTGGGATTTGAACCCCTATCGCAGGTCAACGAATGCCGGCTCGACCGGCGAGATCGGCGTGATTCCGCGGAAGTTCGGCACATGTGCGCACAGTCGAAAACACGCGCGCGCAGATATTCCGTTACCGCTGCGTTACCGCTGGCCCTCGGTCATCGACCGAAGCCACCGCGCTCGTCGTCGCTTGCGCCCGTCAGCATCTGAACAGCGCTCTTCGGGGACCCGTCGAGTGCGCGCAACTCCTCGAGCGCAGCCCTCTGGATCTCGTCGCGGTTTCGCTCGAAATTCTCGCCGCGCAGCATCTGTCCGATGCTACGCGTCGCTCTCCAGAGCCTCGCGGACCTTCTGCGCGAAGCCAGGAACTCCGCTTCGTGAAAGCCGATCAAGCAGCTGGGTGAGCTCCACGGGTGGCTGACGCATAGCGGCCGCCTGTTCCGTCACGATCCGGCAGGCACCCCGCGGCGAGAGATCGAACTGATCCAGGAGGAACGCGTCGGTCCGGATGGCCTCAAGCCCCAGCGGAGCGAGTACGGAGTCTGGGAAGTCCTTCACGTTCTCGGTGACAATGAGGTCGGCCCTGCCGAGAAGTGCGGCCGCCACAACGTGGGCATCGTTCGGGTCGGGCAGTTCGATGCCCTTGGCGAGCGGCTCCCAGCCTTCGACGAGCGCATCGTCAAAGGCTTCGTTCATTGATCGAAACCGGCTACGGAACCGGCTCGGATCGACATCCGGGTGAATGCGCTCGAGCGCTCGGAGCGCTTCGACGAGGACATTCTGCGACCAGACCGGGCGAAACGCACCCGCGTCAGCCATCCGGAGCATGGTGTCACACGGCGCAAGGGGCACGATCACACACGCATCGAGGAATGCCGTGAACCGCGCCACCGCTACGACTGCTTCCGCGCCTCAGCCAACGCCTCTTTATAGGCGTCCGCATCGACGTCATATAGCCCGTCCTCGTCCGCTTGCCGGGTGAGCTCGTCCAAGCGGCTCCGTCGGTCAGCGCGCTTTCGGTCGCGGTATGCGAGAACGTCGTGCAGTCGCAACCTGCGATGCCTGGACTCGCCAAACCGCTCGAAGGGCAGTTCATCTTCATCGAGCAACCGGACCAGGGTGTTGCGGCTGATACCGAGCAGGGTTGCCGCCTGCTGGGTCGTCAGCTGCCGATCGATGGGTTCGACGCTGACAGCCTCGCCGCGCTCCATCGCCGACACCACCTGCCGGAGCACGTCGTACGCCACCATCGGGAGCGGAATCTGCTCGCCATCAGGACCAAGCAGCAGCGCAGGAGCGGTGTGATGCTCCAGGAATCGCGCGAGCTCAAGCATCTCACTGAGGTCCTGAGGCGGGTCGACGACCAACGGGTCTCTCGTTCGTACGGATGCGGTGCTCATGGATCCATATTCGCCCAAATCGGCCAAATCCGCCATATCGTTCAGGACATTGGCGGGAAGTGGAGGACCCGAGCTTCGCTTCACCGACATCATCGGCGCACAGCCGACCGTCGCCACCCCAGAGGCACACCGCTGTGACATCGGCGTTTCCCGGCCGAGCCTGTGGCCGCGTCCAAGCATTTCCTAGCCGCACCAACGCCTGCTTCTCTACGGCGACTGCGCCCAGAGGCGGCCTCGGGACGAACCTGACAGATCAGTATGCTCAGATCTGCCACGCCCGGCCATGAACTAGGGACTCAGGTCATGACGAACAGCACCAACACCAACTACGAACTCAAGACCATCCGCGCCGTCCGCGGCATGGAAGACCGTGCTGTCAAGAAATGGCAAGCCGATGGTTGGCAAGTCGTCTCTCAAGAACGGGGGGCGCTTGACCCCTGATCTTGGACACGCTGATTCCAGCACGATGCTGGGGAAGCGAGAATCCAAGGGATGGCTAGGA
>NZ_JBNVBV010000017.1:0-6783 GCF_052274505.1 Microbacterium sp. F2
CGGCCACATGCTGATGCAGGAGTCGAACAGCGATGCGGTGCTCAACCTTGTAACGGAGTGGCTCGGTCCAAATGTACAGTACTCCCAGCCATGCGCCTCGACCTCCCGCCGCGTCCAGTCCAGCGAGTCCCGCACCGCCGGGACCTGCAGCTTCGCCGCCGGCTTCACATCGACAACGCACACCAACCGGTCTGTGTGCGAGATCAGATAGTCCGGGATGTGCCTGCGGGTCGTGCCGTGATCGTCGCCCTCCATCAGGAACGGCTGGGACAGGATCCAGTCCACTCGCGGGTCGAAGTCGCACAGCAGCAGGTTCGCGTACTCCAGCCGCGACTCGTACCCCACGGGCGCCTGCATCGTCGCGGACCAGTACGAGCCGGAGAAGTGACGCTGCTTGCGGTACCAGCGGAACTCACGCCACGGCACCGCCGCCGCGAACACCCCCAACCGGGCATCCGGCAGCGAAACGACGTCGACGTGATCCTGCATCATACGGATCCGGATCGTCGACGCCACCGCGATCATCCCCGACCCGGCTCCCCGGCCCGCAGCTCACCATCGCCCGTGTCCCCGGTCGGAACCTGACAGCGGTGCGTGCGCATGAACACATGCTGTTGCCCCGCGACCGCGCAGCGGAACTCACCGACGCCACAGAAAGAAGTGAGCAGCTTTGTACTAAATCACTAAACAGCTAATCACTAGTAAATGTCACATTCACTACCAAGCTCGATGTTGCGCCTGTCAGATACACAACAAACCTCCGCCGACCAGTCGGCGGCGTCCGACGCATATGAGACACTCGGAGCATGACGGCGATCCACCCGATTGCCCCCGAAGACTCCAAAGCGCTCTTCGGGAACAGCTACATGCACACCGTGCTGGTCGAGATCACCCGGCACGGCGATGAACCGTTCTCCCCGAAGCAGATCATCGACGCCACCGGACTGCCCGGCGGGATCATCCACCCGCTCATCAAGAGGCTGAAGTCCAGGCATTTCATCGAGTACCTGGGCCGTGTGCCCGGGGAGAAGACCACGCTGTACCAGGTCCGCGACAACCCCTACATGCGCGCCGCCCGCGAGTACGCCGAAGCTGCGCCCGAGATCCCGCAGCATCGAGCCGCCAGCTAACCCACGGCGCCCCGGATCGACCAACAGCTCGGTCGCGACGACCGGTGAGCGACGTGTTCGACGTGCGTCGCGCCACCACGTGCCACCGCTGCCGAATTCGCAAGGTGCGGCGTCCAGAGCACACACTGGTGCGTTCTCCATGTTTCATGAATCTTGAATTTGATCTAGACTGGGTAGGTGCCAACCCTTGCCCGCGCGGCCGAGCTGTCGAAGGCGGTCTTCGGCAGCGAGCACATGCTTTCCGTGATGTGGCAGATCTCGCAGGCACCGGACGCAACGTTCAACGCTCCCGCCATCGAACGGGCCACGGGCCTGGCCGGGAGCATCGTGCACGGCATGCTCGCACGACTCAAACGCGCCGGCCTCATCGAGGTCGTGGGCCATCTCGAGGGAGAACGCACCCTCGCCTACCAGCGTCGCGACCATCTCGTATGGCAGGCGGCATCTCAACTCACGTCCGAGGTGACTGACACCCTGGGCATCGGAGGCCCCTATGACAGCTAGCCCCTCCACGACCGTCGCCGGGACGTCCGGGGTGAGTTGGCAAACCGGTGCCCATCGCGTCCACGTCGACCTCGAGCTTCACCTCCCGGAGATCCAGCGCCGCCGCGCCACAAACGCGGCGGGGTCTGTACAAGACCTGGACACTCTGCGGTTCCTGCTGACGCTCCCCGTCGATCAGCCCACCGCCCTCGCGGGCCTCGATGCGTACGAGCGGCGCCTGGCTCGGCGAGCCGTCCGCTGCGGGTTCGCCGAAGAGCGCGCCGTCGCCCGCAGCCAGTCCACTCTCATCCGAAGAGCGGAGCCTCCCGTGACGGTGCGGCTGATATCGGTGTTCGGCCCGTTCCGTCGCAGCACCCTGCAGTTGGCGACGACATTCGCCCCCTACGGGCGTCGTCGACTCGTCGTCCCCTCTGGACGGCTCGACGAGATATTGTTGCTCGAAGCAACCTTCTACGGTGTCGGCGTTACGGTGGCCGACGCCAACGGCGAGCGGACCGTCGCCGCGTCGGCGCCCTTCCAGCCCGCCCGGTTCACTGGCGCCTCCTGGCTGTTCGCTGAGCGCATCTACGGCCAGGCGCTCAGCTCAGCGACCGCCACCGGGCAAGTGTCGGCGGCATCGAGATCATGACACCCGTGTGCTGGGCGAGCCGAACATGCTCCGCTTCAGCCTCCGCCAGACGCTGATTCCACCACCGTGCCACTTGAGAGGTCCCCATCGAGGTGACGATACCTGCGATCTCGTCCAGCGCGGCCAGATTGTGCAGGTGAGCCCGGAGCCGATCCTCATCGGAGCCGGTGAACGAGTCCACCGCGCGTCCCTCACAGTGGCGACACGGGCACGGCCACGGAGTCGCGCTGGCGAACCACTTCAGGTGCATCTCGCTGGACCGGGCGAATCGCATCAGCTCCGGCATCAGCACGTGCGGCGTGCGATCACCAGGGCGACTCGAGTACGGTCGGCTGCCCGGCACCGGCAGGCGCCGCAGGCTCGGGATCTGCCCGATCACGGCCGCGCGAGCGCCGGACGCGAACGCATCGATGCCAGCGAAGTCCGCCCGCCACGGCACCGCACCCTTCACCTCGCCGAAGAACCGGCGATACGACTCCGGCGCCCCCTTGAGATTCAGAGGATCACCCGCCTTCGCTCCCAGCGCCAACGCCACCGGATGACGGCTCCGCGCGGCGACCGCGATCAACTGCGAGATGTGATCCGGCGTCGACCACTTCTGATGGACGGCCAACGGGAGGATCACGTCGTCGCGGTCGATATTGTCCGCAGCCGCGAGGACCGCCTTAAGCGCCCCCGGGTCTGCGACGTCCACAAACCCCGCTGGGATCACCGCGACCGCCGCGCCTGCATCGCGCTGCGCCTGGAGAGTCTCCTCCACCGTGGGCGCGATGAGCGCATCCACCGGTTCATCGATAATCAACGGGCGCTCGGCCGTCGCCGGAGCGAGCACCGAAGTCGGCTCGATAAGGAAAACCAAATCCTGATGCCGCGCCCGCAGGCGCCAGGCGGTCTGAAGAGCCGTCGGCCCCGACAACACCATGCCGCCGTGTTCCATGTTCACGTGCGGGGCGGTCTGCATCGTCTCACCGCCAGCCATCGTGAACACTCGCCCGCCCAAAGTGCGCTCGACCAGCGTGGCACCGGCGAGCGACTCACGCGTCGTCCGCGAAACCAGAGAGCTGTCGACCACCTCGATGTTGGCCCGATCGGTCATGCTGCGCTCCTCACGTAAAGGTCTTCGAACTCGTCCTGAACCAGGAACGCGTCGCGCGCGAGCTCTGCGACGCTCTCACCCTCATTCAGCCGCTGCTGCACCACCCGGTCGATCAGACCAGGATGTTCCTCGGCGATCGCTACCGGCTCTACGCTCCGATATCCGGCGCGGGAGAGCTCGATGTTCAACTGCCGGTAACGGCCCTCGCTGATCACATCCAGATCCACCGCACGCCGCAGCAGCGCCGCGATCGACACCCGCCACTTCGACTTCAACCGTGCCAAGCCCGGGATCGTCACCGGTGCCGCCGCCAGATCCATGCGCACATCCTGCGCCGGCATCAAGAACTCCGCCGCGAACCGATCCGCCTCAGACTCCTGCGTCTCCGACGGCACCTGATGCATCACCGCGTGCGCAAGCTCATGCGCCAGCGAGAACCGCTGCCGATCCGGCGGAATGTGATCTCCCAGCAGCACCACTGGTCGCTGTCCTTCCGGCCAGCTCACCATCGCATCGATCCGCTCCGACCCCAACGATCGCTTCACCACCACAACCCCGGCATCCTCCAGCGAGCGCACGAGGTCTTCCAGCGGACCGGACGCGATACCGATCGACGCACGCACCTCCTGCGCGATCTCCTCCGGAGTATCGAAGCCATCGGGCGGAAGCGGGTGCCGCACCAGCCGCACCGGCGTGTCTCCCGCGACGAGCCCCGTCACTTGCAAGTGCAGCAATTCCAGTTCTGCCCGCAACCGGTTCGCCACCGACAGGGGCAACGTGGAGCGCTTGCGATGGAACACATACGGCGCCGCTCCCTCATCCACCGGGACCGTCAGCAGCACCGGTGGAACACGCAGCACACCGCTCAGCTTCTCCAGGCGGTCGGGGTCCAACTCCACCAGCCCGGATTCCGCCTTCGACAGCACCGCTTGCGAGATCCCCGTGGCTTCGGACAACGCACCCTGCGTCCACCCACGCGCAACTCGGACCGTGCCGAGCATCACCCGGCCGGTCCGGCGATCAGAAGCAAACTCTGCCATGACTCCCATCTTAGTCAGCGCCTCCGACAATCGCGCGATCCATGTGCAGAAATATTCTCGCGTGTTGGATGTGAACAGCCCACTCTGACCGCGACCCCACGCCAGACCGGGTCGACGGAGATGAGCCGCCCGATCACGTCGATGCCAAATCCATCCACCGCACTTGGCCGAATGGCCAAGTGCGGGCCAAGTTGACACAGAAACGGCCATCTTCACGTGGAACCTACAACTACCTGTAGGAACCGCTCAGAGTTGTCCGC
Organism: Microbacterium sp. F2; assembly: GCF_052274505.1. Lineage (NCBI taxonomy): Bacteria > Bacillati > Actinomycetota > Actinomycetes > Micrococcales > Microbacteriaceae > Microbacterium > Microbacterium sp. F2. The sequence continues at coordinate 4,659 of NZ_JBNVBV010000017.1, forward strand.
GGTGCCAGCCACAGAGCCGGGATCTCCCACCGAAGATGTCCACCGGAGTGCGGCCAGATTCTGTGCTGAGTTGTCCACGACGGCTGCGGCCAGCTTCGTCGAAGCCGTCAGTACTTGATTTCCGCTGGATCTCTGAACGCCACTAGACCTACGAGATTTCCTTCGGGGTCGCGAATGAATGCTTGCCATTCTTCTCGCCCTGCTGGTCCGAGCGCATCTCTGGTGTGAGTGAAGATCGGCCGCCCCGGGGATACGATTTCGACCTCGCCGGCTCGGTCGACGGCTAACTCCAGATCATCGACGCGGAGGTAGAGCAGCGCTGACGGTGCCGCGCTCTCGAGTAGCAAACGGACGCCGTCGAGATCGAAGAACACCAAACCGGGCGGATCGAATCGGGCCACAGGGGCGGAGCCGAGCAGTGCGGAATAGAAGGCTGTGGCGCGTTCCAGATCGACCACGCGCTGGGCTACTTGGACGAGAGACGCCATGCTCATTTGCCGTCGCCGTGCACGTCTCGAATGACGGCGAGGGAGCGATCGAGTAGTTCCCGCAGCGCATCTTGGTCCACCCCCGACAATCGGGGGAGGTAGAGGCACGCGCTACTGGTGCGGTGTGGACCGAGCCGCTCGAGCAGGTCGGGCCACCGCTCGGCAAACCCCTCGACCAGGTAAAGCGTGTGCTTGGACCCGGAAGCGAAGGCGATCTCAGGCGCGATACCCTCTCGCCCGCTGTCGTACGCGTAGCCGTATTGGCCGAACCCGACAATCCGTTCCGCCCACACCACCGGCGGGCGCTGTGCAACGTGCTCGAAGAGCTCGAGGAGTTCGGTTACCTCGCCGCGTCGTGGCCCGGTTGCCCGGTCCAGCGCCTCGTCGACGCTGGTGTCGGAAGGCATCACGAGGCGGTCTCCGTTGCTCGCTGCGATTCGATGTATGCCTTGAGTCGGGCCAGATGGTCGCCGTCCTCCTTCTTTGTGATCGCGGCCACCAGGGGCAGCATCATCCGCCGCAGTCCGCCGGCGGCGAGCTCGCACGTCCACTCGATCCGCGTGCCGGTGCCGGCCGGGTGCAGCCGGTAGACGTAGGTCGCGGTGATGCCCTCCGCCTCGCTGGCGACCGCAAAAGCGGTGGGCGGCTCGAGAGCCACGATCTGCAGCTGCCCCGTCGCCTCCTTGCTCTTCACTCGGCGCGTCTCCTCGATGACGGACCCCACAGCGAGCGGGCCATCCGTCACCTTCACGCTCTTCACGACACCGTCGACGTAGTCGACCGCCCTTGTGGGATCTGCCAGCACTGCGAACACTTCCTGTTGCGATCTGTCGATGTGCTCGGTGAACTCGAAAGCGATCATGGGCCTTCTCCTGGGTGATGGTCGGGGTGGTGATCAAGAGGCACATAGGCGTCTGTCCAGCTGACGCGAACGGCGTCGTTCGCGCGCTGGTCGACGTGATGGATCTCGAAGGGCGGTGCGCAGCGCAACCGCCACCCTTCTGAGGGCATCCATTGCACCCCGATAGCCGCGAAGGTCTTCGCGATCTGCTCTGCACCGCCGGTGTGCCGATGCGCGACGCACACCTGCGCCGGCATCTGGCGGTAGGTGAAGGGGTGGGGTGGATCTATCGGTGCGGCAATGGGGATGCCAGCGTCGAAGCGGATCTGCTCGTTGTCCACCACGTAAGGGTCATCTGGGGTGATGCCCACGAGGAGGTCGGAGGAGTGGGCGATGCCGTGCTCTATCGCGAAGGCCCTCAGCTGCTGCCACGGCTCGACCGATGGGTGCCCGATGCCGAGGCCGTTGTACCCGCGATGACGGAGGACGAGCAGGTGCCGCTCGGGGGTGCTCTCAACCCGTACCGGGACGGCATCGAGGTCATAACGGAGTGTCAGCGGCGTCTCTTCTGCGAAGCCCGCAAACGTCGTGCTCTGCTGCGCCAGGTCCGCGTGCTCGCGGTACGCGCGCAGCATCCTCCGATACTCCGATGGACTGATCTCGAACCGCTGCACGAACGCGCGTGTGAAGGTCTCGGGCGTTGCGAACCCGGATTCCAACCTGGAGTCCCGCGGGGTGGTGGTCTTTCGGGCCCGCGGCGTCGTGACCGCGACGGGGTGAGCCATCGTGCGATGGT
>NZ_JBNVBV010000018.1:0-2476 GCF_052274505.1 Microbacterium sp. F2
ATTATATATCAATGCATTAGCATTTCTCTCTCTATATCTATGCGGCGATGCTCGCATAGAAGCGGGGGACGCCCCCCGCACCCCCGATAATTTTGCAAATTCTCACGTTACGAAACGCATGCGTTTCGTCCGGGGGGGAGACCCCCCCCGCCCCCCCCTGGATGATGACAAGAAGGAAGGTGCGGAAGGAGAGGGGGAGGATGACAAGAGGAGAAGCGCCAGGCGGCAGCCGACCAGGCGCCTTCGGCGCAATCCGCCTTCGGCGGATGGATGGGGGGATCGCTACAGCCCCTCTTGGCGGGAGCGCTCACCCCCCATCCGCACGGCCTCACCGGCGGTGCGCAACAGAAGCCGGTGGGCAACCGCCAGCGCCATTCATGGGGCTGGCTGGCGGTTGTCCACGGGCGAGAGACGGAGAAAACTCCGCCTCTCTTATTTTCTTAGCCCTGCCCAGAAGCGCGTGTCCGCGCTTCTGGGCAGGGCTTTTTTCTTACATTATCACCCCCCATATGGATGGGGGGTGATAATGTGGCTGTGGGGGGCGATAATTACATTATCACCCACCCACAGCAGGCGGGCGAAAAGGGCGTATGCCCAGCCCGCCTTATCCGTCCTGCGGACGGATGCCGAACGAAGAGAGGCGCGAACGAGATGACGGCAGGAGATCGAGAGAGCCGCGAGACCGAGGGCAAGCCCTACGGTCGCGCGCTGTGGCCTCCTGAGACGAAAGCGAGGTTGTTCGCGTTCGTGAAGGAGACCACAGCCGTCGTCAAAGCGACGACGGGGATCTTGGAGCGGGTCGGTTCGGTAAAGAGCGATGCCACCATCGCTCTTTACCGACGGCTCGCGAGAAGCCGCGTTCAGGTCACGGCGAAGGGCGCGGGGCGTCTCATGGACGGCGTGACGGCCCAGAGCTGGCACACAACTCGGGCGGCGGTGCTCTACCAGCTCGCCGACGAGTGCAGGCGGTGGCGCGGCGTCACCGATCGGACGCTCGATCTGGCGGAGGCGGTCGATGCGGCGAAGAGGGCGCGGCATGCCGTGCTCGCTTATCGCCAGGTCTTGGCAATGACGAGACCCGAGCCAGAAAAGCCGCGTCGGTCGAAGCGGTCAACGCTGCCCCGTATGCGGTGGCAGCGCGTGGCCTTCGATGCCGCGACCAAGGGGCAACGTGCCGCTGTGGCTGTTATGTGGGCCACTGGATGCCGGCCCGCAGAGATCGAGCGCGGGGTCACGATCCGGCGTGATGGTGATGCCCTGGTCATCGAAATACCGGGCGCGAAGGTCACGGCAGACAAGGGGCAACCGATCCGCCGGATCGCCGTCGATCCGGCCTCCGAAGTGGGCCGGATCATCGCGATGATGCTGGGCAATCGACAGGGCGCCCGCGTTCAAAGGAAAGCCAAGCGCATAGCGGCAGATTTCGTGGACATCCGCCGCCGTTCCGGATTGGGGGCGATTTCGGCTTACAGCTTTAGGCATCAGTCGGCTTCGGACATGAAGGGGAGGGGCGACGATCCGGTAAAGATCGCGGAAGCTCTTGGGCATGCTTCGACACGCACGCAATCGCGTTACGGGTCGCCGTCTAAAGGGCATAAGGGCGGGCCGATCATCGGCGCGGAGGCCACTCGGGAAGTCCGGATCGGCCGCGATCCGGCTGCTGCTCCAGCGACTTTCGAGGGCCTGACGTCGATGCCCGGGCGCCGTCCTTGGGAGGTCTAGGAAACTTCGTTATCTAGGGGCAGTTCTGGCTGCCCTTCTGATAGCATAAGCTGCATCCGGCGCTTCACACCTGCGTTCGCGCCGCTCTTGCGAACAAGAGTTTTCGTGCGGAAAACAGCCTTTTCCTTTTCGCGGTCCCAGCTTTTCCAGATCTCGGTCGGGTCCAAGGCATAGGCCGAAACCGATCCGCCCACGTTCACACGCAAGAGCGCATTGCGCTCTTCAAGGAAAGTGATCGCTCGCCAGAGCGTCGTTCTCGAAACGCCCAGCGCTTCGCACAACGTTTCTTGATCCACCACAAGGGCCCCGCCATCGGCGTCCATGTGTTCCGCGATGAACGTGTAAAGGAGCAGCGGAGCCCTAGACTTACTCTCGTTCAATAGCGCACGGATGCGAGTCCAGCCCTTAGGGTAGACCTGCGAAAAGTCCCGATTTGCGGTCCTCTGCTCTTCTCTGCTCGCGTCTTCGTCTCGACCTTGTGCAAGACGTTCAGCGAACTGCGCCCGCTCTTCTGCCGATCTGAATGATAACCCCATAGCCCCTCCGAATCTGCTGTTCATAAACAGCTAGTAGCGTTTCATATCTGAAACAACCTGTTTCAAATAGGGCTGCCATGTTTCACCAGCTATGAAACATCGATGTTTCACCAGCTATGAAACATGGCCCCTTCGATAATCATTATATATCAATGCATTAGCATTTCTCTCTCTATATCTATGCGGCGATGCTCGCATAGAAGCGGGGGACGCCCCCC
>NZ_JBNVBV010000019.1:0-1946 GCF_052274505.1 Microbacterium sp. F2
GAGCCGTTCCGGCCAGTAAGGGCAGGGCGGCGACGTGGCGACGTATACATTTTACATTTCCTGCCATCTTCTCCCCCGCCATCTTCTCCCCCGCCATCTTCTCCCCCGCCATCTTCTCCCCCGCCATCTTCTCCCCCGCCATCTTCTCCCCTGATGAGGCGGGGAGAGGGTTGGAAGGATTTCGCTTCGCTTCGTTCCATTTCGGCGAAACTTGCAAAGGTGTCCAAATCTGTCCATTCCATTGCGAATGAGCCGACTGACCCCGAACGCCGCCGCTGAACTCTGCGGCAAAAGCCGCGCGACGATCCTCCGCGCCATCACCACCGAAGACCTTCCGGCCACGAAGATCGGAGGGCAGTGGGCGATTGAAAGGGAAGCTCTTGAGCTCTGGATCGCGCAGCGGCCTCAGAGAGCGCGCAGGAGCCCCTTAAAGCCTCCCGCACCTCCGATAGCCTCAAAAGCTGAAGAGGCCCCTCAGGGAGCCTCTCAGCGCCTCTCAGAGGCATCTGAGGATCACAGGGGCATGGATATGCGCCTTGGCGCGCTAGAAGCTCTCTGCGGCGCTCTGGTGGCCGAGATCGAGGATCTCCGGGGTCAGGTCCGGGAACTTGCCAGGAACGACACCGCCTCGGCCCCGCCTCCTGCGCCAGTAGGCAAGCGCCGCCTGTGGCCCTTCTCGGCCAAGTCCTGATCCGCTGCCGATCGGGGCGCTACGGTGGCCAAAACCACCATCCTATTCCCCAGCAAAATCCGACCGTTCCAGAGGCGCAAACGGCCAAGTTTTCCACAAGAGGGTAAGGGAGATATTATCTATCTCTATCTAGGTCAGCCGGATATTGCTTTTTTACTAGCAACTTAGACTTGAAATAGGTCGCACAACATGCGACCGCTAGGTCGCACAACATGCGACCTATTGAGGGACAGATGCAGTCAGCGAAAGATGCCTTCGCGGCGGTGATCGAAAGGGCCGAAAAGAGTCTGAAACGCCGTGCCCGCGGACCTGCCTCAGAGACCCCGCAGGAGCGAGGTCACACCGTCACCAAGCTATCCGATGAACGGGCCAAGAAACGGCGCGAGGAAGCCCGCCAGTTCGTCGCTCAGGCCCGCCGCCTTGGTCTCGATCCCGACACCCTTGCCAAGATCGACGGTGCCGCCAAAGCCCATGCCAAAAGCTCTGAAAACTGGATTTTCGTGATGCTAGGACCGAAAGAAAACGCTGCCGTGGTCCGCTGGATCAACCAGCACTCCAAGCGCCCGCACAAGGCACAAGAGCTCTGGGCCACCCTGCTCGAACATCTCCGCATGGACACCGGCGAGATCATGGCTACGCGGCAGCAGCTGGCGGAGCGTGTCGGAATGACTCCCCGCGATCTCTCCAGCACGATGAGCGAGCTTGCCTCCATCAACGCGATCCGCCGCGAGAAGGAAGGCCGGACTGTCCGCTACTTCCTGAATCCCGGCATTGCCACGCACATTCCCAACGCCTCGGCCCGCAAGGCTGCCCGGGAGGGCGCCGGCCCCCTGCTGCAGATCATGGAAGGCGGAAAGCCGTAGCGCCCGGATCGGCCCCCGCCTGGACGCGTCCCTACGGCCCGTCGTGATGCGAGCGGGCCGCGTCCAGGCTCATCGCAAAACCCCGACGACATCGCCCCCCAAGAGGCAGGGGAGGAGGGGTTTTGCCCGCCCATCAGGGCGGATTTTCGTTCTTCATGCCAAAAGGCCCTCCAACCCCTGAAAACATGGGATGTGAGGCTGTGTGAGGGGTACTGAACAATCAGCCCCTATTTCCTGCCAACATCACAGCCCACCAAAACCCCTCGATAGCAGGCAGGCGTCCAAGGCCGCCAACGTCGCCGTTCTTCGCCCCCAGAGCCGTTCCGGCCAGTAAGGGCAGGGCGGCGACGTGGCGACGTATACATTTTACATTTCCTGCCATCTTCTCCCCC
>NZ_JBNVBV010000020.1:0-1696 GCF_052274505.1 Microbacterium sp. F2
GGACTGTTGTTCTGCACAGACTCTGCTAGGTAGAGTGGGATTCCATCCGACGGAACCCGCCGTCGGTGAACAAAGGAGTTCCAGAATGCGCATCGTCTTGGTTCATGGAGGTTGGCAGGGTGGTTGGGCGTGGGACGGCGTTGTCGCTGAGCTCGCGAAGGCAGGCCACGAGGTATGGGCCCCAACCTTGCAGGGTCTCGGTGACAACGACGACCGTGCAGGTGTCACGCTCTCGACCATGGCGGACAATCTCATCGGCCGGATCGCCGACAAGGGGTGGGACCGGTTCGTAGTAGTCGGCCACAGTGGCGGCGGCCCGATCATCCAGCTCGTAGCTGAGGCGATGCCGGAGCAGGTGGAGCAGGCGATCTTCATCGACGCGTGGGTACTCGCCGACGGCGAGTCGATCAATGCGATCCTCCCCACCGAGTTGGCGAATTTCGCCCGTGGCACAGCCGCATCCTCGCCCGACCAGAGCGTGCCGATCCCGCCGCAGCTATTCATGACGGCTTTCTTGCAGGACGGATCGGAGGAGCTTCACGCGCAGGTCGAGCCCCGTCTGGTGCCGTCGCCTGGCGGTTGGCTCGACGAGCCGATCCGTCTTCGGTCGGCCGGCACCGGTGACGTGCCGAGCGGCTACATCTTCCTGCAAGAGGATCGGGCTGTGCCGCAGGAGTTGTACCGCGCATCAGCAGACCGGCTCACGAACCCGACGACCGCGAGCTCGCCGGGGAGCCACATGGCCATGTTGACGCGCCCGGTGGAGCTGGCAGCAGCCATCGTCTCCGTTATGTCGTGACGACGTTTCGCTCTTTCGCGACTTCCGCTGGGACCGTCGCTTACGCCGAATGGCTGCCCGGCGGCCCCGCCCGTGCGACGGTGCTGCTCGTTCACGGCGGGGGGGTGGGCCCCGATGGCTGGAGTCGAGCGATCGGCGGGCGACCCGGGTGGGCGCCCCGTCTCGCCGAAGCCGGATACCGCGCGGTCGTGATGACGTGGCCTGGGTTGTCGGCTGGCGGCGCATGGGACCCCGACACGCGGCTGGATGGGGCGGCGGTCGCCGGCGCGATCGTGGAGCTAATCGCTGCGCTCGGCGTTCCGGTCGTCCTCGTGGTCCACTCCATGTCCGCCGCTTTCGGTTATCGGGTCGCTTTCCACCATCGGGATTCACTGATCGCCCTAGTCGCGCTGGCACCCGCTCCCCCCGGGGACATCCAGCCCGAGCCCGCCGTGCTGGAGGAGGACGCCGATCACATCGTCGTCCAGGGACGCCCGCTCACCTGGAGGCTTCCCCGTCGCGGCTGGTGGCATCCCGGATCAGAGTTCATCGAGACGAAGCTGGTCGGTGCAAGCGAGCAATTCCCACCCGGTCACCTGGACGAGCTCCGTTCGCAGCTGGTGCCAATCCCAGCCGGGCTCCTCCTCGAGCGGCAGAACGTTCGCGGTGCGCAGGTCCATATCGGCGACAGGGAGTTGGACGGCCTACCGACCCTCGTGATGGTCGGTACCCACGACACCGATCATCCGATCGAGTCGGACCGCGCGACTGCTGACTGGCTCGCCGAGCGAGGCGGCGATGTCAGGTTCGTCGCGTTGACGGCAGCGAACGTGGCTGGCAACGGCCACATGCTGATGCAGGAGTCGAACAGCGATGCGGTGCTCAACCTTGTAACGGAGTGGCTCGGTCCAAATGTAC
>NZ_JBNVBV010000021.1:0-1417 GCF_052274505.1 Microbacterium sp. F2
GGCCGCGTCCGTTTGAGTGGTGGTCTTTCGCTTCGTTGCGATGATCAGCTGTCGTTAGTTTAGGCGGCGGTGATCTCGGGGAGTATCACCGCCTCGTCGATGGTGGGGGTGGTCGCGGTGAGCTCGGTCATGGAGGCTTCGGAGAAGTAGCGGCGGTCGGCGGCTTCCCATTCGTCGTGTTGCTCGACGAGGACGGAGCCGGCCAGGCGGAGCAGGGCGGCGTTGTTCGGGAACACGCCAACGACGTCGGTGCGGCGCTTGATCTCCCGATTGAGGCGTTCCAGCGGGTTCGTGGACCAGATCTGTCGCCAATGCCGGGCGGGGAACGCTTTGAACGCGAGGATGTCGTCACGGGCGTCGGTGAGCATCACGGCGGTCTTGGGGTGGACGCGCTCGATCATGCGCACGACTTCGTCGAACTGGGCATCGATGTGCTCGGCGTCGGGTTGGGCGAAGATCGTGCGGATCACGCTGGCGACCATCTCCTGCCGGCCCTTCGGGAGGGCGGTCAGGACGTTGCGCATGAAGTGGACGCGGCAGCGCTGCCAGGCGGCGCCCTGCAACACGGTCGCTGCGGCCTTCTTCAGTCCGGCGTGGGCGTCGGAGATCACCAGCTTCACCCCGCCCAGACCTCGTGTCTTCAACGAGCGCAGGAACTGCTTCCAGAACTCCTCGGTCTCGCTGTCTCCGACATCGAAGCCCAGCACGACCCGCCGCCCGTCAGCGGCGACGCCGATCGCGACGACGACCGCCTGGGACACGACACGGTGGTCGATGCGGACCTTGCAGTAGGTCGCGTCGAGGAACACGTAGGGGTAGGCGATGTCAGACAGCGAGCGGTCGCGGAACGATGCGACCTCGGCGTCGAGCCCTTGGCAGATGCGGGACACCTCGGACTTCGAGATGCCAGTGTCAGCGCCGAGCGCTTTGACGAGGTCATCGACCTTCCGGGTTGAGACGCCGTGGAGGTAGGCCTCCATCACGACCGCGAACAAGGCTTGGTCGACCCGGCGGCGCCGCTCCAGCAGCGACGGGAAGAACGACCCCTGCCGCAACTTCGGGATCCGCAACTCCAGATCCCCAGCCGTGGTCGACAGCACCCGCGGCCGGGAACCGTTGCGGGTAGTCGTGCGCTCGCTCGTGCGCTCGTAGGGGGCGGCGCCGATGAATGCGGCTGTCTCCGCGTCGATCAGCTCCTGGTAGAGCCGCTCGGTCGCGGCTCGGATGCGGTCGGTGGTGCCGGTGAGCTTCAGTTCCCCGAGCAGCTCGAGGAGGGCAGACTGGTCAAGAGCCATCGTGCGGTGTCGTCTTTCTGTGTGAGTTCTTGGTCGTTCTCACTGACCATCGCACGATGGCTCACCCCGTCGCGGTCACGACGCCGCGGGCCCGAAAGACCACCACCCCGCGGGACTCCAGG
>NZ_JBNVBV010000022.1:0-1353 GCF_052274505.1 Microbacterium sp. F2
GGCGCTTGACCCCTGATCTTGGACACGCTGATTCCAGCACGATGCTGGGGAAGCGAGAATCCAAGGGATGGCTAGGAAGAACTACACGGACGAGTTCCGGCAGCGGGCGGTGGACTTGTATGAGTCCACGCCGGGTGCGACGCTCAAGGGCATCGCCGGGGACCTCGGGATCTCCCGCGGCGCGTTGAAGGAGTGGGTCGACAAGCTCGGCTCCGGGGTCACGGTTGCCGCGGCGTCGCCGCCGGGGGCGGCGGGGCGACCGGAGTCGCAGGCGGCGAAGGTCCTCCGGTTGGAGGCCGAGCTCGCCGCCTCGCAGGCCGAGACCCGCAAGCTCGAGACGGAGCGGGACATCCTCCGTCAGGCGGCGAAGTATTTCGCCGGGGAGACGAACTGGTGAACCGCTTCCAGTTCGTTGAGGACCACAAGGACGCCTACGGCGTGAAGCGGTTGTGTGAAGTCGTCGAGGTCGCCCGCTCGTCGTTCTACGCCTGGCTGGACTCCGCCGGGCGGCGAGCCGCGAAGGCGACAGACGACGCGGTGTTGGCGGCGCGGATCCGGGTGCTGCAAGACCCCGCCCAGGGCGGCGACCGCGCCTACGGGGCGCCCAGGATCACCGCCGACCTCAACGACGGCGTGCCCGCGGCGGAGCGAGTGAACCACAAGCGCGTCGCGCGGGTGATGCGTGAGCACCGCCTCGCGGGGATCCGGCTGCGACGACGGGTGAAGACCACGATCCCGGACCAGTCCGCCAGGCGCTTCCCCGACCTGATCGGACGGGACTTCTCCGTCGGCGAGCCCGGCCGCCGCTACGTGGGCGACATCACCTACCTGCCTATCGCCGACGGCACGAACCTCTACCTCGCGTCCTGCATCGATCTCGGCTCCCGGAAGCTCGCCGGCTGGCAAGTCGCCGACCACATGCGCACCGAACTCGTCGAAGACGCCCTCCGTGCCGCGCACCGCGACCGCGGGTCGCTGGTCGGCGCGATCTTCCACTCCGACCACGGCAGCGTCTACACCTCGAAGGCCTACGCCGCGCTCTGCGAGCAGCTGGGCGTGACCCAGTCCATGGGCGCGATCGGCACGAGTGCCGACAACTCACTCGCGGAGAGCTTCAACGCGACGCTCAAGCGCGAGCTCCTCGCCGGCCGGTCAGCGTTCCCGGACCAGGCCACCGCCTATCGGGCCGTGTTCCGCTGGGCGAGCCGCTACAACACCCGCCGACGCCACTCCGCGATCGGCAACATCACCCCGAACACCTACGAGAACGTCTACGAAGCCGCGAGATCAGCTACCCTCGCGGAAGCGGCATAACCCACCCGACACCGTGTCCACGATCAAGGGTCAAGGCCC
>NZ_JBNVBV010000023.1:0-1270 GCF_052274505.1 Microbacterium sp. F2
GCGAAAGCGTCCAAGACCGACCGGGGGCGGATTCTCGATGAGGTGATGGCCTCGACCGGGATGGCACGGTCGAGCGCCAGGCGGATGCTGACCGGGCCGCCGCTGCCAGACCCTGCCGAGCAGGTTGATCGGCGACGGTTGCGAGCGAAGTCGTATAGCGATGAGTCCCGGCTGCTGCTGGAGCATGTGTGGGCGCTGATGGGCTGTCCGTGCGGGAAGTACTTCACCGTGATGCTCCCGATGTGGCTGCCGCTGCTGCGAGAGGCGGGGGACCTCGACCGCCCGTTCACGACACCCGGGACGATCGCGGAGTTGGAGGCGATGAGCCCGGCCACGATCGACCGGTACTTGGCCCCGGCACGGCGGGGAATGCAGCTGCGGGGCATCGCGACCACGAAACCGTCGCCGTTGCTGCGCAACTCGATCGGGTTGTCGAAGGCCGGCGATACCCCGCCCACCGAGCCGGGGGTGGTCGAGGCGGACACCGTCGCGCACTGCGGGCCGACATTTGCCGGGGAGTTCGCACGGTCATTGACGATGACGGATCTGGTCACCGGGTGGACCGAGAACACCTCAATCCGCAACAACGCGTCCAAATGGATCGTGCAGACCGTTGCCGAGCTGGAAGGGATGTTCCCGTTCCCGCTACGCGTTTTCGACTCGGACAATGGCTCCGAGTTCATCAATCACGACGTCGCCGACTGGCTGCAACAGCGCGATATCGCCCAGACCCGGTCGCGACCCTACAAGAAAAACGACCAGGCCACCGTGGAGTCCAAGAACAACCACGTCGTCCGCAAGCACGCGTTCCACTGGCGGTACGACACCCCCGAGGAGCTCGCCCTGCTGAACGAGTTGTGGCCGCTGGTGTCGCTGCGGCTGAACTTCTTCACCCCGACCAAGAAGCCGATCGGGTATGCCACCACCGTCGACGGGCGCCGCAAACGCATCTACGACAGGCCGAGAACGCCGTGGCTGCGGGTACTCGAGTCCGGGGTGCTCACCGACGAGCAAGCCACCGCCGTCAAGGCCCGCATCGCAGGCATCAACCCGGCCGACCTGACCCGACAGATCAACAAGATCCAGCTTCGCCTGATCGAGCTCTCCAAAGACAAAACCGACGCCCTTGCCACTGCGCGCGGACTTGACATGGCATCCTTGGAACCGTCGATCCGTCGACTCCAACCAACAAAATGACCGCAAGCCTCGCGCTCACAATTCGTGAGGCACCAGCTCACCCCTCGCGCTCACTTTTCAGTGAGGCACCTCG
>NZ_JBNVBV010000024.1:0-1117 GCF_052274505.1 Microbacterium sp. F2
AGCCTCGATCCACCGATGAGCCGTGGGTGTGCCGGGGCGGCATGATCGGGGCGCGGTGACGCGTCGAGGGCAGGGTTGAGTTCCGGGCGTCGCATCCCGGTCGTCCACTTGGTCCTCGGTCGTGCCGCGTTGCGGCGATGGTCAGGTGGTCACCGTTGGCGGTGGCGCGTGCGTGGCTGTGAAGAGCCGGTCGAACGCGGTCTGCCATGGCCAGGCCTCGGGCAGGTGCAGCGTGATTCGGCGCGCGGAGCGCGCCAGCCGTGCGGGGACGTGGATCAGGGTGCGGCGGATCGTCGCGGTCGTTGCTCTCGCGAGCCGTCCCGCTCGGTCGGCGACGAGACCGGCAGCGCGGGTGAGGTTGAATGCGATCACGGCGATGACGAGCCAGGCGCTGTTCGCGGTGAACACCCCGGAGGGCAGGTGCGCGAGCGGCCCCGCTTTGAGGTCGGCGTGGACCTGCTCGATGATCGCGTGACCGCGGTGGGTCTTGTCCGCGGCCACCGTGTCCATCACCTCCTTCGCTGTGGTGGTGAAGAACGCGTGATGCCGGTAGACGTCGAACAGGGTCGGCTGCTCCACCTGTCTCGGGTTCAGATCGGGGATGCGCCGCACCACCAACCGTCCGGCGACCTGTTCCGCCTTCTTCCTCGAGCGGAACGCGGTGAACGGGACCTCGGCGACCTCGGCTTTGGAGATCAGCTGCCCGGTGGTCTCGTCACGGATCGCGTCGGTGTACTCGATCATCTCCCACGCATCATCCGGGATGGTCGCGATCGCGGCCTTCACCGCCGGGTCCATCCTCACGGTCACCGACACGTCGGCGCCCGCCTTGATCGCGGTGCCGACGGTCGCGTGTCCGTAGAACGCGGAGTCCGCCCGCAGCAACGGCCTGGCCCCGGTCGCGGCGCTGGTGCGGCGCAGGGTGGCGAGAGCATCGCCGACGATCCGCGCGGCCCCCTTCGGGGACCCGGTCTTCCCCTGCCGCAACCGCTGGGCCAGGATCACCGGCGCCGACGAGGTGGTCGATGCCGTGGCGAGGAGGGCGTTCAGCCCCCGGACGCCGGAGTACCCGAAACCGGCGCCCTGCTTCTGGTATCCGTGGACCTCGATGATGGTG
>NZ_JBNVBV010000025.1:0-610 GCF_052274505.1 Microbacterium sp. F2
ACAAGTAGGCTCCCACTGCTTGTACGTACACGGTTTCAGGTTCTTTTTCACTCCCCTCGCCGGGGTTCTTTTCGCCTTTCCCTCACGGTACTGGTTCACTATCGGTCAGTCAGGAGTATTTAGCCTTGGAGGATGGTCCCCCCATATTCAGACAGGATACCACGTGTCCCGCCCTACTCTTCGAGTTCACAGCATGTGTGCTTTCGTGTACGGGACTATCACCCTGTACCGTGCGACTTTCCAGACGCTTCCACTAACACACAAGCTGATTCAGACTCTGGGCTGCTCCCCGTTCGCTCGCCGCTACTGGGGGAATCTCGGTTGATTTCTTTTCCTCGGGGTACTTAGATGTTTCAGTTCCCCCGGTTCGCTTCGTTAAGCTATGTATTCACTTAACGATAGTGTGTCGGAACACACTGGGTTTCCCCATTCGGAAATCGCCGGGTCAAAGGTTCATATCACCTCGCCGGCGCTTATCGCAGATTAGCACGTCCTTCATCGCCTCTGACTGCCAGGGCATCCACCGTGTACGTACAAGTAGGCTCCCACTGCTTGTACGTACACGGTTTCAGGTTCTTTTTCACTCCCCTCGCCGGGGTTCTTTTCGCCT
>NZ_JBNVBV010000026.1:0-552 GCF_052274505.1 Microbacterium sp. F2
AGCCTCGATCCACCGATGGACGGGGCGTTGAGCGAGCGTCGTGACGTAGAAATGCCCCTCTGATCAGGAAGAATAGAGCTTGCTTAGGGTTCTGTTCGTCTGGTCGGAGAGGCATCTCGTAGATGCAATTCAAGCACGCCCCCGCCGCAGTGTCTGCGGTGTTCGATGATCCGAATCTCGTGTCGGCCGCGGGGCTGGTGCCGATGCTCCGCCTGGCGCGTTCCGCGGGGTTGGACGAGCTCGCGCGTGAGCGGTTGAGCGTCCCGACGGATAAGGGCGCCAACGCGGGTGCGAAGGTGATGGCACTGGTCGCGGGCATGCTCGCCGGGGCGGACTCGATCGACGACATGAACCTGCTCCGCCATGGCGGAATGGGCCGGTTGTTCGACCGGACGTATGCGCCGTCGACGCTCGGGTCGTTCCTGCGGGAGTTCCGGTTCGGACACGTCCGCCAGCTCGACGCCGTCGCCTCCCGGGTGTTCGCGAATCTCGCTGTCGACGCGCCGCTGCTCCGAGCAGGCGATGGCGAGCGGGTGATGGTGGATCTGGACG